>JBMTJI010000016.1:0-47252 GCA_049438185.1 Candidatus Poseidoniaceae archaeon
ACCTCGATGCGATGTCGTTCCGTAAGTGCAGGAACGGTGACGATGTTCCCATCACGAACTATACGGGCAGGCCTCGTGTATTCCTCAATAACGTCTGAAGGGGAAAAGGGAGCCATGTAAGACCATTCATCGTCGGAGTCGGTTGGATTCCCTCCCACATGGATACTCACCTCATCGAGATGCCCCAGTTCTCGTTGAGCTTGTGCAAGGAGCATGTTGGACAAGCCTGGTGCGATTCCGATGTCCCAAATCATCGTCGCTTTGTGTTTTTTTGCAAGTGTATCCAAGGTTTGTGGATCTTCCTCAGTAAATGCGAGGTCGACGATGTGATGTCCGCCTCGAACGAGGGGTTCTCGTATGGAATGACCGATACGCCCGGGTAGCATATTGATGACAATGGTTGGATCGCTGAGGGAATGAACATATTGCATAGCATCTTTCTCTATAGAGAAAATATCTGGTCGTTGCTTCAGTGATGATGGAATGCGAAGATCGACTGCAGTTACAGAATGGCCATCGTCTGCAAGCCTGTGAATGACATATTCTCCAACGAGCCCACAACCAAGTGCAACGATGGGTTGCATTGCATCACCTCAAGGTGTTACTCGTCGGGAATCACGTGGGAATGGGATGACTTCACGGATGTGATCTGCACCACTAAGCCAAGAGCATACTCGGTCTACTCCGAGCCCAAATCCGCCGTGAGGAACACCTCCGTAACTACGCGTATCAATGTAGAACTGGTAAGCATCCTTTGGTGTACCCTCTTCTTCAAGACGAGCAAGAATTTCTTGTTCAGACCACGTACGCTCACCACCACCAATGATTTCTCCATAGCCTTCTGGTGCTAGGAGATCGTGGCAAAGGACGTATTTGTCATCGTCAGGATCAACACGGTGATAGAATGGTTTGGCAATCTTTGGATAGTGCGTCAAGAAGTGTGGAACATCGAAGTCCTGAGTCAGAATCTTTTCCTTTGAGTAATCAAGATCTTGTCCCCATTCAACGTCGACATCTTTGCCTTGTAGAATCTCAATGGCTTCATCGTAGCGCATTCTTGGGAACGGGGAATCGGCGTAGCGTGCAACAAGTTCCAAATCACGTCCGAGCGATTCCAATTCATCACTTCGCTCGTCGAGCAATGTGGATGCAATGTGTCGGACAACGCCTTCTCCATGGTTCATGACTTCCTCGTTCGTCGCCCAAGCAATCTCCATTTCAGCATGCCAGAATTCGGTCAGGTGACGTCGTGTTCGAGACTTCTCGGCACGGAAAGATGGTGCAATCGTGTAGAGACGTTCCAATGCAGGCATGGCAGCTTCTGCATAGAGTTGCCAAGACTGGGTCAAGTAGGCCTTTCGTCCGAAGTAAGGGACTTCGAACAGTGTCGAGCCACCCTCAACAGCCCCAGCAACGAAGTTCGGTGCTTGATACTCAACAAAGTCGAGATCTCGGAAATAGGAATGAATGGCGCCAAAGACGGAAGAACGCATCTTGAGCATCGTCGTCATGCGACTCGTTCGTAAGTAGAGGTGACGGTTGTCGAGAAGGAATTCCGTTTCACCACCATCGGCCGCTTTCATTGCTGATTCTGTGATTGGAAACGGTCGTTCTGGATCGACGGGGCCAACAATCTCGACGCCAGAGACAACGAGTTCATGACCTCCTTCGCTTCGTTCATCGACGTTGACACGTCCACGAACAATCAATGAGGATTCAATCAATGCTGAAGCGATGGCTTCGAAGGCATCATCGCCAACAACGTCTCGCTTTGCAACACATTGAATGATGCCGGTTGAATCCCGCAAGACCACGAAACGGATTTTATTTGAACCACGGGTTCGCTTAATCCAACCTTTCAGTTCGACTTCTTGTCCGTCATAATCGCCGTTCTGCACATCACCAATCCAGATGTCTTTGGCCATGTCACCCCGTTTACGTTCTCACATATCATGTTTGAAGTCTGGCCAGTTGGTTCCACATCGGAAAGGCGAAATTGTTCACGCAGATTGGCGAAAGCATCAAACAGGACTCCGGTCAATCAATAGCGTGAGCAAAATTGTGGTGTACGCCATTGGCGGGAATGCACTGGCACCTCCAAAATCCTCAACCGGTGACGAACATGATTTGGTTTTAGCTAAGGTTATGAGTGATGTTGTCGATCTCCTCGAAGCAGGATGGTCGGTTGTTCTTACACACGGCAACGGCCCACAAGTCGGCGAATTGATGTCTATGGATTCGAATGCATCCCACGATATGGACGAATGGGTTGCTGCAACGCAAGGCATGATTGGGCATACCCTTTCGCTTCAACTCAACAGTATTCTCAAGCATCGTCATCGACCTGAACGTACGGCAGTCGTCTTGACACGCGTGTTGGTCAACGCTGAGGATGAAGCATTTGCATTACCGACAAAACCTGTTGGACCGGTTCTTAGCGCCCAAGAAGTCATGGAGCGTGATTGGGACATTGCAACAACGGTTCACGGACCACGTCGGGTTGTTGCTAGCCCACTACCTCATCGCATTCTTGACTTGGACGTCATCCGAACGCTTGTCGATCAGCGTGCTGTGGTCATTTGTGGAGGCGGAGGTGGTATACCGGTTGTTGAACATGAACGTCAATACAACGGCATCCCTGCAGTCATCGATAAGGATCGTTTGTCCTCGCTTCTTGCGGTTGACCTTGAGGCTGAGGCACTGATTATTTCGACAGGAGTTCCAGTCGTTTACACGAATTTTGGTCAGGAACATCAAGCCGAGCATCGTCATCTTAGCGTTGAAGAGGCCGAATCCTATCTCGATGATGGACAGTTTCCCGCTGGATCAATGGGTCCGAAGATCAAGAGCATGATCGATGCCATTCGTGGTTTGCCGAGTATGCGTTCAATTCTCTGCCAACCAGGCGATGCACTCTCAGCGATGAGAGGCGATGCTGGAACGACATTGTCCCAAGATGATTAAATACAACCTGACGGAGGCAGGCGTGGGCCTGTAGCTTAGTCAGGTAGAGCGACGGACTCTTAATCCGTCGGTCGCGGGTTCGAACCCCGTCAGGCCCGCCTACAAACGACCCTTTGGATTCATCAGTGTTTGAACGCCATCGCCACTGGCTAACACGACGGCGTCGCACATGTTGTTGAACAGACCGACTTGTACAACACCTGCTACATTGAGGATGTTTGCTTCCGTTGCGATAGGGTCGATGATGGTTGGGCCAATGCGAGCATCTGCAATGCAGTTCCCATTGTCGGTGAGGACATGTGCATCTCCGTCCGTTCGCAATTCAACGTTGCAGTTGAGCATGGATGCAAGAACGGATACAGTGACATCACAGGCAAACGGCGTGATTTCGATGGGAATGCCAAAAGCGCCTAGGCAATCCACTTGTTTTCGGTCATCAGCAACCACGACCATTGCAGCCGATTGTTGCGCCACAATCTTTTCGCGAAGCAAGGCAGCGCCACCGCCCTTGATCAATTGGAAGTGTGGATCAAATTCATCGGTTCCATCGATAACAATGTCTAACCCGTCCAAGGAACCAAGTTCGACCAATGGAATGCCGACTTCGGTTGCTAGGTTTTGAGTCGCAACAGAGGTTGGAACACCAACAATATCCAATCCTTCTTCCTTGATTCGCCGACCGAGTTCCAAGACGGTATACTTGACCGTGGAACCCGTTCCAAGACCCACTCGCATGCCTGTCTTGACGAATTCGCATGCCGCTTCACCAGCGATTTTTTTCAGCGCCTCAGCATCGTTCATGTTCCTATGGAACCTCATACGGTTGATATTGCTTGTTGGCCGAAAAGGGAGTTGTCGTCGCAAGAATCCTTTTTGAGTGAGAGGTTGACGTCGATACATGGGTCGCGGACAGCGAAACGGAATCGTGGTTTCACTGCTCCTTTCCGTGTTCCTCTTTTCGTTGCTTAGTCCAATGGTTGGGCCAGCAGAAGATCTGCAATTTGACGTCACTTCAAACGCCACGCCACTCGGTCAAACAACAACCGTTAGCATTGGCTCTTACCCCGATGGTGTCAACGATGCAACGTCGATTAGTGTTCCAAGTGGAGAAGCCATCTCTGGAATCGAACTCTCCTTGGACGAAGGTGTTCTCCCCGTTTCAGCTGCAAAATTGTTTGATTCGCCGGCGGATTACGATCATTCCCTCGCCGTCTACGACGGAATGGATGTCAACAATTCGGTTCTCCAACTCTTGCCTCAAGGCTGGATGTATGATTTTGATGGTGCCAATACCTGGACGTTGGGTTCCTCTTGGTTCATTGGTAAAGACACATCAACAAGCAGCAGACCTCTTACTGCAACAGTCCCCAGCGGGGCAAACACACTCTACTCACACAACGGAAATTATCCAAACAACATCGGGAGTACCATCTGGGCTACATCACCTGTCATGAATTGTGGTGGCTGCTCTGGCGGATGGGATCTCAAATTCCAACGGCAACTCGGTGTTGAATCATCAACATGGGATCGAGCCTATGTTTCGGTCAAGAACCCCTCCGGAAGTTGGGTCAATGTTTGGCAAAATTCTGGTACGATAAGCGACAGTTCGTTCATCTCACAGACGATTACAATTTCCAATTATGTGACGGCGAATTCAAACCTCCAAATCCGGTTTGGAATTGGTCGAACCGATTCCAGTGTCCAGTATTCGGGTTGGAACGTTGATGACGTGGAAATCATTCCAAAAGCCTCCGGCATTTCGACAGGCGAAGGTAACTGGACGTCGCAACCGTTTGGTCCCGGTGCGACCTTGGGAAGCGAACCCTCGTCCTATGGACTCATGGTCATCGATGCTGAAATTCCAGCAGGGTCATTGTTTGAGTGGTCACTCATTGATGCATCGACCGGAACCCCACTTCCGGGCTATCGAGAGATGACCGATTTGACCGTTGATCTCGGTGGCATCGATTGGGAGGCAACACCTTCGCTTCGATTCAAAACACATATGATGACTGGGCCAAGCGGCGGTCCGAAAATCTATAGCATTGGCATCAGTGGTGCCATCAACGAGTCGTTCAGTGAGAATCCTGCAACACATGATTGGGTTCTTTCAGGTACAACATGGACGCAATCATCAGGATCAATCTCTGGAACGGGTTCGATCACATCGCCTGTGTACCGTATCTCGAATGGTTTTGGTGCACTCTCAACCTCAGTTGTCGCAACAGGGTCACCAATCCTCGAAGCTAACATTGACGACAAAGGCTGGCAACCGTATCCACTCGAAGGGTACACGACCATCGACGAAGTTGGGCATGTTGTTCAATTCCGGTTCCAATCATCCAGTGGTTCCTACACGGTTGATTCCTTCTCCGTCGAGACAATTCGTTCGATTCCAAACATGGGATTGCGCCTTGACGTCGGAGCGGATGGTGTATCCGATTGGGGCTTCGACGGCGATGATGCTGGTAGTTATGGTATGCAGAACCGTCTTGCCAATGGGAAGGTTTGCCAAACCTTAGCCACGACTCCAAGCTCTGCAGGTGTCTTTGACGTCCTGCTTCCGCTCTCGGGAATTGATCAATTTGGATTCACAGTTTCTGCATCTTCTGAGATGAAATCTCCGTACATGAACATCAAGATTGGTGGTTCTGATGTCACCAATCGCGGGTTTACAAATTTTGAAACCTCATATTACCTTGAGTTCTCTCAAAATGAACTCAGTGCGCTCAACAACGCACTCTCGAATGCTGCAGACGATCGTGGGATTCTTGGCTTGCCGATGGCACGAGTAAGCATCACCATCGGATCCTCACAATCGAGTTCTGATGTGACCATGTGTGGCGTTTTCGCACCTTATGATGCATCGTTAAATCTCAATCTTGGCGCAACTTCAGCTTTGGTTCAAGCACTCAATCAGGAATTAAGTTCAGTGGTTGCTCTGGGTGGAGTCAAAGAAGTGCGCCTCCCTGTTCGAATGATGTCGTCTGGTTCGTTGAAGGTCACCATCAACAGCGTTTCTTCATCGCCAACACTGAACCCAGTTTCAATCACTGTTAATCCACCTGTCGACACATTAACTCCTTCAACCGATTGGATTACCGTCAATTCAACGTTCGATCTCTCACCGCTCGGTGTTTTGGATGCAGAATCCTATGTCAAGAACAACGGATGGAGCGTTGATTTCACGTTGCGAGGGCCAAGTGGACAATCCAAGGTCTTGTGTGGAACCGTTGTTCTTCCTCTTACAGGTGCTGCAGTAGCGAACTGTCAACAGTCAGGGTATGCTCTTGGCTGGAGTGACATTGATGCGAACGGTGAAATTGCCATGATTGGGTCTGGTTCCTACATTCAGTTTACACACACCTTCCAGATGCCTGTAAGTTGGAACGATGAACCGTATGCATCGTTGAACGTCATGCTGGTCAGTCCAACTGGACCGACACTACCGCTCAATTATGTCTTTGGATTGGGACATGCCAACGGAATCGAGAACGATGTTTCGCTCAAACGATTTACCATCGCCTCGCAATCTGGTGTCGAGACCGATGCATCATCAGCCTCGTTGATCCAGGGAACCTTTGTGACTGTGAATGCCTATCTTGGATTCGAAGGCGTTCGAGATGCTGTCCCTCGTACCGGTCAAGCACAAGTCCGATTGCTTGTCGACGGTCAAGACAAGGGTTCGACCAGTCTCATTCTCAATGGTGTTGCTTCCATCATTTACAGCGTTCCAACCAGCGCAAACAATCTCGAGATGGAACTCGAAGTAACACCAATTGCTGGCCAAGGCGTTGCCTATGAAGTCAACCCGGTGGCCAATTTCACCATGGATTCAATCGCACCGATGCTGCTCGGAATGGATGTCGATACGTTCGATCATCGCGATGCATCTCCTTCAACCGAAGTCAATTTCATCATTGGTGATAGCCCTTCATTGCCCCATCATGCAGAAGCTCAGATTTGGCGTTCGTGGGTTGATGATACCAATATGGACGGAACCATCGATGAAGATGAAACCCAAATGATTCCTCTTGACAAGCCTGTGGATATGCTTGCAACAATTGGTGAGTTCTCGCTTACTATGGATACATCTCAAGCGCCGGATGGTTCATTCGTCCAAGGTTGGCTGTCCATTGCAGACGGTGCAGGGAACATCATGGTCGAAGGTGGAAGCATGTCAACACCGCTGTTCAACATCCAGATTCGCTCCGATGGAACACCTTCATTGGGTACAGAATACGATTTGATTTGGGGACAATACGGTGACGGGTGGCTGCATCCAGGAGAAGCACATCTTCTCCAAATTCCGATTTGGGATAAGAACGGTGTTACGGACATTGAATCGATTGAACTCAACCTTGGTTCAACAGAAAGCGATTCTGCGGTCATTTACTGGTTCGCTGAAAACGATCAATGTTACAGCAATCACGTCTACATCGATGTCGAGTCGTGCTCCATCGAGAACGGTGAGGACGTCTTCTCTGAACAAGGCGCATTCCTCGTCAACTTCAGCATTGAGTGGGGCTTCGATCCAGATCCAAGTTTCATTCGTACACCGTCGGTTCAAATCACCGATCGACTCGGTCAATCCGTTGTGGTTCCATTGTACGAAGCATCGTGGCAATACAGTGGAGAACTTGCACTTGACCAATCCCAATCCCGATTGTTCATCGATATGAATGAGGTCAATCCAGTTGGAGCCTACGCTTCAGACGAATCGACCATGGAATACCAAGGTGAATTGGTTTGGTATCGAAGCATGCGAACCATCGAACAGCCTCTTGATCTCTTGATGCGTATCAATGGGCAAGAATCCGTTGTTGAAGCCAATGGAAACTTCTCCTTTGCACGATCGGTTCCCGAACAACCAGGTGAACACGGCTTGTTCCTGACCATGTACAATCCACCAAGTGGTGCAGTGTTGCGAGGCTTAAGTGAAGAGCCAGTAACGACCATCTTCGTTGACAAGCAAGACCCAATTCTCATGGAAATTCGCTCTCCGAGCGAACAGGGCATCATTCCTGAATCGGATTGGTCTGACTTAATGATTCAACTAACGGTGAGAGAACTTGAACAGTTGAACCCAGATTCTCTCGTACTCAATTATGCTGTACATCCTGCCGGACTTGGACTCAACGTTGCTGCGATGTACAGCGGACAAGTCGCTATGGAACTTCTCGGCGGCCGTGCCCACGGTGAACAAATTCCCATCGCAGCAATTCTCGACCTCGATGGTACAATCGCTGAATCCGAACGTACAGAACCACTCGAACTACGCATCTGGGTCACTGGTGAAGATATGGCCGGAAATCCATTTGCAGAAGATTTCAACGATGTTGACGCCCCATTCCACACCTGGGATCTTGAGCAACGCGTTCCGGATTTCACCTTCGTTGGAGAACCAACCGTCAAGTACGGAGGCGATAGTGTCCGAGTTGACGAAACGGTGGAAATCTCTGCTGACATCATCAACAACGGGAATGCGGATGGAAGTGTCCAGATTGTTCTTGAATTGGTTGAATCCAATGGTGCGCGAACTCGTGTTGACGCCCGACAACTGCAAGTCGCACCAGGAACGACCACAGTTTACGAGGGAACCTGGGTTCCTTCACGAACAGGAACGATGTGGTTGGAAGTCCAAATCCTTGGTTCAGAAACCATGCAAACACCGACCTTGCGAGTCAAGGAAGCTGAAACGGAAGGTTTCATGGGCACAGTGTCTGAAGTCAACCCGGTTGTTCTCGGAGTCTTAGGTGTTCTCAGTCTTGTCTTGGTAGGTCTCCTCGTCTTCGGACTCCGCCCAGCAGAACCTCAAAAGCGAACGAATCCACGCCTTTCACGACGTATGGAACGTGTTGAACAAACACTTCCTGCAATCGCTCAGCAGCAACCTGCTCAAGGTCCATACGGTGCTCAACAACAATCTGCTGACGTCGGTCAGAACCCATACCAGTGAATCTGATGGGTTCATATGGAAGTTGATTGACAGACACTCGGAGGGAGTGAGAGGACCGCTGACAGAGTTCGACTCTGAGGAAAGTCCCCTCTCCATAGTGCAAGTGGTTCACAGAAGTGAAAGATCAGAGATGGTCAGGTCAATGGCACAGAAACGATACGATACCAGGTGTGTACAATGATGTTGAAAGACGGAGGTTGCCTGAATGTCGATGGAACGAGCAACCCCACTGGAGCAAGTCCAAATGGTCCTGTTGATGCGGCACGCAGAGGGACAGGTAGGATGCTTAGTTGAATGCGGTCACCGAAAGGCAACAAAAAGGGGCTTACTCCTCACTCCCTCCACATTGTTCTCGAAAGAGGAACAGTTGTTCATATATCTGCGCCGTAATTATCAACCATGCGAGCAGCCATCGTTGTAACGGTTGTACTCTTGCTTTTGCAAGGAAACCTCACGCTTGAGAATGAGCAAGAGACTGAGGTTCACGTCGTAACAGTAGACAGCACCAACCTCCGATTTACGCCTTCAACATTGACCATTAACGAAGGCGATACACTCCGATTTGTTTGGGGTGGTCAAGCACTTCCTCACAACTCTGTTGAAGAAAACGGTGTGTTTGATTCAGGCGATCCTGAGCGTGCTGTTGACTATGGACACGTTTTCGATTACGATTCTGCAGGAACCTACAGTTTCTTTTGTGAGCCTCATGAAGCGGTTGGCATGACTGGTTCCGTTACCGTTCTTGATGTTGAGGCTCCTGCTGATGAGGAAGAGCCAGACAACTCAATTGGAACATCGACTGGCGAGAGTGAAGCATCAACACCTGATGTTCGACTTGGTCTTGCCCTCGGATTGTTTGTTCTGCTCGCAGCTGCCATGTGGCGTGCTCGAATCTACGACTGATCGAGTACAGCATCAACCGGTTTCAATTCGGATGCTTTGGTAATGGTCATGTCACCAGACATATCTCTCCATGGATCCTCACCACGAATGAATTCTCCGAACGTTGTCCGACCTTTGATCAAGTCTCGAACCGTGTGTTCTGCAACGAGAATGCTTGGCAAGAGGAAGGAACTGGTCACAAATGCGAAAATGATGAGTAAACACATCAGCATGAAGAAATTCTCCAAACCTGGGAAGGCTGCCAGGAATCCTGCAGAGATTCCAGCAACTGTTGTGATGGTTGTCTCAAAGATGGTTTGACCAGTTTCTTCAATCGAATGCGCAATACCTTTCGAATTCTCACCCTCTTCCTGTATCCTATGCATAACGTGTATTGCATCATCAACACCAATGCCGAAAACAATGGTTCCAATCATAGCAGTGAAGATGTTGACGTTGACATCACCACTTTGCATGAGAAGTGGTTGCCAAAGGATGACAACTGCAACAGGAACCATCGTCACAATTCCTAACCGTATTGAACGGAAGACGATAGCCAGAACAATGGTCAAGATGAGCATCGTCAAAATGGTCGTTCGCGATTGTGTATCGTGAATTCCTTCATTGATATCGAGTGAAACAGGCAGTCCACCAGTCAATTTTGATGTCCTTGTTTGTTGCAACTCTGGAGGTTGAGAGAGAATTTCATCGATCTCATCACGCAAATCCGATGCAATGTTGAGATTCATGTAGGGTTGGTCAACGTAGATGATGGCCTTTGTTTCCTGTTGGTTGAGCAGCATTGAACGAACTTCAAGCGAGAGTGTATCGAAGGCAACGTTGACCATGTCCCTTCGCAACCCTTCACGGCCACTTGGTCCACTTGCTTCCAAGGCAATCCATACATTGCATTCGATTGGATCGTTGCTTTCCCAACACTCATCATGGAGTAAATCCCACAATGAGCCCTCATAGAGTACAACATTGTCGGTGAATTGTATACTGACTGGAATTGCCTTCAGGAATGTGATGATGCTTGTTGTATTGGTACTTTCAACAGCATCAATGCGTTGTTCAAGTCGGTCAATAGCATCCATAACTGGTAAGTCGCGAATGTTTGACGTTTCGTTATCGTTGAAACGATTGGTTGCATCAAAGACAAACATCGATGTTTGTCCACTGTCAAATTGTTCCGAGTACTTTGCAATCTTGTCCAACGATTCAATCCCTTCAGGGGCTTCACTTGAACCAGTGATTGGTTCGTTGAGCTCATCTAGGTTTGCGATTCCATACATCGTAACACTCGAGGTAACCAAGAGAATAACAACGAAGTAACGAATTGGCACCTTGCCGATGTTCTTCCACATGCCAGGATTGGTTCGTTTGTGGAATCGTAACATCCATGCGAGGGCTGGAACGAGAATAATCGAAAAGAGAAGTGTCGACAGGATTCCTACAACGAGTGTCAATCCAACAGAGCGAATCGGTGCGATGTTCACGATGCTTGGGGCGATCAGCACTGAGAATCCAACAATGGTCGTCAACGCTGACAAGAAAACAGCTACTCCTGTGGAGCCAGCCATTGTTGTCACGCATCGAATGTAGAATTCCTTGTCCCACAAATCGGGTTGCTCAAGAGGTTCTTTCCCTTGACGTTGTCGAGTGGTATTCTCTTCGATCATCCGCTCGAGTTCTTTTCGTCGTACCTCTTCGATACGGTTGACCATGTGCAGAGCATAATCGACGCCCAATCCAATCAGAATCGGGAAGGTTGCTACAATCATCGGAGTTAACGTCCATTTGAGAACGACAGATGCTCCGAAGGTGACGCCAAGGGCGAGAAGAATTGGTGTACCTGTGATGACAACGACCTTTGCTGAGCGATGAAGGAATGAGATGATGAGAATGGTGAAGAGAATAGAGTATGGCATCATCTCTACGAGATCATCGTAAATGGCATCGGACACATCCTCCAGTGTCTTTGTCAGCCCAGTCACCGTCATGTTTGTTGATTGTGAATCCATTGGCCGATTGTCGATGATATCATCAAAATGGTCTAACAGTTGGTCAAATTCTCCCCACTGTTCAGGAACGTCTGATCGCATCCCGACGATAATTGCCGTTGTATCCCATATTCCGTCTCCGTCCATATCGTTGGTAGGATCACCATCACCGTCACTGTCAACAGAGAGATCATTGTCGTTGGTATCCTTGATCAGGGCTTCAAAGGAACCACTTGAATTCTGAATGATTTGGTCGATAGTTTGCTGATCTGGAATTGCATATCGACCTCCTCCTGGTAGATTCTCACAATCAAGATCGACGGGTAGCCGAGTGTTGACTCCATGGACACACATCGATTCATTGAATCGACCATCTGCGGAATTGATTTCCTTCATGATTTGAGCAGGAGAAATAATCCACAAAACCCCATCAATGGCGCCATAGTCCTCTTTGTTGTGATCCATCCCACGTCCGGTAAATGAACCTCCAATGTTGTCATCATCACCTTCAACCCAACTGATCTCTCGCAGGATTTTCTCATCGGTAATGTTGTCACCTAAACCTCCACCGAGTCGTGCATTATCGGTTTGAATGTAAATCACGGCAATGTCCGTCGACCATTCTTCACGAACTTCAAGAAGCAAATCTGTGGATTCTGCCCCATCTGGAAGAAAGATTTCAACGTCGTCTTCAATTTGTGATTGGAAATCCAAACCCCGTTGGCCAAGGAATGCTGCGATGACTATCAGCAATAAAACGAAGACGGCAGGGGATGCAAGGACGGTTCGATACAATTGCTCTGTGCGCTTTCGAGCATAGGAATTGAAGTCACCTTGCCACTTTTCCATCTGTTCTCGAGCAGGTTCCGTCGTTTTGCGGAAACTCTCGAGGATTGCAGAGAGTTGTCCTGCCATGATTGAACCAACCGTGTTCGATTGAAGAACAATGCGACGACTTGGGTTCAGTCAAGACCGAATTCCCGTACCAACAAGATACGCAGGAACCCTCGAACCGTCTGAAGAATAAATCCAGTTGCAATTAAAGCCAATCCGAGAACTCCAATCCATACTGCGGTCAATCCTTGACCGAGCACGGTATCGATTTGTGTGGTAAATCCTTGCGCAGTATTCATGCCCATCGCTGCTCCAGTCGCAAGGAGTCCAAGGCCAGGAATCCCGAGTGTTAACAGTGGCTTCTTCTGTGAGAGGGAAAGAAGCGCCCAAGTGAGTACTGTAAATCCGTGAGAGATGGCCGTGAAGTTTGATCCCTTTGGAACATCGTAGCGGATGACAGTCGGGATTTCTTGAATTGTGAGTTGCTTCTCCTTTGCATCCTCAAGCATCTCAAGTGAGAGTTCCATACCATCTGCATCGAACCGCAATCGATCGATGGCTTTGCGTGAGAATGCACGGAAGCCAGATTGTGTGTCCTTGATGCCAAGGTCGCTTGTGAGGTTGCTTGCAGCTGTAATGACTTTGATTCCGAGTCTTCGGTATGCAGGCATGTCATTTCCTTCTCCACCTTCAACAAAACGAGAACCAATCGTGAAATCCGCTTCCTCATCGAGAATCGGTTGAATCAATTTGGGAATATCTGTAGTGTCGTGCTGGCCATCTGCGTCGAGGACGACGAGAATGTCTGCATTACTGTCTCTTGTCGATTTGAACAACGTCTTGAGTGCAGCACCGTAGCCTTGATTGCCACGATGTCGAATAACGGTAGCTCCACATGCTTCTGCAATGCGGGCACTCGAATCTGAAGATCCGTCATCAATGCAGATGACTTCATCGACGTGCCGAAGAGCCATTGTTACGACTGTACCAATGGTTTCCTCTTCGTTGTACATAGGCATGCCCGCAACAATGCGAACATGCCCCTGCCCGGTCTCCATATTAAAACCTCGAAAATGTAGAATATATAGTTGTACTCCCAAGAACACAGGTTATTGAATGGAAAAAAGAACACTTCCCAACCTGGATTGAGCAGTGTTCGGACACATATACGCCTTTGTACATGGTTACTTACTTCACCGTACTCCTCTATCAATCAATCGAGGAGTTGTGAAACGGTCGTGACAGCTCGCTCACCAGCGATGACTCGCTGGAGCGCTGCCATAGAAACAACCAGAGGAACGTAGGATTCCCCATCGCTTGTTTCGTAGGTTTCGCAGTCTGCGAACGATGCGGTGTTGATGGACAACTTGATCGCTCCGCCAGCATTGCTGCGGCGAACGTATCCTACCAACATGGTTCGGCTTTCTTCGGTTTGCTTCGTTTCGGTTTTCTTGGTTTTACTCATGTTCAACACATCCCCTCACTTGGTGAGGTAAGGCGAACAGTTTCGTCAAAGATTATCAAACAATCGAAGCGTTGGAGTTTGAATAAAAAAGGCCCCCACCAGGCCAGGGCCTGATGAGGGGCGGATGCTCTGAAAGACGTCGTTCGGAGCTTACGTACACCTTTGCAAAACGGAAAACGTTTCAACCAAGTCTTGCCTTCATATCAACCAAGAACACCCGCCATGAAACGATGGAAAAAATGTACTTTGAGAATCAGGATCAAGAGGATTTTGAAGATCAGATGGATGACGAGGACGAAATTGAAGAAGAGATTGTTCCGATTAATCTTCATTGTGGAACTCACTTTGACCATAATGATAAATCTGGAGCAGCAGGGACATTGGTGTCATAATTCACAGGCTGTTCCCACTTAACAGGAGACTTCGGTCGTTTCCAACCAATGATCGTTACGAGCAAGAGAATGATACTCACAACAACAATGGTGGTGATGTTCTCACTCAATTGAGATACGTAAGTGGAACGTTCTTTTTGTTCTGAATTGATTTGAGGAACGACTTCTATCTCTTCGACAGGCGTCAATTCAACAACGATCGATTCACAACCAAAAACATCATCTGTTACTGCACATACTTCGCCTCTATAGATTCCTGGGGCCGTTGCTGTGACGGTGGCCTGGTTGATTGAAATGTCTACTTGTAGGGGTTCATCAAAGGCGAAAAGGATGGTCTCTGTATCGGCATTGGCATATGCAGTGATGACAATGTTTCTGTTGATTTCTATGGTTTGGCTGGAATAGGAAACAATCAAAATTTGAGGATCGAGAACTGGCAACCCTTCGTCAATCTCTCCATTGCAGTTGTCATCGATTCCATTACGGAGTTCGTCTGCATAAGGGCTGATGTTGGAATTGTTATCGTCGCAATCCTGGAACCATCGCAGACCATCACCATCGTTGTCAAGGTCAGCAAACAATGGATTTGTTCCAAAGAACAACTCGTACCCATCGTTGATGCCATCATTGTCCGTGTCTGCATCTTGCCATTGTGTCAGGTGGATGTTATACTCATCAATGTCAACAAGTCCGTCTCTGTCAGCATCTGTCGTTAGGAAATCCTCGTCAACATCTTCATCGCAATCGTCGTCAATACCGTTTAACCATTCAGATAGACCAGGGCTTCGATCCGAATCGTTATCATCACAATCTTGGAACCAATAGTACCCATCACTGTCATCGTCTGGGTCGGCATAGGTAGGGTCAGAGAAGTAGACTTGGACTTCATCACCATCATCCATTCCATCACCATCAGTGTCAGGATTGTTCCAATCTGTAAATTGAACATGGAATTCAGCCCAGTCGCTCAAGCGATCGTTATCCGAGTCGAGATCTTTGAATCCTTCATCGATTCCATTTTCGCAATTGTTGTCGATTCCATCCAGCAACTCGGGTTGAAGCGGTTTGACGTTAGGATTGCTATCGTTGCAATCTTGGAACCAATACCAACCATCGCTGTCAGCATCGTCGTCGAAGACCAATGGGTTGCTAAACGTGACGAGTACCTCGGTTCCGTCACTCATTCCATCACTGTCAGTATCTTCCTGGAGTGGATTAGTAAGGAAAACGAGAATCTCTTGTCCGTCGTTCAAGAGGTCATCATCCGTATCAGAATCAATAGGACTTGTCGACGAGTTGAAGATTTCATACCCATCCATAAGATTGTCATCATCGGAATCAGGGTCGAATGGATCGGTGTTGTGAATGCTGGTTTCGTCTTCGTCAGGTAGCCCATCGTTGTCGGTATCAATGATTTCTTCAGCACCATGGATGACCAATTCCCAGTGGTTCCATGTACCTGTATCGCCATTACCACGGTCGTTGACGTCAAGTCTCCACACGCCATCTGATGACTCGTCCCAGTGAAGCATCGAAGAAAAGACCCATTCGTTGAAATCGTTGTTGTTATCACCGTGCTTTTCAGCCAATCTGGATTCGGTTCCATCCGGGGATGTCAGCGTGATTTCGAGATCTCCTCGGTACGTATGGTCTGCGTCAAATCTCACTTCTACGGATTCAACCAGCAAGCCTGCATCGACGGTTACACTATCGGAAAGGCCACTTGCTGTATTATCGGGTATGGATTGTGAGATGTCCAGTTCTCCACTTGACCAGTTGTATTCTGGATTGACATTGGACCAATTTCGAGCAATATGAACTGCCAGTCCTGCATCGATGGCCCCATGACCGTATTTGTGATTCACATCATGGCCGCCACCGTTGGTGACCCAATCGCTATCCGTAGCATCGTTGGTTCGTGCACTGTGAACCAAGACGTGTTGGACGTCCCGATAGGTAAGTGATGGATTGGCTTCGAGCATGAGCGCAATCACGCCTGAAACAAGTGGAGTTGCACTACTGGTTCCTCCGAAATTGTTGTTGATGTCGGTCGATGTGTAGCCTCCAGATCCAACGATGTCTGCTGTCGTAATGCCTTGAGCACCACCGCGTGAATGTGCTGCAACGAGAATGTTGGCACCATCTTCACTGTACCATGCTTGGTTGCCATAGTCCGTGATAGCAGCGACACCGATGGTAAACCGTGAGTTTGCGTATCCGTCGTAATTGGAATTGTCATCGTTGTTACGACCGTTACCTCCAGCGAGTGTAACGATTGTACCTAAGCCTCCACGCCCTTGGTACATGTTGTCTTCTAGCGATGCTTGAAGCAATGGCCCGGGGCCGCTAACGACCTTTCCAGAATCGCTCGGACCCCATGAGTTGGACGAGATGGCGACAAGGTCACGTCGATGTCCAATGGCATCAGCCTCGTCTTGATCGGTATTCGAACAGGCGATGAGGCGTATTCCAATGAGATCTGCATCGATAGCTGCACCTGCAATACCGTAGTTGTTGTCACCAATACCTGCTGCAACACCAGCAGCCGACGTTCCGTGTCCATCGTTTGAACTCGGTGTTGGATTAGCATCATCTCCACAATAATCCCAATCAATTGTATCTTGGTAATTTGGAGAGAGGTCGTTGTGTTGATGATCTACACCATCATCGACAACGGAAATCAAAACGTTCGAGCCTTTCACAGAATCCCATGCACCAGTGACGTTGGCATCCACTCCTGGCGTCCCTGAACCTTGACCCGTGTTTTGCAGGTGCCATTGTGATGAGAACGATGGGTCGTTTGGGATGAAGCGAGGTTGATTGTCATGTGGTTCAATGATTGACCAGCGTAACACTTCGTCCACAGAAAGGAGTTCGCTGCGTATGTCCATCGGCTCATCGAGACTGAGAATGAACGCACCAGGAATTTGATTTGGTTGTTCAATCGACACGATATTGAGATTGAATTCGTGACGGATCGTTTCCTCGGTTTTGCCACACATCGAAGGCATGTAGACGAGCCACTGCTCGGAAGGATCTTCCGCACCATCGGTCATTGCACGGACAAATGCATTGTTGACACCGAAACTTAAGTCGCTTGGAGAGCAGGTGATTTTGTCTGCTTCTATGGTCGGCTGAGCCTGCGAAATTGGAGCGAGGAGCGTCAATAAAACTAGGAAAACACCAACTCGCATATTAGTAGTGTCTGACCAACTGGCATAGAAAACCTTGCTTTTTCTGAGAGCAAACCTTGATTTTGATGAAGTCGACGGCATTGCATGCGAAGCATTGTCACCGGAGGTGCTGGATTCATCGGTTCACACCTGATTGACCGATTGGTTGCTCGTGGGGATGAAGTCCTCGTCCTTGATAATTTGTCAAGCGGAAAAGCAGAGTTCCTCTCCCATCATACCTCAAACGTTACACACATCAACGTCGACATCACTGATTTTGATGCGATGTCTCCTCATTTCGAAGGTGTAGACGTTGTCTATCACTTTGCAGCAAATCCTGATATTCGCCTCGGTACCGAGATTACCGATACCGATCTCAAGCAAGGAACAATCGCAACTTACAACGTTGTTGAATCGATGCGCATTCACGACGTTCCAACCATCATGTTCGCATCCTCGTCAGTTGTCTATGGTGAAAATGCTCCAATGCCAACTCCCGAAGACCACGGTCCTTGTATGCCCATTTCGCTATACGGTGCGAGCAAATCTGCTGGAGAATCTCTCGTCAGCAGTTGGGCTGGAACCTTTGGACTTCAAGGCTACATTTTCAGATTTGCCAACATCATTGGTGATCGAGGAACGCACGGTGTTATCTTTGACTTCATCCACAAGCTGAAGCGCAATCCAAACGAATTGGAAGTCCTTGGCGATGGCCGTCAGGAGAAATCCTACATGGAAGTTGGTGATTGCGTTGACGCTATTCTCCATGTTATGAACACTGAGAATAAACCGTTGAATCTCTTTAATCTCGGAAGTCACGATACGTGCAGTGTTCGTCGAATTGCAGAGATTGTTATCGAAGAGACAGGTTACACCGACGCAGCCATTGTCTATACTGGAGGTTCACGCGGTTGGGCAGGTGACATCCCTCGGGCTATGCTCGGTATCGACAAAATGCTTGCAACTGGTTTCAATGTCAAATACAACAGTGAGGATGCGGTTCGACATACTGCTCGTGTTCTCATTCAAGAGATTGGTCTTGAGAAGTGAATTAAGACCGTCAGGTGAAACCATTGGCCTTATGCATGAGAATAGGCTCGGGAAAATCGGTGAGAACATGAACTCAATGCTCCACGACCAAGATGCAAGCGCCCGTTCCGATGCAGGAATCATCGTTATGTCGATGTTTTTTGCAGGAATTTTGATTGTTGCCTTCACTACGAGTCCGATTGCATCCGGTACGGAAATCGGAGAGCGTGCACCGATTTTTACTGCAAAAGCCACAAATGGTAACGGCTGGGATTCGTTTGCCTTTGAGGATCTTCTTGATTTGTCTTGGACTTGGAATTCTACTGAAGAATCGCCGTGGATTGCTGTTGAATTCCTTGACATTGATTGTGGATTCTGTAAGAGTTCTGCAACAGAAGTTGGCGAGTGGGCACAAATGTACAGTGCTGAGCAATGGCCGGGGCCGGATGTTGTTTTCGTAGGGATTGCCGTAGGATTTTTGGGAGATCACACGCGAGCAGAACTCGTCGAATTCCGTACACAATACAACAACAATTTCCTCTATGTTGACGATCTTGACATCTCCATCGCCAAAGAGTGGGATGTCGGTGCTACACCAACCTATTTCCTCGTTCAACCCGACGGAATTGTCGCTTGGAACAGTCAAGCAACCAATGGCCTCGGTTGGGATGCTAAAGAGGAAAAATCCGTACCATTGAACGGATTTGATGATGGTTACGTCCAATTGAACGAAGCCATTGAACAACTTACCATGATGAACGGAGGTGAGTGAAGATGAACGAATATGCTGTGCTTTCCATACATGGAACTGTCATTTTGTTTGGCCTTGTATTGCTGACACCATTCGGTTCCAGTGTCGCATCGATTCTCCACGGACGCTATCCTTCGACAACGACAAGGCGCGGTCAACTTCTTGCAGGCTTGGTCTTCGTTTGTTTTGGCGGATTTACTGTATCCGCTCACACACTTTGGATGCACAACAAATTGTCGGAAGGAGCCAGCGTGTGTTCAGGAAGTTCGATTCTTAACTGTGATGGATTGATCGGAAACGTAGCATACAACACCGACCCGCTGTTTGGCCAGCCTTGGGGGTTGATTGGTATGGTGGCCTTTACTGCACTCATGTGGCTTGTCATTACCATCGCAAAAGAGCCAATGTCACCTCAGACTCAACTCTTCATCAAGGGAGGACTTGGTGCGACCATTGCAGGTGTCCCAGTCATCATGCTTCTCGTGAGCTACGAGATCAAAGAAGGCCTCATCTGTCCATTCTGTACCACCGCCCACATTGCAAATCTCATCGCCCTCGTTGGCTTCTTCCTTCTCTTCAAACTCTACGAATCCGATGAGTGGGCTCCAGACATGAAGAAATCTTCAAGGAAGTGAAAGCATGAATCGTGATGTTGCTATCGTCGTCATTGCAGTGGTCGCTTTGATTCTCGTTTCTTACCAAGCAGGATACATTTCCTTTGATTCAGACGATACTTCGGACAATGTGGATACAACATCCACTGAATCTATTCCATCATCACTGGATGAAATTCATCCGTTAGCATCGACCTGTCTTGACCATAGTGGTTACACCAGGCACGAACACATGAATCTCTACATTCGAATTAATGGTGAATTTGCAACGATTCCTGAGAATACAGGCATCAACACAGGTACGTGCAATCAGCAAGGTGCTAACATGCATGTCGTCCACACGCATTCATCCGATGGAAGACTCCATCTTGAAATGCAAACCAATGAAGATGTCGAACTTGGTGTGTTCTTCGACATCTGGGGGCAACACTTCGATGAAACGGGAATCTTCGAGTATCGTGTGAACGAAACGCATGCGTTGACTATGAGCGTGTTTGATGAAAATGGTAATCAGACCATTGTCGACACGTACGACAAGTTCATCCTCCTCGAAGGCCAAGAGATCCTCATCGATTATGGACCACGTGCTTAAGGAATGAAGATTCCTTCAAAGAACGTATCCTCGCCTTCTGTTTCAATCTTCTCGCAACGAATGATGGTGACATCGATACGTTCCGTGTCGGTGTATATACGTCGAAGTTCGTGAAGCATTGCACGTTGAACATCTTCCTGATCGATTCCGTACAAAACCGAAAGGTGGTGATGCTTTTCGCCGTTGACCATGGCGATGAATTCAACCATCCATTCTCTCACATAGTCATCTTGGGTGTTCGCCTCAAATGTTTCTTCCATGGTATTACATAGACGTGATACCTTATCAATGAATGGGTCATTTGAATCATGATTTGCCGGAAAAAGGCATTATTTTCCTAAATACGTCAGTATTTTGTTATATTTATTCTTCTTCTCTTACCTTTTCCTTCGATTGGAGGGTAACAAGGCCGAGAATACCAACTGCTAGGAACACCATCACTGGAAGAATCACTGGGAGTTCCGTTCCATTCTCGAAGGCGCTTGATTGTACAGCGATCTCGACGACACCGAGTGGTTGTGAATTCAGTATACTGCGATTAGACAGCGCATCTTCCGTATATTCGTGTACCACGATGACAGACCATTCATCTATTCCTTGCATGGAAATCGATGCCACAAATGGAGCCTCAATTGTCGAACCTATTCCAACGATTGGACCATCCATTGGAAATTCAGCGAGTCCGACAAGTACACGATCCCTGTATGCGTCTCCAGGATTGTCAAACCCTTTTGGGACGTTCTTCTTGTGTTGAATGAACAGAACGCTATACTGTGTATCATTGACTAAGTCTGACGGATGTGGGGGCATGACGGTAACCGTCAGATGTGATGCATTCGTTTCGGCTGTGACCATCAGATTGGTGAAGGCTCTTTGGTTTGATTCGGAACGAAGAATATCGCCCTGCACATCCGGCCACGATGGTACGCCTTCTCGCACTTCTCCATTGTTGACTACAAAGGATGGTGTTGATACCATTTCAGGATGCTGAATGCGGAGGCGATTGATCCGATGCTCAGCGGCTTCAGGCCCAAAAGCATCGACACCATCATCGGGATGATACGAGACCATGGCGATTCGACTCCCGTGTTCTTCTGCAACGATGCCAAGATCAGGGTCGATTTCTGCACAACTTGGACACCATGTTGCTGTGTATTCTTCGACGAGGATGCTGTGGCCGCCCTCAATGACAATCGAGCCAGTCCATTCGCTGGGATCTACTAGCACAGCATGAGCATGAGGTACCATCATCATGATGCAACAGACGAGTATCGCCTTGTGGGCTGCGCTCATGGTCTGCCCAATCACTCGACCTCCTTCATCTCATCGTTTGAACCACAATTCGACGGAAGGTGTTATGTCTACGAGGAATCGCAGAATAGATTGGGGAATATCCATGGCAGACCATTGGGTTGAGAATCACAAGCGTGATTCATGGCGTCGTCAAGCCAAAGCCAGTGGTTACCGTGCTCGTTCAGCGTTCAAACTCAAGCAAATTCAAGCGAAATTCGAATTGATGCGGGAAGGCGACGTTGTTCTTGATGTTGGTTGTCATCCTGGTGGCTGGGCACAGGTTGCAGTCGAAGAAGTCGGTGAAACAGGTATTGTGGTCGGTGTTGATTTGCAACCTTGCCAACCTGTTGATGGTGCACTGCTCATGGTCGGTGACATCACAGACCCACTCACTCAAGAACGAATAATCAAGGAACTTGAAGACCGCCAAGTCAACTCCGTTATCTCCGACATTTCTCCACATATTACTGGAAAATGGGATGTTGACCAAGCAGTTGCGATGACCCTTGTTGCGAAAGTCTTCGACTTTGCTCTACCACTGCTTTGCAGCGGGGGCTGGTTTGTCACGAAACTGTTCCAAGGCGTTGGTGTTGAAGAACTGATTGAAGCTGTGAAACCCCATTTCTCATACGTCCGTCGATTCTCACCCGAAGCCTCTCGTAATTCCTCTTCAGAAGTCTATCTTGTTTGCCGAAACCACACGCCTTGGAATGCAACATCCACCTCAGTCCTCGATCGATACGAACAAGCGGTGAACAAAATTCTCGGTGGGGATGAGATTGTCGACAATGTGGTTGCGACAAAAACGAAATTCACTGTTCGCCGAAAGAAATCGGAGTAAAACTCTGATAACCATTGATGTGAATGTTCGCATCATGACCAAGACATGTGTTCACGATCTCAGACCAGGTAGGATCATTACGACCATTGAAGGAACCATTGCTCGTTCCTATCCATTGTCGATGAAGTTTGCCAAGAAAAGATGGCTTGCTTTTCGAGAAATCATTCTAGAGGATGAAAGTGGATGGATTGTTGTCAAGATTTGGGGTGCACAGGCGATTGAATTGCTTCGTGGACAACAACTTCAACTGAAAAACGTCTATTGTTTTTGGAGAAATGAGGCGCTATGCCTCACTCTGAGCATGCACTCGCACCTCAAGATATGCACGCAAGCATAAAGAAGGGGAGGTCGTGGGGCAATTACCAACTGAGGCAGCACCATGACAGAGCGAGCAAAAAATTGCACATCGTCCGGCGTACCACTAACCGAAACAGGTTCGACTGCATTCCCTTGCCCAAACTGTGGCAATTCAATCGGTCGAAGCCCTCGATGTCGTGATCAAGGTGTTTCATACACCTGCTCCGAGTGCGGATTCGTTGGACCCTGAGGTGAACACATGGGCATGGTAGCAATGACATACAAAGTAAATCCTGACGCAGAAATGGAAGATGTCGACACCGACATGATTTCCTCGACTATTTCCACCTTTGGCGACGACACATACGATGTCCAAAGCGTCGAAGTCAAGCCTCTGGCTTTCGGCCTCAAGTTCGTTCAAGTTCACGTTGTCATGAACGACGGAGAGGGACTAGCCGATGCGTTTGAAGAAAAGATGGCATCCATCTCTGGCGTTGGCGAAATCGAAGTTATTTCGATGGGTCTTCTCTGAATCAAAGTTGATTCAACGGCGTTCGCATAAATTCGCGAAGCAGAATTGTAGCATACGATCCACTTGAGAGTGTAAATCTGAATTTCAAACAGGCTCCATCAGGATGCCATCGGCTTCCTTCAACTGGACCTTTCTTCCACTGTTCGCCGAGTGTATCACTGGATGCTTTTGGTGCAACTTCAACTGTGAACTCCTCAAATGAAGTGGTTAATGAGCGACGAGTTCCCGTTGTCGTCAATCGTGGAATATCTTCGATTTCCCAATCCAATTCTGATAATCCCATGTCCGAGAGTATTGATTCTTCGAGTTGACCAGGCGTTCCTTCACAGGTTCGAATGTCGCGTCCAGGAAGAGGACCAGTAACGGAGAGTCGGCCGAGTTGACAATTTCTTCCAATGCGTGGGACGGTGCGTTCCTCAACCAAGACACAATTGTTGGCAGAGAGTTGCCCCCTTTCGTCAAGACGACCAACAAGATCTCCTGCTTCAGGTACCGTAATGCTCATTCCTTGCTCAAGTCGCTTGCGCAACGTTCGATTGAACACGACCGATTGGAGTGCGTGAATGGTCATGAGTTGGAGATTGTTGGGTAACTTACGGAATGCTCCTATGTGGTCGTCTGGGTTGCTTAGCAAATGTTCCGTCATTCGACGTTCATATCCAAGCCAGTCCGGGGCTAAATCGAGTCCTTCCTGTGTAATTCCATTGGTTCGAATGTGTTCACGAAAGGCTGCAACATCAGGAGCCTCATGCTCACCTTCTTTGCTGATGTAGGTATGAACGGCTTCATCCCATTGATGCTGGACTACAGATCGTCCAACCTCTGCAGTCACCGATCGACCACTGCCAAATCGTTGTGGTCCAATCCAATTTGGGAATCGTCCTGTGCCAAGTTTTTGTTCCATCCGATCCTTGATTCGCTCAACTTCATCCAACGCTTCTTCTTCAGTCATTGGTGTACCGTCTTCATGTGCACAACCTCGTACGACGATGGTGAAGCGATTGCCACGGTGATTACCGAATCCAATTTTTTGATGGGTTCGTCCGAGGACTTCGATAACAACATCTGGAATTTCGATTTCTGCAACCTTGAATTGCGGTGCGTCGATCACAAAAATTTGCGACGTAACTGCTCGTTTGTCTTTAGTTCCTGCAAAAAAGATCCGGTTTCTCGAGATACCAAGCTTCTTTGCAAGATTGTTGCAGAAACGATTGGTTTCCCAGTTGGTCAAGGTAATTTTTGCGACAGTAAATCGCCCCTTTGGATTGAGGGCAACCGTCGTGGCGATTTCATCAACACGGAAGTCAGCAACACGTGATTTGAGAACGCCGCCAATACCGTTGTCATCGGTAGAGTAACCAATGAGTCCGATGGCATCAGCCAGCGAATCGATGGGCTGCACAGCAGCCACCTCATAGAGTTAGACTGTCAAACTCGCTGGACAAGCTGTTTACAATCTCATTGAGAACGGCATCAGGTTTTGCCTTTCCAGTGGTGCGAATGTAAAATTCTGGTGGATCCAAATCGGGATGGCCAGGGAAGTAGTTTGCATACTCGACAGACTTGTGGTTGTTCAAGCGGTCTCGAAGGATTTGAAGAGCAGTATGAGACTCTCCAGTAATACGGAGTCGAAGTTCATTTTTTTCCTGAATGAGGACCTTTACTGGCATGTTATCGTCCTAGCGACCGACCTCCCCATTTTGAACCTTGCCGTCATGAAGAGAACAGGTATTGGCTTCGGCTTTGTCCATCTTACCCTGTCACTTAAACACCCTCTTGTCTTCGCAATGTGCATGGACACCTCGAATTATGAGGACCAAATGGCCGAATTTTCCGGTCTTTTCAAACGGTTGTCCGTCCCTATTCTCATTGTTTCCGGTCTGTTAACCGTTGCACTGGGGGCACATTTGCTGACCTCTCCACCTGAGTTTCGAACGGATCTCAACGATTTCGCACCTGAATCAGAATCCAATAAAGCCCATGAGGAAATTCATGCATTCTTCCCCGATGAGTCTCGACCCATGTTTATCCATGTGACGGATGACAATGGTGGAAACATTCTGAGTATGAATTCATTGATGGAAATGGATGCTGATCTTGCGGCTTTGAAATTGGATGAACGAGTTCAAGTCTCAGCCGTTGTTTCTTGGACAACAACACCTGGCATGATTCAGATTGCACTGGATGAACAATCGCCTGGAACAACGTTGGACGATTATCAGGATTGGCCTTCTTTGGTTGATGCTATTGTGGAGGATGATACGACATGTTCAATCAGTCAAGACGATGCCTTACTCAGCACCGTGAACTTCGTCGGTTCTGCCCTTGTCAACAAAAACCTCGACATTTCCAAAACCTGTTCGTATTTATCAAGCGGTGAAGGTGATGCTGTACCAGCTGCAGATTCGACAGCATGGGTTCTTGAGATTGACCCTGAGTTGGGAGAAGAGGAACGTCGAGAGATTCAACACCAAATTCGTCTCGCCTTTGCTGACATCAGTGCGTCATCAAATCTGGAATACTCTGTTGCTTCTCTCGACTTGATGTCGTATGACATCGATCAAGGAACGTTCGATAATTTAGCCCTCTTGATTCTCTTTGCCACGTTGGTCGTGATTGCGTTGTTGTTCTTTGCATTTCGCAATGTGAAGGGCGTCTTGTTCCCGGTCGTGAGTTTGAATGTTGCGTTGATTTTTACCTACGGTTCACTGAACCTCATTGGAATTCAGTTCACGGCTCTCGAGGTCGCTGTGGCGCCTCTTGTCCTTGGACTTGGGATTGATTATGCGATTCATTTGCAACGTTCATTTGCTTACCATCGAACCAATACGGATGATGTCTCCGAAGCTTGGATGCGTGCCTGTGGTAAACTCAGTGTGCCTCTATCACTTGCGGTTGTAACAACGGTTGCTGCTTTCTTGGCAAACATTGTTTCACCCCTACCTCCACTTGCAACGTTTGGAATTGCCTTGGCATTTGGTGTCATTTGTGCATTCTTGACTTCGACCCTCCTGATTGGAGCATTGCATGTCACATTCAATGCTAATGAAATTGCCCAGGAGCGAAAACCGTTGAAACTGACAAATTTGACGCAGCCCTTGCTGCAACTTCATCGAAAACAGCAAGTCGCAGTTTTGTTGGTTGCAATGGCGATTTCAGCAGCATCGGTCATTGGAGCGATGCAACTTGAAACGGACTTTGACCTCTCTGATTTTGTCAATGAAGAGATGGAGATTATGTCTGTACGTGATGAAATCAATGCAAATTATGACAGTGCGGGATGGAAATACGTCTACGTTCTCATGGAACCCGTTGGAGGAGGCGTCATTCCTGATGATGTCACCTTGCTCGATAACTTGAGAGATTTGCATTCAAATCTAAAGAACAACCACGATGTTGTCGGAACCGATGAACGCTTCCCATCACCTTCCTACGAAGGTCCATACGTCGTCTTACGAGATGCAATTTTGCGAGACAAATCCTTTGGCGACACCCATGGATTGGAAGTGGATTACAACGATGTCTGGGACGATCCTGATGCAATTATTGACCTCGGATTGGTGTTCGCAGATCTTCAAAACAACTACACCATTGCAGACCCATTAACAGGAAAGACATGGAGTGATCGTGTTAACGCAACCGTGCATCTCGATGGAACCAATATCGCCCACTTGCGAACAGAAGTTCGTGTTGAAGCCACAACTTCAACGGAATCAAAACGAGTCATCTCAGGATTTGAATCTATGATTGGTGAAAGTGACGAAGATGGAACGCTACGTACAGCGCTCAAGGACTATGCCGTCATCCACATCACAGGAGATTTGGTGGTATTGCAACAAGTTCTCGAAGGTTTGTCATCATCACAACTCAAATCAACGGCGATTTCGTTGATTGTATCGTTTGCAGTTCTGCTTCTCCTCACTCGTCGAATCCTACCTGCGTTTATCGTTCTCCTGCCTGTGGGAATGGCCGCACTTTGGGTTGTTGGCTCCATGGCAGTTCTTGGCATCAAATGGAACGT
This sequence comes from Candidatus Poseidoniaceae archaeon, assembly GCA_049438185.1. Taxonomy (GTDB): domain Archaea; phylum Thermoplasmatota; class Poseidoniia; order Poseidoniales; family Poseidoniaceae; genus MGIIa-L2. The sequence goes on from JBMTJI010000016.1 coordinate 27,643, forward strand.
TTTGACGGTCCTTGTCACTGCACTTACGCTTGGTATCGGTATCGATTATACCATTCACATGTGGAGGCGTATTGAATGGGAACTTCAACGTCAAGATGATCATTGGGATGCTCTGAAAACTTCGCTTGAGACAACAGGTGTTGCGTTGATGCTCTCTGCAGCCACAACAGCTGCAGGTTTCCTCGTTCTCATGCTCTCACCCATGCCTGTCATCCAAGACTTTGGTTTGATCACGGCCGTCACTGTCTTCTTTTCACTCGTCCTTGCACTCGTCCTTCTTCCTGTCTTGCTTGAATTGGCTGCACGAGCGCAAGAAGTTGGCGAGAATGGTGCTTAACTCAAGGCTTGAATGACACTATCCATATCGAGTCCTTGATCACGTGCTACAAGAGCAAGCGCCATCCACCCAGTGACATGAATAAGTGCTCTTTGTTTCCGGGTTGCTCTTCGTTGAACTTCTTCAGATTCCAGGCCTGATGCTCGTGCGATATACTTGAGCAATCGTCGCGTGGTTGCTGCACGAGGATCGTTGGTTTCCTCTTTCAGTTCAACTGAAACATGTGTTTGTTGAGGTTTGACTACCTCTGTTGTCTGCGGTTCATCCTCGGTTTCAGAAACTTGTTCTGATGTAGGACTGTACTGGACAGGGCTCATCAATCGTTGTGGCCGAGGATACCAGCCAAGCGGTGTTGATGATGATGAAAAATCATCCACTGGTGAAAGGCTTTCTTGACCCCCTTTCAACCAACCCGATTTGATCATCGCTTGGACGGCTGTTGCAGCTTCATCAGGTTTGAGCCATCCCATATCCAGTGAAAGAATGCGTTCAATATCCATCGCATCAAGTTCAGATTCACCACGGAAGCAAATAGCGAGAACTCTACGAATGTCCTCTGCATCTGCCTCTGTCATTCTTTCACATCCTACTCCATTTTCTCAAACTGTCCATCATCCAATAATTTCCATTTGCCGCAGGTTTCACCGACATAGAACGTTCCCTCAGTCGTGTAATCGTAATCACCACCTGCTGGCAACGATTCCCAACTTGCAACCCGCTCAACCTCCTTGGTAGGCGTTAGCGCATCCAAGGCGGCAAATTGTGCAGCAGCAGTCTCAGCAGGTGATTGCTCGACTGGGGCAGGCTTTGGTTGTGCAGGAGGCGGTCCACGCTTCTTTGGCCCGGTATTGGGTGCTGAAACGTTTGCTGGACCCACCTTCTTTTGGATCGATGGTACTTCTTTGACCTCTTCTTGACCTTCATCCGGCTTCTCGATTCCACCGGATGGTGCTTTTCGAAGTCGAAGCAGAACTACGGCTGCAGCGACAATTCCAACCAATGAACCTCCTGCTATAATGACGACAGAAGAGAAACCTTGGCCTGAGGAATCGTACGATTTTGACCAGTTGTTGTTCATCTCATCCAGTTCGGCAATGACTTCATTCGAATCGATGACAACATTGAGCAGCCAACTTCCCTCTGGAACATCGACAAGAATGCGCATGTTCCCTGCTTCCGAGGTATCGAGTCCAGCAAAGGTTTTCTGAGCGATGAGCGTTTCTGCCTCCCCTTTGTTCATGTAAACACTAACGTTGAACGAATCCTCAATTCGCTCTCCCGAATTGAAAATCTGAATGGTTGCTGTAACCTGAGAATTGGCAACAAGGTCATCATCAAAATTCACTTTTGAAATCTGAAGATCTGGTCCAGCCGATGTGAGTGAAATCGATGTCCAAGGTGCTTCTTGTGAGTTGGTTCCTTGTGCAATGAGGTTCCATCCAGCATCGTCAATTCCAGATGCCCAACAATTCAAACTTGCTTGTGAACCAAGAAGCGAGGGCTGACCTGATTCAGTGAAATTGAATCGGAACGAGAACAGTGTTCGCCCATCAAAGACATCCATTGGTTCTCGAACCAGAGTGATTGGCTCCCATTCAATGGTTGTCGAGGTAACCTGACATGTCATTGCAAGACCACTTGTCCATGATTGTGGTTCTTCGATGTTGGCGCCGATATCGACTTGCCGTAGGTCAAATCTCGAGATTTGATTGAACGTTGAAGTGAGTAAAATTGGCGCATCTCCATCGATGATGAGGTCAGGGAATTCGTTGACGAGGAATCGCTCATTCTCAATTGGATCCCAAATCTCAATCTCTGCGTTGAAGATTTTTCCACTGGATTCTGGAACGCTGAAGGTTGTCACAAAGACTCCATCTTCGACGATTACGGTCTGACCTCCAATCCAATCCGTGGCTTGGAATTGTCCATCCCAACGTAAAGCAACAGTCCCAGAGTATGCTTCACCACTTGTGGTGTGTTCAACGGTACCAGTGACTTGAATCAAGTCGTTGACTTTTAGAGCAGCATTTGTAACCAGAGGGCCTGCAGTCGATTGTTCAACATCACCAGATATGTCTTCCATTGAATCGATTGTAACGGTAAGATCACGCTCGAACGTCCATGCATTGACGTCATCATGGAACGTGAATCCGTCCTCGTCGTATGTTCGTACCTGTAAGACGCCGATGTTGATGCCAGAGGATTTCATTTGCCACATGACCTCGAAATCAAACGCTATGTGGAGTTCATCTCCAACGACGGTGCCGAGACAATTCTCTGTTACTGCCAACCGTCCATCCAAGGATGAACACCCTTCGTTACTGCGGTACAGAAGCCCGAGGTCGTCGTCACCACCGAGTGTGATGCGTACAGTATTGATGTCGCCAAGACCATTATCGTCACGAACAACGACATCCCAGCCACTGACTTTTGTTGGTTCTAAGCGCTGAGCAACACCATTTTCAGTAGGGTATCGTTCATCAACAGAAACGATTGTTGATTTTGTTGGTAGGCGGCTTGTCCAGTACAAGTGGCCTTGTTCTTGTCCATTGGTGAGAATTTCTCGACCGTCTCGATCGGTTCCTTCTAAGTAAACCTGAACAGCCTCACCCTCAGCATTTCCTGTTTCATTCAGTTGAAGTGAAAATTGCCAAGACGTTCCGATGTTGATGGCTTCATGCTCAATCAGAATCCGTTCATTCACTTCAGAGATTCCATTTCCGTTTGCATCGTGTACTCCTTCGAGCCAGACGTAGGATTGTATTGCATCTTGTTCGAAACCAACTGCATCGTAAACATTCAACGTCACGGTTCGATTTCCATCTGTATTCAGATAAGAATCAACGAGAGGTGATGTGGTCATAATGATTGGAGCAAACGAATCGAGAAGGAAACTTGCAGAGGATGCAGCAGGGTCAACTTGCAATTCAAGAGAATCTGTTGTTTGTGCCTCGAGGCGGACAGTTGTTTGCCCAGATACATTCGATGGTAGTGATGCGATGAAAACAGTCGCTTGGTTGGCACTCAGGCTAACAAAGGCCGTAGATGTATTGTACCAAGGTTGTCCAGTATTGACACCTTGGGTACGAAGTTCCACGTCAATATGAATTCGAGCTTTGATGTTGTTTGAAAGCGGACGCAGGCCACTGCTTGAATAGGCGTGATCAACGGAAACTGACAACGAAGATCCACCTCGTAGAACCTCTCCAGGGGAGACTTCGTTACCACCTTGTGTCGAGAAATTCGAGGTTATGTCATCAATGAAGACGGTTATCGAACGATCGATATCAACCGGCGTTACATGGGTATAGGTTGATGTTGCAACACCTTCGGTCGAGGTGCGAATGAGAACCTTGTCCGTATCCATGTCATTGAACGAAAGAGCCCAATCAACATCTCGAACACCATTGATTGGTGCGCCTATGGAAACGCTGGAACTGTCCAAGAGATTGTCTGTGTCACTCACTACTGGAGTACTTCCATCTGGAGAGACGCGAATGGTTGTCCAGACGGCATTTGGATGAATGAACCCTTCAGGGGTTGCTTTGATCATTGCAAATTCAAAGACAGCTGGTTGAGAAAGTTGTCCTTCCATTGCAGCATGGTGGCTTGAAAACGTGATTTGTGGAGCGTTTGGTTGGATTGCAGTTGGGTTGCTGAGTGAAAACGACGCCTCTTCAGCTCCCCACCGAATTGAGTTCAAATTTGGAATTTCCCAATTCTGCACTTCCTCTGTGTACAACTGGATTCTATACTCCATCAACCCTTTGTCGCTTGCAGCAATGCCGGAGAGAGAGTGATTTCCGATGCCAAGAAGTGCGAGATTTGATGGATTCAATGTATCAATCGGCTTCCATGTCTCGGATGCAACACCGCTTTCTGAGTTGGAAACTCTGTATTGGAATCCTATCGATGTTGAGGTTGGTGTGGAACCACTGAGTTCCATCCACATCAATGAAGCAGAACCATGTTCTGTGGTTGCAAGGTTGTTGATTGGAGATGAAATCCACCCCGTATGATTGTCAATTTTCGGTGCGATACCAGTCTCATCGAGATACTGAACGCCCCATCCTGTTCCATACGGTTGGGAAGAAAGGTCCCCCCCTGCAAAGACGGTGACTCCATCTGCATCAATAGCGGCAAGATCAAAGATTCCAATCAAAAGATCGTCTTGTTTCCTCCATTCGTTGGATGATGGAACATATCCCCATGTGTCTTTTACCGCTGCGCTTTGACTGTGCCCACCGATGAGGACGATCTCGTCGTTGTGAACAGAGGCCGCCATCCCAAATCGATGGAAGGACATGTTTGGCAGTCTTGTCCATGTATTGGTTGCTGGGTCGTACACTTCGCTCGTGTTGGTGACAGGTTGATTGACCCAGGTGTACGCTCCTTGCAATCCGCCAAAGGCGTAAAGAAGGCCGTGGTATTCAACCAATGGGAAAGCAAAACGCTTCTCAGTCATGTTGGCAAGTTCCGTCCAAATTCCTGTGACCGTGTCGTACTCAAGCAATCGGTCGGTTGCGTCGTTGGCACTCGAGTTCTGAACTCCACCTGCGATGTAGATTTTGGTTCCAATCGAAGCCATTCCAAAATTGCCAACTTCTTTTGATGGAGGCATACTGGTTGTATTGTTCATCCATTCTTCGGCAGCCAAATCGTAAATTTGTACTTGCCCAGATGATTTACGAGCTGGTGAAACATTCGGGTACCAGTCTCCAATCGAGTAAATCTTGTCGTTGATTTGCACACATTCGTGATATTGTTGGGCATCAGGCATACTGAACTGAGCCAGTGACCATGTTTCTGTCGACTGATTCCATATCTCGATGAGATTCGTCGATGATTCGTCATTGGTTTGTTGCGGGTCTGGGTCGGTACGACCTCCCATGAGGTAAACCAACTCATTGGTTGTATCATGGGCCATGCAACCATGAGCCCTTGTGATCATTAGACCACCACCTGTTGTTTGCGCCCAGGTGATTTCAGGTCGTTGCAATTCCATCTCATTCGTCGTTGTATTTTTCTTGACTTTGTTGAGCAAGAAATTTTGTCCTGAAAAGCCAGTTTCTTCCCCAGTGGCTCGCTCAATATTGTCATTTTTATCGTCCAGAAGAAGGAGCGCAGGATTGATTGTTCCAGAAATCATGATGCCGGTCAAGAGCAAACCGAGCAGGGTTCGACGATAGGACATACAACTGCGTTGCTTCATCCCGTTCTTGAGGCTTGCCGAAGCCTGTCCAGAACGTTTCAAGTGAAGGTTCATAATCACTGGAAGGATGCAACCCTTGATTGGTAGGATGGTTCGAGAGTATATTGCACGAGACCCACGAACGGGTTTGCCCATTGCAACAGGTCGTCGGCAGACTCGAAAAACCAACAAGAAAGAACGCATTGGTCCATGGATGGAATGCACTCGTCAAGAGATTCTCGACCTTTCAACTGGCCAAAAAGAACAATCGATTGTCAACTGGAACGGTGGACGACATACACTTTCTCGAGTTGATGGTGTTCAAGGGCTCGGACGACTCAAAGGCGTCTGGGCAGATCGTGCGCATGCCAGCCTCTTGCAGGCGCTGGAATCGGATGATTCGAAGATACGAGTGGCAGCATTGGAGGTTCTTCCAACGGTTGCGGAACAACGCTCCGATGAGTTGTTTGATTGGCTCTCTGTTCTGCTCGATGATGATGATGTTCGTGTTCGAAAAGCGGCAAGTACCTGCCTCGAACTCTCGGCTCCAACCTTTCCTTCTGGTGTTGACAGCTCACTCGCCCAAGAATTGCGCTCGAGCATTAATGCACGAAGTGAACCCGCATGGCGTGGTCTGAAGGCGCTAACGGAAACATGGCCTGAGGTTGTATGTGACCACATTGATGAACTTCTTCTTGTCGACGATGTCCGACTGAGGAGAAAAGCCTCAAAACTTCTCAGAAATGTTGTACAACGAGCCGGTGCGATGGGTTGGGATCTTATTTCTTGGGCACTCAACGATGCTGATGCTGAGGTGCGAAGGAATGCATCTCAAACACTCTCTTCGCTTTCGAAGAAAGAACCTCGTATTGCGATAATGTTGACAGAACGAGCCATTCTCGACGCTGATGAGAAGGTTCGGAACAATGCATTGCGAGCCATTCGTTCGATGGACACAGATGATTCACGTGCTCGAAACCTCATCATGAACGGTGCACGTCACCCGAATGTTGTCGTTCGACGTTCCTGCATAGAGATGCTCCCGATGCTCCTCGTTGAGGACAAACTCCGTCTGGTCGCAACCGAACTTCTCCAGAATGAAACGGATTCCGAACTGAAGAAAATGTTGACAGAGATGACCTTTGATGCATCGATTGAGGGTACGGAAGATCAGAAGAACGCTTTCCTCTCTCCCGCCCTTCCTGTTCCTGCTTTGGAACGAGAAGTTGCTCATGCTCAAGGGAAAGCGGTTGGCTTAGGAAATGCTCCTCCTGAACCTCCCCTTTTGGACGCTCCTCCTGAAGAAGACATCCAAGACTCGTAACGACATGGTTATGAGGGGGTGCTCGGTCGCTTGGACATCGAGGTCATCACATGATGGACGACAAAGAACTCCAGTTCGACCGACTATGGGAAGGAATTACGCCGAAGGGTGTAAACCGTACCAAGGCTTTGAAATTCCGACAATACATCCTTGAGCACGTGCGACAAATGCGTCGTCCGCTCAACCGTGATAACGCCAAGAAGTATTGGATGGGTCAACTTCAGGCTGAAATTAAGGATCGAGAAAACTTCTGATGTTCGTGGGGGCCACCTCCGTCTCGGTGGCCTGAACCAAAGAGACGGAAGGAGCAAACATGTTCACGAAAACCCGATTCGATTCCCTCCAACTACCTGATTCCATTATGCAGGGGATTTCCTCGCTTGAGTGGGAATGCTTGACTGAAGTTCAACGAGATACAATACCCTTGGCTCGCTCAGGTCGAGACGTCATCGGTCAAGCACGAACTGGTTCAGGTAAAACTGCTGCATTTGGCATTCCTATTCTTGAGCGCTGTCAACCAACTGGCAATCTACAAGGCTTGGTTCTTGCACCTACACGTGAACTTGCTCAGCAAGTTGCTGAAGAGATGAACATTCTACAGGGTGAATCAGGGCTTTCAATCATGACCGTTTACGGTGGAACTGATCTTGAGAAGCAGGCCAAAGGACTTGATGCAGGTGTTGACATCATCGTCGGAACACCTGGGCGCGTCATGGACATGTCTGAGCGTGGACATCTTGATCTCGCAAGTCTCCAAGTGTTCTGTCTTGATGAAGCGGATCGAATGCTGGATATGGGGTTCCTTCCTGACATTCTTTGGATTCTTGAGCGAACAACCGCTCGAGAACAAACCCTGCTCTTTTCTGCGACCTTCCCACAAGAGATTCTTGATGCTGCAAATGAATTCACCAACAACCCTGAGTTTGTCATGACCAATGAAGAGGAACTTGATGTTCCTCCTATTGATTTGTATAAGATATCGATTGGCCGTGCCAACAAATTGTGGGCTCTCGGTCGATTGTTGGCTCGTATGGGCGAAGACGATCAATGCATTATCTTCTGCAACACCAAGCGTATGGTCGATCTTGCTGTTCAACGCTTGCAAAAGCACCGCTTTGATGTTGCTGGGTTGCACGGTGATTTGAAGCAGAATCAGCGTGAGCGCATTCTCGACAACTTCCGTGAAGGCAACGTGACCACCATCGTTGCTACCGACGTTGCAGCTCGTGGGATTGATATCGACGGAATCACATTGGTCGTCAACTACGATGTTCCTTCGGACATCGATTCCTTCATTCATCGAATTGGTCGAACTGGACGTATTGGTCGTCACGGTGAGGCTTGGAGTTTAGTGTCGAAAGATGATGCTCCACAGATGAGTAAAATCATTGCAACCTACAATCTTGACATTCATGAAACGGATGCACCTGAACTACCAGAAGGCATTGAACGAGATCCAGTCAAGAAGCAAGACGACTTCGGCGAGAATGCTGATGTCTATGGTTTCGTAAGCATTCGATTATCTGCAAACGCTGCTCAACTTGGTTCTCCTCTGCAAATCGCCTCATGGTTTGAAGAGCATCTTCGTTGCGATTCCCTCGCCATTGGTGATGTACGATTTGAAGGGGAATCCACAGTTGTATCAATCCACAGCAGCAAGTTAGGATTGGCCATGAAGGCGATCAACATGCATCCATTTGGCTCTCAGAAAGTCGACGCAGAAGTTCTTTGATCATTCTTCTTCACTTGTTGATGATCGATTTCTCCATGAGCCCTTAGGCTTCTCTTTTTTGGATTTGGATTTGGATTCAAGGTCAATAACCTCTTTTTCTTCAGATTCATATGTTGGCCAATTTCCTTCCGAATCTTTTCTCTCAATGTCATAAAATCCAACTGCGCCAAGAACGAGACCAAGTACCGCAAACGACCAGGCACCTTGGATGGCATTATCCCATGTGTTTTGAGCCTCGTAACAGCTCGGCGTTGTTAAATCACTAAACGCACAAAAGTCCATGACATTTTTTGCATCCATAGCGGTTGAATTTCCATTGATCCAGAACCATGCGATGCCAAAGAACCCAACCATAACACCGATGAGGGCGAAATGCTTCTGTTCCCATCGCTTACGAATAACGACACGCCACTGCTCCTTTTCCTCTTGAGATGCTTTCATGGTTCGGCTTGCCCCTCCAATAAATTTGAACCAAACAAGCCACATGAGCAACAAGACAATCAGGAATCCCCATTGATAGACGAACGTATGGAAATTCCACATGCCGTTCAAGCATTCTGGTTGATTTGGATTGGCAAGACATCCCTCGACTGCAATTGGATAAAAGGCAACAAGGCGGACAATGTTGAGCACATAGACAATGCCACACATGACTGCGACCGCTTTGAATTTCTCTCGCTGTGTAACACCATCGGTCATCAACACCAACGTCGAGAGGAAGATCATCTCATGGACGCCAGCACACTCATCGGAGACGTAGAGTCCAACAGAATTCAGGGCACCAGGAAACGATTCATGGTGGAAGTCAATTCGAGTCATCCAACCGTTGTGAGTGCTCAATGTCGAGGCACCTTCCCCAAACATCAATTGTGTCACCTCGTTCCAAATGTATGCCTCTGTGACCTGTATCAAAGCGAGTGTGTCGGAGGGTTGGGTGATGAACCAATACAGTGCTTCGACTGCAAGAAGTGCTAATGGAATCTTTCCATAACGAAGACCAAGTTGGGCTACTTCACCCCAACTCATGTCATCGCTTGCACTTGAGGAAGCAGATTCACCCATTGGATGATGCTTGCACGCGCTCCTCTTCAACGTGTTGCGTCAATTGAACCGAAACTGTGGATGTGTTCAAAAAGCAGGGGGTGGACAACACACCATGGTCGACAGCAAAGATGCGACCCATCTTTTGGATGTTCTCGGCTTTTTTTGTCCGGTTCCCGTAGCTGAAGCAAAGCAAGCCCTCTTATCGATGGAGATTGGCTCTGTGCTGCAGGTTCTTGCAAGCGTTCCTGAAAAGCGTCACGATATACCATTGATGCTTGGCCGAACACCTCATGAACTGCTTTCCATAGAATCAAACGAAGGCGAGTATACGTTTCTCATTGAGGTGAAAGGAAATGACTGATGATGTTCCTAGCATAGCAAAACTTCCAACGAAATGGGGGCAATTCGATATTCACGTATACCATGAAGAAGAAACAGGTCTCGACCACGTTGCGTTGATGCTTGGGTCGATGGTTGGCCCAGATCCAGTGCTGATGCGAGTTCACTCAGAATGTTTGACGGGAGATGCTTTTTCCTCGCTTCGTTGCGATTGTGGACCACAACTTGATGCTGCGATGAAAGCCATTGTCGACAACGGTTGGGGTTGCTTGCTTTACCTTCGCCAAGAAGGTCGTGGAATCGGATTGCATGCGAAAATCCAAGCGTATCATTTGCAGGATCAAGGTGCTGACACATTGGATGCCAACCTACTCTTAGGTCACCCAGCTGATGGTCGAGACTACCAAATTGCCGCCACGATGTTGAACGATCTCGGAATCAAAGAAGTCGCCTTATTGACCAACAATCCAGATAAGGTCAACCAACTCGAGCAACATGGAATTGTTGTCGCAAAGACTGTTCCTTTGGTCGCAGGCGTGGGTCAAGACAACCTACAGTACTTGCAAACCAAAGTGGAACGAATGGGACATACCATCGATTCAAACGAATTGGAGTAAGTGGGGCCGTGGCCGGGAATTGAACCCGGGCTGGCAGAACCACAATCTGCCGTGCTAACCCCTACACCACCACAGCCATGGGGAGTTGTCCGTCATGGGCGTGGTATTTCAACAAATCGTCGTCGTATCAAGAAACCCGTTGTTTGAAATGCTACCACCCAATCCTGTGGTCATGCGACGAAAGTGGAATGCGGTTGTATTGTTTCTTGTTCTCAGTCTTGCACTCACTTCCCCGCTGATTTCAACCAGTTCAGCACGCTCGGTTCATGAGACGACGACCTACGATTTGTTTCCACAAGGAGACTTGACGGATTCTGGTCAGTGGACTGTTGGGGCAACCACCTCATTTACATCCCAACCCGCTACGTATACCGAATCAATGGTTGCTGATCAGCGAATCACGATGGTTCATGAACGTCCACAAAATACCGATACTTTGTCGTATTGGGGTCTGACAAGTCCATCGGAATCAGATAACGTCGTAGGTGCTCCAGATGGTTTGTACATGTGGTCAACCGGGCCTGTGATGAGTGTACAAGATTTTGATGTGACATCGTCCACGCAATATGTCATTACAGGCGTGAGTGTTGTTCTTGCATTCAAGATTACAGATGCATTGAACATCGACTCGGTACGACTCTCCATGGATTGGTCGAATGGTTCCGAAATTCTACGAACTTGGTCGAACACAGGTTCATCCATTGATTACATCAACGGTACATACTATAGTTTCGATATCTCGAACATTGATTCATGGACATGGGCTATGCTCTCAAATGCAAAATTCACCATGGACTATGTTTCGGTAGGACAAACCGATGATGCTCGACTGGAATTGGATGCCATTGGTCTCGATGTTACGATGGAGACGCCTTGGTATGGCGGTGAAGTTGCTCAAGCAACCTCGACAGCGAACGGACATGCTTTGCCTGTTCTTGATGTTGATTTGAGTCAAGGTGAGTACACTGGTATGGCATTGTCCGTGTGTGGTTTGGAATCGACAGATGGTCAATCGATTGGTACCTGGACAAGTGAAGCGATTCCAGTCCCTGCGGAGCAATCCTTTGGCAGGATCCATTATGTTGTCAATGAAACAGGAACGGAGGCGAATGTTAGTATTCAGTATGCAACATCCACTGATGGTCTTGCCTTTAGTGGATTTACAATGTATGCTGAAGATGATTTTTCAAATGCGGAATACATCAAAATCCGAATATCAACGGACATTGCTTGCATCGTTTCAATTCATGTCGACATCAACGATCCAATGCTATCGATTAACGGTCGAATCTATGGTGATGCTTCAGGAATCAATGCGACACTTTCTCGTTGGACGATTACAGTGAACGACATCACTGTGGCGAATCTTCCAGTCGAGATAGGACAATTTTCTCACCAAATTCCTATTGGTCATACATTCATCAATGAACATACGAACGTTGCTGTTTCCATCAAAACGTGGTTTACTTGGGATTCTGATGGAAGTGCGAGTACAACCGCACTCGAAATCAATTCTATAGAAATTAGCGGTGGATACGATATTTTGTATGATGAAGATCCAGTTTGCCAACTGGTCGGCGATCAATATCTCACAGAAGATGGAGGGGGTTTGTTTGTTCCGCTTCTTACACGATGTACCGACGATCGAGGACTTCCGGAAGACCTTGGAGTAAGCTTTGCTAACTCTGAACCAACATTGGTCGATGTTTCATTGGATCAGGGAGAGGTTCGAATCTCACTTCTTTCCGAGCAATCGGGCAGTTCGCAAATTACCATGACGGTCATGGATGCTGCTGGTAATACACATACGGAGTTGTTCAACATCTTCGTTGCTGCAGTGGATGATGCACCTGTTCTGAATGAATTCCCAGCATTAGTTCAGGTCGAACATGCACTTGAGACGACGATTCCATTTGCTTGGTCTGATGTGGATACATCGACAACAGCGATCAGCATCAGTGCAAATCGTTCATGGGTTGAGGTCGATCTGGATGCTGAAACCATCACGTTGACAGCCCCTACACCTGGTTACACATCGGTCTTGTTGACGTTGTGTGATTCAACCTCCTGTACAGAACGTGTGCTCGACCTTGAGGTCGTTTCATTGCCCGACCTTGAAATTACAGACCTCGTCATTGGAGATGATGCAAATGGTGTTTTTGCTGAGCGGGAATCTGCTGAAAATGGACAATTTTTGAAGGCACGAATTTACGTTGGCAATTATGGGTATGCAAATGCAGAGATGATTACTATACGTTGTACGGTGAACGGTCAAACGGCTGATATCTCCTCAATTCCAACATTGGGGCCTGGTGAGATTGCTGTTAGTGAATGCTCCTTCCAAACGCCAATCGATGGAGAATACATGGTTTTCGATGCGGTTGTCGATGGTGGTGAAGTGATTGATGAGCGAAACGAATCCAACAACGACAGGGAAGCGTCCTTGACGCTCGTTCAGCCAGCGTCCACAGAAGATCAGGATGTTGATGCAGGTCTTTCAACGACAACGATCTACGTTGGCAGTCTCATTGCCTTGGTCTTGATTGTTGCCGGTTTCACATTCCTCGCACCTGCAAAGATTCGAAAATATGAGTGATTGTATGGCCCATCCAATCCTCTACAGCTTCCGACGTTGCCCTTATGCGATGCGTGCACGAATGGCACTACTCGTTGCCGAAATTCAAGTTGAACTACGCGAGGTTGTTCTGAGAGACCGTCCAGAACATATGCTTGAAATCTCTCCAAAAGGAACGGTTCCAGTTCTTTTGCTTGAAGATGGAACCGTGCTTGAGGAAAGTATGGACATCATGTTGTGGGCACTTGATGAATCCCTCCTTGTCGGCGATTGGATGCAACTTGTCGATGGAAATGATGGTGATTTCAAGTATCACCTTGATCGATATAAGTACAACAATCGATACGAAAATCCTCTCGCCCCCGAAGAACATCGAAGCCATGTGGTTGCTTTCTTGAACGAATACAACACCCGTCTTTCCGGGCATCAATATCTCTGTGGAAATCAATGCACAATCGCCGACTATGCGCTTTCACCGTTCGTCAGGCAATTTGCAAATACCAATCGACAATGGTTCGATGAACTCCCACTTCCACATCTCCATCGCTGGCTTGAGATGATGCTTGAGAGTGAAACATTCAGGAAATGTATGGTCAAACATCCACAGTGGATGGAATCAGATGACCCCGTATTCTTTGGCTGATGACTTCACTCTGGAAACAGAGTCGTGTTGTCGGATAATGTCCAAAAGAACGTGAACATTCATAACGGTGAGAATTTTTGCCAACCATGTTCCAAGACTGTGGGGGTCGTTCAGCATTGCTGATGGGACGGATGTGGGGACATGTCAGAATTGAAAATACGAATTGAAACAGAGGAGTTCATCTACGAAGAGTACTTTGAGGCATGATCACCAACGACGAGGATAGACATCATCGTTCATCAGTACAGCTGATGGGCGAGCGATTTCACCCTTTTCCATTTTGGTGATGCTTTCGCTGTCAGTGTTCACTTTGACGAAGCAAACTGCTTCGCCTTTGATACTGGTAACGAGTACGTTTTGTCCGGAACTTAAGTCGTCTGGAATGGATACAAGTCCAGGTCGAAGCAACGGGGCTCCATGTGCGAGTGCAGCGACTGCACTATCTTTGACTACGATTCGAGGTAATCCAGCAAGCAACTTTTCTGTCGGATGAAGCATTCGCAAGAGTGCTTCTCCCTCATTGCATTCCTTCCAAAGCCAAATTGCATCTGCGATTTCATGCAATTCGACACAATCATCAAGCGAAAAACGTCCAGAATCTTCTCGTCGTAATTCTCTCAATTCAACGGGTTGGTCAAGCAACAAGCCCATGTCTCTCGCCATGGTTCGAATGTAGGTTCCTGCTTCACAGCGAATACGAGCAACGATGTGTTTTGAGGATTGATCGAGAAGTGAAAAATCATGAATCTTTCGTGTACGAACTTGGACACGAACGGCAGAAATTTCTGGTGGTACGTTGTAAATGCGTCCAGTCAATTGATTCATGACCGCATCAAGTGCCTCTTGCTCTACCTCATTCTTGAATTGAAAGACGGCGATGTAGGTCTTGTTGTGCTCAAGAATTTGCTTCGTGAGACGCATGGCTTTTCCTGCCATTAAGGGAAGAACACCTGTTGCAAATGGATCGAGTGTTCCTCCATGACCAAGTCTTGGTAATTCGAGCATGTCTCGAACCCACGCAGCAACTTGGTGGGATGTTGGTCCAGCACCCTTGTCAAGAAGAAAGAACCCGGATTCCAAACGTTGCTCAATGGTTCGTTGATCTGGGTATGTGCCAATCGCATCATCTGTTTCAGCTTCCGCATCGAGAACTATGATTCCACTCATTCCAATTCCTCCACAATATCAAGAACCCGAGCCAGCACTTCTTGAGGGTTTAGGCTGCTAGCGTCGATTCGGTGCGTGTATGGCTCCTCCTGTTCGGGAAGCAATTGATACAGTTCAAGGAAACGTTGCGCATCAACATCGGCTCGAATCCTGCTTTGTTCAATGATGGTATCAATCTCTCCACCTTCACGTGCCTGAACACGATGCGCACGCTCTTCCTCATCCACATCAAGCCAGATGCGGGGTACATCAAGCCCAAGTTGGTAAGCCCACCAACCTGATAATCGACTCTCGATGATGGAAGGAGCGTCTTCATCACTGCGAAGCATTTCATCCTTCAATAGGGCGTCCAATGCACGATCCACCTCAAGATCTTCTTTGCACAATTGTCCAAATTCGGCGAGTGTCATGTTTCTCCGTTTTGCTTCTTGACGGAACAACTCTCCTCCATTGAGGCTCGACCATGCTTTCGTCTCAGAGAGCAATTGAACGAGAGTGCTCGTGCCGCTCCCTGGATGACCAGAGATGGTTATCCGAACCATTGTTTACACCCATTCGTGGTAACATACGTTGCAACGTATGTTTCGAGGACCTTTGCGGCGAACGTCATCGCTCATGCACTCTGGACAAACTTCAGATGCCGTTTCTGCCTTCTTTTCAGACTTTGATGGGGTTTGTTTCTCAGAAGACTTGGCCTGTTTCTTTGGGCCATTCTTCCGAGAACGGTTCCTCCGTTGTGTTGCTTGTTTCGATTTTGCTCCATCATCACTCACAACAAGGTGAAGCAATGGCTCGCTCAACTTTTCATTGGCAAGAACAACCGGGTGATTCCGATATCGAATCAATTTGATGTGTCGATCAACAATTCGTCCCAGCGGAGCACTCATACAGATGTAGGCACAAATCCATGCGGGGAAAAAGAGGAATTTGTCGTCAAGAAGGTGCCATCGTGGCGCCCATGGAAGGGATACGTAGTCGACACGGAAGGATTCGACTGCGGTTGTAAGCCATGCGAAAATACCGATGATGAAAATCATTGTGAACATCATTGGGCGCATCGCACTCATCTGAACTTTGAGTTGTTCAGGCATCATTTGTTCACGCAACGTGTTGGCCTTTTCCATGAGAATAGGGTCGCGACTCATTCTTCCATCGTTCATCATCTTTCGAACTTGCGATTGTCGATGACCGATATGTGCCTGTTCAATTGGGTCGGCAAAGAAATTTCTCAATACTGTGTTCAATGTCATTGAGAAGGTTCCGAGAATCAAGACGGTCAAGATGAAGAATTCAGTCTCTGGTAGAACTGGTGCAAGGATGGGATCAGCCATGTTGCCTAATGCATTGCGGATGTTTGGGTTGATGATCAGGAAGGTCATCAAGATCATGACCAGCAACATGGTCATCATCGAACCGTTTGGAGGTGGTGGAGGAGGAGCCGCACGATTCGCCATAGTTCATCTGTGCAGCATAAGGGTCATGAAGGTTAGTCTTCCGTTGGATTCAAACGATAGGATGTTTTCCTGTCAACCATGCGCCGAAAGGAACCCCTTGACGTAGCGAAAACATGGGAATATCCTGTGCCTATGCCTATGCCTGGTCGCCCAGTATGTTGTACAGAGGACGAAGCGCTCAACCAACTTGAACGAATTGGTTTCAGTGAACGCATCTTCTTGTGGACGGATGATGAGCGAAGAACAATCTCGAATTGGGGCTTCCTAGCAAGCGTACGACAAGGCGTTCCACCTATTGGCATCGAAGCTGAGTTGAACGCTTGGTTGACGCAATATCCAACGGCTTGGTTAGCGGTCGATTTACGCGATGGTGTGATTCCACCATCCACTCAAACCCCTCTCAATACACTGCTTGAAAACACAAAACGTAACGTAATTATCATTGTGAGTAGTTCTTCAGACCACGAGGAATGGCCACAGTGGAAACTACCGTTTTGAATCACTCAAATGTGTAGTTGCAAGCGATACATGCGCCTGCATCATGTGCATTTGAAGTGCCACAGATTGGACAATCCTTGGCTTCAGCAGCCTCATCGGATTGTTCTTCAGGTGCAGGTTCCTCTGCTTCTTCAACGGCTACTTCTTCTTCAGCAGCCTCTTCTTCTGAAGGAGCATCCTCTGCGTCGCTTTCTTCTCCTGAATCTTCAGCATCAGCGTTGAATGCTTCAGCAGCCGCAACAAATTCGGCTTTCTTGAGGTAACCATTCTCATCAAGATCGAAGTTCATTGAGTGAGCAAGGAAGGCATCACGGTCTGTAATACCGTACTCTTCCATGACTCGAAGCATGATGTCCTCACGGAATTTAATCGCTGGTTCTTCTGCTTCTTCGGCTTCTTCTGCTCCATCATCCTCGCTCGTCTCTTCAGAATCTTCAGCAACTTCCTCGGGAACTTCTTCAACAACTTCTTCAACAGTATCATCTTCGTTTTCAAGTTCATCACCGAAGTGAGCACCGTGGAATCGGTTGAGCGCCTCTGCGTCGATTTCGCCTTCGCCCTTAATCTCAAAGGAGACGTCCAAACGCTCGCCTTTTGCGACAACAGGAACCTTCCATGTGATTTCAACACCATCTTCGGTCTCGTTTGTCGTCATCTCAACATCGCTTCGCTTGTCGCCTCCAGCGCCACGAATGTGCCAGTCTTTGATTTCAAAGTTCGATGGAATCACATCTCGGATGAAGACATCTTGAAGAGCGGTATCGCCGTTGTTCTCGAACAAGATGAGAACTTCGTATCGACCTTTTCCACCCATTGGAATGGCTTGCTTTCCAGCGGAGAAGTTTCGTCGGAGGTGACTTACGCGAACGCTTGGAGCTTCGGGAGCATCACGAACACAAACTGGACCAAATTGTTCGGAACTGAATTGGAATCGTGCAGGAGCATCAACACGCTCGTTGGCAGGTGATGGATCTGGAGCGTTCAGTTTGTATGAAACCTCCATGGTCTTACCTGGCTTTAGGCCGATCGGACCCTTTGTGCCAACGGTAAGCGTCATGGTGTGACCGTCGCCGTCTGGTGATCGGTGTTCCTTTTCGAGTGTAATTCCTGCTGAGAGTTCACCCTTCCACTGGTCTTCGGCCAATTCCTTATCATTGACGCTAATGGTCATCGAATCCATATCAGGTGCTTCGAAAAGACCAGGAATGTCATCGGTAATTCGCATCAAATTGATTGTTGCGGAACCTGTGTTCTTAATGACCATATTCGCTTCAACTCCTTGTTGTCTGAACGAGCGGAGCGTGTCATTGGAGTAGGTCTTGGAGATTTCAGCATCCACGACAGTGAAGGTGTTTTCCTCAAGCTTCAACGTCCCTTCAGTCTTGCGAGTGGCTCGGGGCAAAACGGTGTATGAAAGGTCGTATGTGAAATCTGGTTCAGCGGTCGCCATGACAGTACGCTCTTCACTTTCCCACTTTCCTTGTGGATGAACATCTTCCTTGACATCACTTACATCGAATAGAAGGTCATCGCTTCCCTTCATTCGTACTTGAAGTTTGACGAGATCGACTGCAAAGGACGAACGGTTCTCAAAAATGGTCTGACAAATCCAATTGTCTGGGCGCTCATCTTCTCGAACACGCATGTACGTGAATCCACGGCAGAATGCATCCAAGTCACGGAACGAAAGGTTGGATAGTGTCGAATCTGCTTCGTAGGTTGCCTCTGCAGTTCCGGCCTTGATGGTGCTTGTAGACGTAACAAGGATTTCTCCTTCAATTGCCAATGTTTGCTTTTCACCAGGATTCAATGAACCAACAGCCCAGGTCAGAGTTCCTGCTTCAATGGTCGAAGCTGCACTGTGGTTGAACGTTAGGCAATTAGGGATGTTTCGTGTTACGAGAACGTTGTTGAGTTGAACGCCTGAGACGTTCTCAACTTCGATCGTTAGGGCAACAGTACCAGCCTCTTCAGACAATGCGATGCTGAGTGAACGTTCGTTGTCACGAGCCGGGTTCGTGTCGAGGGATTCTCGCAAAACCAACATTTGTGCATCGGATACGGAATACTTCTTGACGTAGTTCTTACCTGCTTCGAGTTCATCGACCGAGATTTGGTCTCCACCGATGTCGGTTGAGTCTGCGTTGTCGAGCAAAACGTCAATGTCGTAAATTCGATCCTCAGCGGATGGATTGTTGACAGTAAGCGTACCTTGGATTTTCTGCTTGATGACAGTACCATCACTTGCTAAAGTTGCTGTTTCAACCTCATGGAGGGTTCCTTCGAGTTTGTCTCCAGGAACTTCGTCAACTTCAGCACTTGAACGGATGGTTGCACCTGCGATTTCTCCAACGTGAACAGCATTCTCATCTGCACCCATCAATGGGTCAACAGCAGGTTCAGCGGCTGGAAGTGGAGCGAGGAGTGGGTCAGCGCTCGGAGCGTCTTCCACTGGTGCTTCTTCAACAGGGGCAAGCGGTGCAAGAAGATCCATTCCCAAAGCAGGAGCAGGTGCTTCTTCAGTAGCAGGAGTAGGAAGAGGTGTGAGCAAATCCAGACCAGGTGGTGCTGCTGGTGCTTCTTCAGCAGGTGCTGGTTCGACGGGTGTTAGCAGATCAAGGCCTGGTGGTGCCTCAGGCATTGGTGGCATTTCTGGAGGAGCCGGAGGTGCTTCAGGCATTGGTGGCAT
>JBMTJI010000017.1:0-45919 GCA_049438185.1 Candidatus Poseidoniaceae archaeon
ATTGAATCGTTCAGAGCTAGTGCGCCTGATGCAACAAGCGTGTATTCATAGTTATAGTTCCCAGGCACGAGGTTGATTTCTGCACCTTCACAGCCCGTGAATGAGGCAAGTACCTTTCCTGAACTATCGGTAACACTCATGGTGCTCGAGAGCATTGTTGCGGTGTTGACACCGTCGATCTTACGTTCACTGGCACGATATTCGCAGGAAACATCGGTTGGAAGTGCTGCATCGGTGTATTCGCCAGAAACTGTAAACGTACCAGAATCCGAATATCCTTCTCCACCAGCAAAGGTAACGGTGTTCCCTGCTGCATTGTCGCCTTCTGCAGGGTTTTGATGGTTGTTTGCATCGCTGAAATCGATGATGGTTTCACGAGCAGGTTGGAAGATTTGCCAATCCAACCATGCCGCTGCTGGTACAATACCATCCGTATAGCCACGATCATCGGTAAACTCGTTTGTTTCATGCACATGGACATCGGAAGGTTGTGTTCGCATGGCTTCCAGTTCTGGATAGTAATCGTGCGTTAATCCCTTGATGGTCAAGAGTCCACCAGCTTCCCAGAAACCGTTGTCGTAGGTGTCGAAGGTTGCAACGGAAGCACCTGCTGAAACGACGAGAGCTCCGATGATGAGGCGCTTTCCATGCTCGGGGGTGAATCCTGCTCCCCAGGCTTTCACCAGTACGTTACGACCAACAAAATAGATCACAATCCATAACAGCATTCCTGTGAGGATCCACGGCACTGCATTGAAAATTTCAGCAATCCAAGGTGCCCTCGTTCCACATAACAGGTCTCCATGCGAATCAAGTTTACAATAATCCGACCGATTCTTGCCATACAATTCGAGGAAGATGTTGATGGAAAAGACGGAGATGAACCAGACGTGAGCCAGGTAGACTGCTCCTGCTGCTGCAAACCATGGGTCTTCAACAGGTCGCTTTTCACGTCCGCCGAGGAACGGTGGGAGTGCGAGAATACCGACAGGAATACCGGTGAGGGCAGCGCCCCACCATGCAGCGTTCCAAGCGAAGACAGGTTGACCGACAATGTCGCCAATGAATCCGGTTGGTACAGTAAACTGAGGCAGGTATTCACCCCAACGGAGGTAACCGTAGGAGAACAATACGTACCAATCAGGGAAAACGAATCCTGCTTGTGCATACGGGTCAGCAGCACCGTGCAATGGCGGTGGAATCAACCATGCATAGAACAGTAAAACGGCTGCCATAAATGCAAACAGAATGGTGTCGCGAAGAACTTCGTGCGGCCAGAAACCGTGACCCATACGGGTTCGCTTGCGCTTTTCACCAGCCTCTTGGAGTTTGGCTTTTTCATCCATGTATGAGGTTGCAACTCGTCCCAAATTTTCCATTAATCCCATTCAAATTCCTCCGATCAATGTGGCTCCGCAATGCCTTGTACCCAGACAATAAACAAGTGAATGATGATCAACGTTGTCACAATCACAGGGAGAATAAAGACGTGGATGAAGTACATCCGCGTGACGGTTCGTGGTGTTAAGGATGAACCACCAAAGAGGAGTGTTGCGATGTACTTTCCAATCAACGGAGATGAGTTCGCAAGATTGATTCCAATAACCGCTGCTCCGTATGCCAGACTGTCCCATGGTAGCAGATAGCCAGAGTAACCAAAGACGATGGTGAGAGCCATTAATGCAACACCGATGAGCCAATTGAGTTCACGTGGGTTTCGGTAAGCACCTGTAAAGTAAACACGACACATGTGTAGGAAAACAGATGCGACCATGAAGTGTGTTCCCCAATGGTGGACGGCTCGAATGATGTAGCCGAACGGTAGTTCGAGCATGATGAATTCCATCGAGGCATAGGCAGGTGATGGATCGCCTTCACCACCTGGGACGTAGTAGATACCGAGGATGGTTCCAGTCAAGACGAGGATGATGAAACTGAGGAAAGAGATTCCACCAAGACAATACAGAGGATACCAATACCAAATAATTCGCAGCTTGTATTTCTCAGCGTGCGTAAGTGGCATTTGTCGATGCATGTTGTAATATGCGCCTTTGGACATGTTCCAGTAATCTTGGATTCGGAATCGAGTGTCCATCCATGAGAATACCCACAGGAAGGCACGTTCAGAAATCCCCATTCCTCCGGTTGATTCAACCGCACGGAGAATCTCACGCCGAGGCATTTCCTCGGTTTCCTTACGGAGCGTAAAGGCGACGAGGACGATGATGAAAGCGATAAAGAACCACAAAATCCAGAACATTGTTGTCATCGTATCACCTCAATCACAGTACGTCAACCAATCGACGTAGTCGGTAATGCCCTCAATGACACCGTTGTTCAGTACGATTGGAATAAGGGGAAGGCCAACAGGAGCAGGGCCGCCTGCTTTTCGCACACCGGCGTAGGTGAAGGTTGCACCATTGGCACGGTTTCGGTTGGTGTTCATCTCCAGCGCAGTTGTATCGAATCGAGAGGAGTGGCAGATGCAGAACAACTTGGTACCACCATCATCGGTGCCTCCAGGCGTCCACGTGTCATCGGTGTACGAGTTGGATACGAGTTGCCATCCTGGGATGCAGCACAGGTGTGTGCATCGACCAAAGACCATGATGATGTCATCGGATGGATAGATGCGCTCGTCCATAGCGACCATGTCTTCGAAGTGACCGATGTACTTTCCAGATTCATCGTATCCTTCCATCATCTGGAATCGAGCCTTGTTGTTGTCGGTTGGAGATCCTTGCCACTTTGAGTCTTCGACATAGGTGACGACGACGGGAACACCGTTCCAAACACCAGCTGCACCAGCCGTTCCTGTGTTGGAATTGGCTGCTTCTGCAACGAAGTCTGCTTTGGTCATGGATTGAAGGTGCTTTGGACCGTACCAAGCCGTATCTTCTCGACCTTTTGCCCAAAATTTCACCGACAGGTCTCCCGCAGATCCACCGCCAGGCGGTAGGAGAATAGCGGCGAATCCGAGGACGCCCAAAGATGCAGCAAGAACACCCGTAGCGGTGTTGAATCCATACCGGAGAAATTGCCGTCGGTTGATGACGGTCTCGCCAGCGCTCGACGAACCTTCTTTGGATTCTGGAACAAATAAGTTGTAATCTTTGGCCATAGGTTTCACCACTTGTACTCCTTCCAATCCTTCACGTGCTCAGGAACGTACTTGTTCTGTGAGTGCTTGACGATGATGGTGTCTGGTAAGATGAATTTGAGATAGATGACGCCCATGAGAATAAGGGTTGTAAGGGTCATAGCAAGATGGAAGGAGAGCTGTTGTTGATCCCAACTCTTTGCCAAACCGTAAATGAGTGAGAACGCCCAATAGCAAGACCAGAAGATTCCCCATGCGAAGAAAAACATGGTGAGGTAAGAACCTCCTGAAGGTGCAAGGCTAGCACTGACAATCGTTCCCGATTCGGCAACATTGTGCACGCCATGGTTGATGGCTTCGTCCATTTGAGCCTCCGTAAGTTCGACACCTTCCAACGCAGTACGTGCATCTTTGACCGAGATCGAACCGTCCGCAACGCCCTTGAGCAGGTTGTTGATCGTATCGTCGTACATCACTGATCACCTCTTCGCATGAGTTTGTATCGCAGACGCAACTGGTTGCTGCGACCTTCGTACGATGTCGAGAATCCATAGCGGAGCATCAATCCAGCGAATACGACACACATGATGACGGCACCAAATCCGAGAAGACCGAGCCAATGAGCGCGTAGTTTCGCACCCATGTGGTGCAAGTCTGCGCCATGGGATTCAGGTTCTGGAGGTGCAACGTTCCCGTCCCCGGCGAAAACGGTTCGTGTTCCACGAGCAAGACTGTCTTCGTCCCCTTCAACGAGAGAGAATGTAAGTTGATTCCACATGTCTTCAACGACGTTACCGAGTCCACCGTCGCCGTTCACGCTGTTGCCTGTAATCCAGAAGACGATGGTTCCCTCGCCAGCGGCTGGGGCTGTCCAAGTGATGTCCCACATGCGATCCGCCTCAGCGGCTGATGCAGATGTGTGCGTCAATGACTCAACATCTCCTTGCCAATTGTCAGCGCCAATGCCTGCAAGCTCACCACTCGAGACTCGCATGGAGAAGCCGGCTGAATATTGACCTCCTGCTGCTGGGCCTCCGATGATGTGGAGTTGGAGTTCGTACGTTTCTCCAGGCGTCCAAGCATAGGGGACGTGGTCGAGAATAACTTGAACACTGTTTGAGGGTGCTGCGTTGTGGCAAAGACAACCTTCTTTGGCAACATCATCAATATCGTTTTGCTGGCCTCCGATTCCGGTTGGGAGTGATGTTGCAAGACCGGGGAGGAGGAGAAGAAGCAATACTGCAACCACAATGGTGCGGCGTTTTGCATAAGAGGTTGTCAGCATGGCTACACCCTGTAACCTTTCGACTTGGAAGGACCCCTTAAACATTGTTAGAGATTCGCAAGAATAATGTCTTGCAGTGTACCGTTTTCGAATCAAAATTTAACAAGGCAAGATTTCTTGTGATTTGACCTATACGCAAGGTCATGGCAGAGACACCCTTCGACAACATCTACGACCTTTCGACCAGCCAACTTGAGCGACTGGATGAAGCAGAAGACCTCATGCTCAAAAACGATCTTGGAGCTGCAGAACGTCTGCTTTTGAGCATGCTTGAGGAAGATGAATCCTGTATTCCTGTTTTGTCAAACCTTGGGCATTTGTATGGCCGTCACCTCTCCGAATTTGAAACAGCAGTTGCCTACTACGATAAGGTGCTCCACCTTGAACCAGACAATGCATGGGCTCGAGATGCACGGCGTAGATATTTGCGATTTATTGACAAATAAGTAAGTTCAAGGGCGTCATTGACAAGGACTCGTCATGGAGTCATCCCAAATCCTCATTGCAGGAATTGGAGGGCTTGGGTGTATCTGGGCGGCGCGAGCCCACCAACGAGGAGCAGGTGCATCCTTGCTCATGCTCGATGCGGATGATGCCTTTCCTGATGTCGAAGGCGCAAACATCATCCGTCTGGGTCACACGTTGGACGCCCTAGGATGTGCAGCTCTCCCTCCTCTAGCAGAACAACGTATGCGAGGACTTGCAACACGAACTCGACCTTTCCTTGAAAAGGCGGAATTGGTGATCATCGTTGCGGGCTTAGGTGGTGGAACTGGAACAGGTGCATCGCATGAATTCGCCCGCCAAGCAAAACTTCACGGAGCAACAGTTCTCTCGATAGCAGCCTTACCATTTGAGAGTCAGCCGACGCGAAAGAAAATTGCAGAAGCGGAGATACAACGGCTGGAACACCACTCTGACGTGTGTGTCCAACTTTCTCTCGAACGATTGGCTCGACAAGCTCGTGATCGTGGAAAGGATTGGAGTATGGGTTCTGAATGGGTTGAAGATCTCATTGATGGTTTGGTACGAACGCTTCTTTCAATGGGTCTTATCAATCTCGATTTGATGGATTTACGAGCGATTGTGCAACACAAGGGTGGTTCGACGATGTTGGTGGGAACAGGTCATCACGAACAGTTGGACGAGTTGTACAATGCGACCATTCAAGCACCACTTGCACCAATGAATGTCGCTGGAGCAAAAGGTTGTCTTCTTCAAATCGAAGGTGGTCTTGGAATGACCATCGGTCAGGTCGATGAAATCGCTACTGCACTCACATCAGCCGTCGACCCAAATGCACAGGTCATTCTAGGGGCAAGGGTGTCTTCCGACTTGGAAGGAACAATTCGAATCGTGATGTTGCTTTCAGGTATCGGCGATGACTAGTCCAACAATTCAAGTTCATCATCCCATTCGGTTGCATCACCAAGTGTTTCGGGTGTTTGATTCCAGTCAACGGGATCACCAATGCTCGATTCCTGTACGATTGGCTCTTCGCTTTTTGTTGTTGGCTCCACTACGGTTTCCGGCTGAACAGCATCTTCTTCCTTGGGCGCATCGAAGATTTGTAATTCATCAACAGATTCGACAATTCCGCGATCGTTGTTGATCCGTTGGGTTTTCGCCTCCAGCATGGTTCGTTGCGACCACATGACAGTGACAACAACAAGGATATGGCCTCCGATGAGAACCGTTCGAACGTCATTCATGACTGAAGTGATCATCGCAACGCTGCCAGCATATGCATAGCCAAATGCGACACCCCAGAAGAGTGCGTTTTCTTGGGTAAAGAGTTCTGATTCTGAACCTTCACCTTTACTTGTAAGTGCCCAAATGGCGAGGAAAACAGTCACGATCATCAGGAACAACTCCTCGATGAAAATGATTGTATCCGTTGAAGCGGTGTCAATGCTTCGGAAAATGCTGAGCACATGCCAAGTGATGAACAGTTGCGTTGCCCAAAACCACTTCTTTGCGACTGCATGGGTTGTTGAGTGCTTCGATGCCTGTTTTCGTTGTCCCCATGAAGCATAGACACAGAGTCCATAGACTGCGAACGAGAAAATATAGGGCCACAGACTAAACGAAGAGGAACTCAAAAAGAATCGAAGTCCTTCTGTTACTGCAAAGGTCATCACGACCACAAGTGTTGAAGTCATGAACAAGGAAGGCAAAGGAGAGAAGCCATCGAGGCTTTCTTCTCCTTCCTTTGGAGTGGTAATCGCATTCATTGTTGCAAGTCCAAAAAAACGACCTTGAGCGAATGCCCACACAACAAAGAGGCTGCCAAGTGTTGCAGGTAAGAACGAACCGACTTGGGAGAGAATCCCATTTTCTCCGAACATAAGGTAAATGGTTACAATAAAGACAAAACCAAGCACAAGCGGTACGATGAGAATTTTTAACCGAGCCGGGAAGGATTGCTTGATGTTTGCCTGAGGATCGTTATTGTATCGTAGCATGCCACCCAATCGTTCATTCTTTGAAAGAGGTGCGAGAACAACATACGCGAGACTAAATCCAACAAATCCGTAGGCGGACCAGACTTCTGCCTCCATCCTTGCCAGCACAAACAAAGCCACGGAGGCAAGGGCAAGCATGAGTAAATGAGGAAACGTCGAGGGTGAGAGTAAGCTCTTCAACAGTGACAATTTTGTCAACGGCTTTGTCTCCTCCATGGACGACTGTCGTGGCCTTGGTTCTAAAGGCTGTCCGACAATTGATGCCATACCTACATGAGGTAGAGTGAGATGGCCGAGCATGGTTGGTAGGGTTTCAAAGGCCAAGCGACCAAAACGCCGATGGATTGGTTTGTCTGTATCTTCAACGATTCAATCACGCTCGGAATTGGCAGATATGTTTGCATCACCGCCCTTCTCTGCCTTCGATTTGAAAGTATACGATTTCCACATGGCAGAGAGTTCAGAGGCAATACAATTCCGCGCACTTCAAGAACGCCAGGATGATGTCGGACTCGCCATTGTTCGCGTCCTGTTAGGTGACTACGAGGATGTGCGAGCACTTCTTCAATCGGGAAAGCAAGACATTGTCGCCTCAATCACTTCCTCGGGTAAAATTCGTCTCGTTCGAGAACGACTTGGCTTACCAAAACCATCACGAAGGTAAGACACGCTTTTGACCCTCGTTTGTCTCGATTGTCTATGGCCGGAGGAGGGACAGCACCCCCGTTGAAGTTGGGTGATGTGCTGTTGCTGATTGGCGTTTCCCTGTTGATCGGCACCCTGTTCATTCAAGAATGGGACACGCCTGTTAAGATGAATCCTGAGGATGAACCACTTGAAGGCACTTCGCGAACCTTCTCGGGAGATGTTCTCAAAATTTCTGTTGTAACCGAAGAGGAATCGAACGTTCGTATTGAGGTTTTTGAAGATGGAGAGGAGGTCGAAGATGCTACGTTGTTTGCTGATCGGATTACTCCTGCTGAGGTTTCCTATGAATCCAAAGGCGGTCAAGTCTCATGGAAAGTTTCACTGGAACTCAATGCAACCGGTGAAGTTGACGTGGACTTAGAGCGTGTGTATTTCTTAAATTTCATCCCCTACATCCTCGGGGCACTCATTACAACAGCGGGCGTCTACAAGAAGAAATCCGAGGGCGAAGAGAAAGAGGATGTTGTCCTCGATGCGATTATTGAGGACTGAGATCGATCCATTTCACATCTTCATCGTCGTGAACGACATGTTGGTTTCCTTCGTCATCCTGGAGCACGATTCCGTTCTCATTGATGGAGGATAGGGAACAGCTTTGATTTCTATAGAATGCTTTCTTAAGGACAATATCCATCTCAATTTTTGTTGAATGTTTTGCAGAGAGTTGTGGCAGTCTTTCCTCAAACATTGATGCTATGGTTGCGCTCAAAATAACGTACAAATTGGAGGGCGAATTGGTGATGCCAACCTGTTGGAGTGATCCCTGTCCTTCACTAAGTTTGTCTTGGCCGATATTCAAACCAACACCAAGTACGAGACGTTGCTCATCACCCTTCGAATAGGACTGGAACAAAACACCTCCATACTTTTTCCATAACTTCCCTTTCTTCGTTCGTAGCAACAGATCGTTTGGCCATTTGATTCCAAGTTGATGCGAGTGCCGTTCATCAAATCGTAGTGCGTGAGTAATTTCATGGGCGATTTCGAGTTGTTTGTTGAGGTCAATTCTCGGGATGTTGCTTGCTTCTAACCTCCACGTCCCTTTGAAGGAATTCGGATGGTCTTGCCATTGGTTTCCATGCCTACCTCGTCCGCTGGTTTGGATGATTGCAGTAAGAGAATCACCTGCCGAATAATTCCCTCGTAACATTTCTGCATTGGTTGAATCAATCTCCCGCACATGGTGATGTTTGCTTGTCACGAATGGGTGCCATGCAGCAAGCACATGGATGGCTTCCTCATCATCAAATGTTTGTGTGCGAACAATTCGGGCAGCAAGTCCACACTGACGTAAAATGTCGACGTTGCGTTTCCACCCGATTGTTCCTCGACAAACCAGTAGAGCAATTCCGCTCATCTTACAGAGTTTGTTGGCTGCCATCGTGCGGGCAAAAACTGAGAGCAAACCCTCAGGATGTGTGTCAACAAGCGCAGCCTCTTCAAGTGGCCCTAGCACGTTATCGTTGATTTCATCGGCAGGAATGTAGGGCATGTTCCACACAACCAAGTCATAGGTTCCTGGATTCCATGCTTGGAGCCCGTGGATTTCCTCGGCCGGTCCAAGGCCTCCTTCCCTTACCTCGACTTCGACTGAGGCTTCCAGAGCGTTGAGACGCGTTGCTGCAACAGCGTAGGGGTTGATGTCACAAGCATGAACATTCCATCCTTGTTTCGCTGCAATGATGGAGAGAGCGCCAGAACCCGACCCTATCTCAAGAAGAGAACGTGTTCCGAAAGGCTTGATCGATTGAAGGACATCGCACAGAAGTGTGGTATCTTCCCTCGGCGGATAGACGGTTGGAGGAATTTGAAGCGAGAGAGAATTCCAAGCGAGGTTTGTACTTTCAGACCGATTCAAAAAATCGATCTCATTTTGGGCGTTTTCGGGGTTGAACATTTTTGCCCTCAGGAGAATTATTTCTCGGTCCTAAAAGAGCATTTCTGACATCTTTGTATGAGAGTTTTTTCATCGGTAAAGTATAAGAATGGGGGGTAGTTCGGATTGAAAGCCCAAGAAGCAACGTTGGGCCTGTAGCTCAGTCAGGTAGAGCGTCGGGCTTTTAACCCGATGGTCGCGGGTTCGAACCCCGTCGGGCCCGCCTACTGCGCCGCAGTGCAACGTTGAGGGCAGTGCTGGGTGACGTTGGATGGTAGTAAAGAGCGCAACAAAAAAACGGTTAATCGAACTCGGAGTCTCCGACGAATACGCTCACAAACTTGCCACGGACCGAAACATGGCAGACATCAAAAGTATGCCCGCTGATGAAATCGCCAAGATTCTCGGCATTGCCAAAGACAGCGAATCCTTCACCAAGATTATGCAAATTATCGCCGATCAAGGCAACCGTCGCTCACGAATTAAGAAGAGCAAGAAAATTACCATTTCATCCAAGGCACTTGATGAATTCGATCGCCCAGAAATTTCTGTTCGCTTCAACCCATTGAATCACGAACTTGTTCCACACCAAGAGCTACTCGGTGATGCGAACATCAGCGCTGACGAGCAATACGCCGTTGAGCGTGATGAACTCATGCCTTGGGGTCTTGAGGAGATGGACGAGGATGGTAATCCTCGCCTTGCCAAGGAGTTACTACCGAAAGTACTCATTTCGGATCCTGTCGTGCAAGCCATAAAAGAAGCCGCTGAGAATGTTGACAACGCTGCTCTCGCCGCCAATCCTGACCATCGCCCGCTTGCTGCCGGTTGGATTGCAGACCGAGTACTCAAAGTCGTTCGTCAATCGAAGTCCGCTGGAAGTGCAGTTGCTTATCGCCTGATTGTGGAGGGCAGCTGAACCTGGAGTTGATATTATGCAAGAAATTATTGAATCATTCTTCCGAGAACGTAGCCTCGTTAACCATCAACTCGCATCGTACAACGATTGCATTCCCTCAACAGACAATCAACTTTCCCGCATGGAACGTATCATTCAGAACATTCGTGTCGGTACGGACGAAGAAATCGTCGACGATCTCGGCGGATACATCAAGCTGGACGTTGCTGACCAAGACATCGTCATTCGCATGAAGAACATCAAACTTGGTGCGCCAAACATTCGAGAAGCCAACGGTTCGTATCACAACGCTTCACCGATGGAGTGCCGCCTCCGAAAGTTGACGTACCAATCACCAGTGACCATCGACTTCACCATCTACCGCAATGGTGTAGCATCCTTCCCTGAAGAAGATGTTCAAGTTGGTGCAATCCCAATTATGGTTCGCTCCCGACGATGCCACCTCCACCCCAGCCACATCGCAGACGGACGTGCTCTTGAGCCAACCAAGTCTCCAGAAGACGCAGCACTCCTCGCCAACCACCTCCGTGACAAGGGAGAAGACCCTCTTGACCCGGGTGGTTACTTCATCATTAACGGAACCGAGCGTGTCCTCATCTCAATGGAAGATCTCGCTCCGAACCGTGTCACCGTTGAAATCAACAAGCGAACTGCCAAGCGAACGGAAGTCGCCAAGATTTTCTCGCAAAAGAACGGTATGCGCAAGCCTCTCACCGTTGAAAAGCGTCGAGATGGTATGCTCATGGTCAAGGTCAGCACTGCTGGAACAACTCCGATTCCAGTTGTTCTGTTGATGCGAGCGCTCGGTATCGAAGGCGACCAAGAAGTATTCACTGCCATTTCAGGTCCGCAAGAGACCTTCAAGTTCATCGTTGCCAACATCAACGAGGTGAACGGTGATGAAAACCAAGAAGGTGAATACGATGTTAAGAATACTGCTGAAGCATACGAATGGCTGCAAAAGAAATTCGCTGCAGGTCAACAAAAAGAGTACCGAGAAGCTCGTGTAAACCAACTCCTTGACCGAGAATTGCTTCCTCACCTTGGTGACCAGCCAGAAGATCGAAAGAAAAAGGCGATTTTCCTTGGACGTATTGTTCGCCAAGTTCTCGAAATGGCTCTTAACGACAAGGAACCCAACGACAAGGATCATTACGCCAACAAGCGTGTTCGACTCGCAGGAGACCTCATCGAAGATTTGTTCCGTGTTTCCTCCGGACAACTCGCTCGTGACCTCAAGTACCAACTTGAGCGACACCACAACCGAAAGCGAGAACTCAAGATCACCTCATGTCTGCGTCCAGACGTTCTTTCATCCAAGATTCTTCACGCTCTAGCGACAGGAAACTGGGTTGGAGGACGATCCGGTGTCAGTCAATTGCTCGACCGAACGACCTATCTTGCATCACTCTCGCACATGCGCCGTGTAACCTCTCCTCTCGTCCGCAGCCAGCCTCACTTCGAGGCTCGTGACCTTCACCCAACACAATGGGGACGTCTCTGTCCAAACGAGACGCCGGAAGGACAAAACTGCGGTCTGGTGAAGAACGCTGCACAGATGGTCGACATTTCCGAGGAAGTTGATCCTCAAGAAATCCGTGAGCGCCTTGATGAACTCGATGTCTACCAGCCAAAGGACTGGACTGACGGTGACCGTATTCACGTTAACGGTGACATCTACGGTATGCACAAGAATGGAAAGAACCTTCTTTCGCAGTTCAAGAACAGCCGTCGTCGTGGAACCATTCCATCCGAAGTTTCCATCCGTCATGATACCGAGAACCGTGATATTTTCATCAATACTGACAAGGGACGAATCCTACGACCATTGTTGATTCTTTACGATGGAACGCCTCGTCTTGAAAACAGCCATTTGAGCGACCTCGCTGCCGGTAACATCACCTTCCGTGACCTTGTTATCGATGGTATTGTTGAATGGGTCGACGCCGAAGAAGAGGAAGATCTTTACATCGCTCCTCGTCCTTTCGTTCTCCCTGAAACTGTTCCAGAAGGTCCGCTCGCAGGTCGACCTGTAACACACGAGAACATTCGATGGTCGAACCTCGGTGAGCCAGGTGTCGAAACGGCTTCAATCGAAGCTGAAGTCCGCATGCCAAACGGTAGCATCGAAATCGCAAAATTCGACGTTCCGTTGCTCTACACATCAGAGCACACGCACGTCGAGATCGATCCCCAACTCGTCCTCGGTGTTTGCGCATCGCTTATCCCGTACCCTGAACACAACTCAACACCTCGTGTTACTGGCGGTACGGCGATGGTCAAGCAATCGCTTGGTCTTCCTAGCGCCAACTACCGGCTCCGTCCAGACACTCGAGCGCACATTTTGCACTACCCGCACCGTTCAATCGTTCGTACAGATGCTATGCGCACGACGAATTTCGATGAACGACCTGGCGGTCAGAACTTCATCGTTGCAATCATGTCCCTTCATGGTTACAACATGCAAGATGCTGTCATCATGAATCGCGCGTCTGTCGATCGTGGACTTGGTCGTTCAACCTTCAACCGAACCTACAACGCAGAGCGTCGTCGGTTCCCAGGCGGTCAAGTCGAAGAAATCGAAAAGCCAGGCAACAAACTCACTGAAGTGAAGGGATTGAAGCCAGCAGAAGCCTACTTCCATCTTGAAGACGATGGTTTGCCTCTCCCTGAGACCTATCTCGAGGGTGGCGATGTGCTTGTCGGTAAGACAAGTCCACCACGATTCCTCGAAGAATCCAACAGTGGAGCCTTCCTCATGGCACAAGAGCGTCGTGAATCTTCAATGCTCGTCCGTCACGGAGAGAAAGGATGGGTCGACAACGTCTACGTTACCGAATCCGACAACTCAGGCCGCTTGGTTCGAGTCATGGTTCGAAGCCACAAGGTTCCAGAAGTTGGAGACAAGTTTGCATCTCGTCACGGACAGAAAGGTGTCATTGGCCGGCTTGTTGAGCCAGAGGATATGCCATTCACGCAAGATGGTGTTGTCCCTGACTTGATCATCAACCCGCACGCGATTCCATCACGAATGACCGTCGCCCACGTTCTCGAAATGATCGGTGGTAAGGTCGGTGCTATGGAAGGACGCCGAATCGATGGTACCGCCTTCCGTGGAGAAAAGGAAAGCAGCCTACGTGACGGATTGGTTCGAAATGGTCTCGCCCATACCGGCCGTGAAACCATGATCAACGGAGAGACTGGAGAAGCATACCCTGCTGAGATTTTCGTCGGCTGTATCTACTACCAACGCCTTCACCACTTGGTCAGTTCCAAGATTCACGCACGCTCTCGTGGCCGTGTGCAAATCCTTACCCGTCAACCGACCGAAGGTCGTGCACGACAAGGTGGTCTGCGATTTGGTGAGATGGAACGTGACTGTCTGATTGCACACGGTGCCTCGATGGTCATCAAGGATCGTCTCCTCGACGAGTCCGATGGTATCGATATGTTCGTTTGTGCTCAATCCGGCCACATTGCATGGTACGATCCAAAGCGACGTACCTACGTCAGCCCAGTCCATGGTGACGGTGCTGAAGTCTACAAGGTACAAACTTCCTACGCATTCAAGCTCCTGCTCGACGAAATGAAGAGTCTTGGGGTTGCCATGCGACTTGAACTGGAGGACCGAAGATGAGCCGAAAAACCACATTGATACCAAAGCGAATTGCACAAATTCGCTTCAGCTTGATGGATCCTGTCGAAATTCGAAAGATGTCTTCTGTTGAAGTCAAAACTCCTGACACATACAAGGACGACGGTCGCCCTTACAATCAAGGGCTAATGGATTCCCACATGGGTGTTATCGAACCTGGTTTGGTCTGTCCAACGGACAATTGCAAGTACGATGAGTCTCCAGGGCACTTTGGACACATTCAACTCGAACTTCCTGTCATTCACATCGGGTTCGTTAATTTGATCAAGACCGCTCTTAAGTCGACCTGTAAAGGGTGCAGTGAAGTTCTTCTTCACTCTGCAAAGGAAACACACCCATCAAACCCTGAACTCTCAGAGCAGGATTATTACCGAACACGAATCAAGGATATCATCACCAAACACGGTGTTGGGTCTACTGAATTCTCTAGCATTATCAAGGAAGTTGAGAAGGTTGCCTCAGGTAAAAATCGCCGAACATGCATGCACTGTGGCGAGTTGCAAGGTGAGATTAAACTCGATAAACCAACCACATTCAAGGAACGAATTGGCGATGGCACTTCGAGCGGAAAAGAAACCGAACGCAAGATGAACCCTCGAGACGTTCGTGAGTGGCTTGCAAGCATTCCAGATGAGCACCTCATCTTCATCGGTATGCACAAGCAAAACCGCCCAGAATGG
Organism: Candidatus Poseidoniaceae archaeon; assembly: GCA_049438185.1. Classification (GTDB taxonomy): domain Archaea; phylum Thermoplasmatota; class Poseidoniia; order Poseidoniales; family Poseidoniaceae; genus MGIIa-L2. The sequence goes on from JBMTJI010000017.1 coordinate 14,689, forward strand.
ACTGTTCTCAAGGTTCTACCGGTGCCACCGATCACCGTTCGACCATCAATTACGCTTGATAGTGGAGATCGTTCAGAAGACGACTTGACGCACAAACTCGTCGACGTTCTTCGAATCAATCAACGACTCCAAGAAAACCGAGACTCTGGTGCACCTCAACTGATTGTTGAAGATCTCTGGGAATTGTTGCAATACCACGTAACGACCTACTTCGACAACCAAACTTCTGGTGTTCCACCTGCTCGTCACCGTTCTGGTCGAACCCTCAAGACACTGACCCAGCGTTTGAAGGGGAAGGAAGGACGATTCCGTTCCAATCTCTCCGGAAAGCGTGTCAACTTCTGTGCTCGCTCAGTTATCTCTCCAGATCCATATCTTGGAGTCAATGAAGTTGGTGTCCCCGAGAAAGTTGCAAAGGAATTAACTGTACCCATTCGTGTTACACTGCGAAACCGTGAACAGATGCGTCAGATGATTCTTCGTGGACCTGAAGTGCACCCTGGTGTCAACTACATTGTACGTGGCGACGGTCGACGTGTCCGAATCCAAAACAAAAGCAGGCTCATTCAAGCCGGATTCCGCTGCCACAATCCAGAGTGCGGTGTCGACCAAGCCGGCGTTTACCAAGGAGAGGCTTTCCATCTTCATTCTGTGCTCCCTGCGCCGAACTTCCTCCCTGGATTGGTTGTTCGCACAATTCGAGCAGTAGATTCTAGCGGTGAAGCTGGACATATTTCCGATGACACGTACATCGTCGACGATGAAGCAACACTTCGTAACCTACGCGGTGAAGATGAATATGGACATCCTCTTGGAGCGGATCAAAAGCAAGCAGTCCTCCATCATCGATGGATGCATGAACTTGCTCATGCCGACAATCCTGATCCAGAGGATTTCCCAGAGCATCTTGAAATCCGCTGCCCTCACTGTGGTAGCCCTAAGGATGACTTCGATATGCGAACACCAGTCGAAGACCGACTTTCAACCGTTGACATTCGCGGAAATCCTAAGCCGGGTATGCAAGTTGAGCGCCACCTTATCGATGGTGACGTTGCAATCTTCAACCGACAACCATCTCTCCACCGAATGTCAATGATGGTTCACGAAGTTCGAGTCATGAAAGGGCATACCTTCCGTTTCAATCTCGCAGTTTGTACGCCGTACAACGCTGACTTTGACGGTGACGAGATGAACCTTCACGTTATTCAATCCGAAGAGGCTCGTGCTGAAGCGAAGATTTTGATGCGTGTTCAAGAACACATCCTGACACCTCGTTATGGTGGTGCAGTCATTGGTGGTATTCACGATCACATCTCTGGTGCATACCTACTGTCTCGACCAGGAACCTTGGTTTCAAAGGCACATGGACTCGAGATGCTCGGAAGCATTGCATACACTGGAGATCTCCCTGAAATCGTCAAAGATGAGAACGGTAACGATGCCTTCCGTGGGCAAGATATCATCTCATTGATTGTTCCAGACAACATCAACCTTCACTTCATGTCTCGAAGCCGGGATGAAGTTCATGTCAAGGATGGAAACGTTGTTGGAACGCTCGATAAGCGTGCCATTGGTGCTGAAGACGGTCGTCTCCTCGATGCCATCGTTCAGAGCAACGGCTCCGAAAAGGGTGCTCAGTTCTTGAACGAGTTCACACGACTTTCCATCGCTGCATGTACCTCACTTGGATTTACAACAGGTATCGACGATGAAGATTTGAGCAGCGATGCGCTTGAAGCAATTGATGAAGCAAATGCTGCTGCTCGTGCACTCGTTGAAGACGAACTTGCACGTTTCGAAGCAGCCAAGGGTGACCCACGAAAGTACGAGCCACGACCTGGTCGAACCATGCGTGAAACGCTCGAAGAGAACATCATGGTTATGCTCGATGAAGGTAAGCAAGCTGCCGGTGACGTTGCGAAGAATGAATTGAACCAGTCAGGTTCCACCAACGCTGCGGTCAACATGGCCATCTCCGGTGCTCGTGGATCAATGGATAACCTCAACATGATGGCAGGTTCGATTGGACAAGCAAAGGTTCGTGGAAAGCGTCTCGAACGTGGATACAACGAGCGTGTTCTTCCTCACTTCAAGCGTGGAGGTCGCGGAGCGCAAGACCGTGGGTTCATTTCAGGTTCTTTCAAGCGTGGTCTTGAGCCAACGGAGTTCTTTATGCTCTCTGTTTCTGGTCGTGAATCCCTTGTCGATACTGCTGTTCGTACCTCCAAATCCGGTTACATGCAACGTCGTCTCATCAACGCAATGGATGATTTGAAGGTCTTCAATGACGACATGCTCTCCGTACGTAACACTGCCAACCGTATCATTCAGTTCTCCTATGGTGAGGACGGAATCGATCCAAGCCGTGGTGTCCACGGTGCTGCATTCAACATCGATGTCATCGTTGATGGTGCTCTTGGAACCGAGGGTGGCACGAAGATTACTCGAGAAAGCGTCGAACGTGAAGAGCGCGAGGACGATCTTGGTGCTTGGGACGATGTTGAAGAATTCCACGATGATGGAGGTGATGTCTGATGGTCGTTAAGAGTGCAACCAAGAAGAAACTCATGGACTTGGGTATTGCAGAGAACTTTGCTCACACCCTTGCAAATGACCGCAAGTGGGACGACGTGAAGGTACTCTCCGCTCAAGATATCGCTCAAATTTGTGAGACAGATTCAGAAACTGCTGGTTCCATTCGAGATACCATTGAAGGTGCTCTCAAAAAGAACCGTGCGGCAGGTTCTGAAGCAACGGGTCCTACAACAAACGTTCGTCTCAAGCGTCGTGTCGGAACACGAGCACGCTCCCGTACGAAGGCTGCAGCCGACTTGGATACATACAATGTTGACAAGAAGCTCCGCTCGTTTGATGACGAACTTGCAGATGACCCTGTTTACAAGTCGTTGAAAGCCGCTATTGAAGAACTTGGAACGAACCGTTTCAGTGACAAGATCATTCACGATATGACGGTCGCAATTCATGAGCGTAACCTCAAGAAGCTGACCAAGAAGCAAGCTTCTGACGTCATAGCAGATGCATACGCTGCGCTTGATAAGGCGAGCATTGACCCGTTTGAAGCTGCTGGAATTATCACAGCCCAATCCATTGGAGAGCCTGGTACGCAGATGACCATGCGTACGTTCCACTATGCTGGTGTTGCAACAGTCAACGTTACCCAAGGTTTGCCACGTATCATTGAGATTGTCGACGCTCGAAAAATTCCAAGCACGCCAACGATGACCATTCGATTGAAGGATGACAAGAAGAATTCAAGTGAAGAAGCTCAGAAATTGGCCGCTTCTCTTGAAGTTACAACAACCTTCAACATTGCGAACATCGAAACGGACGTTGCACAACGACGTCTGGTCTTGAAACTCAACAAAGGTCATTTGAAGCAAAAGAACATGACTGGACTTGAAGTCAAAGAAAAACTCGAGCGTGCTCTACGCACACTTGTTCAAGTTGACAAGGAAAAGAATCCGAGTGTTTTGACCATCATTCCAGGTGTTTCGAGTGAGGACGACCTCGAAGATCTTGAAGAAAACCCACCGTCATACACCATGTTGCTCCAACTTGAAGAAAAGATTCGTGACCTACGTCTCAAGGGTGTTCCTGGTATCGAGCGAGCAAACGTTCAATTCGATGACAAGGAAGGGGAGTATTACCTCTCGACCATCGGTTCAAACCTCTCTCGTGTGAGTGAAATCGAAACGATTGATCGTACACGAACCTACACCAACAACATCATTGAGATTTTCGATTACCTCGGAATCGAAGCAGCACGTCAAGCCATCATCAACGAACTTGAGTCAACATTGCTCAGTGCTCGTCTCGAAGTTGACGTCCGTCACCTACTCATGGTTGCAGACGTCATGACTTCAGAAGGTGAAGTACGAGCTATCGGTCGACACGGTGTTTCGGGAACCAAGCACAGTATCCTTGCTCGTGCTGCGTTCGAAGTTACCGTCAACCACTTGCTCAAGGCAGGTATCATCGGCGAGACAGACCGTCTCACTGGTGTTGCTGAGAACATCATCGTTGGACAGCCAATTTCCCTCGGAACGGGAAGTGTTGAGTTGTTCTACATCCCTGAGGAATGATTCCAACCATGAGAAACACATGTGGAGAATGGAGGAAAAAAAATGGATCTAAGCCGACAACTGAAAACTGCAATTGCAACAGGAAGCCTACTGTTTGGACAACGTCAGACGCTTGATGCGTGCGCCCGTGGAGATGCTCGACTCGTTCTCCTCGCTGCAAACTGTCCAAGCGACTACATCGATGACTTGCGGGCCCGTCACCCTGAAGTGACGGTTCACCAAGCACCTGTTGTCAACCGTGAACTCGGTGTTGCGTGCGGTAAACCGTTCAGTATCTCAACGATTTGCGTTCTTGATGCTGGTGACAGTGAATTGTTGCAACTCGACGACAACCTTGCTTGAAAAAGCGGCACGACAAATGAAAGGCTTGATGTCTGTTAAGGACATCGCCTAATCATGCGCACACGCTTGAACGTACTGCTACCAATTTTCTTAATTGCGATTATGTTAGGATCTGTGGCTTTACCACAGTTCTCCAATATCGAACAAGGAACTCAAGAATTGACAGATGAGCCCGTCTTTTTTGAAACGTCTGGGCGCTCATCATCGACCATGCTTGCAGCAGGAAGTGGTGCCAACAACGAAGATGCTGAGCATATTGCAGCCCTTCCAAACGGCGGATGGGTCATCGGTTCAGAGTTCAATTCAACGCTAACCTATGGCCAACAAACCCTTCAACCAACATCACCATATCCTGGTCTTGGTGTTGCCGCAGGTGAGTTTTTCCTCGGTATTCTCGATGACAAAGGAACGTGGACAAAACTCGTCGGCGCTGACCACAATCAAGGAAGCGGGGCAATCTCTTACTTGACAGACGTTGCAATTGGTATGGCAGGTGAAATCTTCATTTCCGGTTATTTCTATGGTGAAATCGCCTTTGGTCCTCCTGGTCCAAATACCATCATTACCAATCTTAATTCTGGTTACCACTACGAAGGGTTCGTAGCCAAAGCTGACCCAATGGGCAATTGGATGTGGGCATCAAGTTTCACAACATTAGTCAATGGAACTGGCGAATTTAGCGAAGCATCTGCTCTCGCTGTCGATATGATGGGCGACCTCTTTGTTACTGGTGAGTTTAGTGGTGAGACCAACTTCGGTGGAGTGAGCATCAATGCCACAAGCCGCGACGTTTTCGTTGCAAAATTCAATGGCAACATGGGTTCCCTTTCTTGGGTCATTAACGGTGGAGGAATTGGTGCTGATCAAGTGTTTGACATGGCCGCTACGCCTTCAGGTGGTGTCAAATTAGCGACCATCACCGATGGCGTTTCCCAGTGGGGTACAAACACATACATCGCAAATGGAAACATCGATGCAGTCATTGTTGACATCGATCCAAACGGCGCAACACTTGGAACGACAGGAATTGGAACCAGCAATCAAATCACTGCCGTATTGCAACTTCATGTCGATGGTAGTGGCGATACCTACATGTCCGGTACATTTGATGGAACCATCACCAGTGGTGGCTGGACTGCAACTTCAAGTTACGGTGGAAACGATATCTTTGTTGCAAAGAGCGCAGCAAATCAAGCCAACAGTTGGGCTTTAGTTTCTGGAACCAGTTCGTTCGATGAGCCCCAGGGTCTTGCTGTGACCTCTACGGGCGCCGTCGTTTTCGGTGGCTATCTCACTTCAACATTCACTGCAGGTTCAAAGTCCATTTCAAATTCGAACCACGATGGATTCGTTGTAGGTCTTTCCAATGCCGGAGCGGTGAATTGGATCGAAAAGATTGGAGGCACGCAATACGATTATGTTTGGGCAATGGCAGTCAACAACAGTGATTATATTGGGGCAGCAGGTTCGTTCTCTGGTTCGATGACACACAAAGGCACATCGGTTTCCTCTGGTGGCGCACGTGACGTCTTCGCTTGGATCTTTGACCCAGCTGGATTGATTGACACAGACGGCGACGGTGTACTCGACTCAGCACCGGACAATTGCCCAACTGTGCCGAATTCCAATCAAGCAAACACCGACGGTGATGCAGAGGGAGATGCTTGTGATGATGACGACGATAACGATGGTCTGACCGACAACTTCCCTGACAACTGTCCTCGTAACGGTGAGTTCAATTGGACAAGTACTCGAGATTTCAACGATCCTGCCTCCTCAACGGATTGGGACAACGATGGTTGCAAGGACGATTCTTCTGAAGATACGGACGACGATAACGATGGTGTTCTTGATGTCGACGATGCTTGTCCCCGTACTTCCTATTCTCCTCCACGCCCAACGTGGGTTTCCGATTCAACAACGGACATCGATGGCGATGGATGCAGAGACTCTGATGAAGACACAGATGATGACGGTGATGGATTCGAAGATGCAGCAGATGACTGTCCTACCGTTGTTGGAACCTCGACCCTTGGTACCGATGGTTGCCTTGATTCCGATGGTGACATGTGGTCGGATACCACAGACGACTGTCCAACCGAGTACGGTAACTCAACAGAGGGTGGTTTGAACGCATGTCCAGATATGGATGGTGATGGATGGGCAGACTCAATCGACGATATGCCAATGGATCCAACGGTATGGAGTGATACCGATGATGATGGCTACGGCGATAACCTGGGAAGTACGCCAGCAGATGCTTGTCCAGACACGCCAGGAACATCGACCATCGATCGATATGGTTGCGTCGATGCTGACGGCGACGGCTACTCGACGCCAACGCAAGATTGGGGTGTCGATAGTGGTGCTGATGCCTTCCCAAGCGATTCAACGCAATGGGGTGATTTCGATGAGGATGGTTTCGGTGATAACTATGGAAACGCCTCATGGATTGAGCGACCTGAGAACTGGGTTGGAACCTACATCGATGGTGCGCAAGATCAAGATGCATGTCCAATGCAACCAGGAACCAGTTGGCAAAACGGCATTCTCGGTTGTCCTGATTCCGATGGTGACGGATGGTGGGATGTTCAAGATGCGTTCCCTTCAGAACCTACACAGTGGGTTGATGCGGATGGTGATGGCTATGGTGACAATGCAAGTGGCGTCGATGCTGATGCTTGTCCAAACATTGGGGGGAATTCCACCATTGATCGTCTAGGCTGTATCGATACCGATGGTGATGGACGCTCCGACCCTGAGTTGAGCTGGACTGTTGTGAATGGTGGTGATGAATTCCGTCTTGACCCCACACAATGGTTCGATACCGATGGAGATGGTTTTGGTGACGAACTTGATGGGTTTGAGGGCGATCAGTGTCCAGATGTTTACGGACTCTCCTTCAACGATCGGTTCGGTTGCCCTGATACCGATCGAGATGGATGGTCTGACCCAGATGCGAATTGGACGCTAGAAAATGGAGCAGATGCGTACATCGATGATCCGTTGACACATATCTACGTCGAACCGGTGGTTGTTGAAAGTGAAGAAGAGAATTTCTTCACAAGTCCATTGATGCTTGCTGTGTATGGGGTCATTGTACTGGTACTTGCAGGACTAGCATTTATGATGACACGAGGTGGTTCGAAAGGAGATATCGACCAGTTTGCACAAGTTGGCATGCAACAACCAATGATGCAACAACAAGTTACGATGCCAGTTGCTCAAGCGAATCCGTATCAGCAACCTGTTCAAACACAGACGTATGCACAAGCAGCAGCACCACCACCTGTGGTTCAGCCAGATCCTGCCATGGAGTACTACAATGGACTCCTGTCACAAGGATATACACCTGAGCAAGCCTCGATGTATACGAAGCAATATTTCCCTCAGTTCAACCATTAAAGATTGCCCAAGTGATCGTTGCAAAGTGAGATACGTACATTTATCGATTGGTGTTAATCACTTCTGGCAAATGAAAAATACATAGTTGTGATGTTATGTTGAAAATTCAGTTTTTCCTTTTGTTTCTTGTCGTCACTCTACCTTTTTCTGGATGTCTTAGCAATTCTTCGAACAACTCCGCGCAAGGATATACTGTATGCGACGGTTACGCAGAAACCAGTTCCGAGGCTATGGCAATTACTTGGAATGCTTTAGCAGAAGATCCTACGAATTCAGATGAAGATGTGTTAATGAATATCAAATTTAGCAACCCCTGTAATGCAAGTGAATTCTTCTATCTCAATGGGTCAAATAGTTGTAATGAGGGGGGTGCGAATTGTATTGAAAGCGTTCGGATAAAGACGCCTTCAAATGATTGGGAAATTTGTATGCCCTCTCAGGATTCATTGTGCACAATCACAATCAATAATGGAACCTCATGGGATCACGATGACCTGATTATCGTCAAAGAAAACGGCTCTGACATATTCAGTGATGGCGATGTAATTGGCGTTAGTGAATCCCAAGATTGGGAGTTTATCTGGGTTGATTAGGCCATCAGATTAGTATTCGAATAGGCTGCCTCTTCGAACGAGAATTCCATAACTATGGATTTCCTTTTCACTCAAATTGATGTCTTGTAGAGTGCTCTTCTGTCGTATGTTCGTCTTGTCCACAGATTTCACATTTTGGAATTAAACCGAAAGCAGCCTTAATCTCATATTCTGTTTGAAGTTCTTCCCTACGCTGTAGAATATTTGGAAATACTGTTCTTTTCAATATCTCAAATAAAACAATCCAGCCAATGCACAGACCCGCAAAAATCTCAGCGTACATCTGAATCGCTTTTCTCTTGTTGTAGCAGAACGAGTGTTTTCTTCATGTCAGAACTTCGAGCAATCGATCTTGTTCAGCAGCCATTCTTAGTTCCATAGCAATGCGTCGACCACTAGACATTGGCTTTCGCCAGAGAGCGTTTCCGTATGGGTGGCCAACGTTGACGTGAACGTTAGTTCCTCCTCCGAGACGAGGAGCGACATCGTAAATCCAATAATTCATGTCCTTGTCAATGCAAGTTTGTAGACAGAATGGTCCGATGATGCCTGGATCGTAATGTTCCTTGCTTGCCTTGATGAATTTCTCACCAAGTTCAAACGCCTTCTCTAGGAGAGATTCACGGATGGTTGCCGTATTGTGCCCAACAACGGTCATTTCAGGAATCTTCTGATGATCTGGCATGGTCATTTGTTGTGGTGCTGGAAGTCGGACGTGTCCATCCAATGACGATTCAAATCGCCAATCAACACCAAGCAGTTCCAACTTTTCTCCTTCATCAGCAAGTGGGCTGTAGAAGAAGTTGAGATTGAAGACCGGTCCAATCACATACCGCTCGATACGTGCTCCATCAAGAGAAGCCTGGTCGATGATTCCATCTTTGAGAAGAACTTCCGACTTTTCCTTGTACTCTGCATAAGATGCACACGTGAAGAACCCACGTTCCAGTTTCTTTTGGGCATGGTGGAGTTTGACAATAACCAGGCAATCAATGTCTTCTGGGTTTTCAATGGCCTCGGGATATGGTAGACCTGCTTTGTCGAGGATCCAATAGTAATCTTGTTCCTCTGTACGCTCTTCCATTCGCAGCATGTTTCTTGAACCGAAAAGTGGAACTCTGAACGAGTTCTCAACATCTTCAATCGATGAGTACGATGTGAACGACCTGTTTGGGATGTAAACCACGTTGCGCTTTCTCATCTCTGCTTGCATGGATTCGTTCATCACATCGTTAAACGATGGCATAACGATGGCTTTGTCAACCATCCCTCGAAGAACGCGCCCCGAACTCGAGCGCTTTGTCTTGAAGTAGTTCGCATAGGTCTTGTGCCGACCTTCTTGGCAATAGGCAACGGTTGGGAACCCTTCTTCGATGCCTCCGTCACAGATGTCGAGTGCTGAGTGGGATGCAGTCATTCCGATTCGGAGTTTCATCCGATCGTAATCTTCGATGATTTGTGCAATGTCATCTCGATGCAACATGGTTCTCAACCATCCCTTGTTAACCTCGGTCTTTGATACCATCGCTTGAGCAGGTTCAGTCAAACCGCTGCAATTCCATCAATTCCTCGGTCGTGAGGGTGTCTCCAGACATGAGTTTGCTCATCAAATCCTGAACTTCAACACGAGCGGTCGGGCGTTCACCCTCTCCTGCTTCTGCACTACGTCGTGCTCGCATCATGTCTTGAATGGAGTGAAGGCATCGAAGGGAAACGATGTAGAAGCGATGAGCCTTGTCTGCTTCCTGCTTTGTGTTTCGCAGTTCACGGTGCTTGGAGTTTGCACGCTCTCGCTGCTTGTTGACTTCCTTGTCCCACTGAATCATGAGATCATGAGCCTCTTGAGCAGCCGCAGCAGCTTCCTGCACGGCTTGATGCGCATCATCATGCTCCTTTCGAGCCGCCTTAAGTTCTTCATTTTCCGATGAATCGTTATCTGTTGCTGCTTGGTCTTTCTTCATCTGTCGGATTTTAACGTTGAGATCCTTCAAGCGCTTCATGACCTTTCCTTCGTTCTTTCCGGTGTGTTCACCTCGTTCGAATTCGCGTTCAAGTCGGCTAAATTCACGCTGAAGTGATTGGAGAGTAACTGGGCGCTCTCGTCGTCCTCGAGGGCCACGTTCAGCCGATTTTTCTTCTGCTGGTTCATCCGATCTGAGTTTGTCTCGAATTTCTGCAACTCTCTTGCTTGCTTCGTTTCGGACGCCCTTCTTCTCACGAACGACTTGATTCATTTGTTCTCGAACTTGCTTTTGTTGGTCGGAGAGTTGAATCAATTCTCGCACTTCAGAGTTGAATTCGTTTCGCTGAGAGACCAATTCCTTTGTTTTCTCATTCCAAGAATCTCGCTCTTCACGGTACTGCGTGGCTTTTCCGTCAAGGATTGAACGTCGTTCTTCGAAGAGTTGCTTGAAATCATCCATGGTCTTCACTCTCGTTCTGTGGCACAGTTGGATATGCTACATCCAACCGACCTGCCACGCCCATATAACCCCTTCACTCCATTCGATACAAGCCGAAACAGCAAATCAGTCGAAAGCAATGTTCAAATTCATCGAGAGAATGTTCAAGATTGGTGAGAAGATGCTTCTTGGTGGTATGCAAGGAATGGAGCGCGTTGTACAATCCGACTTTCACGCACCGTACATCAGTTTGGTCACAGGTCCACCCGGCTCCATGAAGTCATCATTTTGTTTGACCTTGCTAACAAATCACCTCAATCGAACGGGCGAGTTTGGTCTCTATTGCACGGTCGAAGAAACGGTTGACTCGCTCATGCGTGGAGCATCAAGCCTTGGTTTACAGTTACCAATGAACCTACAGGTCACTGATTTTACAGAACTCCGGCGTGAAAATGAGGACATGGATTATCTAAAATTCACTCGCAAAATGATCGAACATTTCAAACAAACACACGGCGATCGATTCACAACATTTGTTCTCGATTCTCTTGGAGCCATCTATTCCCTCACAACCGTTGATGAGGCCATGCGAAAGAAGATGTTCTCGTTCTTCGATTTCCTTCGATCAATGAACCTGAATGTTTTGCTCATTACAGAGCGAAATCTGGGTACTCATGCTGAGTTGCAAGGGAATGAAGGTTTCCTTGCAGATGCAGTCATCAACATGGGTATGGATCATCGGAATGGCAAACTTGTTCGAACCATGCAAATTGAGAAGATGCGCCACGTTCGTCATGCAATGGAAAAGCAAGCTGTCGACGTTGGACCACATGGTTTGGTTGTGCTTGGTCCATTATTCGATTGAATTCAAGACGAGGTCGATTGCACCTAGATTCACGTTTGATTCAGAGCGGATGAGAAAAATCGACGAATGTTTCACAAACAAGATTGCACAACCATTCTTTCCAATGAGGGTGATTTTCTCTCGGTTTTTGAGGAGATTTTGAACTATGGCAGGATTCAACTCGACGGATTGATTCTCATCGTTCAGAAGTTCAACGGATAGAACCGATGGGATTCTTCCTAAAGCCTCGACAACCTCTTGCACACTATGTATTCAGTCCTTGGGTGTATCATTGTTTGGATGGTATTGTCGTAGTTGGCCACGCATCATGTAACCCAATCCTTGACGATAATAGCCGTGCAATTCTTGGACAATCTCCAAACCCCTTTTTCTATAGAACGAAATGGCACCTTCGTTTGAGGCGCGAACTTCGAGCTGAACGAAATCATACCCTAAAGGTCGAAGTTGTTCTGCCATCAAGTTCCATGCGAGTGAACCCCAGCCTTTTCCACGAGCGCCAGCATCCAAAACAAAGGAAACGATCCTGACGATATTCTCTTTGAATGGTGTCGTCCATAGTAGTCCTCGCATTGACTCCTGATCGCAATCGTCTGAATCGAAGAGCATGAAATTCCCATTCCAATCAGGTACGGGCAAGGATTGAATCGATCCGATGAAGTACTCTTCTCCTGTCCCATCAAGAAACAACTTCTGAACCCGATTTGTCCACTCTACCGACAATTGGGAAGGGGATTGGCCATGTCGCCATCCCTTACTCAACACATCACTTCCTCGATTCTTTTCGTCCACGTGTTCGTCCCTGACGGATGTCGATCTTTCGTGAGGATCGCTTCTTGGATTGCCGTTGTTTTTGCTGTTGCTTTTGTCCATCATTCGAACCGATGCTTGCGATGCCACCCTTTGAGAGCAGGGCATCCAGTTCGTTCAGGGAGATTGAGTCGCCACTCGAAGCCTTTTGTCGCACTTCATTGATGTTGACTTCAGGCGCTCTTGGTCGACGAGAACGTTGATTCCGCTGCGTTCGATGTCTGCGGCCATCTGAATCTCTCTGCTTCCTCTTTGAGATGCGCTGCCACGCTTCGAGCCTTCCAATCTCACGTCGTAATCCATGCTTCGTGGAGTATTGCTCATTGATGGAACGCTGAAGCAGTTTTGCATTCTTTTGGAATTCTTTAACAGATTTAGGGTTTGGATGGATACCCTCGAGTGCAGGATTGCTTTCGACAAGCCTTGTTAGTACATCTTCTTCACGTTTCTTCGTCTTCTTCAACGCACGATATTCTTGGTTCTGTTCCCTCCGGAGTCGGATAAATTCCTGGTGTGCTTCGTTTGATTTCAGTGAAGCTTCATACATTGCTTGCAACTCAAAGAAGTAGGCAAAATCACCTCTCTCAACGCCTAAATTTGGTGCGTTGAAGATATCCACTTCTGCAGTAAGTTTCTCAAAAATTCGCATCATTTCTTGCTTGATACGGTTGGTTGGAATTGCAATCCTCTGGTTAATTCCATCACGAACTTCCCGCATTTCCTGAACTTTCATACTCAATGGACGAAGTTCAGAGAGAATCTGCTGACGATCCGAACGAACGTTTCGAGCCTCCCGCATACCCCCGCGAAGAAGGTCGAGCAGTTCGTTTGAGTTCTGGCGCTCTTCAACGAGTTCACGAATTTGTGTTTCGACAACTTCGAGATTTGCTCGGAGTTCTTCTAGACGCTGGGCGATTTCGTTGGCAGGAGTGCTTCTCAGGTCGTGGAAGAGATCGTTTGGTTCCTCCTCAAGTTCCATGACAGGTTCACAGATTTTCTTCCACGTGGTTCCTTCTGAGAGGAGTTCAATGATTCGCATGAATTCATTTTGAATCGACATTGCTCCTTCAGCACGAACGACGCGTGAAAGATCATGCTCGTGATTGAATGGATCTTCAATCGGCATGACATGCTCCATCCGTCCATCATCTGCGCCGGTAACGACCTCAAGTGGAAGTGGACCTGTATGCTGCCATTTCTTGGCCTTCGTTGTGAGCGCCTCACCGTTTCGAATCGAAACGACCATGTTTTCCCAATCCCATCGAGTCGCAAATCGTTCGAAAAATGAAGTCAACAAGGACGCAAGGGATTGATTGTTTTCTGTGGCGTAACGTTCGTTGTTAAAGCCAATGTCGTATCTTGTCCCTTTGATTGAGACAGGATTGGATTTAGCGTCCTTTTGTCGGTTGGGAGCAAGTGGTGGTTGAACGAGTTGTGCATGTTGAATGCTCAACAAAGTCCATGCGTATGAGGAGAGGGTTCCTTCAAACGCGTTATTGATACCTCTTCGGCTCGCCCAGTATTTGACCATCTGAACCAATCGCTGGAGTCGCTCTTCCTGAGCGTAAGACTTCAACATCTCTGAATTGTGAATCGCAAGACGATTATCCAGAGAAATGTCCACATCCAAGCCAGAGCGCGGGTCTTTGAACTTGACAATTGGGATTCTCGCCTTTGGAATTGACTGGATGTTTTCCATCCCTTCCTCGTGAAGAAGTCCCGACAGTTTTTGCAACACTTTCGCAGGTTGTTTTCCTTTGAAGGATAGGCAGAGGTCGAGGTCACCGGTGCCGATGGATAAATTTGTTACAGTCGAGCCAAATGCTTCAACGACTGCATTTTTCCCAAATCTACGAAATAATAGTCCCTTAAGGTGCTTTGTAAGCGATTCCCTACTCGTTGCCTTAGCGTCACCAATTTTCTTGATCAAGTCCGATAATTCATTATCAAGTGTTTCGATTTGTGTTAATTCAATCGATGAGAGGTCAGGGACTTCAATGTCTTCGATGAGGTGTCTGTAGAGGTAAGGCCATCGCTCTTGTTGTTCCAAGGAAAGGCCAGTGGTGTTGCAGACACTCATTCTTCTTCACCACCCTGTTCTTGCTGCTCTCGACGTTCACGTGCCAGAGCACGGGTTGATTTTCCTCCATCTCGAACACGCTGAGCATCCAACATGAGTTCATGGAAACCATGCTCGATGCAATTGCTCCAGAAGTCGATTCCTTGTTGGCTTTCATCCAATGCCTGAGCAAGCCGAGTGGTTCGCGCATCTGCATGCTTTCTCTTGCGTTCGTTTTCGATGTAGGTATCGTGGAAGATCTGATTCTCATCGTGCAATTGCACCATCGCTTGATGTGCTTTATCGGCTGTTTCAAGCAACCTCTTTGCATCTTCTCGCAACTCGTTCATGTTGTTGATTTCAGCAAATTTTTCCTTGCGTGAATCAACCCACTCTTCGTGTTGCCGTATGAGATTCTTCATTTCGTTCAAGGTTGTACGCTCATCAAAATGCGTTCCCCAATTTGTTTGAAGCGAGAGATCCAAAGCATCGAGACGTTGTTGAAGTCGTTCCTTGGCCCATTCAGGCTCAGGCACGGTATCGCCTTTCTGTTTGGGATTGGATTCACGAATCGCATTCGCTTCAATGAAGAGTTGTTTTGCCTTCGCTTGGGCGTCATTCCTCTCCTTTTTCAGTGAAGCAACCTTCCTGTTGACATCGTCACGTTTTGCTTTTGCAGCACGTGCCATAGCCGCTGCTTCAGTAAGTTCATCAGTCCGTGCATCAAGCTGCTCTGGTATTTCTCCAGCAAGTCGTTCGCGCCGGTGGAGGATGGCTTTCGCCAAAAACTCTGGAGTGATGGCCAAGAGTTCCTCAGGCGTCATGGATTAGCCCCACCGTCTAACCATCAATAAACCTCTTGTCATGCCTTCATTCGACATCATGCTCAAAAACCTCCATAGTTTGAATTACATTATGGAGCACAATGGTTGTCAATTTCCGGCCTCGGTTTTGGTTGGATTGCTCCTGTGTACCCTGCTTGCATTCCCAATTGTGCATGCTGAAGATCCTGTTGACCTCCAATTCGTAGGTGCCAATTCTTTGACCTACTCTGGTGCAGATGAATTCGCAGTCCTCACAAACAATGCAACGGTCCGTCAAGGCGATTACCTCCAGATTGAAATCCCGGTGGAGAACGTAGGCAGCAGCACCCAAGTTGCATCCTTTACCGTTGATGTTCGTCAAAATGAATGGAATGAAACTGTCTATTTCGAGAGTGTATCGATTGACGCAATGGTCACCGAGGTGTTGGTGTACTTTTCTTCGAATCAAGTGTTTGAGGGTCAACTCGACATTGAGATTTCAATCAACAACACGAGTCAAGCACTGAACGATTCCATTGAAATCGGCCCACCTCCTCTTCCAAATGTTCAATTGGATATCCAACCATCAACGTCGGAATATGCTTCTGGAGATTTGATTCAGTTCAATCTTACATCAACAAATGCGATCGGTGAGCGAGCGTTCGATGGGACACTTGTTTGCAATTTCCTCAACGATCAAGTCTACAATCAATCGTTGAACATTGACATAGGTCAAACGATTGTCAACACTGTTGAGATTTATGCACGACCTGGAATCCTCGAATGCATCTATGGTGGCGACCGCAATCAATCCGTTCCAACACCTATTGGATTCTCACTTGAAGGCCTGCCATCAGCCGTATTCGATGAAGCAGGCTCGAGTGGATTTTCATTCATGGATGGGCCCTGGCATGCGGGTGATGACTTGGAAACGTCCTTTATTCTACGAAATCAAGGTGATGCAACAGGATCTGCAACACTTCGCGTCTTGCATGATGGGATGGAATTTTTCAGTGAATCCATGACTCTAGAAGCAGGTTCCGCAGGTGAACTTACCCTCGACTTTAGCGATTTGAGCGAAGGATTGCACACATTTGAGTGGAGCATCGTTTCTACAAACGGACTCGTAGCCTCAGGACTCGAAGGCCTTGCCTCACTTACCGTTCTTGCTCCTCAAGACATGTTTGCAGAGCTTGAAGTCAATGACGGCACATCTGGAATCGTTCTTGATTGGAATGTATCCATTACCGATGGTGTCGATCGAGATGTCAAGCTTCGATTCGGATACAGAGTTTCAGGGACGGACGTATTCGTGAATGAGCAGACAGTAACGCTCGGCTCAGGCACAGTTACAGGACAAACAACATTGGGAGATATTCAAGGAAACACGGTGGTTCTAAGAATGGAGCCGAATGGCTGGGTTTCATCCACAAACAGTTACATTGCAACAGCATCTTTTGTGACTTCAGAAGCGGGATATTCCTTGCAAATCGATCCAATAACATTGCCTCGTGAACCCATACAAGGCGAGGATGTGACAGTCACAGTCATGTTGCAGAATACTGGTTCTGTAGAAGGTCCTGTAGGCGAATTGTACCTTACTGATAGCAGTGGTCTTCTGCTTGGGCAAGTTTCAACCGAACCATTGCAGGCAAGTTCCTCTCGAAACATCGATTTCACGTTCGTTGTTCCTGAAGACAACGAGTTGTTGCTGAAGGCAGAATGGCGTTATGAAACATCGGTTGTAGAAGGAGAGCAAAGTATTCTTGTCACAGCCAAAGTTGTTGAGGAAGCATCAGTCGAACTCCCATTTGTTGCAATTGGAGGCGGAATCGCTGCTTCCTGTTGCGTCATTCTTGTTCTTCACCTACGCCGTGGGGCATCGCTCGACCAACCCAAACCTGAAAAAGTGGCGAAGAAGAAGACTACCGCTCCTCAGCCCGAAAAGAAAGAAGCGGAACCTGTCGAACGCTCTTGTCCAGCCTGCGAGCGAACACTTCGAATTCCAGGCGATTATTCTGGAACCGTTCGCTGTCCTGATTGCTCGGAAAAGTTCCAAGTTGAATCTGAACGCATGCCTGAGTTGGATGAGGAACTCGACGCCATCGATGATACGGTTGATGAAAAACAACCCATTGAGAAGAAAATCGAAATTGCATGCACGCAATGTTCGTCAAAACTTCGAGTTCCGTCAAATTACAGGGGTTCGGTTCGGTGCCCTTCGTGTTCAAACGTCTTCTCAGCGGCTTAGGACGTAGAGAAACCCTTGAATTTTAGAACGCTAAGCGGCATCCATGGCGGGGCACTTTCAAGAATTTGAAGACGAGTACCTCGAGACGATGTATGAATTCTTTGAACAAGATGAATCATCACGTGTCCGAACCGGAGATTTAGCGGAACGTTTGGGTGTTTCACCCGCCTCCGCTACGGAAATGATTCAGAGATTATCGAGCAAAGGCTACATTGATTATGAACGCTACAAGGGTGCGAAACTCACCAAAAAAGGACTCGAGCATGGACAGATGATGAAACGACGGCATCGTCTTGCAGAGGTCTTATTGGAGCGCATTCCGTTTGACGGAAATACACATGAGACAGCGTGTCGGCTTGAGCATGCCATCGATGATGATCTGGAAGTCGCCTTGACGATTCTTCTTGGCAATCCGCAACTTGACCCAAGTGGAAGAGAGATTCCTCGGTCGGGGAAGCATCTCGAACAGCGCATTCAATCCGGAAAACAATCGCATGTGAGCCTTTCTCATCTTGCTACAAACGAATCCGGCGTCATTCAAGGTATTTTGATCTCCGATTCGCTGCAATCCCTCTTTGGTGAATCGCTGTCGCTTGGTCAAGTCGTTACATCACTTGGTGAGAACCAATACAGTGTAAATGGAATGAATTTGATGTTGGATAATCAACTTGCAAATGATATCATCGTGGAGCGTTCAGACGCCGAGAAGTGAGACATTCACTGTTATTGTCCCCGAATCCTTTTGTGTTGAATAAGGGACGTCGATGTGTGAGCGAAACAACCGTGGAAGCAACGGGTGATGGTGACGCATCCTCCTTGTTTGAGCGAGAGCGCATACTGCTCTCCATCGATAACCAACTCATTTCGTTGGGATTGCGGTTGACACTTCTGTTGCCGGCCTTCGCTCTGTTTATTCTTCTTGGATCTTGGGCTTACGAAGGAACCGATCCAAATTGGTGGGAATCGAGTATTGAACCCTCTGTTGGACAATCCTTCAGCTCGACGTTGCTCTTGCTTGGGACGGTCGTCGGCATCGGTTGGTTGCTTGCTCTGGGTATTCATCGCTACAGAATTGCTCTCTCGTATTCCGCTTTTATTCGTGAAGTTGAGGCATCGGAGAAGCGACATCAAAGCATTGAAGCCCTCCATGGTTATGATGGAATGGCACATCGAATCCATAAACAACTCCGCATGCATTCACTCTCGTTTTCCACCGTCCTTCTGAGTTGTGTTGGGCTTGGTGGAGTCCTGCTTCTAGGGTTGCACACATCCTTAGGCGAGAACATCTTCCTCGTATCGTGGGGTATGCTCCTCCTAGCTGTTGGTTTCCACATGAATACCAGACAACATCGATTCAACATGGTCAACAAGTCCGGTTTGTTGGACGCTTTTGAGCCTCCTGTACATCCTTCCACCTTGGATGGTGTCTTCGATGATATGATTCGGACGCACCTCGATCCACTTCTTCGTTCAAAGTATGATGAACTCATGCGCTCTGTTCAAGGTCACGTGAAGCGAGGTGTCAAGCACGACTACGCTCGTGAGAAGGTTCTCATGACATTGTATCGCCATTATAATGGCCTCGATTCAAAGACCGTACGCCTTGAACTTGAGGAGGTTTTGAGAGAAGATGGAGCTGACCTTCTTTTGGATGATGATTCGTTCAATCTTGAGTTGTGGCTTGAACTGATTGAACATGCACAACAACAGTGCCCTGCTTTCTTCCGTCTCATTGATCGAATCGAACAGGATATGGAATTCGGTCGTTCTCCTGCACTCAAGGATTTGGTCTTCGAGGTTGACTTAGAGAACGTCGTGACCAAGCGAGCGAATCTCTTCGTTTTCATGCACAATCTGTCAAAGAGGAGCCGAACAGTCGTCTTCCGTGTTCAATCGCCGGATTTCCGACCGAACCAAATCGCGATGCGGTACGAACTTGCGCCAGGCAAAGAGGTGTGGTGGTCAAGTGACGCTCTTCCGATTGCAGTTGAAGGGAATGAGGATGTTCTTGGCAAAATGACGGGCTTGTTGCGTGATGGGACGATGGCTTGGCAAACACTCCTTCCGGAGCGCTTTGGAGAAGCGACGGTTTCGGTTCGACTTGAGGAGGTTAGTGGAGATCTTCTCATTGGTCGTCAAATCAACGTAAGTGTTCGCAATGAATTCCGTACTCGATTACGTCGATTGATTACGCTTTCAACACAAGTGCTCGGCACAATCATCATCGGCCTCGGAATCGTCTTTGAATTGTTCGAAATTTTCAATGTTTGAGCAGGACATTGCAAGCCATAGGTTTGAAATGCAAAACCACTACGCAGTGGTATGTTGGGTTCAAAGGACCAAGCAGACGAACGCCCTGATGCAGAATTGCGCGACCGCTTGCACGCCATGGAAGCAAAAGTGCGTAAGTTGAGAGATGTTCGAAACAATTTCAGTACTGAAGCACGTTCTGCAGCAGAACAGCGTAATGCTGTTCAAGCACAATACAAAGAGCACCGTGAGAAGGTTGATTTGCTTTTGGCTGAAGTCAAAACCATCCGCTCAGAAGTTCGAATCTTTAAGGAGAAAAGGAACGCAATCCAAGATCAGATAAAATCCGTTATTGGTCAAGCCAAAGGACGTCGTGGTGAAAAGAGCGAGAAAAAGAGTGCCACTGCAGAACACGCACAACTCAAGCGAGATGTTGCTCAACTCGAGAATCTCTACAATACGTCTGCTATGGGTCCTAAGAAGGAAAAGGAAACCATGGAGAAGATCAAACTCATGCACCGTCGAATTCAGGAATTGGCTCCTGATGTTGAAGCGTTCGAATTGGTTGCCGTCGACCTCGATGATCTTGATTCAGCGATCAAGACGCTCAAGGCAGAAGCAGATGCAGCTCACCAATCCATGCTTGAAGCGGTTGGTCGTGCTGATGAAAAATCCAAGGAAGTTGACGAGGCGTTTGCGCACCGAGACTTCCTCAAGGCAGAAGGTGACCGACATCACAACGAGTATGTTGCACTTCGAGCCAAGGCCGATGACACGCATGCGAAAATCGATGAAATGATGGCTGATGTCAACAAAGCACGTGATGAATTGAACATGGCACGTGAAGAACGCAAGTCGTGGATGACTGAGCACAACAATGCTGTCACAAAGAGCCTGAAGACGGGTGCAGAATCTGAAGAAGTTGCAGAGGAATTGATTTCCAACCTCCTAAGTGAAGGAACACTTACATTTGGTGGAATGGGTCAAGAAGAAACCACTGCTACCGATGCTCCTCGTCGTGGTGGTAAGAAGAAGAAGATGGGTCGAATCGATATGTCGGCCGGTCGACGACGTCGATGATCAACATGCTTGGAATCATTATGGCCGGTGGCCAAGGTTCTCGATTACGCCCAATTACCGACGTTCGTCCTAAACCGATGGTCGAAGTACTGGGTCGACCAGTGATTGACTTCGTCAAAGATTCCATGATTCAAGGTGGTGTTGACAACCTCATTGTTACGACTGGATACCGTGGTGATATGCTTGCCGATCATGTCGAACATTGGAACGTTGATGGACAACGTGCTCGAATCAATCAAGAAGCAACACCGATGGGTACCGCAGGAAGTGTTCGCCTTTTGCTTGATGAGATAACGGAAACCGTGATCATCGGTTCGGGTGATTCTGTAGCTTCATTTGATGTTGCTGCTTTACTCGAAGCGCATAAGCGAAGTGGTGCAAAAGCAACAATGGCCTTGTGGGAGGTTGACGACCCAAGTCCATTCGGCATCGTAGGATTGTCATCAACCGATGGAGGGGAAATCGACGGTCAACTCCGGGAAGGCTACATTCGACGATTCAAGGAAAAACCAACGCCTGAGGAAGCCTTTAGCAATGTCATCAATGCGGGATTGTACATCCTTGAACCTGAGGTCATGGCATTGGTGCCAGAAGGGGAGAAGTATGACTTCTCCAAGAATCTCTTCCCTCGGTTGCTCGATATGGGGTGGCCAATGTATGCGCAAGCAATCAATGGTGTTTGGTTCGACGTAGGGTCGCCGCAGGAATTAATCCGAGCACAGAATGTCTTGATTGAACGCCGAGCAGAACTACCGTTCCCACTTCCATCAGGAGTCCGAATTGAGAATGGTTCCTTTATCGATCCGAGTGCTGAGGTTGACGTGCACGCAGTTGTCGAAAACTCCGTCATCTCAGCGAAGGCCACGGTAGGCGCAAATGTCGTGCTCAAACATTGTGTCCTGATGAACGGTTCCCATGTGGGAGAGGGTGCCCATTTGGAAGACTGTATCCTCTCTCCTGGAGCGGTTGTTTCGAGCCATGTTTCGGCTGCAAATCTGATCCTTGGCGACCAAGAGTGTTTTGAAAACGTTTGAACTAAATAGAATGCAGGGATTGAGTTCTAATACCCTCGGGATGTGAAAGGGCCATGGCAGCAGAACGAACGTATGACCGAACATGGGAAGAAATTGAATCCATGCTCTCACGTGCTGAGAAGAAAATGAGGAAGTGGAAGGACTTCTTCGAAGACTGTCGAGAACGTGGCGACCGAGATGGAATGAAAGACGCAGCTCGTAATTTCAAGGCCTTGGAAGGCGTCATCAAGACACTCAAGTGGACGCTTGGAGATGTGAGTGTTGATACACCGTTGGAGTGATTACCAACCACGTTGATCCAATCGGACTTCGAGCGTTTCAAGTTCATCGCCTTTCATCGGATTGCCTTCAATCATGGCTTGTGCTTCGGCGACTTTACTTGCATCATCGTAGTGAGCGGTTGCAAGAACGATGGCATCAGCCATATTTGGAGGATCGTCAGACTTGAAGATTCCAGAGCCAACGAAAATGCCGTCCATTCCCATTCGCATCATGTGCGATGCATCTGCTGGTGTTGCAATACCACCAGCTGAGAAGGTAACGACAGGAAGTCGTCCAAGAGATTTGACCTCGTCAAGAACGGAACGAATGGACGCATGCATGGATTCATCGATGGTACCGAATGGTGTCTCCAAATGTGTCCCAGGTAGTTTCGATGTGTGAGCAAGTACGCGGTAACGCTCCATGATGAGGTCTGCCGTTTCATCGAGTAGATCATTGTCCATGGATTGGACTTGCTTAATTTCCTGAGTAATCAGTCGCGAATGCGTCACGGCTGCAACGAGGTTTCCAGTACCTGCCTCGCCCTTGGTTCGAATCATCGCCGCTCCTTCGTGAATTCGTCGAACGGCTTCTCCAAGTTCGGTTGCTCCACAAACGAATGGAATTTCGTAGTCCTTCTTGTTGATGTGGAAGAATGGATCCGCTGGCGTTAACACTTCAGATTCATCAACCATATCGACACCCATCGATTCAAGAATTCGAGCCTCACCTTCATGTCCAATGCGTGCCTTTGCCATCACCGGAATCGATGTGCAGTCCAGAATACCCTGAATCATCTCGGGGTGACTCATGCGAGCAACGCCTCCAGCCTTGCGGATGTCTGCAGGTACTCGCTCAAGTGCCATGACGGCAACGGCTCCAGCCTCTTCAGCAATTGCCGCTTGTTCAGCATCGACGACGTCCATGATGACGCCACCTTGCTGCATACGAGCAAAGCCTCGCTTGAGTAAGTCGCTGCCGTGTCGAAGTTGGGTAAAATCGGTACGCGTCATGAGTATCAATCCTTGCGGAGGTTTACCCCTTCAAGAAGGTTGGTTAAGACCCATGCAAGAATCAGGAGCCGAGAACCGGTGAATCGCCTTCTGCGATAGGTGCATCGGCTGCTTCGGTCTCGTTTCTTTCAATCCATTCCTCTTCTTCGTCAGGAACGTCGGTGTCTGCGAAGATCGCCTCAACAGGGCATTCAGGGACACAAGCACCACAATCGATGCATTCGTCTGGGTCGATAACGAGGTAGGTGTCCATTTCTCGAAATGCTTCAACAGGACATACTGCGACGCAATCTTGGTACTTGTGGTTCATGCATGCTGAGGTGACAACGTGAGTCATGAATTCCCGATTGTCATCAACTACTTGAATGCTGTTCAATGGCTTGTGCGAGTTTAGGTTAGCCGAAAATTTCAGATGCGATTGCTTCAACATCTTGTCCCGGATAAACAGCCAATTTGATTCGGACTTTGATCACCGGAGCGTTTTCAGAAGATTGTATCAGTTCAATCTTCTGGGCGAGAACAGATTCAAGATTCAATCGAAGGTGAAGGACATTGTTTTCATCCAAACGAGAATCAAGTTCGGACAAGAGTGTTGCATGATGGGGTTCGAGTTTTTGTGTGAAGGATTCAAGTTGCTTGTTTTTCTTGATCTGTGTGGAGAGCATCGCCACCTTGGGGCCGTGGTAGGACGTTGTCATGTCGACATCCCAGTCGGTTCCTGTTAACCATTCAAGTGCTTGCGTGACCAAACCAATGTCCTGCAATTCATGCGCAGTAGCCGCTGCATGAACGTGGAGGATGCCCATATTGTGAGGTTGCAGTGCTAAGGTCATGAGGTTTACCGCTCGTCTTTTCCATCAATTTGCTTCATATAGGTGAGGTTTGTCGGTGGAACGCTAGAGGGGTAGCCCCCTCAGATACCCTCCGAGATGAGTGCCATGGCAAAGAAGATGAGCGCAAAAGCGCGAGCAGCAGCCCGTAAGCAGAGAGATAAGTGGAAGACAAAGCGTTGGTACACCATTCGAGCGCCTCGACATCCATGGAATTACCAAAACATCGGTGAAACCATCGGTGAGTCAGACGAGCACATCATCGGACGTATCTACGAAATGACACAGCAAGAATTCAACGGTGATTTCACCAAGATGCATGTCATGCTACGTTTCCGAGTTTCAGAAACCGTTGGACAGGATGCATTGACGACCTTTGTTGGTCATCACCACCAAACAAACCACATCCGCCGACAGATTCGTCGCTACCGTGGAAAAATCGACGACGTCCTCGACGTTGTTACTGAGGACGGTTACTTGGTACGAATCAAGCCACTGATCATCACGCAGAAGCGTGTACAAACCTCAGTCAAGCAATCCATCCGTTCAAAGACCCGTGATGTTCTTCGTGGATTTGTTGCGAAGACCACCTACGACGGTTTGCAAGTTGCTATGCTCGATGGTTCTCTTGAAAACGAGATTCAGAATCAAATCAAGAGCATCTACCCTTGCCGATCGGTTGTCATTCGTAAGAGTCAACTTCTCCAAGAAGGTGTTACGATGGATCACGGTCCTACTCTTGACGAAATTCACGCTGAAGAAGCACGCAAAGAAGCCGAAATCAAGGCCAAGAAAGCAGCAGCACTTGCTGAAGCTATGGCCGAAGAAGAGGCTGAAGGTGATGAAGATGCAGCAGATGATTCGGACGACGATGTTGCTGAAGAAGTCGCAGAGGCTGAGGAAGCACCTGCTGAGGAAGAGGCTGTTGCGGAAGAAGCCCCTGAAGAAGAGGCTCCAGCAGAAGAAGCAACTTCTGATGACGTCGATTACAGTTCAATGACTGTTGCAGAACTCAAGGATCTTCTCAAGGCGGCAGGCAAGCCTGTCTCTGGAAAGAAGTCCGAACTCATCGAGCGCTTGCAAGAGTAATCAGCGAACATTTGACAACCCTTGACGATGAGGGCTGTTTATGCAGCGACTTGCTATCATTGGCGGTACGGGTCTTCTCAACATGGCAACAGGGCAACCTTTCGCTGATGCTGGACTTGAAGTACTTGCAACCGATTCGTTTGAAGTTGAGACGCCATATGGTAATGTTCCACTCAAGTCGTTCCAACTTCGGTATGGTTCTGAAGAGAAGACACTCGTCTTTCTTCAACGTCATCACAATGAAGGAAAAGCGAACAAGCCACCACACAACATCAATCATCATGCCAACATTTGGGCATTGAGCCATGGGAACATGGATGCAGTTCTGTCCGTGTGTTCTGTTGGATGCATTGTGAAAGAGTTCCCACCAGGAAGGGTGGGTCTTGCCAATCAGTACATCGATTTCACAGGACAAACAACAACCTTCCACGATGATGAGGCTGAATTTACATCGGTCACCGTACCTTTCGATCAAACCATGAATGCATCGTTGGAATCTGTGTTACGAAACGACCAGAATCTTGCCGATGAGCGTCTCTTGTTCACGTATTGGTTGGCACAAGGACCACAGTTTGAAACAGCTGCCGAAGTGCTAGCCATCAAGAAACTCGGTGGTCATGTGGTCGGTATGACCATGCCTCGGGAAGCCAAACTTTGTCGTGAACTTGAATTGCCATATGCAGCGCTTCTCATTGGTTCAAACTGGGCTGCAGGACAAGAACCAGGTGATGCGAGCGCAGATTTGAGTCATGAGGCTGTTTCCGCAGAAGCAAACAGACGACTCGGCCCTGTCTGGTCGTGCATCACCTCCTTGTTGACACAATGATTTAGGGCGTTCAACAAAACCCCTCAACATGGAACCATTCTCTGTTGAATCTTGGCTCGCATCAGAAGATGAAGATGTTTGGACTGGTATGATGAAACGGGTTGCAGCCTTTCATCACAAACACGACTTCGCTGGAAACAACGGCCATGATATGGGCTATCGAATTGCATTGACTGTTGAAGAACTGGGTGAGTTGGCTGCTGCAATTACCAAGAATAAACCGATTGAGGAAGTTGCTGAAGAGATGGCCGATGTTCTGATTCTGCTTATGGGTCATTCATTGGCAATGAACATTGATCTCAAAGCCTCCTTTGAGGCGAAAGTGGATAAAATCATGCAACGCCCTTCTCGAAAAGGACGTCTTGGGATTCGTGTGACCGAGTACACTGATTCATGATTTTGTCAGAATCATGTATGTTGTAGGATGTTCATTGTCACTGCTTTGTGGTGTCGATTCAACGACTTCACGATTCCATTCATCACCAAAAAGACCGACCTTTACATCACCAGAATTCGATGTTTCGACGGATGTTAGGTGAACTTCTTCCACCATACCTCGGCATTGTTCGTAGACATTTGCACCACCAATGATCCAACATTCGTCACAATTTCGGGACTTCGCATGTTCGATTCCTTCCTCTATAGAATAAACAACATCTGCATTATCCAGTACATATTCACGGTTTCGAGTGACGACGATATTGATTCGGTCAACAAGTGGCCGATACATTTCAGGGATGGTTTCCCATGTTGTTCGACCCATCAAGACTGCACTCTTTCCTTGACCCAAGGTGAGTCGCTTGAATCGGAGCATATCCGATCGAAGCCTCCATGGAAGGCCGTTCTCCTTGCCAATGCAACCATCCACATCCATAGCAAGGATCATTTTGAGTTGCATGAAAATCAAACCGAGATAGGTGCTGAAATGTGGGGGTGGTGTTCGTAACCGATCACTTCGATGTCGTCAAAGGTAAATCCATCAATGTCCATAATGGATTCATCCAACTTCAATTTTGGAAGTGGCAGAGGATTTCGACTGATTTGCTCTCTTGCTTGATCAAGGTGATTCATGTAGAGATGTGCATCGCCAAGCGTGTGAACGAAGGTTCCAGCCTCTAGCCCGCATACTTGTGCCATCATGTGCGTTAGGAGCGCATAGGAAGCGATATTGAACGGGACGCCAAGGAAGACGTCAGCGCTTCGTTGATACAGTTGACAATTCAATTTGCCATCAGCAACATGGAATTGGAAGAAGGCATGACAAGGCATTAACGCCATTTCGTCAAGTTCACCAACGTTCCATGCTGAGACGATGATACGTCGACTGTTTGGATTGGTTTTAATATGTTCAATCGCTTGGTGGACTTGGTCGATGATGCGTCCATCTTTCGCCTCCCATTTGCGCCATTGTTTACCATACACTGGTCCAAGGTCACCGTTTTCATCCGCCCATTCGTTCCAGATTCGAACGCCGTTCTCCTGCAGATACTTGACGTTGGTATCGCCTTTGAGGAACCAGAGCAATTCGTGGACAATGGATCGTAAATGGAGCTTCTTTGTGGTCACCATTGGAAAGCCTTCGGAAAGGTCGAAACGCATCTGATAACCGAATACGGAAAGCGTACCAGTACCTGTCCTATCGCCCTTTTCGACACCATTGTCAAGAATATGTTTCATCAGGTCGAGATACTCTTGCACAGGCTCACCAAGAGTCTGTCATTGATGGAAGCACATGAGGCTTACCGAGCATCAAGGAGCACCAAGTGCGAGGATACTTCCCATCAACTGGTCTGTAAATCGTCGATAGAGGGCTGCCAGCTCGCTTCGAATTTCATGCTCCTCTCTCTCAGCAAGAGCCTTCAATGATGTCGCAGATTGGTTTCCTCCGTTAACATCGGTTAACCATTGGTACCAGGTGACGCCCTCTCCAGATTGAATCGTCACTCGCTTGTGCAATCGAGGAAGTTTGTGTTTCTGTGGCTCCATCATTGCCCGGGTACCAATCAATGCGATTGGTACAACTACACTGTTCGGATAAGATGATGCCAAACGAGCAACGCCGGTCTTTCCAGGCAAAAGGAAAGGTGCTTCAGTTCGTTTCGAGCGAGTTCCTTCGGGGAAGATCCCGAGAGCACGTCCTTGATCGAGAACGTCTGCTGCACTGGAAAGTGCGTCAAGGCCACCACTTTCCCGCTGTGTTTCAATTTGGCCGGTTGATTTCATGACAAAACGAGTTCCAAACTTTTCGAAGTGGCCGTCTTTTGCGAGGTAGTGTGTTGTCCTTCTTGAAGCAAGGATGATCATGATTGGATCCACATGGGACAAATGGTTGGCTGCAAGAATAACACCGCCTTCACGTGGAATGTGATGCTCACCGCGAATCCTCAACCGTAAGAGGAAACGAAACGTTGGCCCAAGCGTCAATCGTAGAAAGTTGTAGAACAAGTAGCGAGAAGGCTTGTTTCCAGTTGTTGGAATCAACCAATGCTCACGTAACGCTTCCCACGCAGCGACGACCTCTTGGTCAGCATCCATGCCTCCCGGCTATCTTCAAAGGTTTTCATCATTGTGAACCTTGAAAGGAGAATAATGCGAATTTACTCTTCTTCAGACCACGTCCGTCGCATGACTTTTCCTGCCAATTCTCCAGCATCAAATCCTTCCATATCGTGATCCACAATGAAATGCATGACCAATTCGTGCTGAGCAACCATTTGCTTACATGTTGGACATTCCAGCATTCTTGCTTGTTTCATACCCATGAACTCCATCCTTCCCTGCCTCGTGGATAGACGACGACCCGTACGCATCAAAACCGAAACGAATACGAGTGTGAACAAGACGATGAAACAACCAAAACCAAGAAACACGCCTGATGGAGGTGGGTTTTGTTCGAGTTTGATGTCCTGTATCATCTGATTGTTGGATGAATCACGATGCGCTTGAATGTCAATGGTATGCGTGAAATTCTCACCACGTAGGTTCAACAAAATGTCAAGGTCGTCTTCTTCATCGGTTACGTCGATGAGGATCGAATAGTATCCGTATGCATCGGTAATGGATTGAGCACCTCTGTATTGGTAACATGCAAAGTCACCTGGAATGCATTGGACATAGACGTAATCAAGCGTGACTGGCGTGTTGTCGGCATAAGTTGCTTTTCCAGTGATGCGATAGGTTTCTGCTTGAGCTGAAGGTGAGAACATCAGTATGAGGAGAATCGGTATCAACAATCTCTTCATGTCTAACGCTTGATTACTTTTCTTATAGTATCTTGATTCAAGCCTTGACCTCGGATGCCACAGCGCCTTCATGTTGTGCAATGCCATCAACGAGGATCATATGCGGTACGGTCAGGGCTGCAAGTCCGATGAAGATGACTTGCAGAAGTGCAGGTTCGAGTCCAATCGATGATGATTGATTGGCTACGACAAGCAATCCAACAGCCCATGTCATGAGTGAGAAGATTACAGTTGTACGTGTGACTTGGAATTGCTGTAATGTGGACTTAAGCAATGTGCCCATATGTTTGAAGTGACGTACGGAATGAATTCCACAGAAATAAATTGCAAATCCGAGCAGAGGAGGTGCGATTGCAAAAAGGGCAATGAGACCGATGATTTCGATGCTTACAGATTTCCGCTCCTGAAGTGGCTTCGACAACAGAACAAGCGGAATCAGAATGAGCGTCAGCGCTCCAACTATTTGCAAGAACAACCATACAATCGCAGTGTTTGAACCAATGAGGACTTCGAAGATTGAATTAACCTCTGATCGATGAAAGAGGCTAATTCCTGCCAAAACAAGACCCCCTCGCATCAAAACTTCAGTTACTTGGTGATCTTTGGTGCGGGGAACAATGTCGCCTCTTCCAAAATGGAACAGGCTGATGGCCAAGAACATCAGGAATCCTATCGTTGGAACAACCACCCACATGCCCACAACAAGTGTAGCAAGCCCGATGTATGTCAGCAAGAATGTTGCAGCCCTGATAGGACGATTCATCCAACCGAGGTGTATGGCTAATGCTCCATCCATGGCTCCATGCGGTAATCCAATGAATACAACGGCTAGAAGACCAATGAGATTGAGAAGGTCAATACTCATGAATTCAGCCAACAGGCTCATGCAACCACCTTTTCAGACCGCTGGAAGATGTGTTTTGATACGCCTTTGATGAACGGAAGTTTGGGCATAGCCATGATGACCTTGAGACGCAAACGCCAGTTGGCTTGGCCGCTCATGAACCGAACAAATTCGTCCCCTGAGAGTGATGAAGCCATCCTTCCAAACAACTTTGGCCCTTGTTGTGGCCAGTTTCTCAAAACGGTGAGAAGAACAGCATCCATCCAAACATCGATTGCTTTGTGTGGTCGCTTGAATCGAAGTGGCTTACCCTGCTTTGATGCTAGTATGGCTCGCTGAATCTGTTGATGGATGAACACGAAGGTGTACCCACTGGCCGGACGAATGGCTCCAGCGTTTGCTCCAATGCCTGGAATGTCTGCATCATGTGGGGAGAGTGTACCCATTGGAATAACACCTTGTTCTTCATGAATGACTTGACGAATCCCTGCCCCATAATGATCTAGAAGGTAGTTCTGTATCGCATTGAGGTAGTACAATCGATCCAAGACACGTGTACTGAACAAGGTGGACTCAACAAGCGCTTGAGTTGGCGAATATGGTAGAAGATAAATGAAGTGCATGCCTTCACTTTGGTCGACACGGAAATCCATCAGAATGGCTGTTGAAGCGTCAAACACAGGCTTGTCGACTTCGATTTCTTGACCCAGAAAATGTTGCAGCATAGCGTTCTTGCTTGGACGAGGTGGGCGCGAATCAAACGTCTGTGTGTTTGCGTCTGCTACCATCACCGTCTCGTCGATGAACTTGACCCCGTTTTCCTCGGCTTTCTCTCGACAATTTTGTAGGTAGTTGGCCTTGTGCATGATGTGGTAGGCATGCTGGTCTGAATGCATGACGTTCTTTCCAGTGTTCGTAATGATGGCCCACTTCGGCCAGGATGTTCTCGAACTTTCAACAGCAGACTCAAGGCCATCCATGTTCCAGAATCCAAGCATGTGATCTCTGGACATCGGTGCTCCAGTAGGGTGAACAATGGTCATGTCATGGTCAGGCAATTTGTCTGCCTTCGATGCAAGCATCATTGCAGCGATGCCATCGCCGAGAATGTGTGTCTTCATCCCCACGTCCC
>JBMTJI010000018.1:0-43270 GCA_049438185.1 Candidatus Poseidoniaceae archaeon
GGCGCACTAGCCCTGAACGATTCAATTACAACGGAAACAACATTTTCAGTTCGTGCCTTCCAACCGCTGCTTTTGTGGGACGATAATTCCGGCTCCAACTCTGGGAAGGTTGTTGATTTGACCAACTCGACAATGATTGCGATGATTCAAGCCGATGGTGGAGCCTATTCGGTCACTGAAAATCCATCGTACCACGTCAATCCAAAGGCACTTGATGCGAAGTTGACCTATGCAATGTTCATCCCATGTCTTACCTTTGGTGCGGTCGTCATCGTCTTGTTGCGATCGATGGCTCGTGGTTACGAGTTTGAGATGAACAAGTGTTACGGCTGTGACCTTTGTGATGATGCGTGTCCTGTACGATTGTTCAATGGTGGGGACAAACTCAACATCATTTACAATTCATGGAACAACGAGGACGATGGTGTACCATTGTATTCCTGTTTAACCTGTACTGCCTGTACCAATGCTTGTCCTCAATTGGTCAATTACGACTCCTACGTTGACATTCGACGTAGCCTCATTGTTGGTGGACCAGCAGCAGAGATTCCTCACACCGTTCTGCAAGCGGTTCTTGCAGCGGAGGCTGAGGAAGCATCAAACGAGGATTTCATCCCTGTTGAGGAATACCCTATCGCCTCTAACGTCGGCTACTATCCTGGATGTGTGGACTACCTTGACCAAGAAATGGTCTTTTCACACGTGAATGAGGGCGAGATGAACCTTGGTGATTCCACTACGGCTGCATTCACATTGTTTGAAGAAATGGGTCATGATGTTTCCTACCTCGGACGTGACTTCCTCAAGTGTTGTGGGCACGACCAGAAGTGGCAAGGACTCACAGAGGTCTTTGACAAATTGAAGGCGTACAACCAGAAGAAGATCGAAGCATCCGGAATCGACACCCTTGTGTCGTCCTGTGCAGAGTGTTTCCGAACCTTTGCTCGTGACTACGAACTTGAAGGGGTCAAGGT
This sequence comes from Candidatus Poseidoniaceae archaeon, assembly GCA_049438185.1. Classification (GTDB taxonomy): domain Archaea; phylum Thermoplasmatota; class Poseidoniia; order Poseidoniales; family Poseidoniaceae; genus MGIIa-L2. Next base: position 975 of record JBMTJI010000018.1, read on the forward strand.
CATGCACACCACCGAGTACCTCATCGAGAACGGATTCGATATGCAACTTTCAACCGATGCGACCACCGTCACCTATCACGACCCATGCCGTCTCGGTCGACAAATGGGCATCTATGACGAGCCTCGTGAACTCATCAACGCAGTTGAGGGTGTCGATCTTGTTGAGATGGAACATCACGGTGAAGATGCCATGTGTTGTGGTGTTTCAAGCATGATGTCGTGCAACGAAAACGCTCGTGCACTTCGTGTTGCTCGAATGGAAGAAATCAAGTCGACTGGAGCTGATACCATGTTGACCTCATGTCCGAAGTGTGTTTCTCACTTTGAATGTCTCAAGTTTGAAGGTGATGAGCGCTATGAAGACATCGAGATTCTCGACGTTGTTTCCTTCCTTGCTCGTGAAGTTAATGCAAAGAAGAGCGAACTTCCTGCAACGACCAAGACTGAAGTTGAAGCCTGAAGTTAATCTTCAGTTGGAACATCATCGTCCATACCGACGATCTCGTAGTTGGACGGAAATAGAGCGATCAGAACGCCCGCAATGAGGCTTACAAGACCCCACATGAACTCTTGTTGAACGAAGAGAAGTTCGAGAGCAATGACACAGAGAATGAGGCCGCCAATGTTGGAAGTCCATACGAGCGTCTTGAATGTACCAAGGGATACTCCTGTGGTTCCTTCCTTGCGGTAAGGTCCAAATTCTCCACCAAATCGTTGTGCTGTTGGTTGTTTTCCTTTCTTGGACAATTCAATCACCTCATCGGTCAATCATGCTGATGGCATCAGTCGGACATGCAAGAACACAAAGTCGGCAACCAGTACAGGCATCGCGAATAATCTTGGCCTTCTGATTGCTTTCAACATTCATCAATGGACTGCGCATCGCTACCTTGTACATTTCAATGGCATCATCATCACAAACAATTGTGCATTGATCGCATCCAATACACAACTCTTCTTTGACAAACGCAACTGCTGAGGCTCCACCCTTCAGAGATGCGTGTTGAACACCACGTTGTCGATTAAGACTGGTTCGGATGCGCTTCGCCTCTTCTTCTCGGCGACGCTTCAACTCATCCGAGGACGTCATGGTTCACCTCAGCCATGGGTTGCCCTTCAAACTTGGCAACGCTCAAATTAACAAGTAAATCTCCAAAACAGTAGAATGCACCTACCAAAAGAGGAGGATTCCATGCTGTCAAACCAGTCCATGGAACGTTCGAAGCCCACGTCCAATTTCCAAGATGAGTCCCCCATAATTCCATGAAAAGAGCGAGCCAAACCATGGCTGCATAGAGTCGAGGTTCAGGCCCCCACTGAACGAATCCAAGCGCCAAAAGAATCAGAAGAACAGCAGAGGTATCCGTACCCTGGATCGCTCCAAAAACAACCAACGGAACAAGAAGGAGAATAAGTGGCATCGATGAGTTCTCGGGAAGGTAGTTTGCAACTCGGCGTCCAAGATCAAAAAGGAAGTAATGTCCAACTGGAACAAACAGTGGCATGAGGCCACGTTGATACTCGTAAATCAACCAAACTTCGCTAAAGAACAATTCCATAGGCGTTGCAAAGCCTAAGACAGCAATCATCTCAATTCGTTCTTTCCGATTGGTTTTCCAAAAGATGTATGAGAACACTCCGAGGCACCAGATATTCACTGGCCATTCCTGATATTGAGCCGAAACAAAGAGTCCAATTGCAATCGTAAGGACATAGAGTGCCTCACGACGCATGAACCTGCTAAGGGTTCATTGTTTAAATCAAGCAGTCAGGATTTTTGAAGCGCTGCAGACTCAAGTCCCATTGCTAACATCGATAATTCTGACAGGAGTGCATGCCAATTGTGAGCGTGTGTCATGAAACTTGTATCTTCTTCGGAGGTGACGAATTGAGCACTTGGCGAATTGAGATTTCCAATCTCATCCTTTTTCGGATTGACTCGGTAAAACCACGAGGAAGCATCACCATCCACGAGGTATACGACCGGTTCAACCGGTGCACCTGTATCCGTTTTCATCAGTGTGGGTACACCCTCTTGAATCAGGAAATCTTCCGTGTTTGAACTGCCTTTACCATACATCAGTTTCTTCATCTTGCGATTGGAGAGATTCAGCAGTTGTTCCCCTGATGTCACAGTCATGATTCCTAGGCCGTAGGTTCCTCGATTGTTCTTCACGTACGCAACAGGTTCTCGATCGATTCCGAGGTTGGCATATCGCTCCGCAAGCCCAGCCAAAAACACATCAACATCGCTTGCAAGTTGAATTCGACACGTTTCCTTTTCGAGACATTTTTCCTCAGAAACAAAGGACTCACAAATAAGATGCCACGGTTCGATACCGATGATCTCGCTGATTTCCTCAACAAGTGGACGCAAGAAGTCAAAGTGTTGAGATTTCTTTCGTTGATACCAACCCATTTGAGGTCGTGGAAGAACGCTCTTTGCAGAAAGTCCTTCCAAATCGCCATCTGTGAGGTCGTTGTTCAACAAGATAAAATCTGGTTGCTGACCTTGCACCATCAAAACGTCATCAACAATTTCCACGTGATCAAGAGATAATGGTCCGTGTATTCCATTTAACGCATCAAGACCATCAAGTTCAGGATTTCCAATGGTACAACGATAGCCAGCACGCTCGACCAATGTACACAACGTTCGTAAGTTCTCAACATATCCCTGATTTCGAGTATGTGATTCCGGGTATATGTGAACCCATTGACAATCAGGTTGGTGTCGCTCAATGTGTGCTGCGATTCGTTCCGTTAGGTGAGGGAGATCGGATTCTGAAGTGTTGTTGAAACCCGCAGGGAATTGATTGGCATCAACAACGGCGATTTTCCATCCAGCATCTCGAATATCCACGCTTCCATAAATTGGAACCTCAATCTCAGAGCGTTTCTTTGCCATCCAAGCGACAATTTCATCCCGCTTTTGGTCGAGGATGGCGCTCATATCGTGCACGTATGTCATCCTAGAACCTCCGCAAGCAAGTCATCGACGGAACGGTGATGTTGTGGTCGATCGTATTCAATCAAATGAAGCGACTCAAACAGCCCTAGGCCTAATGCAATTTCAGGTTGGTGCCGAAGAAGTGGCTCACAAAAAGACCATCGAGAGGAGATGGCATCGATTTGAGCTGAATATTCTTGAAGACATTGACTAAGCAGCGTTGGAGACGTCGCAGTTCCTGCTGGTAATTTCTTTCGCTCAACCACACTTCGTGGTAATGATGTCAACGATGCAGCCTTTCGCAACGCCTTCTTTTCCAAACCGTTTGAAGGTAAGCGTTGATCCATTGGGAGGCTGAATGCATCTTTTCGATGCGATCGCCCAAGGAACGGAACCCGAACCTCGAGTGAATGAGCCATGGAGTGTCGGTCAACAAGTCGAAGTTGGAAATTGCTCAGTTGCCCATGGTCGAGTTCGAACTGCAATGTATCTTGCAAATCATTGAGATGAGTTTCGGGGCGATGATCCATCGTCCACCATCGATTGTCTTCCGCATCAAGTTCACCTTGTTCGAAATGTCTTGCGAATGGATGATTCAACATTGTCAAACGATGTTCAAGTTCACGTTGATGGCCTTTCAAATCCGTGTATCGAGGATACCCTGCATGGATTTCATCAGCTCCTTGGCCACAAAGTCCGACGCGAACAGATTGCGACATGGTCTGGAACAGCGGTTGGAAGAACAACACTGAGACATCCAAATCCTCGCCATGCCATGAGAGAGAAGGGAGATGTTTCGCAAAGGAGTCAGCCTCCATGATGGATTGATGATGTTTGAGGTCGAGAGAAGAAGCTACAAGTTCAGCAGCCATCCAATCTGGATTGTCTTCGCTTTCTGCAACAGTCCAGCACTCGGGCGTTGGGCGATGATAACGTTGTGCAGCGTCGTTGGCAACGGCTGCAACAAGTGATGAATCAAGACCACCCGAGAGAACGATACCAACCGGAACATCCGACATCAGTCGTTGACCAACGCTATCGATGAATCCATCGAGAAGATCTCGAGCACCCATTTCCTCCTCGTACGTCTCTCGAGGACGAATCTTTGGAATTGAGAAACGATGGGAATCAAGTAGAATCGGCTCACCGGATTCGAGTGACCAGACCTCGACGGTACCAGGTCGAACTTGATGAACATCGAGAAAGAGTGTCGTTGCATCCAATGGATACTCCCAAACTAAGCGAGCCATCAACGCATGCTCATCCAATTGCGCATAAAATTCAGGATGCGCATGCAAGGCTTTTACCTCGCTCGAAAAGACAAGTGATGAACCAACCCTTGAGCGAACCAAAGGTTTGATTCCCATTTCATCACGAGCGAGAATCAGTTGCTTTTGCTGTGGATTCCATAATGCAAAGGCGAACATACCATCCAATTGGCAGATCCAATCACCGTGATCCTTAGCAGTGGCAGTTAGGTTTGATTGAATCGTTTTCTCGAACAAAGCAAGAATGGTCTCACTATCGCCCGATGTTGTCCACGGATAACCCGTCATTGACGTTCGAATCGACTCAAAATTGTAGATTTCCCCATTGGCGATAAGGACGTTGCCTTCTTGCGACTGAATAGGTTGAGGGCTTCCCTCCAAATCAACGATGGCAAGGCGAGCATGGCCTAAACAGGCCGATTCATCATGCCAGAAGCCAGAGCCGTCCGGACCTCGATGATTTTGATATTGAATCATCTTTCTTACGATGGTGGGCTCAGGAGCACCAAGCATACCTGCAAGCCCACACATATCTATCGAAATTCGGGTATTGCCTATATACAGTTGCATTTGGTTTTTCTCACCAAAGCGGATACTTGAACGCTGTCACAGCGAGCAAGATAACTGCAATACCGAAGAATGTGTAGTAAACCGATTGAGGTGGTTCTTTGGATTCATCGTCGCCATACATAGTTACCAACAACCCACCGTGGGGGACTCGATTCTAAAATATGGCGGCGAGTTGGTCTCACATGATGCCTAAAAATGGGTCAAAAATGAGAACCACGGCGAGAGGAATCAACAACATTGTAGCATTATCATCGATGTACCTCAGACGAGGCCATTCAGCAGCAACACAAATGGGCGCCATCAATGGCATGAACAACCAAGGTGTCCCAACAAAATAAGCACACCCAGCCCAAATGAATGCAATTCCAAGGACGCCTGCTAAGATGACAGTCTGCGTTGAAGAATTTTTTCGGCGCAACTCTCCAAGCAATGGATCGCCTAATGAAAGGCTGAGAATGAGAGGGTAAGCGTAGGCTGGTTCAGGCGTTAAAAGAAACACCATTCCTACACCTAAGGCACCCCAAGCGAGTGCAGATACTTGCTTTGCTTCATAGGAACGCTGACCGACAATCGTCCAACCCATGCGCAATCGAAGCGCTTCTCCGACGACTGCAATGAGAATGATGGCGGAGACGACTTGTTCAAGAGTCAGTGACACTGCTTCAGCGAAAGCATCTCCGAATTCGAAATAGAGCAACGGCAGAAACGACATCGCGAGATGGATACCGCGTCGAAGGATGTGCCCAGACATACCTCCAACCGATAATTCGACTGGATTTGTGAGTTCAACTTGATCACTCATTTCCGTTCCTCAATTCAGCGTATGCCTCATCAAAGGACATCAAACCTTCCTCGATTTTTGACAAGAGCACCTCAAATTTAGAGTGTTCGAGAAGTTGCCGTTCGTGATGGGAAAGCAGACGTTCTCTCCATCGTGCTCGTCCCGCACGCGTCGACTGTTCCACGGACAAGAGTGTTGATGCTACTTCAGAAATACCCGTCCCATGTAGAGCACTGACGAGATGGACCTCAGGTGCTTCCTCGTGCCCGAGATGAAGTGATTCACGCAATTCGTCTGCATGGCGTTGTGCACCATCCAAATCAGATTTGTTGACAATGACAGCATCAGCCAGTTCCAACAATCCTGCTTTTTCGGCTTGCACACCATCACCACGTGCTGGCCCCTCAACGAGGACAATACGGTCTGCTACAGCTGCACAGCGAACTTCGGATTGACCGGCTCCCACCGTTTCGATCACGACTTTATCCCAGCCGACATCGAGGAGGCAAAAGGCCATTTCTCGTACAACAAGTGGAACTGAGCCACTGGTTTTTCGAGTTGCTACTGAACGGACATAGACTGAATCTTTCCGCTCCACATCATCGACAACCTGCATGCGTACACGATCACCAAGTAGGGCGCCTCCAGAACGAGGGGAGGAAGGATCAACTGCAAGAACTGCGATGCGAAGACCATGGTCAACCCATTCATGCAGGAGCCGATCAAGAAGACAGGATTTTCCCACTCCAGGAGGCCCAGTCAGCGCGAGGATCTTCCAATCGGAATCGTTCCTTTGAGACTCTTGGATGTGAAGTTCACCGTTTTCAATCGATGATAGAAGGCGAGCAAGTGCACGCCGGTCACCGGCTTTTGCTGCATCCATTCGATCATCCAAGGTCTCACCTTCATGCAGATGGATTCCAATGCCATCCCGCCCCGTGACCAACTCCAGCGTCGTCACGCTTGACAGCAGTTGCAATGAACTCAACCATTTCCTCAGAGGTTGTGCCTGGCCCAAACAAGGCACGTACTCCTGCTTCAAACAAAGGTGGCCAATCATCCTCTGGAATGATCCCCCCGCCAAAGACGATGACATCCCCCATGTTGTGCTCTCGAAGTGTTTCACATATTCGAGGGAAAAGGTGACCGTGCGCTCCGGAAAGAGAAGAGAGGCCGAGAAGGACTGCGTCCTCATCGCGAACGGTCTCAATGATTTGTTCAGGTGTTCGTCGCAGCCCGGTGTAAATCACTTCATGGCCTGCGTCTCGTAGAGCACGTGCTACCACCTTTGCACCACGGTCATGTCCATCAAGCCCGGGTTTTGCAATAACAATACGAAGCGGCTGGTCCATGTCGCGAGGATTGGATTGATGGTTATGAAAGAGTCGTTGAATTTCACGCATCCGTCAATTGTTCGGGGATGATATCAAATGTCAGTCATTCACTCCAGTACCATGCCTTGGGAGAAAGACCCCTCTCACCTTCAACCAAGCAAGGGTTATCTCAGGGTGCGTCGAGTCAATCGAGCCATTATGGAAACATGGTTTCGAGAGATCTCAACGGTTGACGTGGATACACTACCAGAAGAGGGTGGAATCATCTACACCGCATGGCACCCTGGTGGACTCATCGACCCCATGTTGATGATGGCTGCTTTACCGGGAGGGTTAACCTTTGCAGCAAAATCGACCTTGTTCAAGATTCCAATTCTCTCTCGGATCATGAGATGGATCAATGTCCAACCAGTACAACGAGCTGAAGATGGTGTGGCCAGTTCTGAAGAACGAAAAAAAGCAAACTCGAGACTCATCGACACCCTTGCTGAACTTGTGGCTAAAGGAGAGCGAATCGCCATCTTCCCGGAAGGAATGAGTCACAGCGAATCGTATGCCGTTGAATTGAAGACGGGTGCAGCACGAATTCTTCTCGAGGCTCATCGAAGAGCGGTAAAAGCGGGAATGCCCACTCCAAAAATTGTACCCATTGGATTGCATTATAGCGACCAACATTCGTTTAGAGAACGCGTCAGTTTACAGATCAATCGTTCGGTTGAAACACCTCCAATGCCGGAAGAAGATGGAGCACCAGAACCGACCGTAGAGGAACTTGAACAATACTCTGAACAGGCACACGATCGGGCGTGGTGTAGAGAAGTGACTTCACTTCTCCAAACGGAAATCAATCGCATCAGTCATGCGCAGGAGTCATGGGAAGACCGTGAATTGGTCTGGAGGGCAAGGCGAATGATCCACACCGTTCGTAGTGGAGAAAATGTTTCGAAAATCAACTACAATGAAGCCGTCCTAGGGTCACGCCGTGTTCGCGCCGCTTGGCAATATTTTTCCGTCAATGACCCAAAGCGAACCAAGGAAATTGAAACGAAATTCAAAGAACATCATCACGAAATGGAGCGAATTCAACTTCGTTCATGGGAATTGAAGGATCGAAAGAAGAAGATTTCAAAGAAAGCCTTTGTGAAAAACCTCGCCTTCTGGATTTGGTCTGCTGCATGGATGCTTGGCTTCGTGACATGGTCAGCGATGATTGCCACGGGCGTCCCGTATCTATTCGTACGCTTCTTTGTCTCCATGAAAGCAAGCAAACAAGAGAATAAAGCAGGTGTTGGTTCAATGAAACTGCTTTACTCGATAGCGTTGTATCCCGTTTGGTGGTTGTTTTGTGCGATTACACTTGGATGGTTCATCGCTTCAGCTTCCTCACCTTTGCAAAGCTTTGCTCTACCTGGTTTCATCCTCCCTGTTCTCGCTGCCATCCCGTGGCCTCTCGTTGCTGTAATCCTCTTGTTTTGGTGGCCTGTTTCAGCTCGATTGCATCTCAAATTGTATCAACGATTGAGCAAATCTTGGAGAAATCTTCGTTTGTGGTTCAAACTCCGCAGTGGTCAAATCGAATGGGATGCACTCATTCAAGCACATCAGTCGCTCGCCACTGAAATGGCCTCAATTGGCAACGGTTTGGTTCTTCCAGGCGATCCAGATTGGCAGGAGCCTCCAACAGGTAAAGACGATTGGGAAATGGTGCAATTTCGGCCGTCTGAAGGTTGATGTTTGCTGGTTTTTTCAAGGGCAACGAATAAGGGCGTTATGCCCAACCCAGTGTCGGTGAGAAGTGTGTCATCCACAGAACAACGTCTCAATGACCTACGCGCTCGAAAGGCTCGAAGCGAGGCTGGTGGTGGCCAAGCTCGCATTGATGCACAACACAATCGCGGAAAGATGACCGCTCGTGAGCGACTCGATATGTTGCTCGATGAAGGTACATTCCAAGAAATTGACGCACTTGTTGAGCATCGTTGCCGTGATTTTGACATGGACAAGAATGTCATCCCTGGTGACGGTGTCGTTACAGGGCATGGAAAAATCAACGGTCGAGAAGTCTTTGCCTTCGCCCAAGATTTCACTGTCTACGGAGGTTCCTTGGGTGAAATGCATGGCCTCAAGATTTGCAAGGTTCTCGATATGGCACTCAAAACGGGACGGCCAGTGATTGGATTGAACGATTCAGGAGGCGCCCGTATCCAGGAAGGTGTCGCATCACTTGGATCGTACGCTGAAATTTTCTTCCGAAACGTACGTGCGTCCGGTGTCGTCCCGCAAATTAGTGTCATCATGGGGCCATGTGCTGGCGGAGCAGTCTACAGTCCAGCGATTACAGATTTCGTCATCATGGTTGACAAAACGGCGCACATGTTTATCACCGGCCCAGAGGTCATCAAGACGGTCACGAACGAGGTCGTTTCTTTCGAAGACTTGGGTGGTGCCATGACCCATGCATCGAAATCGGGTGTTTCGCATTTCACCGCTGAAAGCGATGATGCAGCCATTCAATTGGCACGTGATCTCTGCGATATGTTTCCTTCCAACAACATGGATCGAGCACCGGTTCGAAAGACCTCCGATAGCCCCGACCGCTCCTGCGATGCCTTGATGGACATGATTCCAGAGGACACCAACAAACCCTACGATGTAACAGATGTCGTACGTGAAGTGCTCGACGATGGAGGCTTTTTGGAAGTACAAGCCGATTATGCAATGAACATTGTCTGTGGATTTGGCCATCTTGCGGGACATACTGTAGGCGTTGTTGCTAATCAACCAAAGGTCTTAGCAGGTTGTCTCGACATTGATGCGAGTGACAAAGCTGCACGATTTGTTCGCTTCTGTGATGCCTTCAACATTCCAATTCTCACCTTCGAAGACGTTCCAGGATTCTTGCCAGGTACCAATCAAGAATGGGGTGGAATTATTCGGCACGGTGCAAAGTTGCTCTATGCATATGCTGAGGCAACAGTACCGAAACTCACAGTCATTCTTCGCAAGGCCTACGGTGGGGCATACGATGTGATGTCCTCAAAACACATTCGAGGCGATTACAACGTTGCATGGCCAAGTGCTGAACTTGCAGTCATGGGTGCTGATGGGGCGGTTGAAATCATTCACCGACGTCGTATCAAGAACGCACGTAACCAAGAGCAAGAACGTGAGCGTTTGGTTCAAGATTTTACAGATACATTTGCCAACCCATACAAAGCAGCAGCCATGGGTTACATCGACGATGTCATCGAGCCCAGTGAGACACGCTCTCGACTTTCACGAGCCTTGCTGATGTTGCTTGAAAAAGAAGAAATTCGCCCTGCTAAGAAGCACGGAAACATCCCACTGTGAGGCATGAACATGGCTGACGAAGCAACACGACGAATGGCTGCTATCGCAGCGGTTCTCAGTCTCGTTGAGGCTGGAGATGATGCATCACAACGTGGCCGTCAGCGTGGAGAAGCATGGTCTCAGGATCATCGAAGAATGAACATGGGACGTTCTTCCCTCATGAACCATCGAAGTAACAGAAGCCCTTGGAGATGATACGATGACAGAAAAGCGTACAGTCAAAATCAACGGTGAAGAACTGGAAGTCAAAATCAATCTCAATGACGATGGGAGTTATGAAGCAACGGTCGAAGGTCAGACGTTCACCGTTGAAGTCCCCAATGCACAGGCTGCTCCTCGAGCACGTCGTGGCGGAGGATCAAAGAAGAAGAAATCTGGAACTGTTTCCGCCAATATACCAGGAAAGGTTGTCACCGTTGAAGTCAAAGAGGGAGATGTGGTCAAGGAAGGCCAAGTCATTCTCATCCTTGAAGCGATGAAAATGCAAAATGAAATTCAGGCGCCAGTGAATGGAACGGTCATCAACGTCGCTTGCGAGGAAGGACAAGCGATTGAAGCCAACGTCCCACTCGTTGTCATCGAACCAGAACCAACTGAAGATGAGGATTGAGAGGCAACAGTTCAAGAGGTATGAAGGATAGGTGAAAATATGACCGACGGACCGGCGTGTGATTACCCAGGTTGCGGAGAAGTTGGCATCATCATCTCTCGTCTTTCCCCTGAAGGATACCTTGTTGCAACCGGTAAGAAGGCCTACTCATTCCGTGAAGCATACCGCCGATTCCACTATTGCAACGCTCATCATGATGAACTGATGAACGGTGTATGGTCACGAGTGCGTAAGCCAGATGACAAGAACGATGGCCATGTTGCACCAACCGCCATCTGAGGGTGACTTACATAAACAAGTTCACCATGTTCAGAGTATGTCGGACCGACAAAACGCTCTCTCACAGAAAATTTTCGTTATGATTAGCGCCTTGATGATGTGTACAATCTCATTTTCTCTCTCATCTCCAACCCTCTTTATGAATACGGCGACTGTTGACGCAGGACCACCTTCAGCAGGTACAACAAACCTGACCGTGTTGAACACAACCTACCTGAATGGTACACAGTCCTATGATGACCTCTACATCGGATGTGGTATCGTTTCGTGTGGCTCCATCGTCGCCACTGGAGACCTCATCCTCAGCGTTAACACGCTGACTGTCATGAACGGTGCATCCATCATAGCCTATGACCAACCAACGAACACGCAAGGTGTTGGCGGCTCTGTCCAAATGTCTGCCAGTTACATCGGCAACGGTGGTGGCGGAGCAGGACATTCGAACAATGGTGGTGGCGGAGGATCCTCAAGTTCATCTGGAACGGCAAGTAACGGCGGTTCTTCCTTCGGCGTTGGAAACGAAACAGGCTCGAATGGAGGTACTGTCTTTGATTCAAGTGGCAACCAAGTTTCAGCGGGTGGAATCGGTGGTGGACGAATTGTCATTTACGCCGATGTTATCGAAATCTACGGTACCATTGATGCGTCTGGCCAGGACGGTGAACAAGGCTATCGATACCAAAATGGATCTGGTAACGGCGGTTCAGGAGCAGGTGCTGGCTCTGGTGGAAGCATCATCATGCGTGCCAACGAACTCACTGTGGGTGCTTCAAGCGGAGGGTCAATTCTCGCTGAAGGTGGCGATGGTGGTGATGGCGCTGACGGTGATTGTCTGCCCGGGAACCCTTGTGTTGGACTCCTTCATGGTGGACAAGGCGGTGGCGGTGGAGCTGGTGGAACCATTGACATTCGTGCCAACAGCGCTGCAAATTTGATGATTTCATCGACGGCAACCATCTCTTCGAGCGGTGGTAACGGCGGCTCCGGTGGCGCTCCATATGGCACAGGCTCCGCTGGAAACGGAGGCGCTCAGGGTGGAAATGGAAATGCGACCAGCGGTACGTGGACGGGTTGGAGCACAACGTCAAATCCACCATCCAGTGGCATTCCGAATCCATGTATTGGCGGTGGTACCAACGCAGCAGGAAGCATCGTATCTGATGTCCTTGAAGTCAACGATGCCCAGTCAACTGCATCTCCTGCAAGCCTTTTACCGATCTCATGTACAGACCTCTCACTCCACGCTTCAACCGATGTAGACTTCTTTGAAATCCAAATGGTCACTGGTGTCACCTATTACGTGAACGTGACGTTCTCACATGCCATTCAAGATGTTGATGTGGGATGGGACGATATCAACGGCTCCTTCCTTGATTCTGGCACATCTGTCTCAGACAACGAATTGTTGAGTGTTACAGCAACACAAAACATCACAACCTATGTTGATGTCTATCCATACGTCGGATTCTCAGGCACAACCAATCCGATTTCCTACAACATTACGATCGAAACAGACAACCCAGGTGGTGGCCAGAGCCTTGAATTGGCTTACGTCAATATCGTCAATAATACGAACGCAACCGTCTCTTTTGCAGGACTCCAATCAAACACGACCTACAACTACACGACTGTACTCACGCAGTCAATGATTGGAAACACATCCGTCTCGTATAGCCTTGGAAACGGCACCTTCAATTCCTCAAATTCGACCACATACGCCTTCGGTGTGAACTACACGCTTGAAAACAACCAATCCACCCTTGAGGTTCTTACACTTCTCTACGATGCAAATGGGAATCTCATCGCAACTGGATTCGATGAACTCGACATTGATATGTTAGCGATAGAAGCGACCTCTTCGACAACTGGAGAAATCAATCTCACCAATTTGAGCATTGGAACCGATTACGACCTTCATTGGGTGGTCTATGATGAATCTGCCTTCTACACCGCATACTTTGCCAACAACAACAGCGTCTATGCTGGTCTCAATGCTTCAATGATTGATGAAGACGTCTACACCTTCACCGCTCAATCTGAAACACGAGATTACAACATCACCTGGGCGGGACCAACGACCTCAAACTTCCATGGATTTGTTGGTGTTCTTAGCGTGAATGGAACGGTGATTAATCTCGAAAACAACGAGAATTTCACTGCCTTTGGGGATGATTTCTTCATTCCTCAACTCCCTTCAATCGTCATCAGCAGCGTTTCATCGAGTGTGAATTCAACAACCAATGACGTCACGACACGGGGGCTTGATCTCGTCGTTGGTGATACGTACAAGTATCGAATCAAGATTCTTGATTCAGGAAACGCAACCGTTGCTCAATCTTCCCTGACGACCGTAACTGCAACCTATCAAGGCATGAGTTTCGGAACATGGAACTACACAACACCAACCACTTCAGGAACATATTGTGCTCTTGCAGAGTTGTACGAGGCTGATGGAACACAACGCATTGGTGATTTGTCCTGTTTCACATTAACCTTCGATTCGGACTTCGATGGTGTTGCCAACGAAGTCGACCAGTGTCCATCGAGCCCAGCTGGAGCGATTGTCGATCAATACGGCTGTGCAGCAAACCAACGTGATACCGATGGTGATGGTGTCAACGACGATATGGATGACTTTGTGAACGACTCATCCCAATGGTCGGACCAGGACGGAGATGGCTATGGTGACAATCCGAATGGAAACAATTCGGATGCTTTCCCATCGGATTCCACACAATGGTCTGACCAAGATGGAGATGGATATGGCGACAACCAAGGTGGAAATTATCCTGATGCCTTCCCAACGGATGCCACACAGTGGTCTGATTCTGATGGCGATGGCTATGGAGACAATGCCACTGGAAACAACCCCGATTTGTGGGTGAACGACCCATCGCAATGGGCTGATTCAGATGGGGACGGGTTCGGCGACAACTCGAGTGGAACCAACGGCGACGCCTTCCCAACCGATGGAACACAATGGTCGGATCAAGATGGTGATGGATTTGGAGACAATCCAAACGGTTCTAACCCAGACGCTTTCCCAACGGATGCGACACAATGGGCAGATTCTGATGGAGATGGTTACGGTGACAACCGTAACGGCAACAACGGAGACCGATTCCCAACCGATGGGACACAGTGGGCTGACCAAGACTTCGATGGATACGGTGACAACCAAGCCGGAAACAACCCCGATGCATTCCCGACCGACGGAACACAATGGTCCGATACCGACGGTGATGGGTACGGTGACAACCAAGGCGGAAACAATGCCGACAAATTCCCGAATGACAACACACAGTGGAGCGACGATGATGGCGACGGATACGGTGACAACGCCAACGGTAACAATCCTGATCTTTGCCCGAACACACCGTTCGGCCAAACGGTTGATTCAACCGGATGCGCTGCCAGCCAACTTGATGATGATGCTGATGGCATCACCAATGATCAAGATGTTTGTCCGAACACACCCGCTGGCGAAACGGTCAATTTCAACGGATGTTCGAACACCGAACTCGATGGTGACCTTGATGGAGTCAAGGATGCATACGACAACTGTAAAGCAACCCCACTCGGTTCGACCGTCGATGCAACAGGTTGTGCAGATTCTGAGAAGGACTCGGACGGTGATGGCATCAGTGATGACATCGATCAGTGTCCATCTACTCCCACAGGAAGTACCGCCAACATGTTTGGATGTTCTGCAGAAGAGCGAGACCAGGATGGTGATCTCGTAGCGGATAGTGACGACCTATGTGGATCAACACCAGCCGGTGAAGAGGTTGATGCGAACGGTTGTTCAGAGACTCAGAAAGACGGTGATACAGACGGTGTTTCAGATGCAGACGATGCGTGTGAGGGAACAGCTCCTCTTGCACTTGTTGACGAAAACGGATGCAGTTCAGCGCAGTTGGATGACGACGATGATATGATCTACAACAACGAGGATCTTTGTCCTGCGACACCTGACGATGAAACCCCGGACGCAGATGGATGTTCAGCAAGTCAACTCGACGATGACGGTGATACCGTCAGCAACGCTGACGACCTCTGTCCAATGACCAATCCTGACCCTTCACTCGATGCCAACGGTTGCGTTGCAAGCCAACGTGATACCGATATGGACGGCGTGAACGACAACAGAGATGATTGTCCTGCAACCAACATGACGAGCATTGCCGATGATGATGGATGCGCTCTCGAACAATTCGATTCCGATAACGACGGTTACAACGATCGAGACGATGCATTCCCGCTCGATCCAGAGGAATGGGAAGATTCCGATGGAGATGGTGTCCCGAACAAGCAGGATGCATTCCCTGATGATCCAACTCAGACCAAGGCTGAAGCGGAAAGCGGTGGTGGAGGATTCCTGATCTACACACTCGTAGCGATTCTCGTTCTTGGCGCACTTGCTGGTCTTGGCGTGATGCGACGAAACAATGCATTGGGTGTTGAGAAAGTCAGTCCATTCGCACAGCAAGCCGTTACTCAAGGTCAAATGGAAACGCAACTGCTCGAGCAACAAGCCTCGAATGAGGCGACTCAAAGCAATGCAGGAGCGAGTGAATGGGAAGAAAACGGTGTTCGCTGGCTGCGTCAGGAAGATGGATCTCTGTTCTACCTCGATCCACAAGCGAACCAATGGGTTCCCTACCAACAATGAAGGTACAAACCAAAAGAGATAGGCAAGCATTTAGATTCTCGGCCATACATGCATATGCATGGAAGAGAGGCTCCAGCATGACAATGTTGCTGAAATCGCTCTAAGTGCCATGGTCAGCATGATCATGATCATTCTCTTCTCAGCCATCGTTGCTGGTATGGCATTGATGATGATTGAGCAAGCCTTCATGGAATCAAGAACGCAAAGTACGGAGCAATCTGAGACACTGAATTCAATCCCTGTCGTGCTTGTGTTTGAAGTCGAAAACTTTGACGATACAGGGAACATCAACGACCGATTGTATTTGATGTTCAAATTTCCATTCGCTATGTCTGCTATTCCAGATGTCAATGTCAAATGGGCAATGATGTGTGACATCAATGACACCAATCCAGCGATTACAGGGGGGTCTGCGAGGACGCTAATTTATTCAAGTGGAGATTTCGATGACGCTACGGAAATCACAGATAGTGGTCTCGATGATACCGCTCTCGATGCCTTTGAACCAACAACCTACTACCATGTTATCCTTGAGTTGGATTCCCCTGATGGTGCTGGTGAATGTGATTTGGTTCCAGATATGAAATCGACGCTGGTCATTGCCGTCGAGAATGGGCGCACAGTGGAACTTGATTTTGAGCTACCAACAGAGGTTCACTCTGGATACGATTTGATGAGTTGATCTTATGGAAGAAGAATACGATGGCTTAGCCCAGGTTGGGCTTGGAGCGATTATTGTCTTCATAGGAACACTTCTTGCAGTCACCTCCTCAGCGTATGTGATGATCAATCAACTCGAGCGTATCGCACAATCCACGGAGAAAACAGTTCACGTTGCAACAAATGAAGCTCACACACAAATCATTTTTGTTGGTGCTTGGATTGATGATGATTACGATGATTACCTCTTGATGATTGAATATCAAAGTCTTGGAAAGAACGTTATCACTGATGAAGTGGCTTGGGTTCTTTGGTGCGAATACAATGACGTCATTTATCGTAGGATGGGTTACTTCGGAGATCCAGTTGCATCTGCGCCAGATGGTGTTACCCTTTGGGAGGTTGGAGAAGATACAGATCTACCTGATGAATTAGTATCTGGTAAGCGATATTTTGTCATCGCTGATGGAGGAACAGGAACCGGTAATGGAGCAGGGACATCTTGTGGACCAGAATGGATTTACGATAGAGGTGTTACAGCATATTACTCAATCTATCTTCCAGATGGTGGTCACACAACGCAGGAGTTGACGGTGACAAAGTATGCTGTTGGCGAATCGGTGGCCTGAATCTCAAAAGATATTATTTGATGGGTTGTTACATTCAGATGTATGCAGGCTAATCCTGATTCGCAACCCGTCGGTGAAATTGTCTCACCTCCACCATCAGTTCAGATCAATTCTCCACAGCTAAGTGGTACTGTTCAAGACCCCACAATGGGTCAACCAGCAATGCAACAGAATGTCGTGTATATCCAAATCCCGAAATTCAAACATCCAACGCGAATCTACAGTTCTGTAATGATCGGTGTTGGAATTTTAGTCTACATCCTCTCAACTGTGTTTGCAATTGGCAACAATTACTACCCCTTATTCGACATTGGTTATGGAACATGTTGTATGCTTTTCAACGCAGCTTTTGTTTGTGAAATCGTCTTCTACTACAATATGATGCAGCATAACCAAACCTACGGCCAGGGAACAGGTTGGGCTGTCACGAACATCGTGCTTGCAGCGATTTTAACAGTCATTGGACTGTTCTTTGCATTGGGTATTCTTGCATCAGGATTTAACCTTTGAAATCAAACAACACCTTGTGCTTGCATGGCTTCAGCGATCTTGAGGAAGCCAGCAACGTTTGCACCAAAGACGTAGTCTCCATCTCGACCGTATTCCTTGGCAGTCTCGTACGCAGCCTTGTGGATTCCAACCATAATAGCGTCAAGTCGAGCATCAACTTCTTCTCGAGTCCATCCAAGGCGAAGTGAGTTTTGGCTCATTTCAAGTCCAGAGGTTGCAACACCACCGGCGTTGCTTGCCTTACCTGGAGCAAAGAGGACGTTGTTCTTCTGGAAGACTTCAACAGCTTCTGGGGTACAAGGCATGTTCGCACCTTCTGCAACTGCCATGACGTTATTGTCAACGAGCATCTGTGCTTCAGGACCGTTCAATTCGTTCTGTGTTGCACACGGTAGTGCAACATCAACGTTGATTCCCCAAAGACCGTTTGGTGTTGGTTCTGGAGCAGATGCTGTGAAAGTAACGCCATCGAAATGCGATGCATATTCTGAGATTCGGCCGCGGCGGTTGTTCTTGAGATCCATAATCCAAGCCAACTTTTCTCGATCAATACCAGCAGGGTCGTGGATGAATCCACTGGAATCGGACATTGTGACAGGCTTTCCGCCAAGATCGAGAACCTTCTCACAAGCAAATTGTGCAACGTTTCCAGATCCTGAAATGGATACAAGTTTTCCTTCAAACGATTGACCTTGAGCAGCGAGCATTTCACGTGCGAAATAAACAAGACCATATCCCGTTGCTTCCGGTCGAATCAAAGAACCTCCATATGAGAGACCCTTTCCAGTTAGAACACCTGCTTGGAATTCGTTGCGGAGTTTGCGATACATACCGTACATGTAACCAATTTCTCGACCACCGACACCTATGTCTCCAGCAGGGACGTCACAATCCTGTCCAATGTGGCGCCAAAGCTCCATCATGAAGGATTGACAGAAGCGCATGACTTCTGCATCGCTCTTGCCCTTTGGGTCAAAGTCTGAGCCACCTTTTCCGCCGCCCATTGGAAGGCCTGTTAGGCTGTTCTTGAAGATCTGCTCGAACGCAAGGAACTTGAGAATGGAAGCGTTAACGGATGGGTGGAATCGAAGTCCACCCTTGTATGGACCAATAGCACCGTTGAATTGGATTCTAAATCCACGGTTGACGTGTTCGTTACCGTTGTCATCAACCCAAGGAACTCTGAAGTGAATCAATCGCTCTGGCTCAACAACACGCTTGACGATGTCGACGTATTCTGGATGGCGTTCCAAAGCAGGACCTAGACTTTCAAGAACTTCCCACACTGCCTGATGGAATTCAGGTTGTTCAGGATCACGGGCGACAACTGCATCATAGATTTCTTTCACAATTTGCATAAGGGGTTTCCACCTTGAGCCTCTCGACCCTCAAAGTGTTTCTAATGGTTGTCATTGAATGGGTAGCCCAAATGCTTGTTTCAAAAGGGTCATAGAGGGCAGACGGTCATGAATCGCTCGAGTCGTTCAATACGCCTCTGGCCTTGTTCATCGACTTCAGCCATCGCATGTATGGCTTCCTCAATCATCGCATGTTGATCGGGTTGAATGGAAAGGAGTCGACGGAGGTGGTCGAGCAATGCCCACTCATCCTCTGTGATGACCTCATCATCGAGAGCTGCAATCAAAGCAGACTGGTAGGTCGAAACTGTTCCCATGACCAATTCAACTTCCTCCAGTTCGCCAAATGGGTTCAATTCTTCACCACGAGCAATCGAAAGACAGAGGGCAGTATCACTGGGTTGAACACCAAGTGTAGCACCTAGAACTCTGAGAATTGCAGCCTCATCATCGGTGACAATCGAATCTTCGAGAGCGGTCTCAACCAATTGTAGGTAAAGTCGGTTTGCGGTGGTGTCTGCGAGCATAAACGTAGCACTGAGCGGTGGGTTTTAGTATTACTCGTCTAATCTGCGTGTAATACAGATGTATGACAATTTGCATTACACTTATATGCCGTATAGGCTTACCATTGACTACGAGGGAACAACATGAGCGGCCAAAGCACACTGACATCGATTCGACTCGATGCGGACACGTTGCAGGGTTTGGACATGCTCATTGGCCAAAACGGATTGAACACAAGATCCGATGTCATACGACTTGCAATACAGCAACTTCTCAATGGACAAGCCAAACTACCAGGAATGAAGAGTGTCCGTGTTCCTATCGGCCGACAGATGGAGCAACACCTTGCTTCATTGTATGAGCTGTTCGGCGTCACTCATGAGCAAGCAGCCTCGGAAGGCTTGCAACTTTACATCGAGAAGAAGGTCGAGCAACTTGGCCTACAAAACAGACTCAATGATGCCGTAGCAGGAGCACGTGCTACGACAACACCAAGCAAGGAATACCACGAATGAAAAAGCGGTGAGAGCAGAGAGGGGATGGGATGATGAATTGGCACGACGAAGACAATACGCTTCCGAAGGCCACCTTCAATGCAGTGCAAGATCGGTCAAACTTGCACGGCTTAGCTACCTTGCGGATACGTGCCCGTCATGCACGACGTGACCACTGTGGACCCCAACACCACAACCCCCACAGCCCCCCGGATGACGGACGGGGGGACTCTGATTCCACACCTGTCTCTTGACAGTGGAAACCCCACACGTGCCGAGGCCCCCACTCCAAGGCACACTCTACTCCAATGAGCGAATGCTTTCGACACGAATCCTTTAGAGGGGTCGTCATTGTTCTCACACTATGTCAGGCCGAGAATCTTCCACTTTTTCGGAAGATATTCGCTATCTTGCCCACGAAGAGGCTCGGCCAGGCCAGCTTGAAATGATCCACGATTGTCTCACAGCCCTTCGGGCAGGTGGCCATCATCTCGCTGCAGCACCAACCGGTATCGGAAAGACTGCGGCAGCATTAGCAGCCGCCATCGATGCTGCTCGTACCGCAAATGGCCCACGCACCATCTTTTTCCTTACCTCTCGCCAAAGTCAACACAAGATTGTCGTTGATACCGTTCGTCGAATCAATGCTCGGCGGCCACCACAAGAAAAGGTCAGACTGGTCGATATGGTTGGGCAATCGAACATGTGCGTCCAGCCCTTTGCCAAAGAATCGCCCCCATTGTTTTCCTTACTCTGCAGTCAGGCTCGCTCTCAACGAACTTGCAAACCGTATCTTACTCAAGCACCAGGATTACGACAACGAATTCTTTCCGACCCATTGCATGTTGATGAACTCGTTCAAATGGCACAGACGCATTCTGAACATGGCGTCCCAACGCTCACATGTCCATGGAAGGCTGCACGTGAAGCGGTCTCTTCTGCCGATGTATTCGTTGGTGATTACAACCATCTCTTCGTCGATGCTGTTCGGGAAGCATCGCTCAATGCCATGGAAGTCGATTTATCGGATTTGATTGTGATTGTCGATGAAGCACACAACCTTCCTGACCGAATTCGCATGGGAATGGAACGCCGTTTTACACCAACCGTTGTTCGGAACGCCACAATTGACCTTGAAGAGTACACAGAAACCATCGCAGAAGCTGCAGCCTCCCTTGGAACGGATGGGCTTATCATCCAATCCTCACTCACAAACTGGGCGTTGAATGTAATGAAAGTCTGTCGAGGCAGAATGAGTGATCTCTTCAGAGACCTCCTGAATGAGCCTGCTGAATTTGAAGAACGTCGGGTTGACATGGAACGTCTCAGAAGTATTTTCCTTGCTTCATGTGACGAAGTCGAGGGGAAAATCGGCCAACAACAGCTCCAACCTGAACAGACAAGCGTGATTGAATCGCCGGGTCAAGGACTCGATCGATTGAAAATTTTACGAGATGTTCTTCTCGAAGTTGAAATTAAGGTTGATGCAGATGATGAAAACCCAAACATCGACATCGATGCACATCGAATTGGGCATCTTTTGGAAGATATGCTACGTTTTGGAGAAAGTACTGCCCTTGTCTACGTTCACGATGCTAAAGGAAAGGAAGGACGAATCACATCGCATCTTCTTGACCCAGGTCTCGTATCTGGACCTGTGCTCAAAAAGTGTGCTGGAAGTATCTTGATGTCTGGTACGCTCTATCCTCCAAAAATGTATGCGGATTTGCTTGGTATTGGCCAAAGCAAGACCACAAGCAGGCAGTATGAATCTCCGTTTGCAAGTCAACGTCGCCCTATTGTTGTAGCCAAGGATGTCACAACGCGTTACCAGGACCGATCGTATCAAAATACAGAGCGAATCCGTGCTCACATCCAATCCCTTTGTGATGCTTCACCTGGACATGTGGCTGTCTTCACACCTTCCTATTCCATGTTGAATGAATACATTGGAGAAGGACAATTCCAAGGTGTAGTTGTCCGAATGGAAGATCGAACATGGTCGAAACAGGACGTTGATCAATTGCTCGATGTGCTCGAAGATGCAAAGCAAGCTGGTCGGCGAATCCTCCTTGCAGGCGTCTTTGGCGGGCGGTTGTCTGAAGGTATTGATTACCACAATGGACTGTTGGATGCAGTTGCTTGCATAGGCATTCCAAACCCACCACCATCCATTCATCAGAAGGCCTTACGCACCTACATCGAGGAACGTTTTGGACGAGCGAATGCTTGGCGTTATGCATCGACGCAACCTGCGGTAAACGCCATTCTCCAAGCGATGGGACGACCAATACGCAGCATTGCTGACCGTGCGTTAATTTTGCTTCTGGACAAGAGAAATACCGATCGAACCTATATCGAATGCTATCCAAAAGATATCCGGATGAATACATCAACCGAACCAGAGACGACCAAATCCTTCGCTCGGCGATTCTTTGCAAGAGTCCATCGCCAATCCGAAGGTTCATCATAATCAAGCAGGAGGAGAAACCATGAGCGAGTGGAAGCGTCTTGAGTTAACCGAAGACGAAAAGGAAGATACAACGTCGACTGACCTGACGTCAGTTCCACAGATGTTGCATCAAGAATTTCTTCAGGAAGCCCATCATTTGCATGAAGTGCAGGCCATGCACACACACGTCCTCGTTCAGGCAGGTATGCTTCCAGAATCACATCTTGCAGAGGTTGAACCATCCCAGCGCCTTGATTGGGTTCTCCAAGAATTGCACGGCATGCGTGACCCAGATGGTCTAACCATACCACTCAAAGGCGTTTCAAGCGATGATGTTGAAATCAGCATCATGGACCATGATTCCGAAACGAGCGTAAAGGTAACCGTTCGTGAGCAGGGACACGAACCCTTTGAGCGAGTCCTTCCACTAACCGGTGAAAACCTTGACATCAAGGCTCACTTTGTTGACGGACATCTTCGTCTACGCTGGTGAAATCAGTACTTCTTGTAGCTGAGTTCAGTGATCATCTTGTCCAATGCACCTTGTGCGGACTGCTGATGCGATGCACCTAATTCTTCACGACTGTATCGAGCCATCTCAAACATGTTGTCCAGTGATTCAAGTGCTTCATCACTAATTCCTGGTGTTGCTTGACGAATCGCTACCTCGAACTCACGTACCGTTTCGAAATCTCGACGCAGCAGACCACGTGTCTGCAATGTTGCACAGAGGTTTTGATAACAGTTGAAAATAGCTTCACGGATGGCATCACCGGCTGCAAGGAGTTCTGCTGTATACTCAAACACTTCCGACATTTCCGAGAGCAACTCATTCTGTCGGTTCCGTCGGTACATGACCGTACCCAGAGCCACAGCAGCAGCAATGAAGACCAATGCAACATAGGTCCATGGACTTACTTCAGAAGCCTCTGCTTCAAATTCGTAAGCAGGTGCGAATCCAGTCTGACGCGTGCTCTCGAACTCAGCAAGCGTTTGCTCTGAAAGTCGTGGATCGTTGATGAGAATATCCAATGAAACTTGGCCAAAGGTGGAGGCGTCACCGTATGGAGGATCGTTGTTGAACTCAAAGGTTGCAACTCCATCATCGTTGGTAAGTGTGGTCATGGCTCCAAGTTGGGAACCGTTTCCTGCGTAGAGATAGAACTCAACTGCAATTCCTGCAAGGCCTTCTGTAGTATCCTCAGCAACGATTGTTACTCGTCCGTCAACCTTCTCATCAACGTTTTCTTCAATCTTATCAACGAAGATTTCAATCTCAGCATTGACCTTAATGTAGATTGGATGAGCCTGTGAGGCACCGTTGATGTAGCGTGCGGAATCTCTTGGAACATCGATGCTCACGAACTGCGCACCAGGCGAGAGGTCGAGTGGAGACGTCACAACGATGGAATAGTTTCCAACATTCCAGTCAACTTGAACCCCGTTGAAACAAACCGCACCTTCGAAGTTGTTGACACAATTGGAGCCGTTTCCAACATAGAGTACGAGATCCTCGAAGACTTCGCCGATACCACCGACTTCGGACACACTTCCAGTCAACCGAATTGGATTCGCTGGGTCTGAACGAACTGATTGTGAGGATGATGTTGCATCAATGGTGATGACAATATCCGACCAAACAGTAACAGTTCCGTTGGTGAGTGTACTCAAATGTTCTTGCGTTCCTTCAAAGACAACTTGGATGATGTGACCGTTTCCACGCTCCAAATCCATGCTTGCATAGACTTGTCCAGTGAAGGTTCCATCGGCTGCTGTTGTCACCGTTGCGATGTATTGGCCATCGAGATACACAAGGACGCTTTCCCCTCCAATACCGTCTTGATCAACAGTATCGATGTCGTACAAACGACCTGAAAACGTCCAGAAGTCGCCACGGGTTGCGTCGGTTCCATCATCAAATTCCAACGTCATTGCAGAGCGATGTGCCAAGAAGAAGGTCTGATTCGCTGAACCCTCTCGATAGTATCCTTGAGCAATGACATTGGCTTCAAGCAGGTTATCACCGAAATTGAAGAAATCTTGAACCGTCCATTCATAGGAAAAGGTTCCATCTGCACCAGTTGTAACTTGCGTCAACACAAATCCATCAACCTTGAGCTCGACCACATGGCCTTCAATCGGTTGCAATTGATTGTCAACAACGCTTCCGGTTATGGTCGTGGTATCGGTTACTGCGAGTGGAGACGGCACAGATACCGAAACAAGGATTTGACTGAATACAGTCCAAGTTCCACCAGATTCACTTGGTAGATAAAACACAGACCCATTGAATCGTGTATCCAAGGAAATTGGCCCGAGTGCCGCATCCGCTGGAACAGGTATCACAGCAGTGAACAAGCCTGTTGCATCAGTTGTAACATTCGTCATCCAAACACCACCAAGATAGATGTCCACGTTCAAGTCCTGCAATGGGTTGTCGACGACATCCAACAATCGACCTTGGACGGTCATTGTCTCTTCTCGGTTGACCTCACCGGTTGGTGTGATCAACAAGATTTGCGTAGGGACACTGACATTGAAATCAACGGTCGCACTGCTTGGCATGTAGAATTCTGGATCTACAGAATCACCAATACCGACTGGATCAACCCAATCACGGCCACCGGTGAAGCGGACTTCGACCATGTGCATTCCAGAAGTCGTTGATTCTGGAACGAGATATGCAATGGAGTAGGCACCGGTCAATGCATCACTTTGGACGCTTGCCACAGGGACTCCATCAACAAACAAACGAACAATGGCAACGGAAGCGACTCCGTCGACATAGAGAGGCATGTCCAAATCGTCGAGTAATGTTCCATTGACGTACAACATTTCACCCGCAACAAGGGATTCCGTATGCTCAAGAATCGTCAAATTCGTTTGAGCGAGTGTTACGAATTCAGTCGACGTGTTGTATCCTGCAAGACCGGTTGTACCTGCAAGTCCATCATACGAAGCAAGAACATCGCTGAAGCCTACGGAAGCGTTGAATGGAACCAACAAGGTTCCAGTCGCTGTGCCGTTTGCGAGAGTTGTTACAGTAACCGACACCTCATCGGTCATGTTGGTTGCAGGCAACGAGAAGGTTACTTGCTGCCCATCGATTGGAGCACCCGTATTGTCTTCGAGCAAGATTCGTACGTCGAGGAAATCACCTCGTTCCGTTCGGTCGTTCAACGATGGTTGGCCAAGAGCATCCAGCGATGGTTGAAGGAATGTGATGATCGAGAATCCACGACTGTCGAAGGATGAATTGTTCTTCGAACCGATGTAGAAGTTCACCGTTGGGACAATGGATGCTTCCAAAACATGCGTTCCACGCTCAAAGCCAGGTGTTAGCGTAATGGTCGCATTCCACCATCCGCCGTCCTGAACTGAGCCATTGCTAACTGCAAATCCAGTTGGAGCATCATTGATGGTGAACAAGACGTTACTGATCAACCGTGATCCATCACGATTCATCAAACCGCTTCCATTGTCCGAAACAACTCGTCCAGAGACATTGAAACTCGAGCCAGCAACAGGATTGTCCGTAATCTGGTCGACGACCATGAAGGTGAGCGAACGTACGGTAACGCTGCTGAGATTGGCTTGCGTTGGTAGAAGGTCAGAACTTCCGTTGTAGTGATAACTAACGACAATCAAACCGAGTGGGTGACTCGATGGAATTGCAAAGGACGTGTTCGCAATTCCTGAACCATCGGTTGTAACCGATGGCAACCATGTTTCATGGAACTTCGTGGTTACGCTGAGGTTTGCAAGTGGTCTGAAATTGAAACTCGATTCGACGAGCGTAGCACTGAGATTCACGGTCTCTCCTCGATTGACAAGGATTGGGTTTCCTGGCTGAAGGCCTTCAAGTTGAGTCACTCCGAAGACGAAGATTGCCGACGATGTGTTTGAAGGCAGATAGTACGGCGAAGAATCCTCGAGAACTTCAACAACCAATGTTCGGGGACCACGAACGGTTCCATTGTTGGCTGTATCGGTTGGAACGGTGAGATTGAAACTACCGTTGGACAAGGTTGGAACGCCGCTTCGAAGAAGCTCCTCTGGATTGGATTGCCAGTATACATCGAGACGTACCCCTGAGATCAACGCACGTGCTGGATCGTCATCATCAAGGATCTGTCCTTGCATGTTGAATGGAACGCCTGCAGTGATGGTTGAGGGCAAAACGTCGATTCGAATATCTGTAGGAACTTGAACCGTGACATCCACAGACGTACTGTTTCCTGTTCGCCGGCTGTTTCCTACGGCAAGAGGATCTGTGAGATCATCAGCCACGAACATTTGAAGGATGTAATCGCCCGGAGCAAGGCTTGCAGTTGCCCAGGTAAAGGACGCATTGCCTTCAGCATCCGTGACTGCAGTACCAATGGTTTGATTGGAATTTCCAAAGTCCCAAATGTATTCGACCGTTATTCCAGATAGATTTGATTTATCGGCAACATCGAAAACGGTTGTATTGAAGGTAACTTGATCGCCGGAGACAAACTCCATTGCGCTCAATTCTTCCTCCAAGAGGAACTCGGATTCGATTCCTACAGTCACGCTTGGAAGCGTTGGAGGACTCGGTGGTGTCGAGGTATCGACGACTCGATAATACGCTCCACCCGGTGGTGCCATGGCTTCGAAGTTGAAGTCGACAGCAACCTCGTACCCATTCGAGGGCAGAGTGGTTGGCATGACCACGGTGAGGTTGAACTCACCTGTCGCATTATCGAGCATACCGTTGGCCAAATCGATTGGGAAGCCATCAGCATCAAGCAGGGTCATGGAGATAATGGTGTCATTTCCAAGTACGCGTTCGTTGGTAAACTGACCATCAAAGATGTCGCCAACGATGTACGTCGTGTTACCCAAGTGTGTCCAATCTTGAAGGACGCTTATGTTCCATCCGATCTCAGCCTGAACTCGAATCAATCCAGAAGAGTTTCCTGGTTGGTAGAGGGTTGAACCGTTGTAAAGAATATCAAAGACATAATCACCAGGCCGTAGTGTCGAATCAAGTTGCCAAGACAATGTGATGAGTGATGAATCAGGGTCTGTGGTTGTGTTGACCCATGTTCCATTGAAACTAAAGGAATATTCTCCCGGTACGGCAAGTCCTACTTCGACTCCCATATGATCTGAAATCTGTACCAAGACGTTCGTTGGTTCTCCTCGTAGTTGAGGTGTTGCAATCACTTCGAAGTTGAGAATTCCAACAAGCGAATACGGATCTCCAGTACTGAGGTTAGCATCATCCGTTGATTCGTATAGATCAGGATAGAATCGTAATCGAACTTCCAAGATACCAGCTGCCACATTCACGTCCGAAGCATTGAGGAAGTGTTGGATTGCAAAAGCACCGTTCACGGATACATTGAAAATTTCAGTCCAATCTCCGCCACTGTTGTTCTCTCGCATTTCGAATGAAAGATTTCCTGACATACCGACAGGCGATGCTCCAATGGTCAAGGCACTACCGTTGACGTAAATGTCGTTGTTGAGGAGAAGTAAACTGGAATTTGTGCCAGGACCTTCAAGCGTCGCTGTTAGGTTTGGAGCATCACGGATGTCCAATGTAAACGACTTTTGGGTTGGACGAAGGTGGTAGGTTGGACCTGTAATTCCATCTTCCGTTTGCACCCATCCATCGTAACCAAGTGTTGCACTGAGGTTGGTTTTTGTCTCAAGTTCATCCAAGGTAAGTTCGAACGACCATGTTCCCGATGGGCTGACCTGCGTGGTCAAATTCTGAGCACCGTCGACAGACGAAGTGAACGCAAGCCAGACAGTCGAGTTCACAACCAGTGAAGAATCGATGAATGGAAGTTGTTCGTAACCAATGAATCCTTCAATCGTCGTTGTTGCTCCAGCACCGACAATTGGTGCGTCAATAGCGCCCGGAGAAGTGTGGTTAACGATTGCATCATCGGTGACGTTCATCCACCATGCATTTGCGGCGCCTGGAACAGATGAATTTGCGGTGAGGATCGTTTGACCTGAAACGTATCCTTTCTGCTCAACCTCGATCATGATTGCACCAAAACCAGGTTGAATCATCTCAACAGGTGCACCTTCGATGGTGAAGAATCCGCTTGAATCGGTGATGTTGACCTCAAGCAAACGTTCTGGTGCGTTCAATCCTGATACGCCATCAAATGCCTCGACAAGTGGAACAAGGTAGGCGCGGACGATGTGCTGTTCAATCGCTGTTTGATTCTCCAAGAAAAGGAGGTTACCGCTGATGGTAATGTTTCCTGCGGTTCCATCACGGTCATAATCCGTTGGCGAGTACTGGACGTTTCGCAGGTCAAGTTCAGCTGCATCTGGACAGGGATCGAACGGAACCCATCCGAAATCCAAACCACCAGAGGAAGAGGTTTGCTGGAGACGAACTTCTGCCCACGTTCGCAAGTGTTGAGCGCCAATGGCATATCCGTTACCAGTCCAATCACCACCCTTGAATCCACTGACCAATCGTGCTGGCAAACCAATCACTCGAGCCATGGTCACGTATGTGGTTGCAAACTCTGCACAGGTTCCTTCGTTAGCCACCTCAAGCATGAATTGTGTCAAATCTTCTCCATCCACCAAGCCTGAGCCATCGAAGTTGAGTTTGAATTCAGTGGTAGCGTTACCATCCCTCAGGAAGGTCTGAATGGCAAGAGCCTGGTCGTAAGCATTCACTGCTGAAGCGTCGTTGATGACTGCACTGGTGATGTTGTAAACAATGGAGCGAGAATCGGTTAGATCGGTGTAATAGTCAGGGAGTGCAGTTTCGTACGGGAATCCCTGACCAGCAATGCTCGTGCTCGCAAGCGTTGACCAATCGAAGTAATATTCTGGTTGTTGAACAACAATTTCCTCAACAAATCCGCCATCGACTTCGTAGCGATGTGTGTCGTTGGTTCTGGAGAGAATGACGGCGGAATCTGCCCAGAATGATACGTTTGTTGTCGACGCTGGGAGTGTCAAAGCACCCTCACCAACAGGGAAATTGTAGGTAATTTGCCATGTAATGGTATCGTTGGCGAAACTGGTGCTTGCCATATGTGTAAGATTGGTGAACGGTGGCACCACTTCTGCGCTTGGATGGACTGCATTGTCATGTGTGTATGAATTGCCGGTAGGAATGTCGTTGGTGTACTTCCTCCAATACTTCTCGATGTCGAGATCAACGACACCTGTCGTGTTGTTCGCCCAGAAGATAACATCATTCTGTGGCAAGTCATCGGTCGGATCGAAGAGATTGAATGGAGCTCCAACGCAGTTGAAGAACCAGAATTGTTGGGGACATTCCGCACCGTCAAGCATTCCACCGCCGTCAGTATCGGGATTGCGCCAGTCAGACCCAGTTGCGTTTTCAACAGCATCAGGAATACCGTCGTTGTCAAAGTCGTCGGGTAAGATATCGTCAGAGGGATCGTTTTCTGGATTGGTGTTGTCGAAATATTCCGTTCTATCGTCGACACCCCCGTTATCGGTGTCCACGGAAAGATAGTCCGTAACCCAAATGTCATTCGAACCGTTGTTGATACCAATGAACGCAAGGTTGCATCCGGTGGTGTTTTCGAAATAGGAATTGATTCCGTCACCATCAGGATCGAGGGTGTTGAAACACGGTTCTGTTGGATCCGTGTTGTCAAAAACTTCGTCATAATCGCTTACACCATCGCCATCTGTATCAGCGAGCGTAGGGTTTGAGAACCAACCATAGGTTCCGAGCAACTCTTCCCAATCAGCAAGTCCGTCTCTGTCACTGTCCGTGTAGTCATCATCACAATAGGTTCGTGTGGTTCCAATCGTTCCATCTTGGTTGGCGTCTGTATGACAGAACGAACCGTTTCGGCTTTCGATAGATGTTGGCGTACCCGTTGGTGCAGGTGAGACTCCTTGGAGAGCATTGCTCGTCCATGAGGCTGAGAGATAGCTGAAAGTCGTATACGTCCCCGAATTGTTGTAGTATCCGATTCCACCGTTTGGATTGAAACCAGTTGCATCAGCAAGGAACAGTTGGTTCGCTGGGCTAAAGGAGACAAAACTTGTCACAAAGTTGACCAGTGAATCACACGGGTCTGTACCATGGCTGACGTTGCGTTCATCACCATCGTTGATACCTCCGAAGTCGGTGTCAGCGACGTTCCATTCTGTACAGGAGAGGTTCTCTTCCCAGTTTTGAATGCCATCGTTGTCTTCATCACCTGAATCTTCTCGACGAGTTGGATCGGTTTCACCGGCATCGATGATTCCGTTTCCATTGGCGTCTTCCTCCCCGTCATCAAACGCATCGCCGTCGGTATTGTTATCTCTTGGATCGGATGCTTGAGGAGGATTTCCATACGCTCCGTTGATTTCAACACCATCAGGGATACCATCGCTATCGGTATCTGAACTGGTTGGATCTGTCAAGAGCGTCAAGGCTTCATACGAATCGTTCAGACCATCATTGTCTGTATCGCTGTCTTGAGGATTGGTCGATGTAATTCCATCAACCTCAGCGGTAAGGGTTGCACACGCGCCTGGTCCAATGCCTTGAACAGGGTCACAAGGGGAGACTGTTTCGGTTGGAACGCCATCAGGGCCTTGACGGAAACAAGGAACACCTCCGCAATTTGTTGTCCATGAAGGGTTAACGTATTCCATGAGGTTGATCAAACCGTCACCATCAGGATCACCGTTTGCACCATCTGCGTTTGAAGCACTGGTAGCATTGAGGCCATTTGCAGCTTCCCAACCGTCGGGCATACCATCGCCGTCTGTATCCCAGCCGTTTGGATCTTCATCGGCGATTCCATCGCCATCGTCATCATCCGAAGAACAGTCTGCATCACCATCGTTATCCGAGTCCGAACCATCAACCTGGCCGTCCTTATCGTCATCGAATCCGTTTGCACAAACATTCCCAACAGGGTCTTCATCACAAAGAATGGTGTTTCCTTGTCCATCACTGCCGGTGTCACCGCACTTTGGCTGATTGAATTGCATTGAATCTTCTTCATTCCAGTCGTTCACGGGGATGGTTCCGTTCCACCAAACACCGTTGTCAAGTACACCAGTGGTTGCTGGGTTGTCCCAATTGGACGGTTGGAGGTACGAATATTCCTGAAGATTGGACATTCCATCCCCATCAGGATCACCAACGGCACCATCGCCGCCTGTTGCAGAAAGTGGGTCGAGTCCATACTTCCACTCCCATCCGTCTGGCAACCCATCGTTGTCAGAATCCCAATCTGTTGCAGCAGTATTGATGAGGTATTCGAGGCCATATGTGAGGCCATCTCCGTCCAAATCAGAAGCTGCACTAACTTCCTCGACTCCAAAGTCGATGGCCGTCATGGTTGAAAGGATCATCAAGGTAACCAAAAAGACAGACTGCGCCACTGTCCTACGGCTTGAGCGATCCAGTTTGGAAGTTCCAGATGAACCAATCTTCAGCGTCTCCGCCCCATTCATGTGTTATGGTTGTACCAATAGCACATAAGGGAAATGGTACGATGTTCATACAAACTACGATTCATCGTCAATGGATTCGAGGTCTAAAAGTTCCAATTCGAGGTCATCAAAATCCTCTTCTTCAGCATCCTCAATATCACTCAAATCGAGTTCATCGTCCTCGGCGGTTTCGATCGCAGTTGGTTCAACCATTGAAGCAAACATTTGAGCCTTGACCTTGTTTTGTCCTCGACGATACAATCCAAATCCTGCAAGAACAAGAACGGAGAGGAAGAGAACGATGGTCGTCGGTTCTGGATCTTCAATCTCGCTCATAATCGAGTTGAGCAGGCCGGAACTTTCCGTCTTGAATTGGAATGTGGGTTTTTGGATATAACAAAGACTTGCAGTACATTCTTGATAACTCGTTGGAGTGACGGTTAATTCAAACTCAACAAGTTGGCCGTTCTTGACCTTTTCAGGAGCAGTGAGTTGCATTGTGAAGTCTTCTGACGAGAACGCATCGAGCGTGAAGGAAATGATTTCCCCATCGTCAAGTGTTGCATCCCAACCATCCGGTGATTTGACAGAGATAACGACATCAACTTCCACGTTGTTGAGATTGTCAATTCGGTAATCAAATTCGATGGTTTGTCCTGCTCCAACACTACGCGTCTGAGACTTCTGTTCCACAACGAGGTTACCTGGAATGACTTCTTCGTCAACAATGATGGTCATTGGGAGATCGAAATACCGAGGATCTTCTTCACCGTTCGACTCTTCAGCAACCTGAAGATAGACCACATGCGTGCCTGCTTCGACTTGCTGTCGGATGGTAATTTGAACTTCGATATCGAAGTACTGGCCACCTGTCAAAGGTGCAACGAGGGCAATGTTCCCTTCGATGTCAGTGATTTCATACATCCAAGTAGCATATCCTGGGTCGTTGTCGATGTTTCGTTGCAAAGCCGCTGGATTCTTAATGACCCAATTCGTTGTTCCAGCATCATCGGATGAATCGGTAATTCGTACATTGTACGTAATGGTTGAGCCTGGTGAAACAGGACCGATTTGGCCAAGCGTGCCTCCATCGGAGTCGGAGATTACCTCACCAACAATGCCGAAGGTTCGATGGACGGTCCAAGCCACTGGCGTAGTGAAAACCTCCTCGGTACTGCTATCAGATGTCACACTGAGTCGAATCAAACCAATATCGACGGCATCTCGTTCAAACGGCGGATAGACCTCGACTTTGAGCACTAATTTCTCACCTTGACCAATCGTTGGTGTTAAGGAATCAATTCCTTGCTCCGTTAATTCAGTTCCTGTTCCGTTGATCAAGAACTTGAGACTCCATGCCACTGGTATCTCTTGGATTCGTATTCGATAACTGTCGTCATCAAAACCAACGTTGCTGATGCTGAGGTAGAAATCTCCAACCTTGTCATAATCGATGTAATGCGAAAGATTCTCGTTGTAGAGTTCAGGACGATCAGATGCGTAGATTTGCTTTTGCTGATCAACATCTTCGTAAACATCAAGTTGAGGTGGTCCAAATTGATTCACCTTTTCGACGTCGATTGCGAGTGAGACGAGACGGACTTGTGAACCACTGTCAACACCAGTTGTGGCGTAAGCATACGCTTCAACGACAATTTGGTAGGTGTTGGAGAGTGAACTTAGATCCTCAGGTGCTTGAAGGGTGAGAAGGGGTCGGGCAGAGGATCCGCCACCACTCAACGTGTATCCACCGGGATTGTCCCAGTTCGGATCCGACCAGCCAGACGGTAACGACTGTTGAAGCTCCATCTCAACGCGCAAGTCAGATGTAAGAGACCCGGTGTGCAAGACAGAAAGTTCAATGGATGATGTCTGCCCTGGTGCAACCAACAATTTTGGAATCTGGTTGGCAGGGAAGTCAAGGAAAATATCGTACTCGAGGAACGTTATTCCTTCTGGGTGCAAGTACTCGATGACGTGACCCTGCACATCCGTTATCAGCAATCGAAGAGGGTATTCTCCATGCTCGATACCAGAATCATAGGTGAACGTGAAATTACCCACAAGTCCATCGTTGTCCAACTTGAGTTCGTTGTTTCCGAATTCCTTCTCAAAGACAGCAGATGCTTCATTTGGCGTGTACAGCACAAGTTCAACAGAATCGATGTCATCTCGACCAAACGCATCTCGAACATCGACGGTGAATTGCATTTCTCGCTTGTCGGTTCGGTGAGTAGGTGACCATTCCGTGACTTCTGTTTCGCTCCAGCCATCCCCAACTTCGTGAACCTTAACCTGCGAACCATCGAGCGCATTTGCTCGGAATTCCATTCGCGAGTAGCCGTTTCCAACTTGACCACCATAGGCGAGCATAACCTCACAAGAAGAGCCGAATCCGCCGCCGCCCTCGCAATCAGCAGTTGCTTCGATGTCGATTTTAATTCGATCACCGTTGGAGATATCATAGCCCGATGAAGAAACATCAAGATTCACTTGATACGAGACCCAAGCACAATTGCTGCCAAAGAAGCCACCACACGGATTCTCAAGCGTCTCTGTAAAGGAATCAATAATGTCTGAACCGGCGTAAAGTCGGAACGTGACGTCGGAGGTTGACTGATTGTTGGAACTTTCAAACTTCAGATACGTGAAGAGGCGGACTTCAGATGATGACTTTCCTTCTATTGTTAGATCTGAAATCAATTCTTCCGTTTGGAAAACAACACCGGAGCCAAGCAAGGACGTTTCATCATAACTCCCAGATGGTTCGATCGTCGTCAGGGATGTACCATCATCAAGGTACAACTCATAGTCCTCAAGAACACCGCCGACAGGCTGGATTGTTGCATCATCAGAGAGCACTTCGACCGGATTGTTCATCGGAACGACGGCCAAAAAAAGCGAAATCAATACCGCATACACAAGGCGATTGGAAGACATAGTCATGACATCCCTCATCGTAGGGGAAGCGAGCAGGCGTTAAACGGTTTTGCATGAATTGTTCAGACAACTGTGTTTCAAGAACGTGATTTTGGTATCGAGGGAGGGATTTGAACCCTCGAACCCATCTGGGACCGGATCTTAAGCCCGGCGCCTTTGACCACCTCAGCCACCTCGATGGCGTTGGGACTTCGAACCTGTATGAAATCCTTACGAAGAATTGAGAGCCCATCCACCATCAACAAACAATTCCTGCCCGGTGAGGTAAGGAGAATTGGCAAAAAAGTACACTGCGCCTGCGACATCACCTGGATCGCCAGAACGCTTGAGTGGAATCGATTCTACAATCTTGTTGAAATGTTCATGCTCCCAATCTGCGGAAAGGATTGCGCCTGGCGCAACGCAGTTCACACGAACATTGGGCGCATATTCGCCTGCAAGATTGAACATCAATTGGCGAAGTCCTGCCTTGCTTGAGGTATAATGAGAAAGTTGTTTCCAGGCTTTCCCAGCTGATGTATCAGTCATTCCAATAATCGACCCGTTAACGGAGGACAGTAAATGAACGAATCCTTGTGAAAGTTGTAGGGGCGCCTCGACATGCAATCGATTGAGAAATCGCATCGTTTCGAGTGTTAAATCTTCGACGGGCGTTTGCCTATAGACCGATGCATTGTGAACAAGAACATCCAGCCCTTGACGTTCTTGAACGAACGGATGGTTTTCGACCGTTTCAATCAACTGCTTTGTTTGATCTTGACTCGACAAGTCCGCCCTAATGACATCGGCCTTCCAGCCTTGCTCAATGAGTTCAGATTTGAGTGACTCCCCCGCTTCAACAGACGTTGAGACGTGAATGAGAACTGCATAACCTTCCGAAGCAAATTTTCGAATGATGGAAGCACCGATACGACGACCACTGCCGGTCACGAGGCAAACCTTGGCTGGCATGAAATCTGCTCATCTTCCTCACACATATAGGCTCGTATCCTTGCAAAACCTCGAATTGCTTGCCTGCACACCTTTTTCATGTTCATTCATGTGGCCAGCAACAGGGGGGACGAAGGATGGCCAAGAATCTCAAAATGGCAAGTCAAAAAGCAGCACGACCTCGCTTACCCCCATGGTTCCGTACAAAGTTGCCATCTGGTACACAGCAAGCCATATTCAACGATACCATGGAAGCTGTAAAAGACAATCAACTTCACACAGTTTGTCAAGAGGCAAAATGCCCCAACATTCACGATTGTTGGTCAAGCGGCGATGCAACGTTCATGATTGCTGGAAAGGAATGCACCCGAGGGTGTCGTTTCTGTGCAGTTGGAACCCGAAAGGCTCCTCCTCCGTTGGATGTCGATGAGCCACAACATCTGGCCGATGCCGTTGCCTCAATGAATCTTCGACATGCCGTCATCACCGTCGTCAACCGTGATGATTTGGAGGATTCTGCTGCCGATCACTACAAGCAATGTCTTGCAGCAGTCGCCGAACGATGCCCGGATGTAAGTTTGGAGTTGTTGTGCTCCGATCTTGCAGGCGACCTTGAGGACTTAGCGCATCTCCTCCACGACAGCCCATTGGTTGTGTTCGCTCACAACGTTGAGTGCGTACCACGACTTGATTCCGTTGTTCGCGACCCTCGAGCATCATTTCAACAGTCATTATCGATTCTCAGAGAAGCAAAACGACTTCGTCCGGACATGCTAACCAAATCGTCGCTGATGGTTGGTGTCGGAGAAACTGATGAAGAGATCGTTGAAGCGATGCGATTGCTGCGTGATGCTGGAGTCGATTTACTTACCATCGGACAGTATCTTGCACCATCAAAGAATCACCTCGCCATCGACCGATTCCCAGAACCTGAACTCTACGATGTATGGGCGCAGAAGGCCATCGAAATGGGCTTTTCGGGCGTTGCAAGTGGACCTTTGGTTCGCTCATCCTACAAGGCAGGATTGTTGATGCGAAAAACGCTAGATGAAAACAATACAGAAGAAATGCCCGGCGCATACGTGCTTGTTCAGCCCAAACCAACCGACCAACATGCCTTAATGCCGAGTCATAGTGAGGTGGAACAATGACGGAGCGATTGACGGCTACGACGGCACCTTACACCATCGGAATACCACCGTTCCGTCCGGGAGAGGATGCTGACTTTGGAGGTGCCTTCAAGGAACAACCGGGAGACCTTTGGCGACCTGATCCCGCAACCTGCTCCTCCGACGACACGGCTCCACACGCTCGCGGTCTGCTTCGCGTGTTGAACGACAAAGGCGAGGCAAAGGGCGAATGGGATCCCAAACTCGATGCAAGTGAATTGATTCAAGGACTCGAATACATGATGCGACTACGGATCTTCGACGACCGAATGATCAAGATGCAACGCACTGGAAAACTTTCATTTTACATGCGATCGTTTGGAGAAGAAGCGGTTGCCATCGCCCAAACCATGGCGCTTGAGACGCAAGATTGGGTCTTCCCATC
Organism: Candidatus Poseidoniaceae archaeon; assembly: GCA_049438185.1. Taxonomy (GTDB): domain Archaea; phylum Thermoplasmatota; class Poseidoniia; order Poseidoniales; family Poseidoniaceae; genus MGIIa-L2. The sequence continues at coordinate 38,250 of JBMTJI010000018.1, forward strand.
CTACCGTCAACCAGGTGCTCAATTCGTTCGTGGCCGTGACATGGTCAGCATGATTTGTCACTGCATTGGCAACACAGAAGACAATGTTCGTGGACGACAAATGCCAGTCCACTATACCTACAAAGAAGGACGATTTATTTCGATTTCATCACCTGTAGGCACCCAATTCTCTCAAGCCGTTGGCGTTGCCATGGCAAGCGCATACCAAAACAAGGACGAAGTGTGCATCTCATGGCTTGGTGATGGAACATCTGCGCAAGGCGACTACCATTACGCTTTGAATTTCGCTTCGACCTTCAAACCACCAGTGATTCTGAACGTCGTGAACAATCAATGGGCCATCTCAACGCACGCAAACCTTGCAACAGGTGGTCGCACCTTCGCAGAGCGTGGACTTGCCTACGATATTCCTTCATTCCGTGTCGATGGGAACGACTTCCTCGCCCTGTACAGTATCACAAAGTGGGCTCGAGATCGGGCAAGCGCTGGCATGGGACCAACCCACATTGAAGTCTACACATACCGAGCAGGTGCACACTCCTCGTCCGATGACCCGTCTGCGTATCGTCCCAATGACGAAGCTTCGTGTTGGCCAGGAGGCGATCCCATTCAGCGACTCAAGGAACACCTCGTTCTTATCGGCGAGTGGGATGAAGAAAAGCATGAGGCGCTCGCTCAAAAGATCGATGATGAAGTCATGGCTGCATACAAGGAAGCCTGTGAATTTGGCGACTTGGCATCAGGACCTTATCCACCTGCTTCAACGATTTTCACAGAGGTCTACGAGACCGTTCCTTGGCACATCCAGGAGCAGCGCGAGGAGTTAGGGAAGTGAGATCATGCCAGATATGAACATGATTAAATCGCTGAATTCAGCGCTCTCTATCTCACTGGAGCAAGATCCAAACGTCGTCATTTTCGGAGAGGACGTCGGTTACTTTGGCGGTGTTTTCCGGGTCACCGAAGGGCTTCAGAAGGAATACGGACCACACCGTGTCTTCGATTCACCCCTTGCAGAAGGAGGCATTGCTGCCATCGCTATGGGTATGGGTCTGAATGGACTTCGACCTGTTGCAGAGATTCAATTTGCAGATTACATCTTCCCAGCGTACGATCAAATTGTCAACGAAATTGCAAAACTACGACACCGCTCTGGTGGAGAATTTTCCTCTCCTGTGACCATTCGAACACCTGCGGGTGGAGGTATCAAAGGCGGTCACCACCATTCTCAGTCACCTGAATCCCAGTTTACGCACACTCCAGGACTGAAGGTTGTTTACTGTTCAACACCGTACAACGCCAAAGGATTGTTGCTCGCCTCCATTGAATGCAACGATCCTGTTATCTTCTTCGAACCGAAGCGATGTTATCGTGGACCATTCTATGGCGACCCACACAATGTCCCAACTTGGAATGGACACCCCGATGCGGATGTTCCTGAAGACCACTACATTGTTCCACTCGAGCAAGCACGAATTGTTCGCGAAGGTTCTGCTTGTACCGTCATTGCCTACGGAACGATGGTTCACGTTGCAGAACAAGCGATCAAGGATTCTGGAATTGATTGCGAACTCATTGACTTACAAACACTGGTTCCTTGGGATCGGGATACTGTTGTCAACTCCGTCACGAAAACGGGACGTTGCGTCATCGTTCATGAAGCACCAAAGACAAGTGGATTCGGTGCAGAGATGAGCGCATCCGTTCAAGAACGATGCTTCTACCACCTCGAAGCTCCAATTCAACGTGTTACCGGATGGGACACGCCATTCCCTCACACAACGGAATGGGATTATTTGCCAAGTCCTCAGCGCATTGCTGAAGCTATAAAGAAAACACAGGAGGAATAAACATGGGAACATTTGCATTCAAACTACCAGATATCGGAGAAGGCGTTGTTGAAGGTGAAGTCGTCGAATGGATGGTCGCTGTTGGTGACACCGTCAAGGAAGACGATCCGATTCTTTCGGTCATGACGGATAAGGCAACTGTCGAAATTCCAGCACCATGCGATGGAACCGTTACGAAAATCATCGGTGAGGCAGGGGACATCCTACCCGTCGGCGTTGTCTGCATCGAATTCGAAGTTGATGGCGATGGTAATGCTTCAGCAAGCGAACCTGAACCTGCTGCTCCGGCAGTTGAGGAAACTCCAGAACCTGTTGCAAAACCAGAACCTGCTCCAGCACCTGAACCCACACCAGCCCCTGAACCCGTAGCGGTCGCAGGACCTGTGGTTGAGCGTGCACCAGGTACCAAACCACTTGCTGCACCTGCTGTTCGGCAGCGAGCACGTGATGCTGGAGTGGATCTGTACCACGTTGCTGGCTCTGGCCCTGCTGGTAGAATCACGCATGCGGATCTCGATGTCCACCTTAGCGGTGGAGCATCCCGAGCCACTTCGGCCATGCCAATGGGTAGTTCTGCAAAGGTGGCAAAGACGGGTACTGAGGAAATCAAGGTCATCGGTCTGCGTCGAAAGATTGCTGATTCGATGATGGCATCGTACAGCACCATTCCTCACTTCTCGTACTTCGAAGAAGTTGATGTGACGGAACTTGAATCCCTACGACAACATCTCAACGCAACTCGACCCGAAGGTGCACCAAAACTTACCTACCTGCCGTTCATTATGCTCGCTCTCGTAAAGGGACTTGGGCAACGTCCAGAATGCAATGCTTTGTTCGATGATGAAGCAGGTGTTGTCACTCGACATGAAGCTGTTCACCTCGGCATTGCAACACAGACCGACCGTGGACTCTATGTTCCTGTTGTAAAGCACGTTGAAGCAATGGACATTTGGTCTGCTGCAGCCGAAATGAGTCGAGTTACTCAAGCGACTCGCGACGGAAAAGCAGGTGTTGACGAACTCACAGGTTCCACATTCACCATCACCAGCCTTGGACGAATGGGCGGTCTTGGAGCAACACCAATCATCAACAAGCCAGAAGTCGGTATTCTAGGCGTTCACAATGCAAAGGATCGAGCTGTCGTCATCGATGGCAGAGTCGAAGTACGCCGAATCATGAACCTCTCATCCTCATGGGATCACCGTGTTGTGGATGGCCATGATGGTGCAAGTCTCGTTCAATTGCTTAAGTCGATGCTGGAGCACCCAGCAACCATCTTCATGTGAGGTGTTTGAATGAAGACTCGTAATTGCAAAGTTTTGGTCATTGGCGCAGGCCCTGGAGGATATGTTGCTGCAATTCGTGCAGGTCAACTTGGCATGGATACCGTCATTGTTGAAGGCCAACGAGCAGGTGGAACCTGTCTGATTCGGGGATGTATCCCTTCAAAAGCACTCATTCATGCAGCGCACTCCTTCCACAAACTTGCAGACCATGCAAAGGAAGGGGGACACATGGGGATTAGCATCCCTGGCCCTGCAGAACTCAAGATGGCAGATACTGTTGCCTGGAAAGATGGAATCGTAGATCGACTCAACAAGGGTGTTGAAGCACTGCTCAAGAATGCAGGTGTTGAACTTGTCAATGGATGGGCAGAATTCCAAGATGCAAAGACGGTCAAGGTCGGAAAAGGTAAGGACGCTCTTCTTATTCAAGCTGAAAACGTCATTCTTGCAAACGGTTCGATTCCAATCGAACTTCCATTCATGAAGTATGGCGACCATGTCATCTCTTCCAAAGAAGCTCTTTCTCTGCAAGAACTGCCAAAGCGAATCGCTGTCGTCGGTGGAGGTTACATTGGTCTCGAACTTGGCATCACCTTCCGCATGCTCGGAAGCGAGGTCACGATTGTGGAAGCCATGGATTCCGTTCTTCCAATCTTTGACAAGGAACTTCGACGACCACTCGAAATCGCCATCAAGAAGCAAAAGATTGCTGTCCATACCAAGGTCTTCGCCAAAGGCATTGAAGAAAACAAGGACGGAAGTGTTGATCTTCTCTACACACCAAAAGATGCCAAAGAAGGAACAGATCCAGAACGACTCACAGTTGACAAGGTACTCGTGACCGTTGGTCGTCGGCCAATGAGTGCAGCGCTTGCTCCAACAGGTGTTGCTCTCGATGAACGCGGATTTGTCAAGGTCAACAACAAGTGTGAGACCAACATGAAGGGCGTTTATGCCATTGGAGATGTTTGTGATTTGGGCGAAATGCTTGCACACGTTGCATCCTTCCAGGGTGAAATGGTTGCTGAAATTCTTGCAGGTCACAACCGAGCATACGAACCTGCAGCTGTTCCAGCTATTGTCTTCACAGAGCCTGAGGTTGTCTCCGTCGGTCTTTCACCTGATGAGGCCAAAGAAGCAGGGCATCCAGTCATTACAGGCAAGTTCCCATTGGCTGCAAACGGTCGCGCACTCACCCAAGAAGCAGAGAAAACGGCCGGATTCATTCGTGTCACAGCTCGTGAAGACGATCACCGTATTCTTGGAATCCAAGGTGTTGGTACACACATCAGCGAACTTGTTGGTGAGTGGACATTAGCCATCGAAATGGGTGCGCTTCTGGAAGATATTGCACACACAATTCACGCTCACCCAACGATGACCGAAATGACCCATGAAGGTGTTCTCGCAACACTTGGGCATGCGATTCATTCGATGTGAACTGGACTAACTATCCAATCTACACATTGATATACACTCGTCTTTGGGGGTAATGGAGTGATTCCATGGGTAACCGACGTCATTCGGATATTGATCGATTTCTCAATGGCGGCCGTCGTGGAAAGAACAACTCATCAAAGCGGAATAAACAAAATCATAACAGAGGAAATTTCTCTCTTTCCCAAAACAAGTCACCACGTTCAACAATCAACAAATTCGACCTGCACAATCTTGGAGTTCATCAAGCAAGAGAGAAAATCATTGAAGAGTGTCGATATGCTGAACGTGACGTAACACTGAAATTCATTCATGGATTTAATCATGGAACTGCAATTCGCGATTTCATCCGAAACGGTCAGTTGGAGCAATCACTCAAAGATCGAGGAATCAATTTCGAATTGTGGAATGACGGTTCTGGTAGCACCTACTACAACAGATTGTAGAG
>JBMTJI010000019.1:0-42562 GCA_049438185.1 Candidatus Poseidoniaceae archaeon
GCTGTCTTGAGTGTTGCATTCCTTCTCGTTTCTCGAAAAGAACTCGAAGAATGATGGGGGCGCATTGGATTAATCAATGCTGAAACCCATTGCGATGCAATCGACACACTTCTCGACGTTCATCGTACCGATCTCATCGGTACGACCACAGCGATGACAGTATCCTATGTGGTTGATGATGCTCTTGCTTTGACTGGGCTGCACAGTGCCGTTTCATCACAGGGCTACTATGAAGACTTGTTCAGTCCTTAGGTGACATTCATGTGGTTGCACGGTACCCGTTTGTCATGGACGTCGACCTTCATCCCGAACGTTCCATCCTCCACGCTCAGGTTCGTAGAGCGAAAGCGAGTCATTGCGTTGATGAGGCTGGACGATTCCTACGGCCTTCGACCTTCCAAGGACCCTCATCAAAAGTCTTCCTTGGCGATGTCGCCGAGACGTTGCTACGCTGTTCCACCGGTGCTGAAACGCCGACGTTTACGCAGCCTCCGGGTTTTGATGAGCAACGTTGGATCATGGAGTATACTGCAGGATCAATTCACGTCACCATTCAGTCCCTTCCCTACTGGGGCTTTGGATTGTTGACCTCTGGTTATCGAAACGAAGTGGTCATTCGAGGACCGGTTGAAGAACGAGCGCGCTTGGTTCACGATTGGGTTGCAGCATTGCAGCACAATCCATGGGAATTTGCGCATCGAGGTTCAGCCAAGAAAGCACTCCATCTTGCAAACAGTTCGCTCAAAGCGAACGAAGACACTTGGCGTTCGCATCAAACGCGTGCTCGCAGTGTTTTGAACGAGGCCATCGCATCGCTGGAACATCACATTGGCCGATTGGAAAAGAAAGGTAATGTTGGAGCGGATATGATTGAACTGGCACGTCTTGAAATCGATCTCGCACAACAAGCGCTCGCTGACGACAATACGCCTGCTGTTGAACGTGCGCTTTCTCGTGGTGAAGCGGTCTTGTTGGTTCCCGTTGAAGACGATGAAGAGGAAGCACATGGCTCGGTATTGACCATTGAAGACGATATTCCGTTCGTCGATTTGAGCGATGATGCCTCCGAGTGACCGCGCGTTGCGTTGATAAAGGGAAGGCAACTCGGAGAGACTGGTCCACATGGCAAAGAAGTCGGAAGGAAGCGGAATCCAGCAAGCAGCAGGATTGATTCGATACTTCGATGAAGAGTCGGAAGAATCGATGAAAATTTCACCGTTCCAAGTCTACTTTGCCTGTTTCGTCATTGGTGGCTTCTTCTACCTCGTCAACGAGGGTGTTGTCCAAGCCATCATGGATTTGTTCTGAGTCCTTACATCGGACGAATGAGAACGATTTTTTGTTCCTGTTCAGCCATGCATTTTGCGACATGCATCGCCGAAGCAAGATTCAATGTTGCACCGATGGTTCTGGTTCCTTCTTCCTCATGGAGAACCAATCGATGTGTGAGTTGATGCAAGACCTCTTGGTCGATACGTTCGAAGACCCACTTCTCATCTTCGATTCGAACCAGAGCTGGAACATCGATCAGTGGACCCATGCTTTGCTCAACGGTCTTGGTACGGGCTTCTAAGCCTGCTAAATCTCGAAGTGGTTGCCAACGACGTTGCCGTGTTGGTGCTTTGATTCTACGATTGTTGTCAACGCCTGCGCGAAACGCTCTGCTCATTCCCATCCCATCCAGAAATCCGAAGATTTCTAGTTGTTGCAACGCCATCTCGCATATAACAAGCGCGACAAGTTTGTCCATGAAACGGTCAATTTTGAACGGATATTGTATCAATCCACACGGAACAGACATTCTGTTGGACGTTTGAAGAACTTGTGTCGATATTTCGCAATCAAACGATAACCAATATTTCTCAGTGGTAACGGAATCAACCACAGCACTGGGAACCACATCTTGTAGTACCAACGCATGTACAAAAGGCAGCGAACTGCCGCTGCCGAACGCGTGTAATATCGACCGTTTCGCAACAAGTAAACCGTGTCGGCGTCCTTCATGGACTGTGGAAGTGCTGCAATCATCGTTTGTGCTTCCTCGCTGTCAAGCGGCCGGTAACCGATATCGACTCCAGTCGCAAGACGTTTGTCAAGGAAGGTCGCAAGCCGATGACACAAACCACAGTCACCATCGAGCAACAGGAAATCTCGCTGGTGTCGAGCATTGCTCATAACTGCCGGATAACATGCTCATGTTTGAACATCATTGACGACGCAAGGTCGCATGACGCAAATCGAGCATGGATGAGAGAACGCAAAGCAACCCTACGACTGGAAGAGCGTATCGTAGTCCTTCACCACTCGCAAGCACCAAAAGGATGGCGCCCAAACCGAGGACGATCATCGAAGCACGTTGAGCCATCGAAGGCGTTGGTGCTGAGTCCTCCAATGTCCACGAGAGTGGTGTCGTTGCCATCAATGCCAGCCATGAGCCAACAATGAGGAATGGTGCGTGTTCAAACATCAGGAACCAGAACAATGGTCCAAACATCAAACTCCAACGGACCCAATTCAATTCAGGGCGTGATCCATCATCAAAACCAAGCAATGGAAGCAACAAGACCGCCGCCATCAATGCACCCATCCATCCGACCAACCACAGTGACGTGCGCACAGACGTTGCATCTGGCGTGTGTTGGTTGTGCATCAGCAGTGCGGTCACAACAATGAGGAGGGTGATGCTCGAACCAATACTCCAAGCAAGCGCTTTGCTTCGACCGTTTCCAGCACCGAGGTGTGGGTCAATCTCAGAATGGGATACTGCAAAGATGTGGAGATTGAAGGCGACAAAAACCCAAAGCCACATCGTTGCCAACGGATCGTCTTGCCGTGGGTCGCTCCACCATGAAGCATCAAAAACACCTGAATCCAGATGCGCCATGAACAGGAAGGCAAAGGCTGTGAGAACAATCGGCGATGCTGGCAAGAAGAAACGTTGCTGATAGCGTCGAAGGCCTTGGTTTGGAGCATGCGCTCGAAACAAACCGGAGAGGACAACCAATTGGACAAGAACAAGGTGAACCACGCTCCAGCCATTGATTTGTGGTGCAGGCATCGATACCAACGGCATCGTCTCTGGTGCGATGTACGCCGAATCATCGAAGAGTAACGTGGATGAGACCAACAGCATGAGCGCCAAGGTTCGCTTCATTTTCTGCAATCCTTCCACCGTCCATGCTCGTCGAGAACCTTGACCGTTCCAAGCAAACAGATAGACCAACGGGAGCACCATCCATTCCACCAGACCATCACCTGCGAACAAGACATGCAACCGTTCGGTGAGGGTCGAATCGTTGTTCAGGTAGGCTGCAACTTCGATGTGGGACGTATCGTGTGAAAACAAGGCCGAAACACGTAGGGAAATGATGACGGCCAAAAGGGCGAAGGGAAGCCATCGCAATGCTCGGAGCAAAGACTGGCCTTTCTTGAGAGCAAAGGTTTCCACCGACTTAGGAAACATCCAGATGGCGATGGATCCGAAAAAGAGCGGAACCAACCAAGGCATGTCATCGCCCAGCATGAACCGACCACACATTCTCGCGCTATGATGCTAACGGCTTCGTAAGACACAAAGGGGCGCGTCTTCAGGGACTGGTATGGGCGAGCGGAGTGGTGAGGACGGTCTCCTTGCCCAAGCAGAACGTGCACCGCTCACCGGTCTTGCAGAATCGCTCGGTATCGATCGCAACAAATGGATTCGAACAGCAACGAACCCCCTTCCAGAAACACTTCGTCTTACCATGAACCATTACGACATGGAATGGACGCGACAGCAACTCCTCGCCATGGGTGCAACACCGCTCCCATGGTCAATTGGGAATGAAGCGTATCAACTCCCGTTTGCTCGTGGCGAAGCTCCTCGAGATGGGACGAGAGAGGTGCTTGCACTGCTTCACGATACGGGGCGTGTTACGCGACAGGAAGCAGCAAGTATGCTTCCCATCCTCGTTCTCGACCCTAAGGAGAATGAACTGCTCTTGGATCTCTGTGCAGCGCCTGGATCGAAAGCCACCCATGCTGCAGAACGGATGGCACCAAGTGGTGTTGTCGTAGCCAACGAGCCGATATCAGGGCGCGTCAACATGCTTGCCAGCAATCGAGGGCGACTTTCACTTCACAATGTCATCATCACACAGCACGACGGGCGTCATGTCGGACGCATTCCAAAACCAGGCTTCGATGCCATCGTTGCTGACGTTCCATGTACGGGAAGTGCAACATCTCGCAAGAACAAGGATGTGTGGTGGAGTTGGACACCGAAAGGCGGTCGAACGATGTTTCAGTTGCAAGTCGATATCGCTTCGAGGGGTGCACAACTGCTTCGACCAGGTGGGCTGATGGTCTATTCAACATGCTCGATTGATCCTGTCGAAAACGAAGCGGTCATCGCTGAATTGGTTCGTAAATGCCCTTGGATGGACGTGGTTGACATCGATGAATCCAATGTTGAAGGCTTGGTTTGGCATCAAGGACTCACCTCGTGGACACCACTCGATGAAGACGGAACGGTTCCAAACAAACCAGAAGATGTTCCTCTCTTCAACGAACGATACCTGCCTCCAACGGAACACGAACTGCTCCAAGCCTTGCCGAAAACTCGACGATTGTATCCTCAAGACAACAACACTGGAGGATTCTATGTCGCATTGCTTCGACATCGAGAGGATGCTACACCAGAAGGTGTTGCAAAGACGTTCATCGATAAATTGGCTAAACGCCGAGAGGATTCAGGTTGGGAATCTCGACTTCTCGACAAGCCTGGAGCGAACCGTCACACCATCCATGCTGCAGAAGAAGACGAGGCTGCCATCGTAATGGAACAATGTCAATTGACGGATGCTGGCTTTTCGTGGTGGAAGCGCGGTAAGCGAATGGCCGTTGCTCCAGCACTTGTTCATGACCGCATTTGGGCACAAGAAACGCCGAACAAACGCGGTGATCGCTGGCCAAAAGGAACCTTCCACCCGCTGCAAGTGCTCCACGTTGGCCTCCCTGCTTTTGTCTCGAAAAACGGCAACTGGCGAGCACGGCAAGAATCGATTCCTCTCCTCTACACGCAACTTTCAGAAAACATCACCCACATCGACAACGATGTTTTGATGCGTCTCCTTAACGACGAAGCCTTGGAACCCGATGTGGTGTTTGGACAACAGGAACCTCCTCAAGGCGCCTTCCTGTTGCGATGCATGCATCAAACTGGTTCACTCATCATCAACGCATGGTGTGGAACTCGAATCACGCTGATGCTTGACAAGGCTGAACGACGACTGTTGTCCATTCGATTGGGTTTGGAGGAAGAGGAATGAAAGCTTACGGTGTTTTGTTCCTCGTTGCACTTCTTCCGCTCGCTTCTGCAGCAACGAGCATTCACATCGAATGGGATGTTGAACAACCCGTCGATGTTGATCGACGCTACATTGAACACTTCCCAAGTTCATCAACAGAATGTGTTGCTTGTGTGGAATCAGCCGACGATGACATCGTTGTTCAATGGTGGAGATACAGTGACCAAACCGGTTCATCTTGGCCTGATGATGATGCAAATCTCCGCGCTGGTCTCATCGGTGTTGAATTGAATCAGAGCCGTTCTGTGGTCAACGGTAACGATTCCGAACTGAGAGAGCATCTCGTCGATGTTCAGGGTACGTTTTCGATTCGCTCCGAACTTGAAGATCAATACTTCCTTGTTGCGAATTTGACGGTTGAACCACTGGTTGATCTTCGCAACGATGTCATCATGCAGTTCCTCTTTGTTGACGAACGCAGCACCGACAACCATGGACGTGAACTCACCTCGCTCGTTCGAGATTTGACATCCGAAGTTGGATTCTATCGAACTGCAGGCAACGTTTCCAAAGTAAACGTCACCGTTTCGTATGAGCATCTCGTTGCCGCAGGTGTTAACCTTGTGGATGACCGCTATGGCTGGAAGGTTCTCATTGTCGTCATGGGAGCTGAAACAGATTCTCTCGATTCACCTGGTGTCATTGCACTCTACGAAACCTCTGTTCCAACTTCGAGCGAAGATCTCGGATTCATCGACTACCTTCCGCCCATCGTCTTCATCCTCGTAGCGATGGTCATCGTTTTCTCGGTCGTCCGCAGTTCATTCAATCAGGAACATGGATTACCTGAAATTCGTGCCCGCTGGAAGGATGGTAACGACCCAGCCATCGTCATCGAGGTTGATGCGAAGCGACGCGATGTAGCGATTCAGGGGTGTGAGGCAGATGAGCCGTGGTCCATGCGAGGCGGCGTGAAGCGAAGCACCATCGCATCAGGAACTTCAATCCGCTTCGACGTTCGATTCAAAAAATGGCACGACCAAGGACTTGTCCTCAAGTTGAAAATGGACGTTGATACCCTGGGAGGGTGGACGCAAAACATTCGCCTACCCACTCGCAGCAACGCTGAACGAAGCGTTCAAGATGAGCAGGACTAACGTCCGTTCATGGAACTCGATACGACAGACCGTGACCTCCTAGCAGCCTTGCTTGAAGATGCTCGCATCAGCCAACGAGGACTCGCAAAACGCGTTGGCGTTGCACAAGGGACCATTACCAATCGACTACGTCGTCTGGAAGAGATGGGCATCATCAAAGGATACACCGTTCTGCTCGATGCAGAAAGCATCGGTTGGACGATGACGGTCATCACTGGTTTACGTATTCAGAAAGGATCGATGATCGATGTTCAACAACAAATCGCAGCAGACCCTCGTGTCTTCGCCGTCTATGATGTGACCGGTGATTACGATTCAATGGTTCTTGCACGCGTTCAAGGACGAAGAGATCTTGACGATTTAACCAAGACCGTGTTTACTCTGAAAGGTGTTCAACGCTCATTCACGCAAGTTGTTCTCAACACGGTCAAAGAAGACGGACGTGTCGTTCCACCGAGTGAGTAATGCTCAATCGAGCGTCTTGACTTTGATTCTCCAACTCTTCCTCTTCTTGTTGTATTGGGACGACGTAACTTCGACATCGCGGGCAGAGTTGATGGGGAACAGCATGTCTTTGTTTTCCCATTCCATCATCGACATCTGATCACGCCAGAGAACACCCTCGTTCTTGTCATCCAATCGGAAGACAATGCCTTCGTAAGGTGGATTTGTTATGTGACGCAGAATTCGTGCTTGAGGAATGACATCGCCTTCTTGCGGTGTTGGAATCACCGGTTCTGAGGCCTCACGCTTGGGTTTGGCGGATTTCATGAGTTGGACTTTGTTCCAATCCGGAACCTCCGTGTAACCAAAAGTAAGGATTGCAACATCCTCGAAGGGGTACTCTTCGTCCTCTCGATCGTGTGGATTGTGCAATACGGCTAACTCGTGTTGGTCGATCTCCACCGTTTGAACATCATGACCCAAACGCGGAATCAATTCACCGATAAACTTCGGACCACGGAAGAACGTGCCCCACCAACTCCGTTCGTTTCGAATTCGCAGTTCCTTGTACTTGACTCGCCATTCGCGAACCGAGTCGCGTGGATGAATGAGATCGCCTTCATGTCGAGCCTCATTCGGAAATTCGATAGCATCCCATGTGCCAAACATGGCAAGCAATTTTTTCAGAGCCTTGAGGGTCGATTCATCGAAGTCTGCATGATGTTCCTCCGATGAGGAAAGAAGAGCAACCAATTCATCCTTCGAACGGGCAACAGACGAACCTGTGAGCGCTCGAGGCTGGACACTATCATCCACATTGGCATATCCCACACAGGCAAGGACGGTTTCGATGGTATCGTGTTGGATTTGGATACCAACGTGTCGACTGATCTCGTGAAAACGTCCAACGGCTTCTTCGAGTTTTGCAAAGGTCCATCCTCGAGATTGTCCATTTTGATGCAAAACATTCTCGACCATTGTGACATCACCCTTGTAATTCTTGACTTCAATGAACACAATACGGTTCTCCATGAGAACGATGATGTCTGCTTCTCGTCGGCTCTTTCCAGTGGTGATTTGGTCGATACGAGCCGAGTGATAGACTTCGACGACACCGTCCACTCCACGGAGTGTTTCACACACATCGAGTTCAGCTTCCGTTGCCGCCTTCTTGGCAAAATCGGGCTTCGGATAGGACTTGAGGTCGAGGGCCTTCAACCATCGGTAGTTGCGTAGAAGCCCCATGGTTGAATACAGGGTTGGAGAGTATTTTAACTTCCACCTGAAATATCATTCTTGTTCAGTTCTGATGGTTGCTTCCAAATCCATGTATGGAACCAGGGCGCCAGCAAGGCCGCCGAGGCTTTCCACCACACGTGTCTCGGGCTTGAGTGCCTTCATCAGCACCTTTCGGAGATTCTCATCGATCATGACATCGAAGGATTCGAGGCGGCGACGAAGATTGGATTGCAACTTGCCTCCGGTACGATCCCAATCCATCAGCAGGGTCATCGTCGAGCGACGATCATTGGTTCTTGTTCCATACGTTTCATACAGATACGCAGCCAATCGATCCATTCCCCAACCTCGATTCACCACTTCGATGGGGCCAACGAAGCCGAGTTGATGCAGAGCTGCTTTGTCGCGTGGACCTTCCACGATGATGGCAAATCCCTCCTCACGATTGCGATGCCTCGCTTCACCGAGTGCTTTTCCAGCGGACTGGAAACGCTCGATGGTGTTTGTTGGGTCCATCGTTACACCTAGTTGGCGACAGGTAAGGCGCTTCTTGAAGATGTGTGAAGTTGCTGAAGAACATACCTTGATATGATAGAAATTCGAGGTCAAGAATTTCACTCTGGTGCCTGCTTTACGCCAACGCTTAAAGTGGGCCTTCCCGCCCCTTTGAACAGGGTGCAGCCATGCCAGCGGAAGATACCGTTTTCTACGTCCTTTACGACAAATACATGTTCTGGTCAATTCTTGTAGGAATTTTCACATTTGGTTGGCTTTTTACTGCCATCCTCCGCTATCGAGATGGTGTTGAGCCAGACACGACCTCCCTCGATCACATCGAGGTTGGCGCCTTCCCCGTCGATCGGCACAACACGAAACTTGAGGCTGCGTTCTACATCCTCCCAACCATCCTTGTTGTTTGGCTCACCGTTCTCGCCCTTGGTTCCAACACAGCCGTATGGAACCCAGACACCGAGGACTCCTTTGAAATCAACATCAATGCCTATCAGTGGTACTTCGAATTCGACTATGCTGAGCAACTCACATGGGAAGATACCGATACTGGAATCGATGTCCAGTGGGATCAAGGCACAATGCAAGTGGATGCCTCGGGTAATACCGATGCTGCCAGCATTGAAGTCAAACTCGATAACCAAAAGACCGAGTATGAAATCAACAATGGCTCCAGCCTGATGGCCATCACCGCAACCTATGACCCAGGTCGTCACACCTACGTCAAGGTCTTCGATGCTGAAGGTGCACTGATTCACACATGGGAACACATCCCTCGTGGCCACACCTTCATCACGCCGTCTGAACCAATGATCGTTCCTTGCGACCAACTTGTTGATGCAACCATGAAGTCGAAAGGAATTGAAGGCGATGAGCGCAACGTTGGCGTTCAACACGCTTTCTGGGTTCCAGAATGGGGAATGAAGGAAGACTTCGTCCCAGGACTCGAAGCGGGCACAACGCTCTACTTCATGCCAGACGATGCGGGAACCTTCCCTATTCGCTGTGCTGAGTACTGTGGCCTTCAGCACTCCGTCATGACCGGCCAAGTCATGGTCGTCGCTCCTGAAGGAACAACGTGCGATTACGACTCCGGCGTCAAGAAAACCAACAAGGACTCCTCGGGCGACAATTATGGAGGTGAAATGTGATGCGACGACGCGTCGTTGGCATCCTTTCACTGCTTCTTGTAGCACTGATGCTCGTTCCACAATTTAGTGCCCTTCCAGGAGGAATCGGTGCTGCTGGAAACGCTGGCTGTTCCTGTCACGCTGGTGGCGATGATGGTTCAACAACCATCCTCGTTGAAGGCCTACCTGAAACGTTCAATGCAAGTGAGACCTATGTCTTCACCATCACGCTCGTCAACGATGAGATGACACTGTACGGAAACGGCGACCCTGCCCAAGGCTGGAGCGGTGTTCAAGGTGGATTCCGAATTGTAGTCGAAGGCGGTGGAAGCGTTACGACCATCGATCCTTCTTACAGCCAAGTCGTTGATGGTGGATTGACACATACTGAGGACGGAAACAAGTTCCGTTCATGGGACTTTGAATTCCAAGCACCTGCAAGTGATACTGCAACCGTTGAGATGACCATCATCGGTAACGCCGTGAGTGGCGGTGCTGTCAGCGGTGGAGCAACCGGTGCTGGCGATGGTACAGCCAACGATTACTGGAACGTACAATCCGTTGTCGTACCTGGATTGAACGCCGAAGCCAAAGGCCCAACTGCGCCTCCATTGGTCATTCTCTTGACCGCTGTTGGCCTTTCGCTTTCCATCATTCTCCTCGGAACCATGTGGGTCTTCTACCGACGCAGCCCTGAAACCTTCACAGTTGGAAGTTTCTGGAGCTACCTCAAGCCATGGTTGACCACAACCGACCACAAAGAAGTCGGTATCCTCTACTTCTTGTTTGGATTCTTCTTCTTCCTCGTTGGTGGCGTTCTTGCTCTCTTGTTCCGTATTCAACTTGCACTACCAGAGAACGACTTCTTGACACAACAAGAGTACAACTCGTTCTTCACCTTACACGGAACGACCATGATTTTCCTCGGCGCTATGCCAATGATCGCCGGGTTCCTCAACTACGTCCTTCCGCTTCAGATTGGTGCAAAGGACCTTGCCTTCCCTCGAATCAACGCTATGGGTCTGTGGCTCCTCGTCTTCTCCGCACCACTCATCTTCTCCGGAATTTGGTCTGGTGAAGGTGCTGACATTACGTGGGTCATGTACCCGCCATATTCCTCGCTCAACAATGCAGGCGATTACGGTGCGAATGCAGGAACGACGGCGTTCATTGCGGGCATGCTGATGCTGGGTGCTTCATCGACACTCGGTGGTGTCAACTTCATCACGACTGTGTTCACCATGCGTGCTCCTGGTATTACGTGGATGAAGATGCCACTCTTTACCTGGTCTGCTTTCGTGAGCGTCTTCATGCTGTTTATGTCTCTACCAGCATTGATCATTGGTGTTGCCTTCCTCATGTTTGACCATACGATAGGTTCGACGTTCTTCACGGGCGGGGGCGATCCGTTGCTGTTCCAGCATCTGTTCTGGTTCTTTGGCCATCCTGAAGTATACGTGGTTATCATTCCTGCTTTCGGTATTGTCTCCGAAGTCCTAGCGACGAGCGCACGACGTTCCATCTTCGGCTACAAGTCGATGGTCTTCGCTATGGCTGGAATCGGTATTGTCGGTTTCATCGTATGGGGACACCACATGCTTACTTCAGGTATGGATCCATTCTGGCGTGCTGCGTTCATGATTACCACCATGGCGGTTGCGATTCCAACCGGTGCGAAAATCTTCAACTGGTTGATGACACTCTGGGGCGGTTCCTTGGTCATGAAGACACATACGCTCTGGGCGCTTGGGTTCCTCATCACCTTCACACTCGGTGGTATCTCTGGAATGTTCTTCCCAGTCGCTGGACTTGACACACACTTCCACGATTCGTACTTCGTTGTTGCACACTTCCACTATGTCTTCATCGGCGGTACAGTGTTCGCACTGTTCTCTGGTGTCTACTACTGGTACCCGAAGGCAACGGGACGTAAGCTCAACGAGACCCTCGGCCTGTGGCACTTCCTGATTGGATTTGCTTCCTACAACGCTGCCTTCTGGCCAATGCACGCTCTTGGTATCCAAGGTATGCCTCGTCGAACGCACTCCTACACCGTTGAGAGTGGATTTGCGGAGTACAACATGGCCATCACCATCTTTGCGTTCATCTTCGGATTGAGCCAACTCCTTCTTGTTTGGAACATCATCTATTCCGGAAAGAACGGCGAGAAGGCTGGCAAGGATCCATGGGGCGGATGGTCGCTCGAATGGTCGACAACTTCGCCTCCACCAACACCTTCCTTCCATGTCATCCCTTACCAGCGCGACATGAACGAAATCTACGGCCACCATGCTGAAGACTCGATGAAAGAGAAGTTATGGAAAGGCAAGAAGAAAGGTGAAGGTGCCAAGAAATCCACTGTGGTGAGTGCAGCCGTACTCTCCACAACAGGGGAGGAGATCTGATGGGTGGCGGCGGAGGTAGCGACGTGAAGAACGCTGTCTGGATGCGTGCCCTCATAATGGCAGGTATGATTCTCGGTTTTGCCGTTGTTTCCTACGTTGGTCTCGGTGTCGTGGTTGCTGACATGAAGCACCATACATGGGAAGACGAGGAAGCGCACTATTACGATGTCAAGAAAGATTGGCAGGATGCTGTTGATGCTGGAACCATCGCAAGCGATGATGAAACCAACCAACTGTACAAGGACAAGGAAGAAGCCCATCATCACGAGATTGAGGCTCACCTGTCCTACCTGACCTATCGGGTTGCTGGATTGGCGATTCTCTTCGTTGGAATCATTTTCACAGCCTTCTTGGTCATTAGTGGAATCATGAACTCGTCACGACCTGATGAGCATCATGACGACCACCATGGTCATGATGAGCACGAGCACCATGGTTCGGCTTCTCCAATCATCTTCTCGTTCGGATGTCTGTTGTTCCTCCTCGGATTCCCAGAATTCGCTGATGGTCTTCATGGCCTGATGATGGGAAGCACCAAGGGAACGATTGCTGATCTCTCCGTTTCGATGATCGGTTTGACCGTCGTCACTGTTGGTATTGCGAACTGGTGGCGAGAAGACCTTCCGTTCAACGGCTATGGCGAGCAACTCGCTACATCCGATCCCTTTGCAGGACAACACATCCGCAAGGCAGGTATCTGGGTCTTCTTGATGTCTGAAGTCATGGTTTTCGCCACCTTCTTCTCATCCTACCTCCGTATGCGTACAGAGTGGTGTACAAAGTGGGCCTTTGATGACGGTAAGTGTACCCTTGAGCCCGGTGAAGGGCTTGCCATGACCGCTTCGGATTACCTCCGACCAGGTGGTGCGGCTGGTACAGGTGACTTCTGGACCATGCTTCCAGGAGCTGTCAACACCTTTGCACTGATTATCTCGTCCTACACCATCGTCCTGGCACTCAAGGTAGCCAAGTCACACGATTACAAGGCGCCTGGTGGCTTCCTCGGCAAGATGATGCCAACCAAGAAGGCAGCCATCCGCAACTACCTCATCATCACCCTTGCATTGGGTACGATGTTTATTGTTCTCAAGTTGGTTGAGTGGAGCCACCTCATCGCAGAAGGCTTCACCATCGGAACTGAACAAGGTTCAATCTTCTATGTAGCAACCGGTGCACACGGTGTTCACGTCTTCGCTGGATTGTTGGTCATGCTCTACATGATCTTCAAGGCCGACACGGTTGAGTGGAACGAGGACAATGCACAGGGAATCGAGTACTTCGGTCTCTACTGGCACTTTGTCGATTTGGCTTGGGTTGTCATCTTCCCAGCATTCTATCTGTATTGAGGTGAAATTATGGGCGAACACAAATTGATTATGGGCAAAGACATTTACTTCTGGAACTTCATCGTATTGATGCTGTTTACACTGTTTGAAGTTGGGGCCGTCTTCTTTGAAGAGATCCCTGGTACGGACATTCCGATTTCACTGACAGCCGTGTGGGCGATTCTCATCGTTGTTGGTATCGTCAAGGGATTCGGTATTGGTGCGTTCTTCATGCACCTTTGGGACGATCCTCGAATCTACCTTCGAGTTGCACTGTTCCCTACACTCTTCGTTCTGCTAATGCTTTGGGGCATTGGTCTCTCCAACCCTGAAGGCGTTACTGGACTTCCAGGATGGTGCACACCAAACTGGGATTCATTAGTGACCGAACGTTGAGTGAGAGTGATGCGAACCATCGCACTGTTCATTTCTGGATTGCTTCTGTCTGTTGTTCTTGCAGGAGCACCTGTTTCTGCATACAATGGCATACAATTGAGTTATGCAAGCGTTGGAAACTTCACGTTGGTTGATCAAAACAATTCCGAATACAAGTTGTCCGATGCAACCGAAGAGATCGTCGTCATCTCCTTCTTCTTCACACGCTGTCCTGACGTATGTCCAGTTATCACCCAAAATCTGAAACTCGTTCATGATACGCTCCCTGCAGAACTTGAAGACAACGTAGGCTTCGTTGCAGTCACTCTCGATCCAAAGTACGACACGCCTGAAGTCCTGTCCGAGTACATGGATCTGCACGGCGTTGACTGGCCTCATCTCACAGGCCCAACCGAGGATGTCAAGGACGTATGGTCACGCTTCGCCATCTATGCTGAAGAATACGTTATCGATGCACACGATGATAACGTGAGCGATATGGACGGTCAAGTTCACGGTTCGAGTGTCGTTTATGTCCGACCTGATGGTACAGCGGAGGAACTGATGTACCTTCCAACGGGTATGACCATGACCTCTGCAGCTGCAGTTGAAGCAGGTTGGTCACTCAATACAACAGACACACAATACGGTACGATGATCAACGGAATCGATGGCTATGATGCTCCAGATGACTGGAGTTGGTGGTGGAGTCTCAAGTTGTTCGATGCGTCAAAGCAACGCTGGGAAGATTCCCCTGTTGGCGTGGATTCCGTGAACGCCCTTGAGGAAACTCACCTTGCATGGTATGCAACCAGTGCAAACGCAAGCCTCCTCGAACCACCAATGGGTGACACACCGAGCGTTCAAGTCGTCTTCCCAGACAATACAACAGCATCCACCAACGTTACCACCTTCACGGGCTATCACCTCACACAAGGGGCGTTTGACGGTGCAGGAATCGATGTCGACATTGCACACGGCTCCTGGGGTCATTTCCTCAACAGCATCGATGGTGTATCCAATCCAAGCGATTGGAGTTGGTGGTGGCAACTTCACTTTTGGAATGAGACATCAAACGCTTGGGAGGATGCGAATGATGGCATGGATGAATTCAGCGAACCGAGAACATTAGCTTGGGCTTCAAACAACACGAGTAACGATGCCATTCCACTCCCAGGCTTTGCTGTCGTTGAAGACAGTGAGTGCAACGGACATGGATGGATCATGGGATCCGGCAGTCGGGCGCATTGCATGTGTGACGCTGGCTACGAATGGGCCGAAGACGATATGCTTACGTGCATTCCTGTTGAATCTGAACCTGAGTACACCGTCGGGCATTTTGCATACACTTACATCCTCGATGAGGACAAGAAGCCTCGTGTTCGCTACGTTGACGATTCATGGCTCGCATCTGATTTCGTTGAGGATGTTGTCGAACTCGCTGAGCGAGAAGGTATTATCACAAAAGAATCCGAAGGCATCCCTTCGGTTGGACTTCTCGTCTCCGTCGCAGTCGTCTCGATGGCTGCCATTTCCCTGCGCTCAAAATCTGAGTAATCGAGGGAAAAGGGTTTGATAGAGGTCGTTGTCGCCAAAGCACTGCGGAGGTCGCATAGCCAGGTATTGCGCCGGATTTGAAATCCGGTGTCTTATGACTCGGGGGTTCAAATCCCTCTCTCCGCGCCATCCATTTCAAGAGAAGCATTCACAAACTCTAGCATCTCTCGTTCTCTTATGGGCCGAGGGTTGCTGGGCATTCTTCTTGCATCCATCTTCTTGCTTGCTGGTTGCCTTGCACCTGTTGCACCCGATTGGGGTAGCGACCTTTCCGTCGAGCGAAACGGTGACGGCACCTTCACCTTCACTTCATCCATGTCGGGTGAAACGATCAACACGCAATACACGGAACGAGGTTGCATGGATGGTGACTACGGCGCTGACAAATCCGGTAAAATCAAGTTTGAAGGGTACATGAGTGCCAGTCAAATCTACGATTCTCACAGCGAAGATCTACCAGAAGATATTGCCTTTGCAACCGCTGCAGCAGTGGCCATTCACTCAATGTCTTTTGAGGATGCAAAGAATCTCCGTTCTGGAGATGGGGAGCGCGTCGAAGTGAAGGATTGGAGCGATCCTGTTGCACCAGATACTGGCGCAGGTACAGCCAACCTGAAGAAAATCGATAGTGAATCGGACAGTTCGTGGTTCGTTCTTGGTCTCATTCCATCCAGTGAAAACATCAACGATGGTGTTGCAGCACTTGGAAAATACCACCAACCCGTACGCATTACTGGGTACCTTGTCCAAACCGATGATGGCAAGGTCATGGGAGGACTTTGGAAGAGTGATCTTGAGGCCTCCAACGACTGTACTGCTCGACCAGGGAATCAAAACATCAACCAAATGTACGTCCTTGTCACCAAGATTGAACTCGCTGACAGCGTTGTTAGCCTCGATGGTGACCACGAGGATGAGTACACCTTTGGTGATGTATCGATGCTCGGCCGTACAGGATTCATTCTCTTCTTGCTCGTCGTCGGTGCTGGCGGTGCAGTTGGTGCCTACATGTACTCATCACTACGCCTCAAGATGAGCGCCCGTAACGTTGCATTGACACTACTTGGTCGAGAAGGTGTCGAGAAGGCTGCTCAAGTTCGACAGGATGTCAAGGATGCAAAGCGCTCTGGAATGACAACTCCTGATGAACGACGTGCTGAACAACGCAAACAAAGCAAACCTGCTGAAACTCCAAAGAAGTCGAAAAAGAACGAAGACGATGGGTTTGGTTCCTTCTCGATCGATAGTGCACTTGGTAGCGCCAGTTCCTCCTCTTCACGCTCAGAGTTTGGTTCTGGCAGCTCTGTCGTCGCCTCCGATGATGCTAAGCGTGTCGAGAAGCAAATCGAAGAGAGTGAACCGTTCGTTCCACCAACCTCAACCTTCGGCGGAGGCGCTCCAGTCTCAAGTTCAGTTTCTTCTGCGCCGACCTCAGTACCTTCCTCCAGCGCTCGAACATCAGGACCACCGAAATCCTCTGAACCCGCTGAGAAACCAAAGCCCCGACGTCGTAGAGCTGTACGAAAGCAGGCTGAGCCCGAACCTGAGCCTGAAGCAGAACTAGAACCTCAGCGACAGAAAGAGTTCTGGAACGATGATGAAGAAGAATTCTCCGATTTCAGTTTCTAAGCCCAAGAGACGTCCTTTGCGCCTCTGAAGACGATTTGATCTTGATGCCATTCCAACGTTGCTGGCAGTTGCAATAGCGGTTCACCATCAGCTTGGATGAACGTTGGATGACCGACTGGAACATCCGAAGGTTTGCCATCTTTGTCAACAGGTCGAAGCGTGACGCGATTGACATCGATTTGTTCAATGCCCCACTTACCAACGTGTTTCCCTTTCTTGACTGGACCCATGAGTGAAAGCATTTGCAAACGACTCAAGCGATACGCGAGAACGATTGAACCATCCTTTCGAGTAGGATACATATTGGGGACAACACGATAGCCTCCACCAAAGGTTTCACCGGTCGTTACCGTCATCATGGTCAAATCGTGAATGGTGGCTTCACCATCATCCAACGTCATCTCAACCTTTCTTCGTGGCCAGAATGGAATGGTTGTTACACCAAGGTAAGTGTACTTCTTCGGCCCTTTGATCCATTTTGCTCGACGGAGTTTGGCTCGACTGATGGCCGATGTAATTCCAGCATCGGACTCAAGGAACACCCATCGAACAGTTCGACCTTCAGTGTTCGCTTCTCCATCCCAAGCGTTTGATGGAGGGCTTGGATAACCATCCAAAGTTGGAGCCGCTACACCTTCGAGTCGCCAAGCACCACAACTTCGGTCAACACCATCAACGAGGATATCAATCGCTTCATTGAGGTTCTTGCGTGGAACACCGTGTGTAATGCAGCAATCGTTTCCTGAACCAAAAGGAAGTTGTCCTAATGGGATTGACGACCCTCGAAGTCCCGAAGCAACTTCGTGAACAATTCCATCACCTCCTACGGCAACGACAAGTGGAGATTCTGCTCCACTTGCTTCAATCTCAGTACGAATCTGATGAGCAAGTTCCGCGCCATGACCGATACGTTCCGTCATGTGTTCTACGACGTTAAATCCTCGTTCTTTCAGTCGTTTTTTGATCCCTGGCCAGGCCTTACCGCAACGGAAGTCCCGACTTGCAGGATTGATGATAAAATGCGCTTTGACCATACGGTTTGCTGATTCTTTCACGGTTTCAATGTATCCATGGATGAACGAACAGACTCATCAACTCGATACCTTTCGCACCCGATGAGGACTCCCTATGTGGACGAGCGAAGACGAGGCATTCATGCAACGTGCACTGGACGTTGCTGAACGTGGCCGTGGACGCGTCGCTCCCAATCCGTTGGTTGGCTGCGTTCTTGTCAAGGATGGCGAAGTCATCGCCGAAGGATGGCACGATCATCTCGGAGGCCTTCATGCTGAACAAATGGCCATCCACGATGCTGAATCGAAAGGAAAATCCCCCAATGGCGCAACAGCCTACGTCACATTGGAACCATGCAATCATTACGGTCGAACACCACCTTGTACCGAAGCACTCCTTTGGTCGGGTGTCAAGCACGTTATTGTCGCTCATCCAGATCCAAACCCCACCGTTCGCGGCAAAGGCTTCCAAGTTCTGAAAGATGCTGGAATTTCAGTTGAATCAGGGCTTCTCAAAGACCGTGCTGCTGAGCAAATGAAACCCTTCTTGCATTGGTGCGAGCATCGTCGACCGATCGTTACGGTCAAACTCGCTGTTGATGCCAACGGTTCAGTTGACGACCGCTCTGAAGAAGCACAACGCTTCACCAGTGAGGCTTGTCTCGACGAAGTCCATCGCCTTCGAATGGATTGTGATGCCATTCTCGTCGGAGCTGAAACAGTCGAGCGCGACAATCCATCCCTCACCATTCGACGCATCGAGACCGAACGTCAACCGCTTCGAGTGATTCTCGACCCACACGAGCGAACCAATCCAAACGCTGTCGTCTACACCGATGGTCATGAAACAGTACAAATCGGATCCGATTACAACGGATTGCTTCCTCTTCTCAACCGCTTGGGCGATATGGAAAAGCAACGCCTTCTCATCGAAGGTGGTCCAACAACCATCCATTCATTCCTCAGTGAAGGATTGGTTGACGAGTTCTATCTTGTCCAAAGTTCGGTTGTTCACCAAGATCCAGTACCAGCAAACATCGATCAAGACGTGCTCAGTCAAGCAGGTTTGTCACTGCAACGAACTGAGAAATGGGGCGAAGAGTCCGTTCAAGTGTGGGCACGCCTAAGTCAATTGGATTGAATGATGACTGGCTCGCTTACCTGCAACCTGAATACAAGGAAACCAATCGTAATCGCTGAGAATGCGATTGTGTTCACGCACGCCATGTAAATGATTTCATCGTCATCGAACAATTCCATTTCTAGGTAGGTGGTCCAATACACGATTAAGAAAAAAACACCCCACAGTATCGTTATCACTGCTAAGATTTTACCAATCAGATCCATTGCCATATCCAAACTTTATGGCAGAGAATACTTATTCTTATCTTTAAATCGCAGTTGAAAAATATCCAGTTAGAAGTTACACAAGAAGCCGAATAAAAAGCGGGCGATGCAGGATTCGAACCCACGTCTCCGGCTCCGAAGGCCGGAAGGATATCCAGACTACCCTAATCGCCCAACCCATCCGAGTTGCCTCTCCTTTTTGAAAGAGTTGGCGAGATATCCAGCCTCAAAAGAATGAACCACCGGTACTGAGAATGATGATGAGAACTATGATTGGGACGAGATAAAATGCAATGGTAATGTACCCTAGGATGTATCCAGTTCTCGCCGCTTTGAGGCCAATACCTGATGTCATCGCATTGCCAGCACCAACATGACCAGTAATGATCGCAACCAATCCAAAAAACCAAGCAAAGAAACAGAAGAACGGAAGGACAAAGCCGAATACAATGAATGCAATCCCGATGACTCCGAAAGCCAAAGCTACATCTGCATTCATGTTCTTTGTCGTTGGATGAGCCATCACAAACTGTCCAGAATGTGGTTGTCCAACGAGCATTGGTTGCGTTGGCTGATTAATCACCACAGATTGGATAGGAACTGATGCAGGTTTTTCCCCTGGGCTTGAGGATTGCATGACCTCAACGCATTGCAGTAGAAGTTCAATGTATCGGCGACGTTGGTCGCGAATCAAAAACCATATTGAAAATCATGATTCGATAGCTTTCGGTGCTGCTTGGTTTACCGAATCGGAAACGCCGGCAGAATATCGAGCAAAATTTTCGTTGAACATTGTGGCAAGTTTGTCTGCTGTTGTATCGTATGCGTCTTTGTCATCCCAGGTTGTCTTTGGTTGCAAGACTTCACTTGGAACGTCTGGGCACGAGGTAGGAACTTCGAAGCCAAATCGTTCATCTTCCACATACTCGACATTGTCAAGTTCTCCATCGAGAGCAGCGTTGAGCATGGCTCGAGTGTATCGAATCTTCATTCGGTTTCCAACACCGTACGGTCCGCCATTCCAGCCAGTATTGATGAGCCAAGCCGTTGACCCATGCTCCTCCATCTTCGCAGATAGAAGGTCCGCGTAAACACCAGGATGCATTGGCATGAATGGCTCGCCAAAGCAGGCTGAGAAGGTTGCTTGCGGTTCTTTGACACCGACTTCGGTTCCTGCGACCTTAGCAGTGTAACCAGAAATGAAGTGGTAAGCGGCTTGTTCGGGTGTGAGACGAGAGATTGGTGGAAGAACACCAAACGCATCACAGGTGAGGAAAATGACGTTCTGTGGGTGGCCGCCAAGGGAATCCATCGTGCGGTTGTCAATGAATTCGATTGGATACGAACCGCGTGTGTTCTGTGTCTTGCTAACATCGGTAAAGTCAGGGACGCCGTTGCCATCGAGTACAACGTTCTCAAGAACTGTTCCTCGTCGTCGGGTGGTTCCGAAAATTTCTGGCTCGTCTTCCTCTGACAAATCGATGAGTTTTGCATAGCAGCCTCCTTCGAAGTTGAAGACACCGTTGGCACCCCAGCCGTGCTCGTCATCACCGATGAGGGCACGCTTTGGATCGGCTGAGAGTGTGGTCTTTCCTGTTCCAGAAAGTCCGAAGAAAATCGCCGTGTTCTCACCGTTGGTGTTAGCAGAACAGTGCATTGGTAGAATTCCTTTCTTTGGAAGAATGAGGTTCATGACCGAGAAAATCGACTTCTTGATTTCTCCAGCGTAGCGTGTTCCTCCGATGATGACTTCACCGGCAGCATAGTTGACAATAACAAAGCATTGTGAGTTAAGTTCAGCATCATCCGCTTCGAAATGCGGTGCGTGGAAGACTGTGAATTCCGGCGTATGCGCTGCAAGCTGTTCATTCGTCGGACGAATGAACATGTTCCGAGCAAAGGTACTGTGCCACGCATTGTGTGTGATGACTCGGATCGGTAGTGCTTCGCTGGGTTCTGCACCACAGGCCAAATCTTGAACAAATAAGGCGTCTTGCTCGGAAAGGAAGTCAACGACTTGGGCTCGCATACGCTCAAACGTGGCGAGGTCGGTCGAGACGTTGACATCACCCCAATTGACGTCGTTGTGCGTGGATTCCTCGTCGACAATGTACTTGTCGTTCGGCGAACGGCCGGTGCGTTCACCCGTCTCGGTCACAAGGGCTCCATGAGCGCTCAAAACGCCTTCGTTCCTTGCGAGGGAAATGTCGATCAGTACATCGGTATTGAGGTTCCAATGGACTTCTCCTTTCGCATTGATTCCATGCGCTGAAAGGGGGGTCGATGTCGGGGTGGAGGTCTCCGCCATGTCGGTTGCTAACGCAGACCCTCTTTGTCCCTTTCTCTTCGACCGTGATAAAATCAACATGAATCTTAGCGAAGTGGAGAAGGTTTGAAACGGGACTTTGCAAGGACATTGTCATGGAGGAGGACGGTCAAGACCACGATTCTGTGGAAGACGATGTTCTTCGCCAGAAAGAATTCCGTCGGGGCGGTGGAATCGACCTTGGCCAGTTCATGATTCAAGAGCCAAAAGATGATGTTGAGATTGAAGCAACCGCTCCTGAGGAGCAAACCGATGAAGCCGTTGGAGAAATAGCAGCCTTGTTCAGTGCGGAAGATGAACAATCCAACGAACCTGGTGCCATCAATCGAGACGGTACCGTCGATGAAGCCGCAGCACCGGATAGCGTTACCGACATGGCAGTTCACGGCGAACGCCGACTTGGATTCGGTCTCCTCGCAGGCATGGTTCTCGTTTGGTCCGTCCTCGGATGGGTGGTCGGTACTGCATTACCGCCACTCCTTGGTGGCCCACTGCTCATCATCATGGGGTTGTCGGGATTGTGGGCTGGTGAGAAATGGATTCCGAATCCAACCATGCACCTTCTCGGCGTGACGTGGGTCATCATTTCGATGAAAATTCTCTACGGCTTTGCCCTCGATGTTCATCATTGGGGATGGTTGGATGCATCACCGCTTGGGGCAGATCTTTCCCTTGGTGTCTTCTTGCTCATCTTAATCGGATTCAACATTCTCATTGCGCAACGACATGATGATGATGCAATCGCTGCGCAAGCAACACTGGTCTTGCTCGCCCTTGGAAGCGCAACAGGCGCATTGTACGACGAGATCGGTGTCGCTGGTATGATTCTGCTCGGTACCTTATCGATGCATGGACTTGCCTTGCATCGAAAATCAGGGAATCTTGCAAGTCTCGGTATTGCCGTCTCCTATCTCTGGATTGGCCTGCATGCTTTCTCCAATGAATGGTCGATTGCCAACATCGAGATCGTTTCCTTTGATGATGATCTCTTGTTGTTCATGCTCATGTTTGCTGTCACTGCAACCAATGCGGTGATGGCGACACAATTCCACAAAGCCGACAACTGGTTCTCTGCAGCTGCGAAAGCCCTTGGCTTAGGCAAACCTGGTTTGTGGGCTATTTCTGTTGGTCTTGGAATGATTGGAGCACTCCTATCGATTGCAGCCAATCGTGACGAAACTGGCTACGCCTTGGCACAATTGCTCTTGCTCATGAGTGCCTTCGGTGGTTCCTATCTTGCGGTTCGCGGCGTTGAATTGAAGCGTCTTGCACCATTCATCTTGTTGCCTGCTCCATTCCTTTTGGTGCTCGTGATTCTTCTCAATTTGGAAGTCGTTACCATCAACATCGCCAATCTGAGTGGTTACAGCATTTATGCGATTCTTACCGCACTTTTCACGTCGATTGCCTTGCTTCGAAATCAACAGGCTGTTTCCGATCACGTCCTATGGATGGGCGGTATCATCATCGTCATCCTCTTGACCATCCTGATTCCAGCGGATACAGATGGTTGGCGCCTTCTCGTCTCCCAAGCAACGGTCTGGCTTGGTCTAGCATGGCTGGGTGTTCAACGTCAATCTCCATCCATCTCTGGCGTTGCTGTTCTGATGCCGTGGGTGTGGTTGTTGATGTTTGCAACCGATGTTGAATCGCGAATGTTCTCAAATGATTTCATCCCTGTTGTCCTCGATGAGCAACATGTTGCAGCATGGATGCTGTTGCTCATCGTTCAACAATTGTACGTCAACCTCAGCCAAGGACAGGCGACGTTGAATTTGGCTGGTCGGTTGGCTGGATTAAGCGAACTTGGTGCCCGTGCTCGAGATTCTGGATTGTTGCAACTGTGGAACCTATCGTTTGTTCTCTCGCTCATTTCAGTATGGAGCATTACACGCGTCGGAGGCATGCCTGCTTGGGGTCTTATCAGCATCATGGCAGCCGTTCTCGTCTTCCATGGAACCTTGGTCGCTTTGGGACAACACCGTGGCCAACCGCGTACAATGTTGGTTGCATGGAGCATTTTTGCGATCCATTTCGGTTGGAAGTTTGGCCATACATCGATGTTCGCGGCGACAATGGTCGCAGGATGTTCGCTGATGCTGGTTCACACCGATCGCTTCCTTGATGACAAGGATAACATCAAGCGAAACCAAACCAACAGCATTGTCACCTATCAATTGCTCGTGATGAGCGCTTTGTTGGCGATACCCGCTTTGAGGAATGAAGCATCATTGGAACTCACCGATGCAGAATGGTTCCCTCAAGGAGGACAAGATGCTATGATGATGGGCTTCATTGCGCTTGGAACATTGTTCCATTATCTCCGTCGGGTGACGATGATGGACAAGTTGCTTCCTCCGACGCTCGCTACCGTTTCGATGATTGGGCTGATGCTGTTTAGCGGCGTTTCACTCGAACTTCAATTGCTGACAACGATAGCGTTGCTCAGTTTTGTCGGTTCGGGAGCGTATCTCGCCATTCAAGGCGAATGGCGTGCAGGCATGCGTTCTGTTGCTCGACGGGATGAGCGATTGAAAGAGATCGAATCCAAGCAACGTATGCAGGTTGAATACAATCAAACCTCGGAGGAAACGGGTGTTCAATTCATCGATCCGGCCATGATTGAACTGGCTGAAAAACAAAAGAAACGAGCCAAGCGAGCAGGTTCAACGGGCGAGATGGATTTGGAACTTGGCGACATTCAACATCGCCCAAGCATCGTTCTCTCCTTCCTTGGAGTGACCATTGTTGCTTCCATGTTCTACGCTTACTTCAGCGGTTCTGGCAGGATTGCCCTCTTGCTCATGGGCGGTATGTCCTTCCTGTTCATCAGTCTTGCACGAATGCGAGCCGATTCACTGAACCTACGCCTGGTCGATGTTCTTGGTGTTGAGATTCCAATCGCCGTGACCATGGCCGGATTGGTGTTGGTTCACCTCGCTTCAAGAATGACACAAGGTAGTGTCTTCCTTGACGAGCAATTCGACTTGTTGATTCTGATCGTTGCCCTTGTTGCCATCGGTAGCTTTGCCTTGGTTGGGCGCGACGACCTCGGTGTTCGCATTCCAAACGTCCTTGACATGGTCGTCGGACTGTTGGTCATCGATCGTCTGTTCGGGGTTCTCGCAGGAGGAGAACTTCCCATTCCAACCATGACCAATCCACTCGAGTTTGAGGCATCATCATGGACGATTCCTGTCATTGGAAACGAGATTCTCTTGATTCTCGCAGCCCTTCTGTGGAATTGGGTCGAAGGTGAACGGCAGAAGCGCGGGTTGCAAGACCATCGAGGTGCTATGGGACGTATCGCTTACGGTATTTCCATCCTTTTGCTGTCGTTCGGACCAGCAGCCTTGCTGGCATTGACGTTGATGGTTCTACGTGGTTGGCAATGGAAGCAACCCGCTGTCTTGATGGTTGGATTCATCGTCCTCCCCGTTGCTCTCAACGAAGTGGTGTGGTGGATGGAAGTTGAGTTGAATCTCACCTTATTCGAAGTATGGATGTCATCGATGGTCATCGGTATGCTTGGCCTTCTTGCTGGAGGAGTGGCAACCTATGCCAATCAAGGCCTGTGGATTTCCGCATCGCTGTGGGTTGCGCAAATCCTGTTTGTTCTCACTGGAGTCTTGTCTCCATCACTGCTCTTGTTCGTCCTTCTGACCTTG
Source organism: Candidatus Poseidoniaceae archaeon (assembly GCA_049438185.1). Taxonomy (GTDB): domain Archaea; phylum Thermoplasmatota; class Poseidoniia; order Poseidoniales; family Poseidoniaceae; genus MGIIa-L2. The sequence continues at coordinate 25,414 of JBMTJI010000019.1, forward strand.
GCCATGTCCACGACGTCGTGGGTGATTGGTGTCCTGACCTTGCGTCGAGGTTGGCGTATCATCGGATTCCTCAATCTTGTCCTCGCTTGGATTGTTGCAAGCGTGCTCATCTATCAAGGAATGACCTCTATGGCAGCCCTTGTCTTGTTGCTTGCAACTGCAACCCTGCTTGCCATCATCACCTATCTGACACAATCGAGAGACGAACTTCTCGCCTCTCAATGAGCGACAGGATTGAACGTTCGCAACAAGAGATTCTGAACAGAGCGCATCAGAAGCATGGCATCGAATCCAGGATTCGGCTCTGAGAATCGCAGGCTGATGCTCGTCTTCTCTTGTGTTCCACTGTTCCTCAATCCGAAACTCACATCCATTCCATTGAATTGACATCGAATCAACATCAAGTTCGACTCACCTTCCAAGCCCATGCGTTGCCATTCTACAACATTCCCGGCCAGTTCGAAATGCGTACGAACCATCGATTCAACCGTATCGGCAAGTTCGTTGCGACCATTCCACATCCATCGATTTGGATTCTTCACGCTCAAACGCTTCTTCCATCCTTTCTGCATCGAATCAGTGCCTGCTTTTTGGAAGGCGAGTAGAGCAAGGAGCAAGGTCATTGCACCATCGCCGACAAGACTCCAACGGTTGGGCTCTGCGGGATATGGCGAAGGAAGAACGAGATGTCCTGAATCCTCGATGCCGAAGAGAAGTGGTTGTTGGCTTTGGGTTGGTAGGTGCGGAGCAAGGGCATGCGATAACCAACGATCGCCAACCGCCGTTTCGAATCCTTGCATGCCGGAATTTGCTTCAATACTGGACAAGAGTTTGAGATTTGATTCGATGCTTGCTGCGACCTTCCAATCCTCTGGACATGCGCGAAGGACGGCATCGGCGATATCGTCACCATCGACCACTTCGACCCCATCGTTGGTTTCACGTACCAAGAGACAGCGATCACCATCACCGTCCAACGCAGCACCGAGGAGGTTGCCAACACCCTGTGACCTGAGCGATTCAATCAACAAATGTCCACTGTTGCTCAATTCATCCCAAGTCCATGATTGACCTGGAGATAGTTCACCCGCACCACAACCATCGTTCATGGCTGAAGCGGTCTGACTGACCTCTTCAACAGAGAGACCTTGTTGTTGCAACCATGTCGCCAGCCAATGAGCAGCATGCCCTTTCGAGGAATCCAAGAGCAATCCCTTGAATGAAGACAAATCCGATGCAAACAACGTCTCGAGCAGCCCAAGGCGCTTCTCCAACCACTGAGGATGGTCTACAACGTGTTCAGAATCTGGTTTCATCCACGCTTGACGGTCAACATCGTCGATTTCACGATCTTCTTGAGCAAGGGAATAGGCCGTTTCTGAAACCAGCATTTCGTATGCAGGCATGGATTTCCTACCGTATGCATCGAACACTTTGATGCCTGAATCGTCAACGGGATTGTGGCTTGCAGTGATCATACAACCAAGTCTTGACTCGGTTTCGAGTACACCATAATGCAACATCGGGGTCGAAACGCAACCAACGTGAATCACGTGACAATTCGATGCATGGAAACCAAGCGTCAACCAAGCCGCAAGTGTTGCATTGGAAGGTCGGTCGTCCCATCCAATGACCACTTGGCTTCCTTCGCCATCCTCTGGTAAACATCGACCGAGGGCTTCACCAAGCAACTTCATCAATTGCGGTGTAAGGAGGCGTTCGCCAACAATCCGTTGCAAAGCACCCTCATCATCGCATTCATCAAGCGATACACGTCCACGGATTCCATCGGTTCCGAACAGATTGGACATGGACTTCCCTCAACGTACGACGCTCTCATCAGCATGATAGCCGCTGACGGTGGTATTGGGATGAACCATACTGGATTTCCCAAGAACTGTTCCTGGATTGGTCACGGCATTGCAACCGAGTTGAGCGTTATCGCCAAGGATGGCTCCAAATTTTCGCAGGCCTGTTTCTCGACGAACGTCGTTAAGCCAAATTCCGATGTGTTGTCCATCATTGCGAAGGTTCGACAACTTGACCCCGGCTCCAAGGTTGACATTCGAACCAAGGATTGAATCGCCAACATAGTTGAAATGTGGCGCTTTTGCTCCGGGAAGGAACAGTGAATGTTTCGATTCACTCGCGTGACCAAGAAGACTTCCCGTCATCATCCACGTGTATTCGCGAACATAAGCGTGAGATCGGATGGTTGCCTTTGATTCGATGAAACAGGGACCGATGAGATGAACATGAGGTTCGACGATCGCCCCTTCTTCAACATGAACGAAACCTTTCCGTTCATCGATGGTAACGTACTCTACCCCTTCGGGATGTTTTGACCCAATGGCGGTGAGTTTTGACTGAAGTTGCGACTTCAAACCAGAAGGATTGTTTGGATCCAGCATTGACCACGCAGGCTCGCTTGGATTCATCATACTGCGGGCAGTCTCCGATGAAAACAGCGCCTCAGCTTTGACACCGGCAGGCCAGTCCATGGAGGTTCGACGAACCTTGCTCCATTGAATGTTTGGTCATCCCATGGCGTGATAGATGCGCTTCCCCGTTGTTGCATCGAGTTTGAATCCAATGCTGTTCTTCATATGGCGAGGAATGAAATATCCGATCTTCCTTGCGGTTAAGCCATGATTGCGCATTTTGCGCTCGTTCGACAAGTATGCAACAATATCAGCTGCTGAACAACCAGGTCGATCTTCGATGTAGGTTGCAATTTCTGCCTTGAGACGCTCTAAGCGTGCTTCTTTCTGTGTGCCTTTTCCTTTCATTGCGGCCATATTGTATAGTTGTCTTTGGAAGTATATGAGGCATCGATGGGAACCCCTTGGGCGTCCCATGAATTTGCCGGCAAAGGTTCTTGAAACGACGGCCGACCGTTGGCTCATGGGCGAAGTCAAAGCGGTTACAGATTCGGAGTTCGAAGACACACTCAACGAGAACGAATGGGTTTTGGTCGATTTTTGGGCAGAATGGTGTGGCCCTTGCAAAGCCATCGCCCCTATTCTCAACGATCTTGCTGGAGAACGAGATATTCTCGTCGCAAAGGTCGACACCGATGCCAACACCATGCATGCTGCTCGACTCGGCGTTCGTGGCATTCCTGCACTGTTCCTCTTCCGTAACGGAACCATGGTGGACAACAAGAGCGGTATGATGTCGAAGGCTGCCTTGACCACATGGGTCGACAACCACATGACAGCGGATGATTTCTGAGTCACTCGATTCGTTGACGACGTTCTGCTTCTGCAGAACCAACCTCACGCATAAGACGTTCGCGTAATGCTTCATGCAACCACATGCCCTGTTCCAACTCGATGAGCAAACCGTAATCGATCAGGCGCTGAGGCGGGGTTCCCTCCCAGTCCAGACTCTTGGCAAGCGTCTTCCATGGCATCGGTTTCTCGGAGACGGCGAGCGTTGCCAGAAGTTCTCGTTCATCGACGGGCAAGGGTGCAAGAATTTCCTCATCCAAGAATCGTAACCAATCTTCGTGGGTTGGTTTTCCGTATAACTCGAGCATTTCGATGGCCAGTGGATGCCCTCCTGTTCGTTCATGAACATCGCTTGCATCAACATCCTTGAGTTCAAGTTCATCCAACCACTGCGATGTTTCATCCAATGAAAGGCCAGAGAGTGGCAATTCCTCAACGATGTTGCGTGTGTGGACATCTCTTCGATCGTAAAAGTCCAATGATGTGCGAGAGATTAAGACAAATCGCAACGGCGTTTTCTGAGAAATTTGCAACAAGGCTCCAAGCAGATTCTTCGACTCGGATGCAATGTGATGGACATCATCGAGGACGATCAACCAATACGGGGGTGGACCACCAGGTGCGATTGAGAATCGTTCGCGAACAGTGTATGCGTCTGTTAGATACGCAAGCAAGCGACGTCGCCATGTATCAACATCCAACGGAGCGCCAGGACGCAGTGGAAGCGTTTCAATCAGATTGTATGGATCATGCTTTTCATCGATACCAAAACGATGCAAGAGACTGACTGCAAGCCCAACTTCTCTGTCCCAAGGCTGACATGGATACCAACAAATCGAGAGATTCGGTTGCTTGTCTTGCTTTCCCGCCAACCATTCTGCGACAAGCGTCGACTTTCCGATTCCTGCAATTCCAGAGACAACCGCAAAGGCTGATCGTCCCTCAAACCATGTATCAAGACGGTTGAGTTCTTCGTCACGTCCGCGCATTTTACGTGTTTGAGGAGCACTCGTGTGGTAGGTTGCATGAACGCCAGCGAGTGGTTGAAGCCGACCAGGAGGCGGAATTGTATCCTCATCATCTTGCTTTTTGATGAGACCAAAGCGAATATCGCCCCACGTCAAAACACCTTCATGTTGTGCATGGAGAAGCACTTGCAGCAACGACATGTCCGAGGCCAAACGGTCTGCAGCATCCTTGGATTCAAGTTCAAGAAGTTGACCATCCTTGTCTCGAACCAATACCTTCGTTTCCCCCAGTTTATTCGAGCGTACGACGGCCATATCGCGACCTTCTTCAGTCAATTGCCATGTCTTCTGTCGCCGATCATCGTTCTGAATTGAACGCGTGTGTTCACTCACCCAACCTTTGCGCACGAGATCCCGCATCGTACGGCTCACGTTCGGTGGATGTTGGGCGCAGGCTTCTGCAATTCCTGGGCGAGTTAATGCTGCTGTGACGACGAATCGGTCAGCGAGATGGTCATGGTGTAAGAGGTGGAGCAAGACGCGGTCTGAGACAGCGACATTGACTTTTGGAAGCCCCTCGGCCATGTCCCTCTGTGGAGAATACCACGTTCAAGCGTTGCGATTCCATGATGCCAAATTTGAACACAAAGACCACAACGCCTAATAATAGATAAGTGACGCATCACCATGGAATCTGAAAGATTGATAAGGAAATCCCTGAGCGCCCTGCTCATCCTTTTGATGCTTGGCGTTGTTCTCACGCCACTGAGTGCCTCTGCAGCAGATTCCGATGGAGACACAGTCGACGATTCATTGGATGATTGTCCGCATGCCGCAGGCACCTCGACCATTGACAAAACGGGATGTCCAGATCGTGATGGCGATGGATACTCGGACACCTACGACGGTTGGACGTCAAACAATCCAAACTTTGGAATTGATCAACAACTGACCGGAGGTTCGCATTACTCGGTCGATCACAACAGCGATGGTTCGTTGCTTGCTACAGCTGCAGGTACACAAATTCGTATTTTCGATACATCAACGTACACCAACGTCCGTTCAAGTGCTCAACTCGTTGGGGGGAACAATGCCTACATCACGAGCATTGATTGGAGCCCTGACGATGCCTACATTGCAGCAACGTTAAGCGACGATACCGCAACAATCCTTCACGCAAGCAACATGACCATTATTCATGACGATATCACACATTCAGGATCATCTCGTACATTTTCCGATGTCGCATTCTTCCCAAACAGCACCTCAATTGCAGTCGTTGACGAAGCCTCTGGAGGCTGGGGTGGTGGAACGTGCTCTGGATGTGCAGTCATGCTCATCGATGTTGCAACAGGTACAATCTGGCAAGAGGTCAAGCCTGCAGGAAATTCTGGAAGTTACTCCTCCGTTGCCTTTTCACAAGATGGTAGTCGAATGGCCGTTGGCGGCGATGGAAACGCCTACCTCATCAACACCTCTTCTTGGGCGACGATTCGAGCGATGAATCCTGGGTCTGGAGCAAACGTACATTCAATTGACATCTCACCTGATGGAAACACCATCGCAATGTGCACAGGCTACGACAATGGTGTCAGTCAATTGCGAGCCTTCCGAACCAGTGATGGTGCATCGATTCTCTCCAAGACTGGTACAAGTTCATGTTACGGTGTTGATGTTTCACCCGACAGCAACCAGATTGTTTACACGATTGGTTATTACAGCACAAACGGTGGTTCAGCCATCATCTATGAGATTCCAAGCGGCACACAGATCGACACATTAGCGGTGGCACGCGGCTCAAACACATGTTCCCAGAGCGGAAACAGCAACCCTTGTGGAAACGTCAATTCTGCTTCTTGGCATCCTGACGGGTACAATATTGCGCTTGCAGTAAGTCGAAACTACAATGGATTGTATTTCATGTTTGCAGACCTCGACCCAGATAATGATGGATACAACTCAACCGACCAAGGAGATGGTATCGTTGATGCATTCCCTGATGATGGAACGCAATGGGACGATACCGACAACGATGGTTATGGCGATAATCCTGCTCCTGCTTTCCAACCCGATGGTTGCATCACAACATGGGGCAACAGTACGGAGGACCGCTTCGGCTGCCCAGATGCTGATGGCGACGGATGGTCGGATGACAACGACTGGGCTCCAAACAACAAGGAGCAATGGGTCGATGCTGACAACGACGGCTATGGTGACAACTACCTGTACGATATAGCCTCAAATCAACTCCACCTCAACCAGCGTGGCGATGCCTTCCCGAACGATTCAACACAATGGAACGATACCGATGGGGATGGCTATGGCGACAACTACGAAGATGCGTCATGGAATCAATATCGAGCCCCTGGATGGCCAGGTGAAATCATTGTTGGTGCACAGAACATCGACGTCTTCCCACTCGACCGAACCCAATGGCGCGATACCGATGGAGATTGGGTTGGCGACGAGCAAATGAGCGACCGGGCTGATGGATGCCCAACGGTTTGGGGTAACTCAACCTATGACCGACTCGGCTGCATTGACACCGATGGCGATGGCTACTCCGATCCTGATGCGGGATGGGCTGCACGAACCGATTGTTACGGAGCGGATGCCTTCCCGAATGATGCGACGCAGTGGTGCGATGAAGACAATGATGGATTCGGGAGCAACCCTGATGGAAACGACGCTGATGATTGTCCGAATCAAGCAGGAACATCAACAGAAGATCAGAATGGATGTGCTGACCGGGACGGTGATGGTTATTCCAACACTGGCGATCCATTCCCTGACGATGGCACACAATGGGAAGATTCTGACGGTGACAATTACGGTGACAACTTGGATGGAAACAATCCAGATTACTTCCCGAACGATGCATCGCAATGGCGCGATTCCGATGGCGACGGATACGGTGACAATCCTGGTGGAAATAACGGCGATCGATTCCCCAACGATCCTCTCCAGTGGGCCGATACCGACAACGATGGATATGGCGACAACTTCGTTGATACGGACGGCGATGGTATCTCCGAGGGCATTTCAGATGTTTGCCCGTTGACCTATGGCGAATCCAACTCAGCAGCATCTCGTGGGTGCCCTGATTCGGATGGCGATGGTTACACCGACCCAGAAGATGCCTTCCCAGATCAGCCACTGCAATGGGCAGACCAAGACGGTGATGGTTTCGGAGACAACGTCCAATTTACCGATGGTGATGAGTGCATCGATGTGTACGGAAAGAGTACAGAAAACGGTGTCCAAGGATGTCCTGATTCCGATGGCGATGGGCATGCCGACCCATTCGGTGACTTCGTCGCCAAGCCAGATTGCACAGGTGCAGACGCCTTCCCGGATGATCCACTCCAATGGTGCGACAAAGACGGCGATGGCATCGGAGACAATTACCAAGTTACCAACAAGACGGTCATCGATGAAGACAATCCTGGATTGATGATTGAATTGTGCGACCAAATTGGCGATGCTTTCCCGAACGATGCAACACAATGGTCTGATATGGACTGCGATGGACGTGGCGACAACAATACAGGTATTGCCCCTGATGCGTTCCCACTGCGCAAGACACAGCAAGACGACAACGATGGCGATGGTTATGGGAACAACTTCACCAACGGCGCCTACCAACCGGATGAGTGCCGAAACGAATTCGGAACGTCCACCATCGACCGCTTCGGTTGTCCGGACAGTGACAACGATGGTATGTCGAATCTCAATGACCCGTGCCCATGGGATCCAGAGATCTCAACGGGCATCCCCGGCCAAGTTGTATGTTCCATAACTGAAGATCCAAACAAAGCCAACGAAGAAGAGACCCTTGATGAAGTTGAAACAAAGTCTTCGAACGTTATGCTCTATGCCATGGGTGGAATCATTGCCTTCATGCTTGCAGCCATCCTCGTTGCCATGCTTGCTCGACAAGCCAGCCGAAACCGAATGATGCGAGAACGTGCAATTGAGCGAAAGGTCGAGGAACAACTGATGGATGAAGAGGAACGAAGACAACAGTGGATTGATTACTACGTTGCCAATGGTGATTTCGACAAAGCTCGAGAATTAGGTTGGACGGATCCTGCCTCACTTCCTGCATGGAAACAGCACGAGATTCAGCAGCAAGAAGCACTGCAAGCTTCGATTCCAACCATGCTTGATCTGGATTGATTTACGCAAAGTTTGTACCGTTGCCCTTTAAATCAATGAGGCCTATGGAAAGCCATGGGAGAGGTGCGTACGCGTCGTCTTGTTGCATCATCACTGGTGATGCTTCTCGTTCTCCTTGTACCGGTAAGTGCTGAAGATTCCAGCACGGTTCGCCTCGAAATCGATGTGATGGATGAGAATTCTAAACCATGGTACGGGATAGGAGATTCTGTCGTTCTCGCCGCTTCCATCGTCAACGATGGGGCAGCAACCTCCATCACCGAGGATCCGTCTTGTGGAACGGTGATGCTCATTTCCAACGCAGAAGGAACAACCATTGTCGATGAATCCGTTGGATGTCGAGAACAAAGCCGTGGTCTGGACATTGATGCTGGAACAACTGCCTTGGATCAGCACGAATGGGATTTAACCGATCAAGATGGTGCACCAGTTGCTCCTGGTCTCTACACCATCAGCATCGAACTTGCAGGTTCTGGTTTGTCCTCGGCAGTCGAGGTCATGGTACAACAAAACGCCGGGTTGCCATCGGAATTGATCTTCTCGACATCCATCGCTCACAGAGAAGATGTCTTGTCGATTGGTGAACCGTTCATTGTTACCTACGAACTCCACAATCCAACTTCACGTTCCATCGATCTCAACGGCTTTGATTCTTGCCAACTCTTGATTTCATTCGAGGAAGAAGGTCTTGGTCCTTCCTGCACAGCCGATGCAGCAACCATTGCGCCCTATGCAGTCATTGGACTCGGGCATTCGATGCTTCAGGCGAACAATGTTGGTACATCCACATTGACGATTCAAACTCCAGATGCTCAAGTCATTGGCTCGTTCGACGTCCCCGTTCAGGAGGCTCCAGTTCAATCAACGCCACTTGAAGCATCCATCAATACGCTCTCAACTTCATTCATTCAAGGGGAGTTGTTTGACGGATCCATAACACTCGAAAATAGTGGCACTGAAAGCAAATTGCTTCGCTTTACCAACACATGCCGAGCGAGTTACTGGGTTACAGATAGCAACGGCGTTGTATTCGATTCACTCGATCAAGCCAATTGCCGCACAACAGAACTTGACGTCGTTGTTGGTGCTTCTTCGCAAAGCACCTTCAGTCTCCAATCTTGGGCGTTTGTCGACCAAGTTGGCTGTTCAATGCTCAGTGGTGATTATGTCCTCGTTGCTGAGATTCCTGAGTTCGGCTATGCCTCATCCATCGACGTCGATTTCCGCCGAATCCAATCTGCGGACTGTGGTACAACCTCAGAGCCTACACCGTCGCTCATGATTGAACTCGATGAAAACGATGCACCCGTGTTCCAACTGCAATTGACTGGCATGGAGGAGCAAACAGATATCCACTGGCTGGAAATCTGCAAGGCTTCGCTTCAACTCTGGAACCTTGATCAAACGGAGAAAGTTCTGGAAAAGAATGTTCTTTGCAATGGTGAAGATCGATTCGATCAGCCTCTACGCCTATCTTCCGAGAATGTCCTTCAGTTTGAACTTGAAGAATTGAACGCTTTCTCGTATGAGGATGCTGAATATCTTGTACGCATTGACATGGCGACCGATCAGAACCTGATTTTGGAACATGAATTCAACTGGCCATTGGATGCTGAGGTCGAGGAGCCTGTCGTCGTCGAGGAAGAGAATCAAAAGCAAAACCCCGTTGTTGTCCTCGATGGCGTTTGGAGCGGCGTACTCACTCCTGATGGTACATGCTGGATGCTTGAAAACGATGCAGGCGTTGTTCACATGCTTGCGGATTCAACCATCGCAACATGGACGCCTGAGCGGGGTTCAACAGGTACCTATCAAGCGCAACAATCCGAGGCCAACATCAAATGCAGTCGATTTACTGCTGAAAGTTACACCTTCATGGCCATCATTGAAGAAATCCCAGTCGCAGAGGATGAGCCTGTTGTTGAAGAATCAACGCTCGTTGAGACAGAGGCCATTGAAGAAGAAGTACTTCCAGAATGGGCTCCGCAAGCCGTCACTGTTCTCACCGTCAGTGCCATTCTTTCGATGCTTGGATTCGCAGCCTTCAACAATGAAGCGATTCGAATTTCGACGACGCTCACTGGATTGTGGTTGCTTGGGTTGATCGGAAAGACCTCTGAAACTAGCGATGGTCGATTCCAACGTGGACGCCTCCTTGGTTACTTGACTGCCAATCCGGGCTGTCATTTCCGAGCCCTCTTATCGGCACTTGAAATGAGCAATGGGCAACTTTCACACCACCTTCGAGTTCTCGAACAAGAAGAGAGCATTTGGCGTCGCAAGGATGGTCGCTTGGTTCGTTACTACCCATTAACAAACACACTTCACCCATTGCTTGAGGACGAGGCTCTCCCCGTACCAATTCTCGCTCCAGACCCACTCTCTCTCCAAGGAAAGATTCTGGTTCTCTTGGACCATGATAGCCAAATGGGTGATTTCCCCACCCAAGCAGAACTCGCAAAGCGGCTCGATAAGTCTCAACAGTTGATTTCCCACCATTTGCGCACGCTGGAGAAGTACGGTCTCATCGAAGGTCGACGTATGGGTATGCGCAATCGCTACAAGCTCACCAAGGAAGCCATATTCCTTCTCGAAACAAGTGAAGCCTACCTCCAAAACGAGATGAATTCTTGAACCTCATTCGTTGAGATGGATTGAAGAAGGACTGCAGAGCGGCTTTGATAGCATAGGATGTGCCATCGTGTCGGATGTTGTGACAATCATTACCGATGAACAAATCGCTTACATTGAGAGCGGTGGCGTCATTGCATACCCAACATCAACGCTCCCAGGACTGGGCTGTCTACCAACAAAGGAAGGCCTCGATAGGTTGTTTGAACTCAAATCAAGATCCTCAGACAAACCAGTTTCAATCGGTGTTGCTTCCCTCGAACAAGTTGTACACCTGGTCCACATCGATCCACAAATCGTCGAATTTGTGGAAGCATTTCCTCGGGGAGGTCTATCGGTTATCTACCCTGCTCTACAACCTCTCGATGCTAGGCTCGGAGGGCACTTTGTTGCCGTACGGGTTTTTGAGCACCCTGCAGCCCGTGCGCTTGCTGAGGCGGTTGGTCCTGTAACAGCGACCAGTGCAAACGAAGCAGGAGAAGAACCAGCCAACACCGTGGCAGAAGCCGCATCTGAACTCGGACTACCAGACGTTGCAATCGTCGCAGGAGTTCGTGCTACAGGGCCTGGAAGTACGTTTGTTAAAGTCGACGTTGATGGCGATGAGCCATTGGTAACTATTATCAGAGAAGGCGTTGTACCTGCGCGTGACGTGGTCACTTGGTGGAAGAATCGACTCTGAAATATTGGAAGGATGCCGGTCACGTCGCCCGCCGAACCCTTGAAGCGATGAAGCTTGAATTAACGCCGGGCAAGACCTTCCATGAAGTCATCGAGTCTGCTGAACGTTACATTCACAGGCACGGTGGAAAGCCTGCGTTCCCGGGTACCATCGCAGTCAACGATCTTGCTGCACATTTCACGACCGATCACGCCATCAATCAAGTCGAGGGTTGGGATGGTGAAATGGTACTCCAGAAAGGCGATTGTGTGAAAATAGACTTTGGTGTTCACATCAAGGGTCACATCGCTGACAATGCATTGACGTTTGAAATCGGAAACGGTAACGAACATACTGAACAAATCAAGGCTGCAAAGGAAGCACGTGATGCTGCAATCGAGATGATGCATCCGGGTACACCATGGTACAAAGTTGGCCAGGCTGCTGCCCAACCATCACTGGACGCTGGCTTCCAACCCATCCGGAATCTCTGTGGACACCAACTGAAACCATGGGAACTTCACGCCGGCGTTTCTGTTCCATCCTATGCCTGTGGCCCTGACAATCAAGGGTTCAAGGGTGTTGTCGAAGAAGGTGGCATTTATGCGATTGAGCCGTTCAATACAACGGGTTCATCGGGTATGATCAAAAATCTCGGCAATCCTAATTCGTCCAACATCTATCGAATTACTGGGATGACGACATCAAGAAAAGCGCGTGCAAAAGGACAATTGAAACCACTCGGAGCGCAAATGGCGCGAAATCTCGAGGAGCGATACTCGACACTTCCGTTTGCGGAACGATGGGCCTATCCAATGCTTGAGAAACCATTCCCAGAAGCAGATGAAGCGTCGCGACAGAGCAAATGGCGAGCTTTGGTCAAGAAGTTGATCAGCATTCGATTCCTGGAAACGTATCATGTTCTCGCATGCAAAGATGGAGGCAACATCTGTCAATTCGAGCATACGGTCTTGGTCACGGATGGGGGCCCTGAGATTTTGACCGTTGAGTGATGGTTCGAATTGTTCATATTTTTGAATCACAGATAACGCCTATAAAGGCGAAGTGCATACCATATATCGAACAGGGCTGTGAAGTTCTCGTTGAGTGCATCCCATCCCCTCTCCGTAAGCTCTCACCCTGTTCACCCAATTTTGTTAGATATTAGCGTCAGCCATGTCATTCCTACAAACGTATTGTACCACTCGGAACCGAACACGAAATTTTATTTTCATTCGAAAATAGAGCCGCAGTATCGCGAATAAGTTTTACATTTCATCGTTTTCGCCCGATGTCTTTAAATAATATCTCTGTGGTGGGAGAACTGCGCCCAATATGGGCGTTGGAGGACAAAAATATGCAAAACGAAAACCGAAATGAAGAAGCTGTCAGCCCGGTTATTGCTACCATCCTTATGGTTGCAATTACTGTTGTACTGGCAGGTGTACTGTACGTCTGGGCATCCCAGCTCGCAGAAGGCAACACTGATGGAGATTTCTCCATGTATGGCTTTGCTGTAACTGATGCTGCAGGATCACCAACAGCCGCAGGTGGCGAAGAAATCGTCTACATTGCAATGGATGCTGGTGACGACCTATCGTGGGCTACTGTCATCGTACAGTTGTCTGACGGTGGTTCCTACACCGAGTGCACCAACCCTGACCAAGCAGCTGACACTGGCTGTGCAGTCTCTGACAATGGCGACGGAAAGTGGGCCTTTGGAGAGGAAGTCACAATCAGTGAAGGATCAGATGACATCTGTGACGGCGCATGCAGCGTTCAGGTTAAGGTTCTAGACCGTGCGAGCAACAAGCTCATCTACGAGTCTACCGTTACCAGCGTAGCTTGATTTTCATCAAGTAACTCTCTGGTGTCGTAACCACACGAACTAAGTTTGTGTGAATCCGCCCCCTCATGCGTTCAGGCGCATGGGGGGGCCTTTTTTATTTTCAATTCCGACCGTCCAAATGTTGATCCCACATATGCAACGAAGTGCCACGAGCGCTTTTCCATAGTGCTTTGAGAAGTTGGATATTCCCATCAAGAATGATTCCTAATTGACTGAACAGTGGAATTCGTATTCCGAAACGTACAGAGAGCCATGAAGCAAGTGCAATTGCTTCAGCCACAAACAAGCCAACATGCATGGTTGTTAGTGTTGCATTTGAGAAGTCAATCTCTGCGAATCCAATCGATGCCCATCGCGCCAGCATCGATACAAATGCTCCGAGAAGAAGGAGCGGTGTGAGCAGATGCAGGGCGGCTTCCTGACGAAGCGTCCCTGCAAATCGACCATGTCTTCGATTGAACCAATGCTTTCTCTGCCGAAGCAGATGACGTTGCAACCCCTGTGCCCGGCGCACCTTCTGACGCGAGTGCTCCTTCCTGTGTATTGGAGCATGATCGATGAAACAAGCATCCTCATCCTGAATGGATCGTAATCCATTGATTCGAACGTTGGTCGCTATCTGTGCATCATCTGCATTCGATTGAACGTTCAGTGCTTCAACATCCAATGCTTCTCTTCGCCAAACCATGCATGACCCTTCAAGAAATGGAGTGCTGTCAATTCTTGATTCAAGAGTGCGAACCATCGAGAACAGTGCCCGATGTTCAGCCTCTTCCACTCGTTGGCCAAGGCGCTTCGGTGAAGCCCCTACACATCCGATGCTCGGGTCAGAAAACCATTGCAAGAGTTTCGGTACAGTTTCAGCCTCGAACATGGCATCAGCATCGGTCATCAGAATCAAGTCGGTTTTTAGCGCATCATTGATGTGCTTGATCGCCTGTTGAACTGCAGCAGTTTTCCCTTTCCGCTCCTCCATTTTCAGCAGGGTATACGATGCGAATACATCCTTATCGCTCCATGATTCAATGATCGAAACAGAAGCATCAGTTGATGCAGAATCGATGACTACGATATGTGGTTTGAACTGTTGGCATGTCTCTCGAAGATTGTCCAACTTTTGAGTGAGAATGCTCGATTCGTTCCATACAGGGAGAAGGATGGTCAAGCTACCTGTAAACGACTCTTGAGGGCGAACCAGTTCCCGTTTTCTCGTCATGAAGAGATCAAACCCATGCTTTGCATACGGTAAGGCTGCTATTGTCGCAAACCCTATCTCAAACAGAGCAGGAGAGAACAGCATGATACGATTGATGCTCGGTTCCCTCTTCACTTCTCCGTTCAATTCTATACCCAACACGGGGATTTTTCCATAGATGTCAAGTGTGCACAGCCATTCACTTCAACCATGCCGACCGTGGTGCATGTAGGGCCGATATCGAGTCCAGGAGGCATTCAAACGGTGATTGAGACGCTTTCTTCCTACCCTCCAGAGGGTTGGGATGTTGAAGCAGTGGAGAGCCATTCAAGCGGTTCGTATCTTTCCAAACTGCAAGCCTACAACAATGCAAAACAGCGTTTGGAGGAACTCATCAATGGAACTGAAGGGGGCGTCATTGTGCACCTTCATGCAGCATCGGATTATTCCTTTTTGAGAAAGCTCCGCCTTGCAGAACACGCCCATCGACACGGTGCAAAAATCGTGTTTCATATTCACAGTGGAAACATTCTCGCATGGTTGGGGAAGAAAGACCGTGCAAAGAAATTGAAACAACGACTTGAGAATTGCGATGCCACAATCGTCTGTCTTTCAGACCGATGGAAGGAACTCATAACTCCATTTCTGGGCAAATGCATCGTATCTCCAAATCCAATCGATCCGATGCACTGCATTGATGCATCAATTGAACGCAATCCTAACCAGATTCTTCTCCTTGGTCGAAACGATCCTGTCAAAGGTCACGATTTTGCTTTCAAAATCATGCATGAACTTGAAGTTCGTGGCTCAGATTATGTTCTCCATTGTACTGGAAGAGAAGAACCACCAGAGGGATCAACAAACATCGTCGCCCATGGATGGGTTTCGAAAGAAGAGAAGGTCAAACTGCTGCAAAAATCTTCGCTCCTCCTCCTTCCTTCAGTGTACGAAGGACAGCCCATGGTTGCGCTTGAAGCCCTCGCTTGTGGAACGCCTGTGCTTGCTTCAAATGCACTTCATTCACTTCCCGATGTCATCCATCGACCCGATGAGGAATCGGTGGAATGCTGGGCGGATTCAATCGAGGGTTCTTTTGGAACATACACGGATCTGGAGGACGTAATTGCTCAACATGATGTCAAAACAATCAACGAAAACCTCGCCTATGTTTATTCTTCCAAACTATCCAGTACATCTGCAAGCGGTTGAATTGTTGCACTCCAATCCAGATGTGTCTCTGCATACTGTCGTGCTTCGGCGCTTAGTTTGGGATAGTTGTCATCTTTCATCCACTTCTGAATCTGTTCAACTGAATCATCAACGAAGGTTTGTTGGTCGAACAATTTGTATGAAATCAAATTGCTGTTCATCGTTGGCAAATCATGCCCTGAATGATTAATTCCTAGCACGAGAAGACCACTGCTCATGTATTCGCTACGTTTGAGCGGGCTTGAAATGGTCCAAACTGGAAGATTTGGCATTGGCAAGAAGCCAATTTGATGTTCTTGCAATTTTTTCCCAATCTCTGAGTGAGGAACTGATTTTTGGAAGTTTAGGTTTGGTTTTGATCCCGATAGTTCCAATAAATGGGTGTCCAAATCACCCGAACCAATCAGAGATAATTCTGCTTCAATGCCATTGTTTTCCAATGCATCAAGAAGAAGTATAAGCTTGAGAATACCACGATGCCGATCCATCTTCCCATGGTAAACCATCTTGAGTGGAGTGCTGAATGTCTCGAAGTTGTTTGATTTGAACAATTCATTGTTCACTCCAGCGTGAAGTATACACAACCGTTCGACTGCAATTGAGAATCGATTTCTGATTAGGTCTTGATGTGCAGCACTCACGACCATGCCTCCAATACAACTTCCGTTTCGACTCAATGAGGAAGCAACCATTTTCCAGGCCTTCTTCCAAACAATGCGCTGTAATTTTGCAAACAAATTCGCATCAGCAGGAGGTGAACGATCGATACACATCCAGCGAATCCCCTTTTTCTCAATCATTGGAGACAATGTCCTGACAAGGGCCCAATCGATGAAAACAATGCAATCCTGAAGATCAATCTCTTTGAGATAATTTCTGATGCTTTTTGCAAGACTAGAAGCCTTCTTTCCTTTCACTGCAGATTGATTCAATTGAAGATGTTCCCATGCATGTGTTTCTGTGGGCAAATCAGGGCCAAGTACGGTCATTTCGTGGCCTAAAGAAAGCAATCGATTGATGATGGCAACTTGTGTTGTAGCACACAAATCCTCTTTGAAATGTCGAGTCGTACACCAGATTACTTTCAAGAGGGATTCACCTCGATGAGTTCTTTCAATCCATCTTCAAGCGAAATCTTTGGTTTCCAATTGAGATCTCTCTTTATTGCTTCAATTGATGCAACCGAATGCTCGATATCACCTGCTCTTTCAGGTTTGAAAGACG
>JBMTJI010000020.1:0-39976 GCA_049438185.1 Candidatus Poseidoniaceae archaeon
ACAAGTTTGGCAGGCCTCGGTACGCCAGGTCCAGTTGTCTCCGATGAGGTTGGCTTGAGCGTGAGCCTCAAGATTCCAAAGGTTCGATTCACATTAGCAGTCTCAAGTCCTTGGGGTGATTTGTTGAGTGGTAATCCAGACCTGATTACGCTCTCACTCCTGACTGAAGACATCAATGGTGCCTTCCGATCACCATTGCTTCAACCGATGGTCATGATGGTTGATGAGATCTCTTCCATGATGACAGCAAGCATTGTTTCATCGGAAGGCATTACCTTCCCTCCACTTGAACAAGAAGCTCTCAACTTCCAAACAGGTTCATGGGATACAACCATCCATGCCGATACCGAATTCGATCTCACAGGTCCGGTGAGTTTCACGCTTCCAAAGGGCATCATTGTCAAGGAAGGAACTTCGGCGCAAGGCAACATGATCATCACCGAGGATGATGATGGTCGTCAAGTGATTACCTACACGATTCCTCCAGATGGTCTTGATGACGATGTGACTCTGCGCTTGCAAATCACGTGGATGTACCTTCTTGGACAGTTCTGGGCGTATCCTGCCGTCGTTATCATTCTCTTGATTCTCTTGATACGACGTCGTCGAAAGAAGAAGAAGAAAAAGAGAGCAGCAAAGGAAGCCAAGAATTCAATGTACAAGGCTCAAAAGATGGGGTTGTCGGAGTCTGACTTTGCTCAAATGGCAGGGTTGGTCGATCGCCAAGTCGGGGGATATGAGGAAGGCATCGATCCGTTTGAGGCGATGCAGAACCCTCCTCCTGAATCCTAGCGATGCAAGGATTCGTGGATGCGCTCTGCGAGAGATGGGCCAATGCCAGGGACGGTTTTCAAATCCTCAATGCTTGCATTGTTGATGCCTTGACGTCCACCGAAATGGCGCAAGAGGGATTGCAATTTCTTTGCACCTAGGCCAAGAACATTCTCGAGAGGGTCGCCGAGGCGACTCTTCTTGCGTCGTTTTCGGTGAAACGTATTGACGAATCGATGTGCCTCATCACGAGCATGAACAAAGACTCGTCCTCGTCGATCGAGGACAATAGGGTCTTTTCCTTCCTGATGCAGTGTTTCCTCTCGTTTGGCGAGAGCTGCCAGTAAGAATCGATCCCGAACACCATGCTCATCCAACATTGAACGTATGGTATTGAGATGAGTTTCACCTCCATCGAGAAGGAGTACGTCTGGCCATTCCTCTTGTCGTTTCAACCAACGTTCGACGACTTCCCGCATCATGCGCAAATCGTCCATTGCCTCACCTTTGACGATGTAGGTTCTGTACTCTTTCTTTGCAGGACGCCCGTGTCGAAGGACAACACTGGCTCCGACGCGTTCATCACCTTGCAGTTGAGCCATATCGAAACAGACGACGTGATTCATCTGTTCGACGTTCAGTAATCGTGCTGCTTCGTCAGCTGCCCGTTGTTCGAGCGATCCACTAGATTTGTTTGCAAGTCGGGTGACTTGAATCTCTGCGTTTTGATCAGCAAGTGTACGTAGCGTGACCATATCGCCCCGCAATGGCGTTCGGACCTCGACCGCAGAACCTCGTCGCTCGTCCAACCATTGTTGCAATCCGTCAAGCAATGGCGTAGGTGTGAGCAACAAACGCGGCGGTCTGCGGTGGACATAATGTTCGCTGATGAAACGACTTACCGTTTCACCAATGTCACCTCGATGAACGAACGGCCACACTTCCTGGCCTTTGACAACACCTTCGTCAGCGTGAAGAACAACCAATGCCGCTAAGTCGCCTTGTTCAGCAAATCCAATCGCATCACAATCACGGTACAATTTACTTGAAACTACATGCTGACCTATCGTTGTTCGAATGGATCGAATAAGATCACGATAATATCCTGCTCGTTCGAATTGCATGTCTTGTGAGCACCGATCCATCTTTTCACCAAGTTCTTCCAAGAGTTCAGTTGCTTCACCATTGAGAATTTTTTTGACAGCACGAACTTGTTCAGCATACCCTTCTCCATCGATACATGGTCCTGTGCACAATCCAATATGCATGGCTAGACAACCTTGAGGAAGCAATTCTTTGCAATCACGAATTCCAAAGTGACGCCTCAACAATTGCATCACTTGTTTTGCTGCGCCAGCGTTTGGAAAAGGACCCCAGCGATGCGCCTTCTTGGGTGGATGTCGTGTGTACATGATCCGAGGGAATTCTTCATTGGTCAAAACGAGATAAGGGTAGGATTTGTCATCCTTCAACATTGAATTGAAACGAGGTTTGTGTTCACGAATGAGTTGGCGTTCGAGAATCAATGCCTCTTGAGGCGTCGTGGTCACTATGCATTCGACATCATCTGCGCGCTTGACCAATTCCGGTATCATTTGACGGTCGGGATTTGTTGCAAAGTATGAGCGAATTCGTTCATTCAATCGTGTCGCTTTACCGACATAGAGCACCCTTCCTTCAGCTGTTTTGAAGAGGTAGACGCCAGGTGAAGCAGGCAAATCGATGGATGCTGCATCGACCGCCATGCAGAATCCTTGCGTCCATAGGTCAAAAAAACCTGCATCACTTCCGTTAATCAACCAGAGGACAACATCAAATGCAATGTTGTCAAGGTTGGGTTGGAGTTCCGATGTTATCACCCGCCATGTTACGTATTTTGCGTTGGTTGGATGATCATCCATCCGCGCTTGAGACAGCATGGGACGTGCCACGTAGCCTCTCTCTCGAAGGAATTGCAGACGGCATAGGTGTCGTTCGCTCTGCGTTGTTTCAGCCCATGTCAGCAATGGAAGAACAAGGCCTGATTCATACTAGACAAGCCCACGTCATCGGTGGTGGACGCAGGAAACGCAAAGTCGTTCATATCACAGAATTGGGACGAAACAATCTACGTTCAAGCATTGATGACCTTCCTGAACCACGTTCGCGAACATCGTCAAAATTGAAAGGTCAACTTCCTGAGTTGACGCATCTTCATGGACGAATGTCTGAACTTCAATTGATTGAAGAAGCCCTTGAACGAAATGTGCCAATTCATCTGCGAGGAATGCCCGGAATTGGCAAATCAACACTCGCTCGTAGCGTTCTTCAACATCTGGTCGAAACGGACATTGAGGTTCACTGGGTTCAATTGGACGCATATTGCGATGTTCAAGAAGCGATGAATCGGATGGAAGTCGACGTACCGAATATCCTCGATGTTGAAGGGTATGCAACGTATCTTGAACAACGGAAGGTCATGTTGGTGTTTGATGACATCCATTCCATTTCACAAAGACATCAATCGTCATTTTCAAATCTCTTTCGAGCCCTTGAAGGACACCAGA
Organism: Candidatus Poseidoniaceae archaeon; assembly: GCA_049438185.1. Classification (GTDB taxonomy): domain Archaea; phylum Thermoplasmatota; class Poseidoniia; order Poseidoniales; family Poseidoniaceae; genus MGIIa-L2. Next base: position 3,318 of record JBMTJI010000020.1, read on the forward strand.
TTCCCTTCATGTTGATCGGTAGAGATCGAGATGCATTCCCCATCGATGGAGTCGAGATCGACCTTGGTCCACTTGACCCATCCGATGCCATCCAATTGCTCGACCCAGAACTTGGTGATGAGCGAACATCAATTGTGGAGGCTTTAGGTGGCCACCCTCTCGCTATCCTCCTGTATGACGCATCAACACCGCTCCCAGAGGCTAATCACGATGTACGTGCATACGTTGAGCAGGTTGTTCTTGGTGAGGCTTCTCCAGAGGTTTTCGATGCCATGTCACCGTTTTTGGTTCTACCCTTCCCAGTTCCTGCAGAACGTATGCCAGATCCAAACCACGTGCCTTTGCTTGACGAACATACACTGTTGCGTTGGGGTGCACAGCATTCGACAATGGAAATGCAACACTTGATTCGTAACGTATGCAAATCCTCTCTCGATGATTCTGAACTCGATACGCTTCACTTGACATCCATCGAACATTGGATGAACGGAGATGATGCTCTTGCATCGCTTCTTGAATTGCATCATCGTATTCAACGAGGAGAAACCGAGATTTCGAACCATCTTTCAGCAAGAGCAAACGAACTTATGAACGTCTACTCAGGTGCATTCGCAACGTTACTGGATGAGGCGTTGGTCAACAATCCTGAGGAGATCGATCTCATCGAACTTGCAGCACAACACGCCTTGAATCGTGCAGAAGTTGGGATTGCGAAGGAATACATTCACAATTTCGATGATGAACAACTTCTAAACATTCGATTACAAATTGCCCAATTTGAAGGGAAAAAGGGGGCGATTGAAGACATCGAATCACTGCTTGAAAAGACGCAAGATGGTGATCAAAAGTTACGCATGCAGCTCTCCGTTCTCTCCCGGTGCATCGACGACATTACGCCGTTAACTGGAGTTGAGGAGTACGATCGTATTGACCATCTCATCAACAAGATTGAACTACCCGAGAATGAAAACGACCGGCAAATAATCTTGACAACCATTGTCATCATGCGCCATGCATTGGCGATTGAGCGAGAAGATTTCTCTGCTGCCAACTTTTTGTTGGAACAACTCAAGGGTATTGCTTCAACATCGGATCCGTTGCTTCAATATCTTACAACGAAAACAGAATTGAAATCGGTTCAAGCACAGCAAACGAAAGCCGCAATCGTACTGAAAAACGCAGAACTCATAGCCTCACAATTGCAACAACCATTGTACAAGGTCTCCCTTCTACTCATTCTTTGTGAACAATTGATTGAAACTCAAGCTCCAAGGGCGAAGACCATTCATGCCCAAATTGACATACAATCCATCGAAGCCATTGATGCTCCATCCGCTAGGAGGGTTGTTGCGAAGTGGTGGGAGGTCAAATCGAGGTTTGATGATCATGAACGAATTTTGGCGTTGAAAGAGGCTATCTTGCGCTACCGTTCCGTAGGTTGCCCTAACCGAGCACGAATGTTATCGAAGCGTTTACACAACGTCTGATTTACAGTTCAGCTCCAATCATCGTCTTTGTATCTTGAATCCCTTCAAGTGGACGAATCTCTTCAACAATGCAACGGGTGAGAATAAATTCATCATCAGCTTGCACCCGAGCGAGAATATCGAATTCTCCGAAGAGCATCCATCGATCCGTAACGTGTTCAATACCATCAAGTGCGGTTCGAACACGCTCTTCTTGGCCGGGCATGGTCGTAATCAAAACAAATCCTATCGCCATTTTATCACCTTAATATTCGACTGCAATCAATGTCTGTGTGTCTCGAATTCCTTCGATGGTTCTGAAGTCTTGCATAAGGAGGGAGGTCAGACTCTTGGCTGAGTCGCTGCTAACGTGAGCGAGCAAATCAAATTCTCCATAGAGAGCATGAATTTCTTTGACAGCATTGTGCGAAGTGAGAGCAAGATAGACATCTCGTTCATGAGATGGTTCGGTCTTGATGAGGACGAATGCTTCTGGCACGGAGTATGCTTGAGCAGACGGGTTTTATCGCTTCGGGTCTCGATTGTTGCTTGCACAGGCGACGGGTGGCTTCAAATGCTATCGCTTAGGATGGGATTCCATGGAGAGAAAGCAACCATTCTTTGCGGTCGGTTTGCTCATGCTCCTCATCATGATGTCGCTTTCACCAATGGTTCAACCATTGACAGGTGGAAGCAATGCATCCGAAACGTCTGGAAGGGCGACGACGACTTGGTCAGGGACGGTCACCTTGAGCAGTGATTATTTTGTGAATGTCCAAGACGAGTTGCTCATCACGTCATGCACAAGTGTGGTCATGTCCCCTGGTATCCGAATCTATGTTGATGGACGTCTTACCATTCAAGGAACATCAACATGTCCAGTCGTTCTTTCAAGTTCTTCTACAACAAGCGACCACGAAGGCATTCAATTCAACACATCATCCTATGGTCGTGGAAGCACAGTCAATCATTTGCACATCGAGGATGCCATTTATGGAATGACCTTGTACGGCTCGAATCCTATTCTGAACAATGTAACCATCTTCAATCCGGATCGGGTTGGAATCGATATGTTCGGAAACTCTGCACCAGTGATACGCGATTTACATGTTGAACAAGCAGGTCGCAATGTTCCGTTCCAAAACGACTGGCGCTATGGAATTGGCCTCTCAGTTGGCGATGGCTCAACCCCAATCGTCCAAGGTGCCTACTTTACCGATCATCTTCTCCGTGGACTGAATCTTTGGGGCTCCTCGGGCGGAATTTATCGGGACATCGTCATGGATAACATCTCTGGATCCATTCTAGGAGAAGCAGCCGGTGTTTGGGTTGAGGACAGCGTTCCGCTGTTTGAAGATCTAAGCATCGACAAGAGCGACACCGGAATCATCGTTCGTCACATCGATGATTCGGGTTACACACGAGCAGTATTTCGCGATGTAGACGTGAGCAACAGCATGTATCGTGGCGTCTATTTGGACAAGAACAACCACACCAATTACACGAATTACGAGACGGCTGATTTCACCAATTTGACCGTGCGAGGGACAGGGTCGTCTGGAGCGACTTCACCAGGTATCGCCTTTGCGGCAATCGAAATCAATGCAACTGGTGCTTGGTTGGAGAACGTGCTTGTTGATGATGCATCCTCTGTTGGTGTTCGATTGTTCTTTGTCGATTCGAGCACAACCTTGCGAAACATGACGATACGAAATGCGGGTGAAGCCGGTCAAGGTGCACATTCTGCTGGTTTGAGCATTCAAACGTCGTACTTTGCTGCGCATCTCGAAGATCTCGAAATCAGCGGTTCTCCCGGTCCAGGAATCCATTCATCAAGCGGTGGTTCTCTTCAAGGTCATGATTGGCATCTCCACAACAATTCCGAACAAGGCTTGCACATCGATTCTGCAACGGTCGTTGTCGATGGATTAAGCACAGCAAACAATGGCTATTCAGGTGCTCATGTCTTCGATGCGAGGTACGTTACACTCTCAAATTTCACATCCATCAACGATGGGTCGCTCGGATCGACTGCGATGGAGCAAGCAGGCTTGTCGTATCAAAAATCGAATGATTTAGAGACGACATCTGGAGATGTTGCTTGTACGAATTGTCACGTCGAAGCATCGCAGGGTCACGGAGTGTACGTCATCGATTCCGTTGATTTGTGGCTTGAGAATCTCTCAATCGCAGACATTGATGCAACACTTCCAGCTCTGTTTGTTGACAACGGTGGCTTGACCTTGGGAACGCAAGGTGGACGATTCAATCTGATGAATGCAACCATCGACCATGAATCAGCGACAGAATTTGCCTTGTACATCGAACAAGCTGCTGGAAACATCGATGGATTGACCCTTCAAGGGAATCACAGTGGAATTTATTGGGATGCAAATCACAATGGAAATTTCCCTTCAACGTTGAGCAACACTGAATTTGTTGGAACGGAGTGCCTCAAAGTGGTTAATCACCCCGATTTAGGTGGTTATGGTAATACGATTGGAACGGATTGTACGGGGCGAATTTGGATTGAAAATTCAGACGTTAACTTCTCGAATCTCGCAGACTCAAGTGGCTCCCACGTGCTTGATTTGGATGCTTCATCTTCATTGCATTTGCATCAACCAAGCAATGTGGACTTGACAATGGCCAACATTCCATCGGGCGCTTTTGTTGATCTCGCTTGGGATGTCACAGTATGGGTCGTCAACAACCGCTCGAATGGGATACCAAATGCCTACGCAAATGTGAGTTTCACGCAGTTCGAGCCATCTGTATCCGAGTTTACAAGCGACCTTGGGGTAGTCCAATTAACCGATTTTATTGGTCAACGGTGGACGAATTCCGGGGCTTCAGCCATCAATGATGTCACAGTGGATTGCGGATACGATAGTGAGAGCAATACCACGACGATAAGTTTCGATGGTGACAAAGTGATGTATTGCGTCCTTGAATTGGACAATCAACCTCCGTTCTTGAATTGGACCTCTCCATTGAATGGAGAAGTGTTCCCCTCTCAAGGACAAGTGTTGTTTGATGCTCAAGAGTCTTGGGATTTGGACGATGATCCTTTGACGCTGACGTGGACTTCTTCATTGGATGGCGTCATCTCATCGGCACAAAGCAAGGCTCCATTTTCGGTCAACGATGGGCTCTCTGGCTTCACGCTCAGCGATGGAATTCATGACCTTACGCTGGAAGTTTGTGATAATGCTGGACATTGCATTTCGGAGACACGAACCATCGAGTTAACCAATCTCGCTCCAGAACTCAACGTATCGTTTGACCCGGGTTTGACACAATGGAACGAACTCATCATGCCTCAAACGGGCACAGTCTCCATCAACACAACAGGAACCTTTGATCCAGAAGGCGATGACTTCGCTTGCCTGATTACGTTTGGTGGTTACAATCGACAAGGTCCTGGATGGGGCAATCAATGGGGCTGTCCAGAAGTATTAACTTACACGTTCGACCATTATACCGACGACCCACCCGCATCGTTCTTCTTGAACGTCTTTGCATGGGATGACGTTGGAAACAACGCAACCTACACCGTTGAAGTGAAACTGTACAACGAAATGCCAACTGCAGCCTTCACACTTGAACGCAATGGAACAGCAAGCGAGGATGTGATTTTCTTCAATGGAAGCAGTTCGACAGACCCAGAAAACAACCCCGTTTCGTTCGAATGGTGGTCGAATGTAGATGGTACGCTCATGGTCGGTCAAGGCATCGAGAACATCTCTTGGAGTGGGTATCTTTCACGAGGAGTTCACCAAATTGAGTTGCGAATCACCGATGATCGCATGGATCATGGTGGCCAAATGTCGATCGTTTCTCAATTGATTACAGTCGACAATTCTGCACCACGAGCAGTCATCGAAGAATTGGCCTTGTTCGATGACCTTGACTCCTCCATTCTGATTCCGTTCAGTGCGAATGGGAGCGGTGACTTTGATTCAGCGTGTTTCACATTCCCAACCGATGGAACGTGGCATTGTGCAGAAAACGAACCAGCAGCCGGTTCGGAATTCTTGCAAATCGATTGGTCGAGCAGCCTTGACGGGCGACTGACGCCAGAAGACCAAGATTGGCTCACGTTTGAGACTCGACTCTCTGCGGGCGTTCACGACATTACACTCACGTTGAACGATGGCATCAATCCGAACGTAACGGCAACAAGAACACTCACAGTTACCGAATCCGCACCAATTCTTGCCCTCGATTCACCAGTGAACGGTAGTCAATTTGCATCAAGTGACTCGATTGTCATCGATGCACGAAACAGCGTTGATTACGATGAGGATGAATTTACGCTGACCTTGCGAAGTTACGATGATGCCTCATCAACGTACATCCCTATGCTGACCGATGTTTCAACAAGCACTGTTCATGAAATTCAATTGGATGCTGGCCTCAGAGACTTGCAGATCGAATTGGTTGATGCAACAGGAAAATCACGTGTTGAATCGTTGGAATTAATCATTGTTCCAAGCAATCCTGAAGCTGTGATTGTTTCGCCTACGAACCTCGAATCGTTTGACCCTGGGGCAGCCATCGTCTTTGAAGGCGCATCTTCTGATGCAGATGATGACCTCGTAACAAGAGAATGGCGCCTCCACGTACCGGGTCTACAAACGAGCGTATTGAGCACACAATCGACCTTCACGCAAATCTTCGCCCCAGGTTCACATCACGTTTCGTTGTACGTACAAGACGCTCGTGGCGCTTCCTCTGAACAACACATCAATTTCACAGTCCGTTCAAGCCTTCCTGAACTGGTTCAAACCAGTTTGGAACTGTCTCAAACCGAGTTCGTTTCTGGTGAGCGAGTAACGCTTGATGTGTCTGTGCAGTTGATCGATGCTGATGGTACGACCGACGATGTTCGCGTCGATATCGTCCACAACATTCAGACATGGACGTTCAATCTCAGCGATGATGATGGTGATGGCATTTGGATTGGATCGCTTGACTTCCAGCCTTCGGGTGTTGGACAACCAAGTTTCAAGGTCATTGCGACCGATGGCGAAGGCGATTCAGCAAGTGTCGATATCCTCTACACGCCACTCAAGGTTGTCGAAGCAGAAGGAGGAGGCTTCATGTCGACTGGTGTCCTTATCGGTGCAGTTTCCATCGCAGTCATCGTAGCACTACTCATGTCACTTCAACGGCGCAGAGCAACCGCTGAAGAAATGAAACTCATTGATTCGTGGGGCGTCTTTGGGGATGGATTGTCTGAGGAACAAGATGCTGATGAAAACTCATCTGATGATGAAAAATTAGACTGGGATGCCGTTTAATCGAAGGTGGGTTGTTCGGCCATACACTAATATATGAACCACTCAGAATGCTATTTCATGAGAAAAGCACTTGCGCTCGTCCTCACCAGCCTGTTGATTGCAACAACCCTTCCTACTAGTGTTGCTGCAGATGAACCAGAACCCATTGCATGGGGCATTGAATACGATTATTCGAATCTGAACACAGACATCGCATCGATGATTGGAATCGACTTGCAGGAAGTCTTCTCAGAGGTTATGGCAGCAGGAGATGATTCAGGATTGGATCTTCTCATCGGAAGCGTTACCAGTGGTTCAACCACCATCGTCTTCGAACAATATGATGGTCCATTGGCCACGTTGGATGTCGACGGAACACCAACTGATTTCTCAACCAAGGTGACAGAACTTACCGTACGACACGGTCTTTTGGATGATTTCGCTATTCACTCCGAGTGGAGTGATTCCTATGGCGGAATTGACCTCACGATTGGATACGATTCTGAGCAACTGTTCAATGCCGATGTCATTTACACAGAGTACCTCGATTCCGACATGGGTCTTCATGGAATGGACATGCAAATGGACATTGAAGCAATGATCGAGTACAGCGTAGGAATGAGTGGAGAGATTTCTGGTGATGGAGAATCACTACCTTTCGATATCGATTTGACGCTCGGTACCTCGTTTGATATCAACAACGGATTGCTTGAAGTGCGCATGGGTGAAGTTTCACCTCTATACAATGAAATGAACGATCTACAACCCGGTCAAGAATTGCAGTGGGAATGCAGTTCAGATGGAGCGTATGTTGACTCATGGTCAGACGGAGTCGAAATTGAAGATGATTGCTCCGAACACAACATCCACTACGAAACAGAGACCTCAGTCTTGTTTGAATTGACAGGTATCCCAACCGAAGAACTCGGTCTTCCTGCAGGTGATTTCGACTTCACGATTTCTGACACTGTAACCGACATGTACGATGGTGAAGTTGAACTTTTCTTCATGGCCGGTGCAATGGAATTGCTCGATGAGCCAACACAAATGATCACCATTGATGATGGAAGCACCATTGAGGTTCACCAAGCATATGCTTCTCCGACGCCAATCGCCTTCCCTGCTATGTGGGCAATGATGTGGGCAAACGCTGTTGTTGGAAGTGGCGATTATCCAGGAATTGTAGATGCCCTTCTCAACGATGAAAACTTCGAAGAAATCTTTGGAGACTGGGCAGATGGACTTGGAGAAGACGAAGACGAGGATTACTTTGTTTGTGCGAACCTCAACGAAATTCCTTACGAATATGTCGAAGATGGTTACGATGACTGTGGCGATAATTCCGATGAAGAGTTCGTATGTGACGATGGTGAAATCATTCCCCCGTACTATGTGAACGATGGATGGGAGGACTGTTCCAACGGTGAAGATGAAACTTATGAACAACAAGAATCCGTTGACATCTATGTCTACATGAACGATGCAAGCGAATCAGAGATGAACTTTGACTACGAAGTTTATGGTATGGATTACGATGAGAATTACGAAATTTCGTGGACTGTAACCGATGATGAAGGAACCACTTCCGACGCTGGTTCAACCGCCATTACTGACGGATCATACAGTGCCTACGAAAGTGCAAATGCCGAGATTAACGGCTTTGGCGAATACTGTGTTGATGTTGAAGTCACTCGAATCAGCGACAGTGAAGTTGTTGGTACCCAACAGGAGTGCGATTCGGTTTCTCAAGAGATTGAGCCAAGTGACCGACTTATCACCATCGCTGAAGCACTCGCTGAATCAACGATTGACAACACGATGGAATCCTTTGGGCAAAACCTCGAAAACCGATTGTCCAACTTTGAAGACGATTACGATGTTGCATACGAAGACGGTATGGCATACGCCTTGTACGATGATGCAACCAACCGATTCGTTGGTGTCCAATTGGTTGCCTCTCCAGGCGGTACACAATGGTACACACTCATTGGCCCTGAGAGTAGTGCATACGGAACTCCGCAGCGAGGTCTATCCGTGACCTACTTCACAGGTATTGACGCAGTCCAAGAAGCTGAAGACATCGAGGATCAAACCGATTTGAGCGACCTTGTTGATGTTACACAACACAACACCGATGAGGTTGATGCGGTCAACGATGGTGTCGATCCTGCAACATTGCCTGATGAGCCAAACAACGAAGGAACTGATGAAACAGAAGAGGAGATTACCGAAGATGATGTATCCAGCCTTCTACCATTCCTCTCTCCTGTAACGACTCTAGCAATGATTGCACTCGCAGGAATGTTTGTATCAATCCGTTCGAAGGACGAAGAATGAGCGAAGGGACGGGTCACGAACCCATTGCCCATTGGCGAATCATCGCCAGCTTAACGCTCGTCCTTCAAATCGTGATTTTGTTCTCGTTGAAGGCTGCTCTTGAGGAGGATTCTTGGTTTGTAGGGACTCTCTCAGCAACTGTGGAGGAAGGCCCTCTTTCGCTCGAAGGTGTTTCGGCAAACATCACCATTGACATGCAAAAGGACAACGACGATTTGAGCATTGAATTGTTTGGACCACTTCGATTGAGCCATTGGCAGGATGAACGAGATGATCGAGCCACCTTATCTGGACAGCAAGTCGAAGAATACGATGAAAACATGGACGAAGCGTTTTCGGCACCTTCTCCTGATACTATCAAATCGCTGACTTTCACACTGATTCACATCAGTATCGGTCTTGCATTTCTTCTCATCGCCTTGATTTGCTTGGATTTGAGGCAACAATCGAGCGAAACCAAACGAACAGTGTTTCGACGTTTCCTATCGCTCGGCTCCTTCACAAGCGTTCTCACCGTTCTCGTTCTGATTCTTCTCGTTCTGCCTGCATCTTGGTTCGCTACAGTTGCGGATAACCCTCAAAAGTTTACAGATAGTGAACAAAACGATGCTTTCCTTGCTCATGCTGACTTCTCAGCATCATCCGAGTTCGGTTTGGATGGCTTCACACTGGAGTTTGAAGCGAGCGGGTACGATATTGGCATGGTTCGTCCTGCGAATCGTTCCGCTGTTGAGGCAGAACCGCCCCAACCTTCGACTCCTGATGCTGAATCGTTCATTTCGATCAATGGTGAAATGCGTACAGAAACGCCATCCTATGTTGCAGAAATGGTTTACTTCTGGTTTGCTCTATGGTTTCTCTTGCCCTTAGCGCTGCTCATTCAACAACGTGTTGCCATCGATTCCCGCCTTGCTTCAATGAAGTTGCAAGTATGATTACTGCTCAGGTAATGTGCCGTTCAAACTGTCAGGATTGTCCTCGAGTGGACCCCATTCTGTTCTGGTTCGATGAAGACCGAATCGCTTTGCGTAGAGGAATCGGAGATTCTTCCAACCGTCGCCCCAGGTATGGATTTCAGCTTCCCCAACGCGCTCTCGATAAGGGACGGAGATTTCGATAGCCTTCTTTTTTCCAAGATGTTTACGAGCAAGAATCTTGATTTCTTCTGAAAGTGGCATTCCATCATTGGTTGGACGCATCTTTGGATTTTCAAAAATAGATTTACGGAAGACCCACATTCCTGATTGTGAATCTTTGACTCCATAGCCGAAGAGGAGTCGAGCGTTGAATGAAAGAACCCAGTTCCCAAACCCATGAAGGCCGGACATAGAACCATCCTCAGCCATGCTAAGTCGATCACAGGTAATGAAGTCGAGGTCATCATCGAGAAGTCGCTTCACCAATTCCGGAATCAATTCTGCTGGGTACGTGCAGTCTGCATCCATGGTGACAATGATGTCATTTGAAGCGACGACAAATCCAGTACGATAGGCTCGACCGTAGCCTTTTCGAGGTTCAAGATGGACGCGTACGTCTTTCTCAAGAGCAATTTCTCTGGTTCGGTCTGTCGATGAGCCATCAACAATCATGATTTCAAGCGATTCACACCAACCTCTTGGGATTGCATCAACGGTTGCACCAAGTGCTTCCTCTTCATTTCGTGTAGGAAGAAGAACAGTGACTGAGACTGGTAAGACCTCGTCCATGATGGGTCGAGCGGTCATCAGGGTTTGAATGCATTGCCTTAACGGTCAAACGATTACGACCATCGGGCTCGGAGACGTCGAATTGAAAGTTTGGCAGCAAGACGAAATTTTCTCCACTTGGATAAACTTGGACGCTTACTGAACACATCACCAGAGCATCGCACGATTTCATGGAAGATTGCATCGTATGCTTCACACATAAGTTGCGGTTGCAATTGGGATTTTGGATCAAGATATTCGAAGAGATGCTGTGCTGATTCCTGGTGTCTTCGAACAATTTCGATGTATTCCTGTACAAAGGACTTCCATCGGTGGTTGGTTCCAAATTCCGTATTTCCAAGTTCGGTAATTTCGATATTGTAATCACCCAATACATTAATTGGGAGATAGATGCGACCGCTTCGATAATCTTCTGATACATCTCGTAGGATGTTGATCATTTGCAACTGAATTCCCATATCGATGGCGTGAATGCGTGCACCAGCATCGTCACAACCGTAGATTTCGATGAGAACAAGACCAACGGCTGATGCGACTTTGTAACAGTAAGCTCGCATTTCATCCCAAGTCTTGTGACGAACTTCGAACAAGTCGTCTTCCATTCCTTCAATGATCGTTTCAAAGTCAGTAAGTCGAACCGGGAATTGCTTGAATACCTCACTGATGGCGATGAAAATGGCTTCACCTTGAGTTGCGGTTTCATCACCCTCAAACAAACGTGTAAGGCGCTCTTTTGCATCAACAAGAGCCATCAAACGGTATCGATGTTCTTCAGGTGTGTTGTTCATCTTCGTTTGATGAATGCTCTGAAGAAGTGTATCACGCTCTTGAACGAGTTTGTCCAAGGCCTCCGACTCTTGAACAAATGGTCGTGCATCACCATCCGCAATGTCGTCAAGATAACGGCACAAGGCATACACTGCGTGGACAGCGCGCTTCTTTTGATAGGGTAGAGCAGAGAAACTTGCAAAGAACGTTGATGATGCACGACGGCAAATATCTTCGCATTCTAGGAACGCTTCTTCAATCGTTTCTGCCTTGTTCATATCCTTTCCCCATTTTTTACAGTTATGAATGCGTGTTGTGTTCCTTGTTCATTTGCATGTTAATGAAGTGGATAGCGAGTCCAACTGGCATGAGCATGACGCCAAACAGGATAGCGACTTGTGCAGCCGTTTTGTTGATTTCTGTCTCAACACTACGCTTCCATATCCACCGAGTGACGATAATGTCCCCGATCACGAAGTGCGTCCATGCAAGAACAGCACCATCGTGTGTACCAAGAACATCAGCGAGTCCTGATACAATACCGCTTACTGTGCCGTCTCCAAACATATCACTGAGAGCACCCAAATTCATTGCAAGAACGATGAGATAAGCGGCCAACGGTCCAAGGACAAACCACGGCCCCTCCATCCATTTCTTTGTTCGGTCAGCATGTGGCTGAAGAAGCATAAGCATCCAGAAGGGTCCAACCCACATTGATGCTGTGAAAAAGGCGATGAGAAGCATTGTTTCAACCATCAAATCACCTTGTTGTAAGCGGCTTCAATTTCACGTATTGAATTCTCATTCGGATAATAGGTGTCGCTTTCCCATTGGATGACACCATTTTGGTCGATAAGGAACAATGCTGGTGTGCCTGGGAGACCATAGAATTCGAAAATGGATTGGCTTAGATTGGCCTGATCTTCGATTCGTTGAATCGAGTCATCATCCGTTGGGAGTACAATCGGCCACGGAGTGTAGTGATTGCTGTCGACAAAACCAAATTCTTCTGCAACATCTTCTTTGGTTTCGAAATTGAGGTATCGTTCTACTGAGACGATCTGAAGTGGTGGGTCTTGAGCCATCCATTCAGTGTGATGTTCTCGTAAGTCGTCAGTCCAGTCCTTGCATCCGATGCACCCAACACCGATGAAGAGAACCAAAACAGGGCCCTCAGTAAGGTTGTTTTTCATTGAGTACATTGCTCCAGCATCTTCTGGTCTGTCGAGTGTCTCTACGGTGAATACCCGCCCATCCTCGGCAGTTGATTCGAGACAACCAGACAGAAGCAGAAGGAGCGTTATGGCAACGAATCGCACGTTGTTCCCTCAGGCGTTTGTTGGTGTTCCAGTTTCCTTTGTGGTGGTCATTCGTCGCTGAGCCTTGCGTCCGTTCGGTGAACGTCGAACATTTTCGAACCATGTTTCAACGCCATTCCAATCTGGCTTGATGCCTAAGTCATCGAGGACGAGCTTGCTGCTAATTCGAGCACTCTCAAAAATCACAGGCAATCCGGAACCAGGATGGGTTCCTCCACCAACCAGGTACATGTTCTTGACATCTTCAAATCGGTTACGAGGTCGTCGCCATAGCATTTGGTCGAGTCCGTGTGCGAGGTTGAACACAGCGCCACGGTAGCAGTGGTCGCCCCAGTCGTCAGGTGTCATCATCATCTCGGTAACGATGTGGTCACGGATGTTCTCGTAGCCGAGCTTTGTCTCGATCTGGTCGAGGATGCGCTCTCGGAACTTGCTGGATTCTTTCGACCAGTCGATGTTTTCAGTTTGATGTGAAACAGGAACGAGAACATAGACGGTTGCACAACCTTCTGGAGCGAGTCCAGGGTCGGTGACACATGCATTTTGAACGTAAACAGAAGGATCGTCCCAGGAAAGCCTGTGATGCTTTTCGATGTCCTCTAGATTTTCGACGTAGTTCTTGGATGCGTAGATTTGGTGGTGAGGAAGGTCGTAGGTTCGGTCAACACCGAGGTACAACATGAACGTAGAACAGGAGTACTTCTTCGATTCGAGTTTCTTGTCCGTCCATCGCTTTCTGGATTTGTTTGGTACGATACTTGTCATCGCATTGGCAAAATCTGCGTTGACAATCACTCGGTCAGCCATCAATACGCCCTTCTCAGTACGAACTCCGACTGCAGTCTTGCCTTCCATGATGACTTCTTCAACAGCCTCTCCAAGCCGGAATTGAACACCCATTTCTTCTGCGATCTCTGCCATTCGAACAGGTACTGAACCAAGTCCACCGGTAGGGTGGAAAATTCCATACTCGTATTCAAGGAACGCAAGGATCGTGAACAAACTCGGGCAATTGAATGGAGACATACCGAGATACTTGGTTTGGAACGACATCGCAAGCATCAAACGGTCATCATCAAACAAGCGCATCAAATCATTGGCGACCGAGCGGGTGGGTCGTAGTACTGTTGCTGCTCGCATGACACGCTTCGAGAATATATCTCGTGGTCCATTCCACGGCTCTTGAAGACATGCCTTGGCACGGTGAAGTTTCTTTCTGTTGTCCTCGACGTATCGGACGAATGCGTCAGCATCCTTGTCGCCGGATAGAACGGCGATTCGGTCTCGCATGACATCCAAATCACTGGTGCAATCGAGTTCGCCCCCTTGTCCGAAAATCAAGCGATAATTCAGGTCGAGTTGGTTGAGTTTCAGCTCTTTGTGAGCATCTTTGCCAATTGCTTGGAAAATTTCTTCGATCACTTCAGTGTAATGGAAAAATGTTGGGCCGAGATCGAATTTAAATCCATCACGCTCGATGACCTTTGTTCGACCACCTACCTTACTGGAACGCTCGACGACGGTTACGTTAACACCTGCTTTTGCGAGGAGGAGAGATGCTGCGAGACCACCAGGGCCTGCTCCGACGATGACGATATGTTGAGAATTGGGCGTAGGCATAGATAGAAATCATCGTTGTTCCACATATAAAGCGGCGTTTTACACCAGTCAATCAGAGGGGTTCGGATTGCCTTCCCAAAACGTGGTTTTGGACGTAATTGAAGGATTCGCAGTATCCGTTCTGTATGGCAATTCAACGATTGATGCAAACTCATCAAGGTAAGGTCCCATGGACGAGATGAGATCAACGTCCGGATGTCCTCGAAGAACCATGCCGTCCATATACATCAGAGAACGAATGATTGGGAAGGCTTCTTCACCAAATCGGCATCCTGCAAGAACCGCAATTCTCACCGTCTTCATCATTTGCTGTGTTAGGCTCACCTCGCTGACGGATTTTCCAACAAAATCAGCGTATGTTTCGTGCATTTCACGCATGTAACGAGCCTTTGCCTCACCCGTTGGAGGCGTGTCGGCCATGGTGAGCATGGCTTCAAACGCCTCTTCCAATTCACCCTTAGCGAGATAGTAAAAGAATCCAAACAAGGCGGAGCGAACACTTTCTGGTGCGTGTGAAATAGCACCGGTATCGATGAATGTGAACATTCCATTTTCGTCGACCATTGCATTCCCTGGGTGGAGGTCACCATGGAAGGTTCCTATGCCGAACATGAATGCTCCGTGAATCCGGAATAGTTGCAAAAGATCGTCCCAGGAAAGGTCTTGGCTAGACAGGCGGGATTCCAATGTAGGAGCCTTGATGTGTTCCATGACGAGGACATGTCGATTCGATAATTCAGGCCAAACCTTTGGGAATTTCAGGAGAGGCATTGGGAATTGGTGTTCAACTTCCTTCGCTTTTTGTTCAAGGAGTTCCGCACCTTGAATTTCATTGCGCAGATCGAGTTCTCGAAGTGTATAGTCCTCAACGTGCTGAAGCAACCCAATTGGATTGCCGACCTTTCGCAGTCGAGGATTGAGGAACAATCCCATGCGCAACCATCGTCGCATTCGAGAAACATCCTTGCGGAATGATTTCTCAAAATCTGCTTTGATAATCTTCACGACGACTTCGCTCCCATCTTTGAGAACGCCACGATGCACTTGACCAATACTGGCTGCTGCAAATGGCTCCTCCTCAAACGATTCGAAAGCGTCAAGGAATCCAGAGGGTGCACGAGTTTGAATGAGTGTCATCGAATCTTCTTTTGGAATTGAATTGGCTCTTTGATACAAGGATTGCAGTTGGCGGCACTTTTCCTCCGACAACAAATCGGGTCGCAGTGCAAAGATTTGAGTGAGCTTTACAGCGAGCAATCCCATGTTCTGAATCTTGTCGAGATCAGCAGGTCCTTTCTTCGTAATCATTCGAATGAATCGGACGAACGTGAGGAGGCGCATAGTTAGAAAACTTCCTTTTCATTTATCAATCGGCGTTTTTCTTCAAGAGGGCGGTGAGAGGGTTTGCGAACATTGCTGGCGTGGTTGAAACCCATTCCTTGTAACCTTCTCGCTCTTGTAGGTCGACCTCTGACATTTTGACTCCACTGACGTATCGTAGGAGCAAAGTCAAGATCAAAGGACCTATGAGTGCTGGAAGAGCACTGCTGCCACCAACTACAAGTGTAAAGCCACCGATTGACCACCACAGAAGCGCTTCACCAAGGTGGTTAGGATGGCGAGTGATTGAGAACATCCCATCTGTTTTCAGAAGACCAGCGCCATTCATTTCTCGAAACCGCTTGAGTTCCATATCCGCTTTATGCTCGAGCAACAAACCGATGATGAATCCAATCAAGCACATTGTGGAGAGAACAATTTTTCCAACAGTCCATTCCACAGCCTCAGAGGGTCCTGGAATGAGGAAGAAAATGGGAAGCGCAATGACGAGGAGAAGGACTCCTTGAAGCAAGAAGACCTGAAGGAAACTAATCCACCACCAGTTTCGACCAGCGGTTTCCCGCATGCGCACGTATCGAGGATCTTCGCCTCGATTTTTTGTCCGTTTGTGAAGAACATATCCAAGCCTTAAGCCCCAAAAGTTGACACACACGAGGCACGCAATGGCTGCAATGTTGAATGCGTCATACAAGAAAAATCGAGTCCACGCGATGAGAACAAAACCCATTCCCCACAAGACATCCATAACGGTAACATTGCCTGATGAAACGGTCTTGAGCCACGCTATTGTAACGTAAGTAAAAACGACCAAGATGGTCGTCTCGTTCGGGCTCATGATGACGATGGTTCAACTGCCTGTTCTTCATTGTTCATGATGATATGGTAGCGCCAAAGGTCATCTGGTTCGCCAGTGCCGTCGTAGCGGCGAACGTTCACGTTCCCGTCCTTAGGGAATCGCGTCATCAATGCACCTTCGATGATTCCGTCGTCAAGTTCCCACATAGGGAGGACGTCAGGATCTTCACTTGGAGGGTGGTCAAGTCCAACTTGAACATGAAACACCGGATCGATGCCATATTCGAGGCGGCCAAGTCCTGCAAATTCCCACCAATCCATCATTTCGTCAAGGAATTCAACATGGTTCTCAATCGAACGAAGTGAAAAGGCAAGTTCGTGACCGACACGATTGCCGACTTGTCGAAGCATACGAGACAGATCGATTCCGAGAATCTTGAGATTCGAGAGGCGTCCTTTGGTGAGTTCCTGGCGTGCTTGATTTACTTCAGTTCCCGCTGCAAGGAATGCTTCAGGGTCGAACGGTGTGTCATGCTCTGGCAGGTCATCAACACCGAGTGCGCCAACAAGGGAATCGAGGAACGATCCTTCGCCGATGGTGAGTCGCAACGGATCATGAATTCGTCCCTTGGAGAAACGAGCTTCAGCCACTTCGAACTGAACAGCATCCTCCCATATGGTATCGATGAGGTTTTCTTGAGCCTTAGCAAAAGGTTCACTTTCAATGACAAGAGCAGCGTCTTCTTTGCCACGTCCAACTGGATTTTCTTCGATGTTGAGGAACTGAACGACGTGCGTACAATCTTGTAGGAATCCTTGAGAGTCGAGATCGTCTGAGTGTTTGATTTCAATGGATTCATGCAACTTCTGGAAGAAGCGAGTTGTTCTTCGGTCGAGTTGTGCAATGACTTGAACAACAACACCTTTCTCAGCCACTGAATTCACCGTTTCAAGTGCTTCACTACGACAAAGGTGGAGAATTCCATAGCGACCCAGCAAGAGGACAAGCCGTTCTTCTGCTTCCTCGGCCATACGCTCGAGCCGTCGATAGATGTGGCTTCGTTCTTTGAGGACGGCGAAGCGAGGCTCATCCCTTTGACGTCGATTTGCTTCGTAGGAGGCATTGGCTTCGGTTATTCCCTTGGATAGTTCGTTGAAACCTTCCTCGAGGTTGTCGAGTTGTCGCCGGCGCATCTCGATAATGTGCTGGAGCGCTTCGTCGACACGGAGGCTCGAGAAAAGCATGGGGCGATCCGCAGTGGCTGTTACGATACCCATTTCCTGCAATCGAGAAAGGCTGTTGTAGGCGTCCAAACGTGTTGTTTGAAGTTCTTTAGCAAGTTCGCTTGCTCGCATGTTCGGATTGTTTCCGAGAACCATGATTGAACGAACTTCGCGCTCAGTGAGTCCCGCTTCGTTGAGAAGGCTGTCCCACATCAATCCGATCCCCCGGTGACGGATGAGAGGCTCTTCAAAATCCTAGCAACGTGACGACGTGGGCGGAAGAGCCAATCGTAGACGTGGTGAATGCGATTGTCTGGTCCGATGAGGAAACTGGACTTGGCAGGGAACATGCCGAGATGAACAGGAACGAGGAATTTGTTCGCAACTGCTCGGTCTGGGTCAGCCAGCAACGGGAACGGTAGGCCACCGAGTTCTTTCTTGAATTTGGCGTGAGATTCGCTTGTCCCTTCTCCAATCCCGACAACCTTACATCCGGCAGAAATGAACAAATCATGTTGTTCCTTGAAGGTTAAGCAACCGCGCTTGCACGTTGGAGAGCCGTTCTTAGCGTAGAAGAATAAAATTCTCCAGGATCCATCGAGGCTAGAGCTATCAAAAACGTTGCCTGCGTCATCCATGAGGCTGAATTCCGGGGCGATTTCTCCAATTAAATCACTACTCACTCGCTTCGCCTCTGCTTGTGTGAGACGGTCTGCTGTCAAAATGACTTCTCCCATATGTATCATCCTCAAATTGGTAAAATGTGGCGCATTCGAATCGCCTTTGTTCGCAAATAATCTCTGTTTTCGGAGCACAATCCTGCTTTGTGCTCGACCCGATCGACGACGTTAATCCCATGACGTTGTAGTTGTTCGACCTTGTCGGGGTTGTTCGTCATGAGGCGAACGCTGTCAACGCCTATGTCGGTCAGCATGTGTGCTGCGATGGTGTAATCGCGGCCATCTGCAGGTAGGTTGAGTGCGAGGTTCGCATCGAGTGTGTCAAGTCCACGATCTTGGAGGTTGTATGCCTGCATCTTTGCAAACAAACCGATACCTCGACCTTCTTGGCGGAGGTACAACACGATGCCTCGACCTTCTTTTTGTATCGTTTTCAAAGCCCGCTGAAGTTGTGGGCCACAATCGCATCGCAAGCTTCCCAGAGCATCGCCTGTGAGGCATTCTGAATGGATACGCACGAGCGGAGGAGTTTGGTCGTTCATGTCGCCATAATAGACTGCGGCGTGTTCGGCGCCATCTCGCGGATCGACGTACGATCGAATGCGAAACTCACCGTACTTCGTCGGGAGTTTTGCGTCTGCTGGAACAGCGGTGAATTTGCCGTTCGGATTTACCTTCATAATCCATGATAACGACGTTCTATGTATAAAGGACTGTTTCTAAACTGAATTCTTTGTGGCGATTTTCTAAACGGTTCTTCAAATACTCGGGGCGCTCAAATCCAAACGTGGCTGGAGGTTTCGATATTGGCGTGGCTGCTGCTGTGGCCACTGAATCAGGGGTACTCCTCGTTCAAGAAGCCAAAGGACCGTATGCGGGTCGTTGGGGTCTTCCAAAAGGACATGTTGAACTCAATGAATCCATCGAAAACGCGGTACTGAGAGAACTCCGTGAAGAAACTAACATTGAGGGGGAAGTATCAGGATTCCTTGGCCTGAGGACAACTCAGACATCCCACGGAGTTGGACTTTTTCTGTGCTACAAGATCTCAGCATCGGCATTTGACATTCGACCTCAGGAAGATGAAATCGCAAACATCCAATTCTTCAAACCTGAAACGTTCGATGAAATTGAATGGGTCTCTGCTGCCATGCGTGGCTTTGCTGAAGTTGCGCTCAAGGATTCCTCACTTCCCCTCATTGACCTGAGCACTGAATCCAAGCGACCCTATCAATTGGTCTTCAGCGATGGAAGGATGACGCTGTCGGAAGAGGTGGTTCAATGATTGATGTCCGCCGTATCGACGCCAACAACAAGCCAGTGAATCTCGACGGAACGCACATTGTCTACTGGATGACAAGCGCTCGGCGCACACGATGGAATCATGCACTTGAACATGCTATTGGGTTAGCAAATGAACACAACGTCCCTCTCATCGTCGTCGAATGCCTTGCCCTCGGACACCGATGGGCAAACGATCGAATTCACACCTTCGTTTTGCAAGGGATGATCGACAACAGAAAATTGTTCGAATCAAGCCCAGTGACCTACGTTCCGTATGTCGAGACGAAAAAATCTCAGGCAGGAGGCCTCTTGCAATCGTTTGCAAAGGATGCTGTTGCGGTTGTCATCGACGACTATCCAACATACATGCCACGAGAGGTTGCACAGAGAGCGAAGAAGCTTGCAACTTGCTCGGTTCAATGTGTCGACAGCAACGGTATTGTGCCAATGCGTGCTCCTGAACGATCGTTTTCAACGGCTCATTCTTTCCGACGCTACATCCACCAAAATGTTCTCAATTTTATTGCAACGCCCCCGTTATCAAATCCGCTTAAACAACTGCAAGACGTGGGAGATGGTGCTGAAATTGCCAATCAATGCTTCATCGATGCGAACGTTCCAATGACTCCATTGGAGTTCACATGGAGAGTATCAGAAGCATCCAGAGAAGGAAGAGAGGCGCTTTCTGCACTCGATATCGACCACGATGTTCCACCTGTTGATGACCAAAGAGGCGGCTCGGTGACAGCGCGAATTGAATTGAAAAAATTTATTGAACAACGCCTCGGCTCCTATCACCTCGATCGGAACCATCCTGAACGAAATGGAGGAAGCGGCCTCTCGCCATGGCTTCATTTCGGTCATCTTTCTTCATTTGAGATCGTCAATGAAGTGTTGAATTCAGAAGGCTGGAATCCGATGAAAATCACGCCTCCGCACAATGGTCGTCGAGCTGGTTGGTGGGGAATGAGTGAAGGTGCTGAGGCGTTCCTCGACCAAGTCATTACCTGGCGTGAACTTGGCTTCATTTACTGCTATGAGCATCCCGATCATACATCCTACCAGACGCTCCCAGAATGGGCAAAAAACACCCTTGAAGAGCATGCAAATGATGAGCGGCCTTATGTTTACACCTTCGAGCAACTCGAAAACGGTGAAACGCATGATCCACTGTGGAATGCGGCACAATGGCAACTTCGTAAGGAGGGTATCATTCACAACTATCTGCGTATGCTTTGGGGCAAGAAGGTCCTGGAATGGTGCCCGGATCCAGAGACTGCATGCGATTGGCTGATTCGTCTCAACGATCGTTGGGCTCTTGACGGCCGAGATCCAAATTCATACACAGGAATCTTCTGGATTTTCGGCCGCTTCGATCGAGGTTGGTTTGAGCGAGAGGTCTTTGGAAAGGTCCGTTACATGACCTCTGCATCTACGCAACGCAAGTTCAAAACTGAGGATTATATACGAAAATACGCTGATTCCTAACATTAGGTGATGCGTATGCCGATTTTTGAACATTCAGCAACCTTTCCATTCTCTCGAGAAGCCGTTTGGAACTGGCACGCTCGACCGGGTGCAGTACGTCGAATTATGCCTGATTGGGAAGGCATTCGCCCTGTTGAAGTAGGTGGTATCACCGACGGTGCAATAACGGAATTCAGGATGAAAATAGGGATTGTTCCTCAACGCTGGGTTGCCAAACACCACAGTTACATTGAGGGCGAACAATTCTGTGATGATTCAGTGAAAGGGCCATTTGCTCGTTGGAATCATGTTCACAAATTTGTTGATGGTGGCGATCAAGAAATGACCATTGAAGATAAGGTCGACTGGAAACTCCCCTTCCATTTCTTCTCGAGAATCGGTGCGCCGATTATGGTTATGCCTCGTGTTCGGACGATGTTTAAACATCGAACCCGAAGAATTCTGGCTGACCTCACCCGGCAAGAGATGTTCAAAGACCAACCCCGTCGTCGGATTCTCATCAGTGGTTCAACGGGTTTGATTGGAACTCAACTGGGGGCTTTCCTCGAAACAGATGGTCATGACGTCCATCGCCTCTTGCGTCCTTCAACGACACTGCATGCTGATCAGAACCCAGACAAGATCGTTCGCTGGAACGACAAAACAGGAGAAATTCTCGAGGGTTCTCTGGAAGGATTTGATGTTGTCATCCATCTTGCTGGAGCAGGAATTGGAGACAAGCGATGGAGCAAGAAACGGAAGCATCTGATTGCACAAAGTCGCGCTGTTCCTACTGAGAACTTATCCAAGGCTCTTGCCGCACTTGATGCCCCACCAAGCCTCTTCATGTGTGCTTCAGCAGTCGGCTTTTATGACAACAGAGGAGACGAAGAATTGGATGAATCAAGTAGTATTGGAGATGGATTCTTAGCAACGATTTGCAAGCAGTGGGAAGATTCAACCACGGCTGCATCCGAAGCAGGAATCCGTACCATCCTTATGCGAACTGGAATCGTAACGACTGCTGCAGGAGGAATGCTCAAGCAAATTTTACCCATCGCTAAGATGGGCGCCCTTGGACCCATTGGTGGTGGTCGACAATGGCAGTCTTGGATTTCCCTTGACGACCAAATCTATGCGATTCATTTTTTGATGAATCAAGAGGCTGCACATGGAATTTACAACTTGACCGCTCCACAACCAGTGACGCAAAAGCAATTTGCGAGGACACTTGGAAAAGTCCTACGCCGACCTGCATTCGCTCCTGCACCTGGGTTCGTCATGAAAATCTTGTTCGGTGAAATGGGGAAATCGCTCATCCTCGATGGGCAAAAGGTTCATCCAAAGCGTTTGTTAGATTCGGGTTACAAATTTGAGCACGAATCCCTTGAACTAGCCCTTCGGGATGCTCTTGGTCGGTTCAACTAATCGTCGCTTTCTTCTTAACCGGCATGTATTATGGACAAACATGCTCGGGCGCAGCATTGCAGTTGGCATGTTTGCCCTGATGCTGCTTTCTATGGTGCCATCGGTTCATGCTGACGACACGCAAGCGGCCTCAAATTTGCTTACAGATGGCGTTTCATCCAATGGGTATGTTTGCGATCCGGACGGATGTTCTCCAAACGATGGCACGGATTGGTGGCGAATATATGCATACAAAGGCGACATTGTCAGCATCACATTTTCTGGATCGATGAGTAATGCAGCATGGTGGTGTCCCGGCGATGGTTGGGAAGGCGACTATTCAATGCATGATGAGTCAGGTTCTCAAGTAGCTACGATGGGTCGAAGCGATGACAATCCTTCAGGAACACTCTCGAAAACCATGGCTCAGGCAGGCTATGTGTATGTCAAAATTAAAGGAAAGGATTCGTGGTGCAATGATGGATTCGATTACACGCTTCTCGCATCGATTGACAAAACGGATCGAGACACCGATGAGGATGGCTTTGTCGACTCGGATGATGATTGCGATTTGATTGTTGGAACATCAACAAATGACCGTCAAGGATGTATCGATTCTGATTCAGATGGTTGGTCTGATACCGATTCGGGTTGGGATGTCCAGAACGGAGCTGATGCTTTTGAAAACGACGCAACGCAATGGCGGGATCGTGATTTTGATGGGTATGGTGACAACATTCTCGGCAATCAACCCGACCATTGTCCAGATAGCCGAGGATACTCAACTTCTGACCGCTATGGTTGTATTGATTCCGATGGCGATTCGTATTCCGATGCTGATCCTGGAGGTCTCAACGGGCTTGAACCATGGTACGCACATCCAAATGGGCTTGCTGATGCGTTCCCACTTGAGGTGACGCAGTGGCAAGACACGGATGGTGACGGTTACGGAGACAACTGGGATGACCCAATGTGGAATGAAACACATACAGAATGGGGTATCGGACAATGGCTGGAACTTGCTTACCAACCAGATGCATGCCCATTCATCCTCGGTCCATCCTTTGCTGACCGTTACGGTTGTCCAGATGCAGACGGGGATGCATGGTCAGATCCGGGCGAAAATTGGACGGCCGTTGATGGTGCTGATGCGTTCCCATTCGAACCAACACAATGGCGAGATCGAGACTATGATGGCTATGGGGATAACCAAACAGAAGGGGCAAAACTCATCGATGATTTCCCAGACAATCCAACACAATTCCGAGATACTGATGAAGATGGCTGGGGCGATAACCAGACCTATGGGGCCACTCAGATTGACGATTTCCCAATGATACCGAGCCAATATCGAGATACAGACGGTGATGGCTATGGTGATAATCTCAACGGATTTGAAGGCGATGTCTGTATGAATTCCAATGCTGAGGAAGTTGAGAGTGGATGGATTTCCCGATTTGACCGTCTTGGTTGTCGAGATGTTGACAAGGATGGATATTCCGATCCAACAGATGATTGGATTGCTCATCCGCAAGGATTTGCGGATGCCTTCCCGAGTGATTCGTCGCAGTGGTACGATACCGATAACGATGGGTTCGGTGACAACATGGAATACTTCGATGGCCAGGCTTGGCGTCTTGCCTATCGTGGCGATGGTTGCAAAACGACCTACGGATTGTCCACCTTCGACCGTTGGGGCTGTCCCGATTCCGATGAAGATGGTTGGTCGGATCCAACACCTTACTGGCTTGCAAGTCCAGGTGGAACAGGCGATGCTTGGCCTGAAGACCCAACACAATGGCATGATCGTGATGGTGACGGGCGCGGTGACAACCCCTCTGGAACAACTGCTGACGTTTGCCCATCGCAACCTGGAACCTCGGTTGGGCCAAGTTCTGGAGGTGACCGCTGGGGTTGTCCAGATACAGACGGTGATGGTTGGTCGAACCTTGGTGATGCATTCATTCACGAGCCAACGCAGTGGAGAGACTCTGATGGCGATGGTTATGGTGACGAAGTCGATGGAAACGAGGCTGATGCCTGCCCAACGATTCGAGGAACTTCAATTCTTGATCGACTGGGTTGCCGTGATACCGATGGTGATGGTTGGTCGGATCCTACCGACGGGTGGGATGCACATCCGTATGGCTCAGCCGATGCTTTCCCGACAGAAGCCTTGCAGTGGAAAGACTCCGATGGTGACGGTTTTGGGGATGTACCGTTGGGTGCACTTCGAGATGATTGTCCAGAGGAATTTGGAACCTCAATTCGTGACCTGCAGGGTTGTGAAGACAACAATGGTGATGGTTGGTCGAACGAATACGGCGAATGGAATGCAGCTCTTGCGATTATGGGTGAAGACCCAGCAGCATCTTGGCTGACATACCTCATCGTTGGAATCTCATTCATCCTTGGTGCTTCTGCGGCATTGATTGTTCGAACCATGCGTTCTGAAGACGATAAATCGCTGACAGAAGATTTGTTGATTGGTGATGATTCATCAATGAATTCTGCTGTTTTACCTCATGCAAACGAGGTCGCCCTTCCCGACTTGGCTATTCCATTGCCACCGCCTCCTGGAGGTGAAAACGATGCGTAAGGTCGCGATTCTCTTCACCTTATTGTTCCTGATACCGTTGCTAAGCATTGGTCAAGTCAGTGCTGAGGCAGATATCGGACTTGAAGAAGCAGGAATTACCATGGTTGCATTGCGCAATGACACGCTTGATCTCAATCAGGATGGAGACATTGACGCTGTTCGGGTTGTTGTAATATTGAATTCAACAGCGGAATCGACTTTTGTTGACGTTCGTCTGATAGCAACGCACAACGATCGTGAAGTCATTGAATCAACAACGATCGAAATCGTTGGCCAGACAAATGCGAGTCTGACCTACGATGCATGGTCACGCGGTTCCCATGATCTTGCTCTCGGGTTCTATGACATGAACGGCGTTGAAATTTCTACGATTTTTTTACCGAGTTATGAGATGGTTCCTGCGTTGCAAACTCCGATGATATCGCTCCAGTTCACTGGCCAGAACAATCTACAAACGGGCTCAAATTGTGAAATCAATCGCTTGTTTATGGATGAAACCGGGCCACGATACGGAGCTCTTGGAACGCTTACCTTTACCGGTGCTCCGTTCATTGTGCTTGATAATGCTACGAGCATTGATTGTTCAACGTGGCCAGCAGGGCAGTATTCCCTACGAGAAACGTACCGCAATGAACTTGGGCAAACCGCTGAAGCAACGCTGAACTTTACGATTGAGAACCGGCCAGCGCCATCTTTTGAATTACTTGTTACGGGTGATGGCTTGACCACTGAACGCTCATGTTTGGTTGCGATTCAACCGACAAATTCCAATGAGGATTTTTCTCCGTACACGAAAGAATGGGATGTCTCAACAACATCAACAATCTCTGATGGAGCGGTGTACGATTGCTCATCGCTTCCAGCGGGCGTTCATCTTGTCGTCCTCAAGGTGACGAACATGGAGAACATTGCTAGTACCCAAGCGGTCAACATTGTTCGACTCCCGGCTGCCGAACTTACTCCTGAAGAGCAAGAAGCGCTGCCAACGCAATCCTTTGGTGATGAAACTTCAACTGAAGATGTGGGTTGGTACACGATCGGGGTTCTCGGCCTTATCGTTGCTATCATCGTTTTCGTTTTGCTTGTCCGCATGCGAGAGGATGATGAACTGCTGACCTTACCTGAACTTGGTCCAGCACCTCAAATTTTGAACGATGGATCGCCGGATCCACAAGGATTGCCAACCGTTCTCGATGATGAGGGTCAGTTATGGAGAAAGCACCCAGATGGTTCTCTCGATTGGTGGGATTCAGCATACAACATTTGGCAACGTTGGTGAATCTATGGCAGACTGGATGGTGTACCTTCTCCTTGGGCTGGGAGGGGTTATTGCACTCCTTCTGCTCAACGGCGTTCGAATATGGTGGACGAGGGTTCGCCCACGTCAACCAAAATTAGATGCAGATTGGGCGGCAGATTGTGAGCACATTACAAGCGCAGTGTTCAATGACTCAATAATCACATTTCGAAACGTTCGAGATTTTCATTGGCGAACCACACGAGACCGTGATGAGAAGTGGGCGGATGAAGTCAAGGTGGATTCAACCAAAGTCAAGCATATTTGGTTCGTCGTCGACCAGTTTCACTCCTTCAGAGGAATGTCGCACACCTACCTTACCTTCGAATTCTTTGATGGAACATGTCTTTCATTTTCCTTTGAGACACGACGCCAACGTGGCAAGAAATATCATCCTTGGACAGGCTTGTGGCGTTCGTATGAGTTGTATCTCCTCGTCGGTTTTGAACGGGACGTGACACAACTTCGAACCCATGGCCGGAGCAATATTGTATCGATGTATCGTGTCATAACACCTCCAGACAAGGAACGACAAATGATTGTCCAAATGGCTCATCGCTTGAATCAACTCGCATCTCGTCCTGAATTCTATCATACGTTGTTCAAAACATGCAATACTTCCATTGTAAAGGCTGTCAATACTGTAACACCTGGCCGAATACCGTTCTTATGGCGCAACTTCCTTCCGGGATATACGCCAAAAGCCGCATTAAAACTCAACTTGATTGAAGATTGGGGAGGGGTGGATGTGACCATGGAGCGGGCACGAATTGATCAACACGCAAAAACATGGGATGAGGAGAGCGATTACAGTGCATACATTCGAAAGGCATTGCCGCCTTCACCGTTCGATGAGCAATAGAAGGTGGCCTTTTTCGACTGAAGCAGTGATTGTTGATTCAGTTGCTTTGTTGGAAATTCCTCTTGTTCCGGTTGTCAATGTTTCAGATTGAAGAGCGTATTGACATCCTTTGAGGTGTACGCCTGTTACCGTTCCAAACGGTATCAGGCTCACGCCCTTATCGGGATTTGTGCGGATGTTCCTCGGTGTTGATGATACCCGAAAAGCCTCCCACCCATCGAGAATGATTGTTGCTAAACTATCGCATTCAAACAATGCTGAATAAGCAGCGAGATGATGATCGTATCTTCCGATTTCAACGCCAACAATGTATACACTTGAGTCAGGATAGGTTGTATGCACCCATTCCAATCCTTTGGAAATATCACTTCGTTCTTGATTGGGAGTTGCAACGATGTTGACCTGAGCGGCCTTGCATTGATTGAGAACCTCTTCATCGATGCTGTCGAAATCACCCAAAACGACATCAGGAAACAAACCGGATTGCGTAAGACGATTTGCAGCACCATCGAGAGCAACAACAGCTGCGTACTTCTCGATTTCATGTTCAAGATCAAATCCCTCAGGCCATGCTCCGTTTGCAACGACGAGAACCCGCTCCATGAGGTCGCCACCTCTTGGGCGTTCTTGACCTCATGGGTTCGTTTGAATGAGGTGAAAATGAATCGATTGCTGACAATGGTTTAGAACGTTGAGTGTTCTAAGGAGTTCATGCGCGAGGAGCGGACGCTTTGCAAATCGGTTCTATCGGCCGGGCTTGTTCTCCTCCTCCTCGTTCAACTGATGGCTCCATTGGGCTTGCAAGCGGTGACTGAAGAACAGGTTCTTGCAGAACAAACGCTTCCAGGTTTCACACTTCCAAGCAACATGGAACATGGACACGACTTAGCAGGGCAAACAATCGATTTGGAAGGCATGACTGAGTTATTGGTTCGTTCCGATTCATCCATTGACATGTGGATGAGTGATGTTCTTGTTTCCGGCTCATCAAGCAATTTGAGCAATCCAAGTGTATACCTTGCAGAAAATGGCTCGAGTTATCTTTGTTGGATGAACGACCTAGGCGAAGTGCGAATGGGCGTGTATGCATCCGATGGTTCATTCTCAGATTCACTCATCGACACCGTCAACACCAGCAGTGGACTCATTGGATGTTCAGTCGTAGTTGATGAGTCCTATCGGCCACTTGCTCTCTTCGGTGATGGAGCCAATGTGAAAATGGCTCGTTTGGCCTTTGAAGGCCAAGTCTACACAACGGAGACGTGGTTGAAGCGTACAATCATCGAGAATCTCAATCCTGAAACCATCACACTTCGTTTGACAAACGATGGGAATGAGTTTGCAGTTGTTCGTACATCAACCGGTGAATTGTGGCAAGTGAACAACAGTGGATTGCGTTGGTATCACAGTCTCCTCGACATTGGCCCAGTAGGTAATGAAGTTGAGTTGAACATGGATGCGAATGGTGTTGCCAACATTGCGTACACTCGCTCTGGTGAAGCAGTTCGATTGCAGATTGATGGAGATCAACGAACGGAACAGATTCTCGCCCGAGATACAAACGTCCATTCAGCGATTGGACTTGATTTGGATTTGAACGGACTTGCTCAAGTCGCAACGACCTCATTTGATTCGAGCCAGACTGAACTATCGATCTTCAAGAGTTTAGAAGATCAATCAACGGGCCGACTTTCGAGCGAAGCCTTGACCGTGTTTGAGCTCTATCCCGATGTTGAAGAAGGTCATGCTGCGTATGGGGACTTGAACGGAGATGGATTTGACGATGTTGTGTTTACGCAACCCAGCGCATCGGACAGCGGTTTGACCAACAATGGTCGTGTGAGTGTCTTGTTTGGTGGAAATGAGAGTTTCGACTCATCACCACCTGTAGTCCTCAGTGGTACACAAACATCGGGATTGTTTGGGAGCGGAATTGCCCTTGGAGAGTTCCTAGGAAACGGAATGACCCAAATGCTGCTCTCTTCTCCTGGCTATGATAACACGAGTCGAGCGAACGAATTCAACCACGGGCGTCTTGCGTTGTACGAATGGAACCAAACGCAATTCGATCTTGTTTGGAGTACAATGGGGAACGACGAAGAAATGCTTGGTATGGACATCGCTCTCCTCGATGACATGAATGGTGATGGTACGCATGACATCGTTGCGCTCCAAGGCAATTGGACCGATGGAAATTCGATTGGACGATTGTCTGTCTTTGAAGGTGCGTCGGAAGGGTTGGCATTCTCGCACAACATCACGGCGAGCACGAATGGGCCGTTCTTTGGACAATCGATGTCAAGCGGAGGCGATCTCAATGGCGACGGTTATGGCGACTTGGTCGTCTCAAATTCAGGAAATGAGGATTCACCAACTGGATATTCCGCTATCGAAGTTTTCTACGGCTCTGCTGATGGAATTCCAGCAAGCTCAAACAAGAGCATCCAACGTTTGGCATCAGGACAATTGTTTGGTACCGTTGTGGAACTTATTGATGACATCAACAACGATGGAATGGATGAATTATTGGTCCAGGAATTCTCTCCTACTGGGGCACCAATGTTCAGCGGTACGGTTCACCTGTTCATGGGGAATACCACTGAAAATTTCTCAGAAAGCCCTGATTGGACAAGCCAAGGAGAAGGCAATGAACGTCTTGGCTGGATGTTTGCGCCAGCAGGTGACGTAAACGATGATGGATATGCTGACACCTTTATCGGGTCGGGATCGAGCTTCACACCTTCAGGTCAAATCAATCTCTATCTTGGTTCTGCTGACGGTTTTTCAGCAGTAGTGGAAACGATTCGAACAGGCAACCCATCCGATCATCTCGGGTTCATTACCTTGGGCGGCTTTGACTCAAATGCAGATGGTGCCATCGAATTTGTTTACTCGACCCGAAATTCCACTCGTGGAACCTCTTATGGTATTGATATGGTTACGGTGAGTAAGCAAGATTTCGACACAAGTCAATTTACGTTCCAAGGTGAAATGTCTGGATTGAAATTGACAACATCAAATCGTGGGGAAACGGCAATGATGTTCTCTTTGAACACATCCTCATCCCATTCGCTTGTTCATCTTGAACACGTTGACGACGGTTCTCCGGGAGGCTCCTGGGTCACAGAAACACTCGCAACAGGCTCACAACCGTTCGAATTCCAATTCCATGTCTCTCCTTCGGGTCAGCCAACTTTGATTGTCCTCGACGATGCGATCGGATACACTCATCACTCCACAACATCATGGGCATCTCTCCACCAGGAGATACGCACCTTCAACGATTTTGGAACTTATCCTGCGTCTACAATCGATACAAACGGCGACTTGCACATGGTCTATTCACACCCAACAATCGAAAAGATGTATTATTCCCATGAGACCGAATCAGGATGGGACTCAAGTGAGATTCTATCCAATTCAAATTTGACAGCAGCTCCGTCGTTATGGTTTGATGGAGCAGACATGCACATCCTCTATCGGGATTCAAATCTTGATCGTCTTGAACGAGTAACCAAAACTGGAAGCGGTTGGACAACCGCTACTGAGCTTGGCTCGGGTCTCGCAGTTGGCCTTGAACACGTTGCACTACAACTCTCGACTGGAACCCGTATTGTTGCAACGACCGTCAACAATTCAAGCGTCCATCAACTGCAAATTCTTGATATCGAGAATGATGTTTCAACCACGCTCACTAACGTTACCGATGGCTCATCACAATTGGCCATGTGCATGGATTCAAGCAACACCGTAGTTCTCCTCAGCCTCGATTCAAGCGGTGTTCTCGTCACACACGAGCGAAATGCAACGACTGAGGTTTGGAGCAATGTTTCGATGCAACAACTCGGGGCCTCGAGTAGCAACGATCTCTCTTGTACGCAACACGGTTCCTCACTCATCTTCGCCGTTCAATCCGCTACCGACGCTCTGTACGAACGTAGCAATTCAGGCAACTGGTCGAACTACGGGGGTCAAGTGCTAACTGAAACCGGCGGGACATGGAACATTGTCTCAAACGGCCCCGGCGTTTTGTTGATGACAACCACGCCGACAACAAACACGTTACGCATCAACACACTCCACCTCGATGGGCGCAGCGAAGACCGTTCAACTTGGTCTTCACATGAAATGAAGAATGTCTTCACCAATGCAAACTTCTCCTCATCTGTTGATTCGAACGGTACAATCGTCGCTGGTTATTATGATTCACTTGACCTTGATGTTGAGATGTTGCGTTTCTATGCGGATGCAGATCGAGATCTCATCTTTGACCGCATCGATGAGATGCCGAACATCGGTGAACAATGGGAAGATGCTGATATGGATGGATTTGGTGATAACCCAACAGGTCCACTTTCCGATGATTGTCCAGCAACTTCAGGAATTTCCTACTTCTTTGTCCAAGGTTGTGATGATTACGAACACGATGGATTTGCAGATAGTATCGATTCGTGTGACACCAGCAAAGGACGTTCTGTGTTCGACAGATACGGATGTCCAGATTACGATGAGGATGGATGGTCGAACAACGATGGTACTTGGGCGAATGGAGACCGTTTCCAACAGAATTGGAAGCAAGCCAAGGATACGGATGGGGATGGTGTTGGGGACAATTACGGTGTTGATTGTTGTGATGCCATCTTTGGATTGTCAGGAACAGTAGAATCCAGTCCTGGTGATAAGTTTCCATACAATCCACGTCAATACAAGGACTTCGATGGTGATGGATTTGGAGATAATGAGTCCGATACACTGACCGGAGATTTCTGCCCGTGGGACTATGGAACCTCGTATCGAGACCGCAACGGTTGCCCTGATTCTGACGGCGATGGTGCAAGCGATGCGAACAACATTGGAGGGCTTAACTGGGGTCTTGCCCAAGGCGCAGACAAGTGGCCAGATGACCCAACGCAGTGGGCAGATACCGACGGTGATGGGTACGGTGACAATGGCACCATGGGGGCGACCAACCCCGACTTCTTCCCATACAATATCGCAGCTGCCGACGATAATGACAGCGATGGGTATCCGGATCGTTGGACTTCTTCCTACAACGGAAGCAACGGCCAAGGGCTTGTTCTCGATGGCTGTCCAGGTGTGTATGGTACTTCGATAAATCCCTCACCGGGATGTCCAGATAGCGATGGAGATGGCTGGGCAAACACCGATGACGATTTCCCTCTCGATCCAACGCAATTCCTCGATTTTGATGGTGATGGATTCGGTGACAATGCTACAGGAAACAATGCTGATGAATGTCCGTTCCAGTTCGGTGTTGCTAATGGTACAGACGGAGTCGGTTGTCCGTTGGTGAATACCGATGACGATGACGGCGATGGTGTCTATGATGAAGTCGATTTGTGCCCTGGAACGTCCGTGTTTGAAACCGTTGATGCAGACGGTTGTGCCGATTCGCAACTTGACGATGATGAAGATGGTGTAACCAATGCGGACGATATCTGCCCAGATACAACTTCTGGAGCAACCGTTGATGCAGATGGTTGTAGCGATGATCAACGTATCCAAGATAGCGATAATGATGGTGTTGTCGACATCGAAGATCTTTGTCCGGACTCAACGTTCGTTGTTGATGAGAATGGCTGTGATGAAAATCAACGCGATACTGATGGTGATGGTGTGAGCGATGGCTCAGATCTCTGTCCAGATACTGAAGCAGGCTTCCCAGTCGATGCAGATGGGTGTCTCGATGAGGATGCACTCGACCAAGACCTCGATGGGGATGGATACTCAGGCGATTATACGTTTGACATCGACGAGGATACTGGACTGCGAATCAACGAAGTTGGTGATGCTTTCCCACTTGATGGAACGCAGTGGGCTGACCAAGATGGTGATGGGTTTGGAGATAATCCACTCGGAAATAATGCCGATTTCTGTCCAACAGAGAACGGTACTTCCTATCTCGATACGCTCGAAATCGGCTGTGAAGATGATGGCGACGGTTGGGCAGATAATTGGGGTCGAGACAAGTTCCCTGGCGATCCTACACAGTGGGATGATTCGGATGGTGATGGGTATGGTGACAATTGGGGTAATCCTGAATGGAATGCTTCGAGAGAATCGGACTGGCCAGGTGTGTTTGTCGAAGATGCAACATCGCCGGACAAGTGTCCTGAATCTCCAACAACCAATGTAGATGATCAAGGCTGTTCGAAGAGCGAAAGAGATACCGATCAGGACGGTGTCAACGATTTGCTTGACAATTGTCCTGAAGAGCCCAAAGGCCCTGATGGATATGACGATGGTTGTCCGCTTCCAAAGTCAGAAACCGATGATGAAGGAACGATGATTCTCGGCATGACCATGCCGGTCTTCGGCGGTGTCCTTGCAGGTGCAATTGTTGTTCTTCTTCTCCTTACCGTTCTGATTGGTCGAATTCGAAATCGTGGTTATGACTTCGATGATGACGACGATGAAGATGACTTCTTCGATGACGATGATGAAGATGACTTCTTCTCTTCGTTCCAGAGCAAATCAATGCCAAGTCGGTCAGCGCCTGCTGCCCGTAGTCCACCCTCTTCGGGAGGTTCTTCTGGAGGGCCACCGCCTTCAAGAGGTCCATCCGGGTCAAAACGAGGTCCACCGGGTGGCTCAACAACTCCATCGGGTCCTTCAGGACGTGGGCCACCCGGAGGTGCGAAACCTTCGTCTTCACCTGCGCGTCGAACGCCAGTCACTCAATCACCTGTAATCGACCAAGTGGAAGATGCGGCACCACAGAAGAAGGTTCGAAAGGCACGTATTGAGGTTGACATGTCCCTTTTCGAAGATTGGCAAGCCGATGATCGTGATGCAGCCGTTGAATGGGTCGTAGGGGAACTTGGTGAAGGTGAACAAGAACGTACGCTTCTGATGCAATTGCAAGGAACAGGTTGGTCTGCCGAACAATCCAGAGCGATTTACGATATGGCTCGAAACCAACAATAGAGGATAATAACAGCAACCTCAAAAACAACACTCGATTGGCGGAGATAGGAGGAAGAGGGATGTCTGACGGAGTACCTGATGGAGCCTCACTTCCAGAAGGAATCGAAGTTGATGATGCTGCGGCATACTTCGGTGTGACCGATTCATCAGATGTTCTTCAACAAATGATGTCAATGGACTCAAAACAGGCGCTTTCAAAGGCACTTGAGCACTTGGCAGATATCATTCTTCGACCAGGTGAATTCGACTTTGAGGCTGCAAGTGAACGTTTGCAGTGTGAAGGTGGTGAAATTTACTTCCTGATATTTGGTCATCTCAACCTTATGGCACTACCTGATCCGTTGCTTCAATTTGCTGGACAGGCAGACTCTACAGGATCCGGAAATGCAGCACATCCGCTTGCAACTACCGATGTTGTTCAAGCGCTTACTCCATTGTTTGACCCGATGCAGTTCCTCAAGATTCTCGCTATTGCATATGCAACTGGAGGAACAAGTGAGGTCGAACGCTACCTTCAGTCAATTGAATCCATTATGGCAAGCCCGTCAGACAATGTTGAGAAAATGCAAACCATGGCTGAGGAACTCAACAATTCACTCGATCTTGCAGGGCATGCTCTCCCTATGCCATTGTTTGCTAGCGACCAAGCTCAACCCGCCGAAATCGAAATCGGTGCAGTCATTGAACGAAAAGAACCTGAACCGGCACCAGTGATTGAAACACCAGAACCTACACCAACACCAGTTGTTGAAGCACCAGAACCAATGGCCGCCTCAGTTCCTCTGCCAACCGATTCTGTACCCCTCCCATCCGATTCAGTCCCTCTTCCATCCACCGGTTCCGTCCCGCTACCAACCCAAGAAGAACCCGCCGAAGAGGCTGGATTCAAGAATGAGGTCGAGGTGGATTATGCTGCTCAAGATGCCTTTGCCGGTGCTTTTGGCTCACAACTCGTTCCAGAACCGGAGGTGGTTCCTGAACCAGTTGAAGAGGTTCCATCAGAACCTGAACCTGTTGAAGCACCACTTGAGGAGGTCGTTTCTGAACCCGAACCCGTTGTTGAACAGGAACCTGAAGAAGAATGGGTCAGTGACGCAGAGCGATTCATCGCCGCAGATGTTGATGATTCAGGTAGCCTTTCTGTCGAAGAACTCGCTGTCGCAGCGAACGTGACAATCCAGGAAGCAGAGGAATTGCACAGTGCAGCCGATACGGATGGCGACGGAGAAGTCTCTCTCTCAGAATTTGTTTCGTCTGAAGCGGCACAAAAGATGTCTTCCTTGCCTCGTCCAGTTGCTCCTGTCCGCAAGCCGATTCAGTCCCAGCAACAACCTCAACAGCAGCCCCAACAACCAGTACGGCAACAACCAAGCTCTCCTGGCGTTGCAGCTCCTCAGATGGGTTGGCAACAGCCTTTACCACAGCAACCGATGCAACAACCTATGCAGCAACCAATGATGCCGCAACAACCAACAATGAATATCCAACCAACAATACGTTCTGGTATTCACTGTCGTGGATGCGGGATTGGATTGGATCCCAATTGGCGATTTTGTCCGGTTTGTGGAAACATGAACATGAGTGCTCATCGCTAATTTTCATCGGCCATGAATTCACCTGCCTCAGTAAGGCAGGAGTCATCAAGCCATACGCTTGGCTCTGCCAGAACACCTGAAACGTGAATGCCTGCATTTGAACTTCCACCAAGCCGTGAATTATCCCCAATAGAGAAGTAACAACTTCCCATTCGTTTCTCATCTTCGAGAACGTTACCGACAAGTCGAGCACTTGGATTCATACCAAAACCGAATTCTGCAACTGTCCAGACACTCTCACGATCTTTCGCTTTGAGTTTCTTGGCGACCTCGCCATAGGATTGACGAATCGTCGCTGCAAGACTTCCGCCTTTGACATCAACAACGGTTCCATCTTCGATAATCAATTCAACAGGTTCCTCAATGAGCGTGGAATCCCATGAACCATCAATGACGATGGTTCCATTCATCGTCCCCTCTTTTGGAAGAATAAACACCTTGCCTGCAGGAAGATTTGTCAGCATTCTCGGCCGATTGCAAATTCCGTTATCGTCAAGTTTCCAATCGCGCCAATTCACTTCAAACGTCACATCAGTACCTGATTCGGATTTCACGTTGATGATTCGTCGCCGACGAAGGAAATTCGCAATGTTTGAGATTCGACGTTTGACATCTTGGAAGTCTGCTGTCATTCCTCCTTCGGTATACAATTCGAATGT
>JBMTJI010000021.1:0-37834 GCA_049438185.1 Candidatus Poseidoniaceae archaeon
TCAAGCACCACAGCTGAGACAATCATCAGGACTGTCAAGGCTGCAAGCGATTTCTTCCATGCTGGTCAATTCAGCACGCTCTGCAAGTCCGTTGACCGTTGGATCGTTCTTTGCCTTGCTCTCAACCGTGAATTGAATCGCATCAGCAGCAGCCTTGGTTCGCAAGTAGTACATACCTGTCTTAAGACCGGATTTCCAGCCATAGAAGTGCATCGAACTGACCTTTGCTGCGTTGGCATCGATCATGTGGATGTTCATCGACTGGCTTTGGTCAATGTAAGCACCACGGTCTGCAGCCATGTCGAGGACATGCTTTTGCTTGATTTCCCAGGTCGTCTTGTACAACGCCTTGATGTTATCGGGAATTCCTTCAATAGCCTGGATGGATCCCTTATGTCGGAGGATTTCGTCCTTCAATTCCATACTCCAAAGTCCTGCAGCAATGAGATCGTTGACCAAGTGCTTGTTGAGAACGATGAATTCACCAGAGAGTGTTCGTCGAACGTAGAGGTTCGATGTGAACGCTTCGAAGCACTCGTTGTTTCCGAGAATCTGTGACGTTGAAGCGGTTGGCATCGGAGCAACGAGGAGTGAGTTTCGCATTCCCTTGTCCATGATTTCTGTCTTGAGTGAATCCCAGTCCCATCGGCCTGAGTGCTCGTTCATACCCCAAAGGTCGAATTGGAGAATCCCTTGGGATGCAGGAGATCCTTCGAAGGTTGAGTATGCTCCATCAACGATGGCTGCATCCTTGGATGCAGTACATGCAGCGAAGTAGATGGTCTCGAAAATTTCCTTGTTGAGTGCACGTGCTTCAGGACTATCGAATGCCATACCTAGCATAGCGAAGGTGTCTGCAAGCCCTTGAACACCAAGACCGATCGGTCGGTGGCGCATGTTGGAGTTGCGAGCTTCTTCAACAGGGTAGTAG
Organism: Candidatus Poseidoniaceae archaeon; assembly: GCA_049438185.1. GTDB lineage: Archaea > Thermoplasmatota > Poseidoniia > Poseidoniales > Poseidoniaceae > MGIIa-L2. The sequence continues at coordinate 932 of JBMTJI010000021.1, forward strand.
TTCACATCGATGACTCGGTTGAGGTTACCTGTTGCATGGTAGGTCACATCGAAAAGGAGTTCATGATTGAACGAACCGTTCTCGACGTACTTTGGAAGAGCAATCGATGCGAGGTTGCACACAGCGACTTCGTCTGCAGAGGTGTATTCCATGATCTCTGTACAGAGGTTGGAGGAGCGAATGGTTCCCAAGTTCTTCTGGTTGGACTTAAGATTCGCAGCATCCTTGTAGAGCATGTATGGTGTACCTGTTTCGATTTGGGCTTCAACGACCTTGTCCCATACTTCTCGAGCAGGAACGGTCTTTCGAGCCAAGCCTTGTGCCTCATAGGACTCGTAGAGTTCTTTGAATTCTTGACCATACGCATCTTGCAATCCAGGACATTCGTTAGGACAGAAGAAGGACCAATCAGCATTGGCTTCGACACGTTGCATGAACAAGTCAGGCGTCCAAAGAGCATAGAACAAATCACGAGCACGCATTTCTTCCTTACCGTGATTCTTGCGGAGATCAAGGAACTCGATCAAATCAGGGTGCCATGGTTCGAGATAGATAGCAATCGAACCCTTTCGCTTGCCACCGCCTTGGTCGACGTAGCGAGCTGTGTCGTTGAAAACACGGAGCATTGGAACGATTCCGTTCGAAGTACCATTGGTTCCCTTGATGTAGGAACCCTTTGCTCGGACATGATGAATAGAGAGTCCGATTCCACCAGCAGACTTTGAGATCAACGCACATTGCTTGAGCGTATCGTAGATGCCGTGAAGGGAATCATCTTGCATCGTCAAGAGGAAACAGGAAGACATCTGTGGCATAGGAGTACCAGAGTTGAACAATGTAGGCGTAGCGTGTGTGAAGTAACCATTTGACATCAGGTCGTAGGTTTGCAGTGCCTTTTCGATGTCACCATGGTGGATACCAACTGCGACACGCATCAGCATGTGTTGTGGTCGCTCTGCAACTTCACCGTCAAGGCGAAGGAGGTATGAGCGCTCGAGTGTCTTGAATCCAAAATAGTCGTAATTGAAATCACGATTGTAATCGATATGGTTATTCAACACTTCAGCATTCGCCATGATGACATCGTAGACTTCTTCTGAAATCAGAGGGGCATGCTTTTTTGATTCTGGATCGATGTATTCTCGCAGGTCTGTAATGACGTCCGTAAACACGTCCTTGGTTGAACGGTGAAGATCATCCACACAGATACGAGCAGCGAGTTTGCTGTAATCAGGATGTTGCGAAACCAGTGAGGCAGCGGTTTCTGCAGCAAGTTGATCAAGTTCTCGGGTCGTTACACCATCGTACAGTCCTTCGATAGTCAGTTTAGTCAGATTAGCAGGATCGACCCAAGTAGGATCGAGCCCTTCAGCCAAACGTCGTAGTTTGTCGAGAATTGCATCAAAACGCACATCCTCCCTTTCGCCTTTTCTGTTTACAACTTGCATGGTCATTTTGCCTCATCTCCTGCTTGTTTCGGTGCGTGCGTATCTCCCTTTGTTCGCGGTCGGTTCAAAAGTCTTCGTCCATGGAAAACCGCTGTTGGACACTTCCTAGGGAAGCACCGTCCATGACACCGGATTTTTGGTACTCGCCAACTCGCTTCTCGAAGAAGTTGGTCTTGCCTTGCATGGAAATCATCTCCATCCATGGGAACGGGTTGCTGACATCATACAACTTCGATGCTCCTAGAGAGATCAACAGTCGGTCGGCAACGAATTGAATGTATTGCTTCATCAAATCTTCATTCATTCCAATGAGATTGACAGGGAGAGCACTGGTAACGAATTCGATTTCAATTTCAACAGCCTCTGCGATAATGCGGTGAATAACGTTCTCAGGCGTTGGTCGCTCGAGTTTACTATGCAGCAAGCAGGCAAAGTCACAGTGCAATCCTTCATCTCGGCTAATCAATTCATTTGAAAACGTCAGTCCAGGCATCAAACCACGCTTCTTGAGCCAGAAGATGGCACAAAACGAACCCGAAAAGAAGATCCCCTCGACAGCAGCAAAGGCAACCAATCGTTCTGCAAAAGAACCTCGCTTGCGGGACAACCAGCGAAGCGCCCAGTCACCCTTGCGTTTAACTGAAGGTACTGTTTCAAGCGCCTTAAACAAGTGATTCTTCTCGTTTGAATCTTTGATGTATGTATCAATAAGGAGAGAATAGGTCTCAGCGTGAATGTTTTCCATCATAATCTGGAAACCGTAGAAGGCACGAGCTTCGGCCCAGCAAACTTCGTTTGAGAAATTGACAACGAGGTTCTCGTTGACAATACCATCGCTTGCAGCAAAGAAGGCAAGAACGTGCTTGAGGAAGTGTTGCTCGTCTTTGTTGAGTTGCTCCCAGTCCTTCATATCCTCTGCAAGGTCAATCTCTTCTGCAGTCCAGAACGATGCAGCGTGTTGCTTGTACATCCCCCAGATGTCGTCGTGTTCGATTGGGAACAAAACGAAACGATCCAAGTTTTCTTGAAGCATTGGCTCGATGTGTTCTCGCGAGAGGTCTATCTCAATTCCGTCATCATTTCGGTTATGCTCGATTACCATATTGTCACCTTCCACCAACGCGCTGGAGTTTGTCCTCCATCCGAGATGGCACATAAATATGTGCATGGCAAAGACACATAAAGTCCTGTTTTCAATAGGGTTGGAAATGAGGGACTGCGCTAAGAATCCGGTTTTTTCGACCGATTTGTATAAGTACCGATTTTTTTGAAAGTAAGAGTGATATTTTTCAGCCGAATTTTACCTCTGTTTCCACTGGAACAGAATCAAAGACTCCTTGAACCACCGAGGGGAGGCAAGACCATGCGAAACACAATCCATGTCAAATTCGCAAAACTGAACGTAAATGCCCAACTTCCAACACAAGGAAGTGCACAAGCTGCTGGGTGGGACTTGTACGCACTTGAAGAAACAAAGGTCGTCAAAGGCGCATCGGTCATGATACCCACGGGACTTGCTTGTGCTATTCCAGAGGGATGGGAGGGACAAATTCGTTGCCGATCGTCTCTTGGAAAGAAAGGTATGATTCTTCCAAATGGAGTAGGTACGATTGATTCTGATTACAGGGGAGAACTCAAAGTACTCGCAACCTGGATTGGCGAAGGTGATTCGTTCACTGTTGGCAAGGGAGAGCGTGTTGCACAGATCTTGTTTGCTCCAGTTCCACTCGTTCATATTGAAGAAGTCGCCCTTGATGAACTGGAATCAACAGAGCGTGGAGAAGGCGGTTTCGGTTCTTCTGGACAGTATTGAGGAACGAGCATGCAATCCGTCGATATTCGTATTCTTGGCATCGTAGAATATACTGATGCACTGGAATTAATGTCGGCATTGCAACAACAACGGATCAATGAAGAGATTCCAGACACGATACTCTTTTTGGAGCACCCAGAAATTGTCACCGTAGGACCTCGTGCTCGAAGCGATGGGATTGCTCCACCTTCTGACTATAGGAGTCACCCTGTTGACCGTGGCGGAGGACTTACATGGCATGGACCTGGCCAACTCGTTGTCTATCCTATCATCCATTGGAACAAGGATGATGAGAGATCCGTTGCCGATATCATTTCAAAAATTGAGTCATGGGTCATTGCTGGATTGGAGACCATCGATATCGTAGGATACAGGGACGAGCGTATGCAGGGCGTATGGGTCGATGACAAGAAGATCTGTAGTATTGGATTGTCCTTTCTTCGATGGGTTAGTCGACACGGGTTTACAATCAACTATGACACGCCCAATGGTCGAGTAGAGAACCTCGCTGGGTGTGGCCTTACAGAGGCGACAACAACATCACTATCCAATTTAGGAACGAGGGTTACAAGACAACAACTCGAAGATGCTTTACTACAGTCAATCTCAACCATATTGGACAGACATTGAATGTGAGGAAACAAACAAGTGCATATATGAGAATGGCTGGATTTGATATCATGGGAGAGGTCGTTCTCGGGATTTCAGGTGCGAGTGGTGCCATCTATGGCGTTCGTCTTGCGCAGGCACTGAACGAACTTGGTGTCGGCATTCGACTCGTCGTTAGTGATTCAGGTCGCATCACACTCAAGCATGAATGCGATACAACTCCAGAGGCGCTTGCAGAAGAGACTGGTGCCATCCTAGAGGAACAAGCCAACATCGGTGCGAAGTCTGCTTCGGGCTCAGCCCCTATTGACGCTGTAGTCATCTGTCCTTGTTCTGGAACGACGCTCGGAAAACTCGCAGCAGGTATTGGTGACAATCTCATTACACGCTCTGCCATTGTTGCCATGAAGGAACAGCGCAAACTCATCATTGTACCACGTGAGGCGCCGTATGCAACAGTCCATCTTGAAAACATGGCCAAACTATCAGGTTGGGGCACCGTCGTGATCCCAGCATCACCTGGATTCTACAACCATCCAACATCCATCGATGATATGGTCGACTTCGTTGTTGCTCGTATCCTTGACCAAATCGGTCTCGAGCATACCATCGGCAAGCGTTGGACGGGCGAAGAGTTGGATGAATGAAACACAAAAAGGCAACGGGTTCAAATGAGCAAACCGTTTGTTGGTATCCATGAGCACCGACGATTCGCTTGAATCTTTGACGGTTGAGCAACTCAAATCAATGCTCGAAGAGCGAAGCCTCTCAAAATCAGGAAAGAAAGCTGAACTCGTTGAGCGACTTCGCGTCGCCGATGAGGCGAAGACCATTGAGTTGGGCAGCTCGTTTTGGAGTCGGCAGGTCATTGGCCAATTTAACCTCGCTCAGACGGCTGGCTCCGTCGCCGCAGTTCTCCTTCTCATGGTCGTTGTCTTCAACCCCGCCATTCTTGGGTTTGGTGAGGATGAACCTGTCTACCAGCCGATTGGGTTTGATGCAAGTCAAACACGTTGGTATGCGCAAGAACTCGTCAATCTGGGACACCCAGAATGGGAAGGCCGTATGTCTGGAAGTCCAGAAGAGGCTGCTGGTGCACAGATGATTCTGGATAACCTTACTGAAATGGGATACTCGCCACAATTGAATACCTATCCGGTGCCGATGTTTGCTATCAACAACGCACCAATACTCTCGATGTGCATACCGCCTGCAGGCGGATTCTTCGGCGCTCCTGTTACGGGAGCCTCTTGCAACTCCGGTGCAGGAGCCCAAATTACAACATTCGAACACCGAACCAATTTTGTTCTGCAAGGCTATTCCGGTTCTGCTGATATTCAATTCGGTCAAGAAATGGAATTGATCGATCTTGATGACGGAACGAACGACGGATTATGGACTGATGCATCGGGCAAGGTCGGTATCATTCGTGGCGGCAGCAGCATTGATGGAAATACGGGAATCTACATCAAAGCAGCAGAATTCGGGTTGGCCGCTATCCTCCGGATCAACAATCAATCCAATTGTGGACAAATCGTTGCTGATGATTGCATCCCGATTTTCAAATCAATTCGAGTCGATGAGATGAAGGCAGCCAACAGTGGTTCGATTCCGGAAGATATTCCGTTCATTGCCGTCTCCAACAAGACTGGAAATCAAATGCTTGAGTTGGCTTCTCAAGGTGCATTTTTGCGATTGTTTTCAGATGTCGATAATGCTGGTGAACTTTCTGTAAGTGTTCCATGTGGCACACTCTACGGCAAGAGCGAAGACCTCATCATCGTAGGGGCGCATCACGATACGGTGTATCATGCACAAGGAGCAGTGGATGACACATCGGGAACCGCAAGTGTTCTTGAGATGGCTCGCCAGATTGCTATGATTGCCAATGAGAGTGGAACACCGGAGTACACCCTTCGCTTCTGCACATGGGGCGGAGAAGAAGAAGGACTCTGGGGCAGCAAAGCCTATGTCGGTGCAAACGCCAACGAACTTGCAAGAAACCTTCGTTTGTACGTGAACTTGGACATGAACCATGTTGACATTGACCCAGCAAGTCGCGGCAATAGTCTTCGATTCTTCTCGAACTCAAAAGAAGACATTGATGCGATGAAGGATGTTCTCGATGTACTTGAGAAAGAGCGAGAGGATCTCTTCCCGAAGTATTCTGTATCAACTGGGTTGTATCAAGGAGCACAAGGTGAACCTGATGGTATGCCCTACAATTCCGACCATGGCCCCTTCGTGTACGACCTTCCCGATGGAGTAACAGGAAACGCGTTGGTCTGTTATGGATCAGGATCTTGGGAATATCACACCTATGCGGACACCATGGATCGATTCAATGAGGAGTCCCTTGGCGTATCCGTCATCGCTTATGGAACCTACATCCGTCACCTCGCTTGGCCTGTCTTTGAATGAGCGTTGAGTTCAAGAAGGCAGTGCGAGTGGCTCGTTCATGGTAAAACCGAGCGCACACGCTTCGCACATTTTGGTCGCTTCAAAATCAGAAGCAGTTCAACTCTCTGAGAAGATTGGAAAACTCAAGGATTTTGAAAAACTTGCTCGCAAGAAATCGACCTGCCCATCCTCTCAGCGTGGCGGCGATCTCGGTTGGTTCCGAAAAGGGAACATGGTTCGCGAGTTTGAGGAGGCCGTATGGAGCACCCCTCTCAAAACGGTTTCAACACCGGTCAAAACCCAATTTGGATACCATCTCATATGGGTTCATGAACGCGATGAGGAGTGAGCGACATGCCCATCTCGGTTGGCTTAGACGATTATCTCGTTCACGGTGTACACGGATTTTACGATGAGGAACATCTGAAATCTCAACCGTTCAACATCTCCATACGTGTCAATCTTTCCAGCACAGTTGAAGAGGGGAAAATCGGAACCACGGTTGATTATGCTCAACTTCAACAAGCCGTCGATGCGGTTGTCCTGAATTCTGAACCAATTCGCTTGCTTGAGACGATGGCTCATCGAATTGCCGAGATGATTCAATCCTCTGAGAACGTTGAAACCGTGTTTGTTCGAATCGAAAAGCCAGAAGCACCGCTCCCTCATCCTGGCGGATTGCCATTCATTGAATACACCTGGAATCGTTGATTATCCTTTCCCCAAATGGGAGGATTCAAAGGCCTAAGCCTCCAAGGCATGCCATGGATTCTCCGAGCCGAGTCTATGTTCCATCCGTCCTTGAGGCGGACGGAAAGGCAATCGGCATGGGCTGTTTTAGTACGGAGCAAATCGCATGGGAAGTGATGAAAACCTTCCTTGGAAAGAGCGAGCAAATGAATCTTGAACAAGCAACAATCATCGCATGGGATGTTGATGTTGTCGGAGAAGATGGCATGACGGTATTGACCAAACTGGAAGGAAAAGTTTGCCCAGTATGTCAACGAAAGACCTTCTGGGTTGACTTCGAACATCTCTCGGCTTTATGCTATGGATCGCAATGCTCTGCATGGATTGAACAGAGTACCGTGGATCCCGAAATCATTGATTGTGGGTGGCCACCGCTACGTTTCCTGAAGCAAGTCAAAGAGATTGAAGAAGCGTACAATGAGTTACGAACCATTGGAGCTGATGTACTTGCTTCAATCGATGAACATCCGGATACAGTGACGCAGTCGATGTACGAGTCCACCTATTGATAAGGAAAAGAATCACATTTCCTCGATTGGTGTGATTCCCAATCCCTCAAGACCAGAGCGCATGAGTTCACGAGCCATTTCACTGATCGAATAAGCGAATCCATCAACTTCCCCATCTTTGACGACTGGACAATCTCGATAGAATCCATTGTATGCATTTGCGAGTTCGAGCATGTGGATTGCAAACAAGTGCGCTTTCTGTTCTCGAACGGCACGTTCGAGGACATCGTTGTGCGTACACATCAATCGTAACAACTCAACCAATCCTTCCGGCATCGATTCCACCGATGGACATTGAATGGGAGATGTAGGAAGTGTACCGGCACGCTTGGAAATAGAGCAAGCACGGGTATGTGCGTACATGATGAACGGAGCAGAACCAGCTTCGAAGGCCAACGCTTCCTCCCAACGGAACGTGAATCCTTTCTCAGGACTAACTTTGATGATGTTAAATCGAACCGCTGCTGTACCAACCGCTTCAGCAATTTTGGCAACTTTCTCATCGTCGTATTCAGGACGTAGCTCTCGTACAACCGCAGATGCTTGTGCATGAGCCTCTTCCAAAAGATCGTCCATGAAAACCACGTTACCCCTTCGAGTACTCATCTTGCCCTCAGGTAATTTGATGAACGAATAAAACAAGACTTCGGGTCGTTTCTGGTTCAGTTCTTCAAGCGTAAGGCCAACTTGCTTTGCTTGCAACTTGTGATCTTCGCCAAGAACATTGACCAAACGATTCGATTCCTCCCATTTCCACATGTGGTAAGCAACGTCTCTGGTAGCGTAAAGGCTCGAGCCATCTCCTCTTCTATAGAAGAATTCAGTTTTGCCTTTGAGTCCACGTTGGCCGAGATCAAGGAAGCCAGCACCGTTGTCAGCAGTACCTGCGATCTCCAATGCATCCAAGGTGCTCATCAATTCTGCAACAGTGCCATCAACAACAAACCTTGATTCCTTCGTGAAGGTATCATAAGAAATACCTAGTCGTGAAAGTGTAGTAAGCATTCCATCGAGAACAGGCGTGTATGCTGATTCAAAGGATTCTAAGACGCCGAGATCACCGTGTTCACTTGCATGTACCAGTGTACCTATTTCTTTCTCAATCTGCGCCTTTCTATCCTCATCAGCGTCCTTTCTCAAAACCTGAGCCGCCTGATACCAGCGAACTCGTTGGTGGTCGGCTTTCGTCAACCATCGCTCAGAGGGAGGTTCTCGATCTGAAAGGAGCTCATTCACCTCGTCCTCGGAAAGATTCTCAAGAGCCCAGGCAAGAACACCTACCTGCTTGCCCATGTCATCGACATAGTATTCTGCTCGGACATCATCACCATGAAGCCTATGCAAACGAACCAGGGTGTCACCCAATATCGCATTTCGAGCACGTCCAACGTGGAATGGTCCATTCGGATTTGCTGACGTGTGTTCAATGAGAACGTTCTCACCTGTTCGACCAGAATTCTCGAGAGCAGATCCAATATGGACGTGATTCGAAAGGACGTTGTCTGCTAACCATTCGGGGTTTGCTGTGAAGTTCAAGTACCCATTCACAGATGAAACGTTCAATAAGGCCCCGATGGATGGAAATTGTTCGGCCAAGTCATCAGAAATGGCTTGTGGTGCTTTTTTGAGAACGGAGGCAAAAGGAAAACAAGGCAGAGTCAAATCACCCTGACTGGCTTCACGACTCGGCTGAAGCAATGATTCCCATGTTGCTTTATCAACACCCATTTGTGACAGAATAGCCTCCAAGTGAGGCAATATCTCTGCTCGAAGTAATTTCATTTGACCGCCTCACATCATTGGATAACGAAGAATTGCAGCGAGGCCGCCAAAGCCATGGGCAAGTTGCGCACCCTCTTCTGTATCGATGGAGATAAAGGCGATTTCACTGTTTGATTTGGCCGACATTTCACTAAGAACATCGATCAGAGAAGTATTGGACAGTTCCTTATGTGAGTCATTACCTACTCCGCACGAAGGACACTCCGGGAGTTCTTCTGTACGAGAAAGCGAAGACGTCCATGCATGTCCACATGCTCCACATTCAATTTCAACGGAATTCTTTCGCATGCTTTCGGAAATGAGGAGTGTATCTACAGCACCTTGATCGAGCGCTTTTCGAATCATCATCTCACCGTACGTAGCACGAGGTTGTGCTTTGATCAATTCAGCAAGGAAACGATTCATGATTTGACGCTCAGCATCCAACTCAATTTCGCCCATCAAGGCACCGGCATTGTCCACCAATTCGCGTACGCCTGATTCGTTCGAGTAACCCACATCGAAATGGGTCTTTGCAATCTTCTTTGCAATTTCATGGTGGAAATATTCGTTTCGAACTACGTAGTCTTTCGTAGCACCTGGACCACCTATGATAATGGCCTGAATGTTCTCAAGATTCGGCAACCAATACGAACAAGCATGTTCGGTAGCTCGCTTGAAGAAATTGTGGGCTGCTTCTTCAATCAAGCGTTCGAAACGTTGAGCGGATTGACCACCTTGTCGGTGTTTTCCCATGATGTTGGAAACCAAATGTTCCTGAACGTGAATGCGCTTCCCAGATGCAATCCCGTATGCGGCTTCAGAACGATCGATCACAAACAGACCGTAGGAGCGCTTGTCAACAAGCATATCTTCAAGTTGTGTTAATTCAAACGATGAATCACACCGATAACGGAAGGAAAGCAACGCTTGAGGAGGGTCATCAATAACAACCGTCGTCTGTCGGGTCTTGTTATTTCCAACGATGATTGCTCCAGTAAACAGGGCGATCCCCCGCTCACCTGCGTTCTTGAACCGAGAGAGCGATGAAATTGCAGACTCGATGGCGCCTTGAACATTCTTTCGAGTGGATTTCGATTTGATGTTTGCAGCCTGCCCGTGTTCATTTTGAAGAAGAGAACGAGCATCGCTAATTTGGCGATCTGGAGGGATAATTACTGTTACAAGTTCAGTGCCAAATCCCTTCATTTCTCGAAGATCCTCAAGAGCCAGTTTAAGGCGAAGTCTTCGCGTTGCTAGTTCACCATCGTCCGACAACGTTTGACCCCCTATCTGTTGGGGTCGAACCAAGGGTTTTCAACTCTCGCCTTGGATTTGATAGGACAACCCATAAGAAACGCCTTGACGAGGCGTTTCTATGGTCGCCCCAACCATCATCGCACTCGGAGGTTCGCTCCTATACGGCGACCATGATGTCAAGACATGGCTTGGACAACTCCGACAAACCATTGTTCATATCGAGGGGAACGGCCAAAAAATTGGTCTTGTTGTTGGGGGCGGAAAACCTGCTAGGGAAGGCATTCAACTCGCGCAAAACCTCATCTCAGACCGTTTCAAACTCGATGAAATCGGTATTGCAGCAACCCGATTGAACGCAACTGTGTTGCAGACCATGTTGGCTGAAATCGGTTGCAATGTTGCAAAGGTCGTTCCAACAACGACTGACGAGGCAGCGGGCTTGTTCGAGCAATACAACATCGTTGTCATGGGAGGGACAACACCAGGACATACCACTGATGCTGTGAGTGTTGCTTTCGCACGTGATGCAGGTGCGGCTCATGTCATCATCGCAACAAACGTATCGCACGTTTACACGGCTGATCCACGTACCAATGATGATGCTGAGCCACTTGAAACGCTTACGCTAACCCAACTCCAAGACATAACTGGAAAAGAAGCCCTCAAGCCTGGTCAAAGCGCTGCTGTTGACCCTATTGCGGTCAATTGGGCCATCGAATGTGGGTTAAGAATTGGCGTTCTTGATGGACGAGACATCCGTCGGATTGAAGATGCATTGGAAGGACGCCCATTTGAGGGAACCTTGGTTCAACCGGAGTGATTTGATGGTCGATGCATCCGCAGTGAAGCAGAAAGTCAAGAACATGCCAAAGCGCTCGAAAGCGATGGCTCATATGCCATCACACAAGCACTGCCGCGTGTGCGGTATCGATATTTCAGCGAAAGCAGAAGAACGCGTCTGCAAGGATGAAGATTGCATCAAGAAGTACGAAAAGGATGAGAGAAACAAGGAACGAATGCGAGTATGGATGTTGATTTTCTTTGGCATTTTCGCCTTCTTAACCATCTTACCAGTTCTGGCTCGATTGATGTAAAATTAACGAGACCTATGCCAACCTTCAGGCAAGACAAGTGGATCAACCACTTGCGCAGCTTTGACTTTACGAACGACTTCCAATCGTAGGGCATCGAGACCAACATTTTCCAACGCACTCATGGTTGGCCGACCTTCATCATCATGGAGGATTGGCAATTTTGGCTCTCCTTGCGAACCGTTGTCTCGCCAGCGTTCTTCTGATTCCTTGACGAAATCCCAATCCTTTGGAAGAGGCTTGAGTGCATCGGCCTTGGAACTTACGACCAACAATTCTGTACCTGGCAAAAGTCGTTCAACATCCTCCAAGAGATTCATTTGATCCTCCCAAGACATCCCGCATGTTTCGGTTCGATCAATGAGGAACAAGACCAAACTACCGATATGCTCCAAGGCCGCAATGGCTTGCAATTCAATGGAATTACGTTCATCCATCGGCCTGTCCAACAACCCCGGAGTATCGACCATTTGGTGTTGAAGACGTCGATGTGTGAAGTGACCGATGTGAATCTGTTTGGTTGTAAACGGATAATGATTGACTTCCATGTTTCCTGAGGACAAGGCACTGATGAAAGCAGACTTGCCAACATTCGGAGCGCCACAAACGACGATGACTGGGAGGCTACTATCGATTTGAGGAAGAGCTTTCAGGATTTCACGCGACTCGTTCAGCCATTTCAAAGAGGGTCCCACTCTACCCATGATTGACCCAATGCGTCCATAGGCTTCACGCCGGGCTTCATGCATCAATTCGATACGTGCAGTACGGACAATCTTTCGGTTGTTTTGGGTTGCAATTCGTTGGACTTGTGAAGCACCCCATTGCAACATCGACAAGTGATGACGGTAATCGTCGGTGCCGACACAAGCCTCAATCATAGCAACATCAAATTGTGGCGATTGATCCAACGAAGGCCAGGTCTTCACGGTCTCAGTCAACATCGTATGAATGATGTCTGCTGCAGTTTGCACCATTCGAGTCATTTGTTTACGTGTCCGAAACACACGATTTGGGTCTTCAACACGGTCTGCGGCTTTGCGAGCACGTGAGAACGCCTTGTCGAGAACTTCGTCCTCGAACAAGACCGTTGGTAACTGCCGCCACGTTACTTTCATCGGAACCCCAAATCAAGCGGAGCGTCAACACTTGAAGAACCCCTCACCCTGTTCGGTGGACGAAGAAAGAAATTGCACATGGTTATGTAGGGTCGCCAACCAGACATCATCATGCCGAAGAAATCAAACAAGGTTGACCTTCCAGATTGGGCTATTGGATTGTGGAATGACCTTGGTTCTCCTTCTCTTGAGAAACTTCAAGGGGTCCATAATGGGGATTTGCTGGAACGACGAAATGGACTTCGTCGTGACGATCTCGTTGAGATTCTGATCGATGCTCGTGCTTTGCTACCCGACACCGACCCATGGGTTCGTGGGCGATTGATTTCATCTGGAAAGACAAGTCTCGAAATTCTTGATGGTGATGGCGTACAGCGATTCATTGCAAGAGATACCATCGTTCAAATCGTCTTGATTGCTCATACACGTCCTGCGTACATCGATGACAAAGAACTCCTTGCCTTTGAACGTGAAGATATGAAGCGAAGATCAACGCTGCATGAGAAGGTTGAGAAAGAAACGACCGGCAATGATGATGCACATCTTTGGGGATGAAGGCATGAATGTCCCTGAAGGATGGTCAATCCAAGAAAACCATCTGATGAGAGAATTCTCCTTTGAGGACTTTTCACAAGCAAAAGCGTTTGTTGATGCGATTAGTGATGTTTGTGAAGACAAAAATCATCATGCAGATTTGCATTTTGGTTGGGGATATGTTGTTGTTGAACTCACGACGCATGATGAAGGAAAAGTAACGTCCCTCGATATCGATGTAGCAGAAGCCATCAATGCCATTGAGGGATGATCATGCCAAGCGACCCAAAAGGCCGTGATGCTCCTGGCTATCACCGTCATGTGTTCATTTGCGGACACGAGCGCCCAGAGGGTGCAGCACGCCCATCATGCAAAAAGAGGGGTAGCCTAGAATTGCTTGCAAGCATAAAAACTGCAGCCCGTGAAGAACAACTCTCCAACATTCGGATTCAGAAATCAGGATGTTTAGATTTTTGTGAAAATGGGATTGCTTGTGTTGTTTATCCAGAATCAATATGGTATCGATTGAACACTGAAATCGATATCAATTCTTTGATTCAACACCTTAAAGATGGAACGATTGATTCCAAGTTGGTGATGGAATTCGAGGATTGATTACAACTTGACTGGTCGAGTTGCACCACAAGCTTGACACTTGAGTAGCGTCGTACGGTCTTCTTTGATGAAGTGTGTATCTGGTGCAGAACATTGACTGCACTTGATGTAGGTGTTAACATAGCCAACAATGGCTTTCTTCAAACGCTTTGGTGGGATTCGTCCCTTGAAGCGGGCGCGAGGCCCATCACGGGATCCAGAGGTACCCAATTCATTCAGGATGTATTGGTAGACGTGATTATCATCACGATCCATCATTCCAACGACTTCTGTGAAGTTACGGAGAATGGTGTTTGAACCTTCAATCATAATTTGAGGTTCCGGCAATCGCCATCGAGCACGAGATGAAATATCCTCTGGGATATTGTCACGTGCCCGGTTCAGCAACGTCTCGTAATCAAAGTCGGTCATGATGACGCCTGACACCCCTTTCTCTTCAAGTCTTTGATGAAAAATATGCAAAGCCTTCATGGAGGTAAGCATGTTCGCTTAACACGATACCATGACACTGAGTATTGAAGAGTTGAAAACCATCGCCAAGAATTTGCGGAAGGATGGACTCAATTCGCAACAAATTGCGGATGAATTGTCCCTCTCTCAAGATACCATCCAATGGCTCCTAACCGATTCAACTTCGGAACGTCCAACAGACGTTCGCATCGGATGGCGAACCATCGGCGTTCGACCTGCTCGTATTACTGCAATCGGAGACATCATGGCCGACGTGGTCATGGAAGAAGTCGAAGAAGTGGATACGATTGTTGGAATTTCGATCAATGGAATCGCCTTTGCTCATGAAGTGGCTCAGGCTCTCGATGTCGAAGTTGCGATTCATCGAAACGTCGATGGAGAACCGGGCGCAGGTGCACTATCGAACAAATACGGCCAGGTTGGCGGCGGAAAGAAAGTGGTCATCATCGATGACGTATTATCCAGTGGCGTAACGATGAGCCACACCATTGCGGCCATTCGTGCATCCGGTGGTGAAGTGGCACTTGCACTTGTTCTTGTGAACAAGACTGTGCGGAATGAAGTGGACGACGTTCCACTTCGAGGCTTGATTCGTGCCGTACCTGTCTGAGGTGAGTTCATGCACTGGTCGGATGTTGTCGCACAACGGCTCTCCGAGAGAGGTTCAAAGCACATCGTCTCCACAGGAATCACTCCAAGTGGAGAGTTTCACATTGGGCATCTTCGAGAAATTCTAACCGGTGACATGATCACGAAAGCTGCCAAGAAAGCAGGGCTCGACGTTGAATTCGTTTTTATTGTGGACAGCGCCGATCCTCTACGAAAGGTCTACTCCTTCCTCGATGATTCGTATTCAAGTTACATCGGCCATCAACTCAAGCAAATACCACCTCCTGGTGAGGATGGACGTCCCGATATGGAACGATTTAGCCAAGGTACCTCGTACGCTGACCATTTCCTTGAACCGTTCAAACAGGCACTTGAGCAGATTGATGTTCGTCCAAGATTCATTGACAACTTCGACGCATATGCATCCGGGAAATTTGCGGAGACTGCACGTATTGCTTGCAACAATGCTGACAACATTCGAGAAATTATTGAACGCGTCTCGAGCAGGGAGCTTTCTGATGATTGGTTTCCTTGGAATCCAATTGATTCGAAGGGTTCCATCGACGGCGTACGTGTAACCGGATGGAACGACCCAATCGTTTCATGGGTCGATTCAGAGGGTAATGAAGGCACAAGCGATGTCACGAAAGGCGAAGGAAAACTCCCTTGGCGCATTGATTGGCCAGCAAAATGGGCATGGATTGGCGTTACGATGGAACCCTTCGGAAAAGACCACGGTGCAGCCGGTGGTTCATACGATACTGGAAAGGAAATTGTTGAATTGTTTGGAAGGGATGCACCCGTAGATTTGACGTATGAATGGATCAGTCTTCGTGGCCAAGGTGCAATGTCTTCTTCTTCGGGCAATACAATCGGTCCACTGGAAGCTCTTTCGCTCGTACCACCAGAAATCCTTCGCTACCTTGTCGCTTCGACAAAACCAAACAAAGCGATTGAGTTTGACACAGGAATGGGTCTGGTGAATCTTGCTGATGAGTTTGAACGAACAACAGGACGAGATTTCTCTATAGAAATGCAGAAAGAAGGTTTGAGTCGAAGGCAAAGTGTCGCACTTGAGGATGCGAAAACTGCACTCGATCTTTCCCTCATTTCACCTCTTGAGGAAACCTCGACGGTCACGTTCCGACATCTTGCAATGCTCGCGCAGACCAAATCAAAGGATGATGATGTCTGGGCCTCACTCGGGCTTGGAAACAACATCCCTCAATCGATGAGAGATCGGCTTCATCGTATGCGAACCTGGATTGCTTCGCGACATTTCCCCGATGAACTCCGCATTACAATTCTCGAAGAGCCAAACCCTGAGGCCATCGCCCTTCTCGATGTCGATAACGTTGCCATACTTCCGAATCTGATTGAAAATCTGGGTGCATGTGACTGGGACGTTTCGACAATCCAATCCTCCATCTCTGATGCTGCGAAATCACTCGATATGTCACCTCGGCATGCTTACCGTGCCCTCTATCTTTGCATCATGGGAACAGAACGAGGGCCGAGATTACCGGCCATTCTTACAGAGTTAGATCAGAACTCAATTGTCAACGTACTGAACGCATGTCTTGAATCCAAGAAAGAATCTTGACTTTAGCATCCGCTTTACCCTAAGAGTTGAAAAGAGGTTGAGCCATCTCGATAACATGGCAGGGGTATTTTGCCCAACGTGTGAGGCAGGAGTCGAGGCAGCAGCAAAGTTCTGTCTCTCTTGTGGCCATGACCTGACCGTTCAGGGTCCAATTACTTCGACAGGACACGACCTCAACCAAATCAAGGAAGTTATTCGCCATCGTGAAGACCTTTCAATGGCCGAGAAATTCGATATGATTGCTCGTGTTGAAGAGGGCGCAAACCCAATCTCGATGGGGATAGCAGCAGCTGCAGACGATGGAGAACATTTCGACATCGGACAAGCCTTCGATGGGGCTGGAGAAGATATTTCGCCCTTGAAGAAGCACGAATTCGGTCAATCTCCAGCCGCAAATGCCGCAGTGCGTGCGGTGGTGCGCGGGACAACCGGTTGGGACATGATTCAAGCCGGAACCCTTGACATGTCCGAAGGCATGTTCCGTGATGCGATGAACCATGGGATGGATGCATCAACTCACATTCACGATGTTGCAAGTGGCGAGCACGAAGGAATCGACCCAGAAGCAATGCGAGCAATCCCTGTTTTGAAACCACCAAAGCGAAGTTTCTGCCCAAAGTGTGGTTCTGACATCCACAACAACACCATGTTGCAGTGGCGAAAATGGCGAGAATCATCTTCGGATGTCGTTTCCATGCAGATGGAAGCGGCGATGGAAACTGCGTTGATCGAAGTAGCCAGCCATTATGTCAACGTCATTCAAGCCCTGAAGGATGAACGTGATGATGCTGTTGCTCGTGCTGCAAAAGCTGCAGCCGACGGAAACGAAGATGCACTACGAGAGAAACTTGAATCCGAGATTCGGGTAGAACTTGAGAAGGAATTCAAGGCTGATGGAAAGACATCCTCAACGAAAAAGACTGAGACCAAAGCGAAGTCTGAGCCAAAGAAAACAGAACCCAAGGCAAAAAGTAAGCCCAAATCGGGCGGTGGCCTCTTTGGTGCAAAACGTCCAAAGAAGACATACGAAGGAGAGCCAGGAGGCAAAGCGGATTGGTTCCTTGCAGAGGCACTGGATACGGTCTACGACCCACACGGCACCGGGAAATCTGTGAAGGCAGCGACGATTCTAGCCAGATCCTCTGATGGTAACGTTCGTGTACGTGATGTCGTTCGAGCGTATGCCCTTCAAGGACGTGATGGAATCAGCGAATTGGCCTGGACGAGTCCAATCACAGAGTATCTGATTGAGGCATTCGATGCCTGCTGAATCAAAGTAATTTTGATGTTAAGTCAAGTACGTATCGTACGCCAATAACCAGAAGAACGGCAACGAATAGGTGCATAATCCGTTGTTCAGAGATTTTTGCGATGCCAAATCGAGCACCAAGGTTTGCTGCAACGATGACAACGATTGGCAACGTAAGAATCAATAGAAGATGTGATTCTAATACCTCGCGTTGCGTTGAATTGAGCGCAACAAAATGTGTCATGACGGAGATGGGGAGTACCACCATCATGATGTGCAGACTTGTTCCAATGGCTTTTCTTGATTCCAATCCTCCATAAGCGCGGAGAACGGGAACATAGATTGCACCTGCTCCAATTGCCAAAACCGAAGATAACAAGCCACCAGAAGCAACACCTGCTCGCAATGGCAACATGTTTGGCTCCTTCTCACCAGCGGATTGAGATGGCTTTGAACGGAGTGTTTTGATTATAGCCCATGTTACGAAAACAAGACTCAAGGATTTGAAAATTACATCGAAGGATCCACTTAGAGAAGCAACAATGATCACGCCGATAATCGCACCGGGAAGGGCTCCAAAGAGACTTTGTTTGAATCGTTCATCCGAAACATGTCCTTCCTTTCGATGTCGTAAACCTGAGCCCCAAGCGACCGTTGCAGAGAGTCCCAATGAAACAATGAGCAACGCACCGTCGATGTTCCAACCCAAACCATAGTGAAGCAACGGTGCAAAAAGAAGTCCACCGCCTAAGCCAAGCGGGGCGAAGAGAAAGCCAATGAAACCGCTACCAAGGAGAACCAAGGCAATGGTGACAACGTCCATGAGCATTCCAAGTGGGCACAGCATATCATGTCAACGCTGTCTGTAGTATAAATTCAAATAGGAACTCAACACGAGGAGGATTTATGGACGCTCTCACAATTGGACTTATTGTTGGTGGATTTGTTTTCCTGATTTTCGTAATATGGTTCTTCAGCACATGGAACCGCCTTGTACGACTTGAAGAAAACGCGAACAAATCTTGGGCGGACATCGATGTCTTGTTGAAGCAACGTTATGATATGATTCCGAACCTTGTCAACATCGTAAAAGGGTACGCTGAGCACGAGCGAGAAATCTTTGAACAATTTGCTGTAGCACGACAAACGGCTGCGGGCGCTCTTGCCCAAGGCGACGTCAAAGGCGTAGGAGCAGCAGAAGGTATCCTTGCCGGAATGCTACCACGAATCAATATGGTTGCCGAGCAATATCCTGATTTGAAGGCAGATACATCCTTTGTCAACTTACAAAACCAACTCGTTGCACTCGAAAACCAACTCGCTGATCGTCGTGAATTTTACAACGCCTCGTCGACCAACTTCAACGCCGCAATTCAAATGATTCCAACCAACTTTGTTGCTGGTATGAAGGGATGCGTTCGCAGGGAATTGTTCGTTGTTGAAGGTGTTCAAAGAGAGAACGTGCAGATTTCTTTCTGAATACGAACATTCAAGTTTGAACCCCAAAATTGCAAATCGAGGAGCATCCAATGTTCTTGGTGATAGGCCATAGCCCGATTGCTGTTCAATTAGCACAATGGTGCTCTGAACGCAGGCCTACACGACTTGTTGGTCTTGCGTCAATGCTTGAAATCAATGAAGAGATAGGGGACTGCGAAATCCTACCACTGCCTCAGGCGATGTCTGTCTCCAAACTTCCTGATGGAGGGCAGAAACCAACAGCCGTCATACTGGTCGATTCTGAGGTACTCGAAGAGAACGAATCTCTACATTCCCTACGAGAACGGTGGCCTGATACGCCGATTTTATGCGAAAAAACGGTCGATGAAAACATCGATTCTGTCGACAAAATCGATGCGCAAGACATTATCACGGCTGCTTACAAGGAGAAAGTTCGAGCATGGGAACGACATGCTGGTGCAACCGTTCTTGAATCCTATATTCGGCATCTTCCTGCGAATTCAAAGGTTGCAATCTTCTGTCATGATAACCCCGATCCAGATGCACTCTCATCCGCTTTAGCCATGCATGAACTTGTAACCTTCCTTGGCCATCATCCAACCATATACCATGGCGGATTGATCGAACATCAACAAAATCAAGCCATGGTTCGACTTTTGGAAATCCCTCTGCGAAGGATTCTTCTTGACTGGGAATTGGAAGATGTCCTCAATGAGGCAGAATGCATCATTACAGTAGATTTCCATCAACCAGGTGCCAACAACATTCTTCCTGCGGATTGTGTGCCACACATCATCATCGATCATCACGCCGCAGACAAAGCTGTTTCAGCGGATGTTGCCTTCTTGCGACCAGAATACTCTGCAACATCCTCACTTATTGCCAACCTGCTGATGAACATGAGTTTGGAGATGAACCCACGATTGGCGACAGCACTTTCGTTTGGATTGCGAACCGATACGCTTTCGTTCACTCGTTCATTCAATCAAGTGGATCTTCGAGCCCTGATGTGGTTGAACACATGGGTTGATGATGAACTCCTTCAATCAATTCAAGCGCCACTACGAACGCCTGAAACCTTGGCTTCGTTTCGACAAGCCCTTGCAACAATGGAACAGCATGATGGTCTCATTCTAGCCCCAATTAAGACTCTCGTTCATCGAGACGACCTCGCCCAGGTTGCAGACTTCTTGTTCGCAACTTCGAACACCGATCTTGTCATCGTCTATGGTATACAACGACAAAAGATGCTCTTGTCAGCACGGAGTCGACGAGAACATCTCCACATAGGGCTGACTCTTTCCAAAGAGTTCCCAGATGGGCAAGCAGGAGGACATCGTGGCATGGCTGGTGGCCAAATTCTTCTTTCTAATCTTGGTGTTGAACACGCAGATGATGAAGATTCTTCTCAGGAAAGGATTCTTTCTGCATTTACAAAGCGTATGCTCAATCTGTTTGAAAGCGGTGATGAGCAATGACTGATTCATCTCCTTACATCGACATTTCGCCAACGTTACGCTTGTTGGGCACTGCCCACGTTGCAACCGCTTCTGTCGAAGCCGTTCGAGAGCAAATTGAGAGTTATCAACCAAAAGTCGTCGGCGTCGAATTATGTCAAACCAGACATGATGCACTTGTCGAAGGACGCCGGCTTGACAAAGAAGGACTCCGGAGGGTCATCAAAGAAGGCAAGGCTCCAATGGTACTTATCCAAGCCATGTTGAGTGCAGAACAACGTCGTCTGGGACTCAATGAAGGTCAAGAGCCTGGAGCGGAACTGTTGGCTGCCGTTGAAACAGCCAAAACTGCTGGACTTGAAGTCGCATTGGTCGATCGTGATATTCAAGTGACGATGCGTCGAGCGTGGAGGAAAATGAAATGGAGAGAACGGTTTCGATTGCTCTTTTCCCTTTTTGGTGAGGATGAGGAACTCGAAGAGGATTTTGACCTCGATGAATTGCTCTCCGATTCAGATTTACTCTCAACCATGATGGACGATCTCAAAGAATTCTCCCCAGGTGCAGGAGAGGCACTCATCGATGAGCGTGATCGGTTTATTGCCGAGAAAATCATGCAATCAAAGACGGAAGAGAAAATGCTCGTCGTTGTTGGTGCAGGACATCTCAAAGGCATCGAACGAGCACTTACTCCATACACACCACTACCGGCTGAAGAGTTTGAAGCGATTTCAACGGTTCCCAAAAAGGGGATTGTCGGTAAAGTACTACCCTTTGCAATCCCATTAATCGTGATGGGGCTTGTTGGTTTTGCATTATTCAATAACGATGAAATTGATGTTGTCAAAATGCTGACGGTTTGGACATTGTTCAATGCCGCCTTTGCTGCTCTCGGCTGCATTCTTGCACGGGGGCATCCACTAGCCATCCTCACTGCTGCTCTGGCAAGTCCAATCACTTCGCTCAATCCGGCACTCGCAGCAGGATGGTTTGCTGGATACGTTCAATTACGTATCTCTGAGCCGACCACAGAAGATTTGCAACTCTTCCTCAAGGGTACTTCCATTGGCGGATTTTGGAGTAATCGTGCCGGTCGAGTTCTCCTGGTAACAGCCCTAACCAACCTCGGAAGCATGCTTGGTGCTTGGTTTGCTGCAGCTGGTTTCATTGGCGGCGGAATTACTTAATCAAGTGCCTGAAGAACGTGCAAAAGATCTGTATGTGCTTGCACATCATGAACTCGTAACCAATCAATTCCGACGTGTTTTGCATAAGCAGCTACTCCAAGTGTACCGTACAATCGATCTTCAGTTGTGCTGTGTCCGGTGATCTGACCAATCATCGATTTACGAGACACACCCCAAAGGATTGCAAAATCGTGCTCTCCACGTAACGCTCGCCACCCTTTGAGTAGGTCTATGTTGTGTTGGAGTGTTTTACCAAAGCCGATACCAGGATCGAGGCAAATGAGACTCGGATCGTGCCCTGCTTCAACGAGTTGTTGTGCAGTGTTCAAAAGTTTGGATGAAACCTCGCCGACAACATCTGCGTAAGCAGGATTCGTCTGCATTGTCTTCGGTTCTCCAAGCATATGCATCATGCAAACTGGTGCTTTTCGTTCGATGACCAAATCAAACATCTCTTGTGACCGCAATCCAGACACATCGTTGATGATGTTCGCACCAGCATCCAATGCCTGACGAGCAACCTCATGATTTCTGGTATCGATTGAAATATGCACTGATTTCGATTCGTTGCGAAGCGCAATAATGACTGGAAGAACTCGTTCTAGTTCTTCTTCTATAGAGACAGGCTGAGAACCTGGACGTGTGCTTTCTCCTCCAACATCAATGATTTCTACTCCTGATGCGATCATTGCTTTCGCATTTTGTATGCCTTGCTCAACTGAATGTTGTCTCGATGGACTATGGAAGGAATCAGGTGTAACATTGAGAATTCCCATAAGACCAGGCATTGGGGCATTGCGGCGGAAGGAAAAAGGTGCCAATGCATCAGCCATGAGCAGTTCCAGTAAGGATGGATTGATAAGGCCTCATGCTCAAGCCTTCTGCATGTCGGAGAACGAGGGCATCCATTCAACGGGTAGTTCCAGTTCCTCAACGACTGACCTTGGTGTCAGCGAAGCATCGCTGGAGCTCGCTGAACGCGTTGCACTTCGGTTGGACATTTACGATAAACCTGCAATCTTCAACATGCTCTCGAGTCGAGCAAAACGGGGTGCAGGCATCGTTACCGTATCGTTCCTCTTTTGGTGGCTGCTGATAGGTAATTCATCCTCAGATGATCTTTCCATCGGCGTCTCTGAATTCTTTGATTTGGATTATAATGAAGTTGCTCTTGCAGTCATGGCGCTTGCGTTTTTACACTCAGCATTCGGTGATTTTGGTCGAGAGATGGGTTCACTTGTTCCTTCCTTAATCTCTGGATTCATGATCATCATGGTTCTTCTCTACGTTGGAGAGCCGCTTGTTACAGCTTTCATGTCTGATTCTCTCGAAGTGAATACAGGGTTATGGCGAAGTCTTCGGTTAGCACTTGTTGGAGCAGGTACTGTGTACGGCGGCCACCTTATCGTTGATGCGTATCTGTTGCTTTGGCTACGTCGTTTCCTTGAAGCGAACGAAGATATTGTTCTCACACCACCTGGAGAACACGAGGAAAGCATCACCACTGAATGATATCCGCTTCCTTCTTGAATACCATGGTTGAGGGAGTCATATGGCGGAACATGATGTCATCATCCTTCGCCTTGGATACCGACTCGGAAGAGATCCAAGGATTACAACGCATCTTGCCTTGGTAGCAAGGGCGCTAGGGGCAAATCGTTTCCTCTTTTCTGGTGATGAAGATGAGCGCCTCTCAGAAAACATTCAATCGGTCAACCAACGATTTGGTGGAGACATGCATGTAGAACACATCAAAAGTCCAATGGCTTGGCTGAGAAAGTTTGTCACTGATGGCGTTGATGGAAATCCTCCAGGAATAGCGGTGCATCTCACGATGTATGGTGCGTCATACAGAAGTGTAACACCAACCATTCGAAGAGACCGGCCTCTCGTTGTCATTGTTGGTGGAGCAAAGGTTCCGTCTGAGGTATTCCAAGTATCACAATACAACCTTGCGGTTGGCAATCAACCGCACTCCGAAGTAGCAGCTTTGGCATTGTTTTTGGACGGATGGTACGGCACAGGGTCGGTCGAGAGAACGCTCGATGGTGGAGAATTAATCATCAACCCAAGCAACTCTGGAAAAGACGTTACTGATACCAAATAACGCCATGAATTCCATTGGAAACCATCCCCAAGCATTATGGATGGCCTATATCGAATACTGCTGATGTCAATGCATGGTAGCGGCCCTTCCGGATTCGCCCCGGGTCGACTCAACCATGGCGTCGTTGATGCACCTCAATTCGCAGATGCTGCAGACCCTCTTTTTGACAAATCCAGCTTACCTGAAAAAGCGAGTGGTGACGGTTTACTCTTACTCGCAGATGGAGGCCGATTTGAAGGAACATTGTTTGGAGCAGAAGGTTTTGGAGAAGGCGAACTTGTGTTCACGACAGGTATGATGGGTTATCAAGAATCGCTCACAGACCCATCTTGGGCAGGTCAGATTCTTACATTCACTTATCCTTTGATTGGAAATTATGGAATTCATGGAGGGAAGTCGGAATCTCGAGCGGTATGGCCAAAGGGGGTTGTTGTTCGACACGCCATGACAGACCCTGATCATCGAGATTCCATTGGAACCGTTTCAGAACTCCTCCAAGCACATGGCGTTCCGGGAATTGAGAATGTCGATACTCGTGCAATCACACGACGTGTTCGAGAACTTGGTACCGTTCTCTGTATTTTTGGTCCAAAGGAGAAAGAGCAGGAGATGTTGAAACGACTTGAATCGATGACATCGCCAGAACTTGATGATTTGGTTGATCTTGTTTCCATCGATGAACCGGTTGTTCTCAATCCAGGGGCTACCGATGATCTAGGTCAACCCCTGCCCCGAATTGGAGCATTGGATTGTGGCGTTAAATACAACATTTTGAGGAATCTTTCGAAACGGTTCGAGGTTGTATGGTGTCCGCCTGACATCGACATGGATACGTTGAATGGATTTGGTATCCAAGCCTTGTTTTGCTCAAATGGTCCAGGAGACCCTGCTCATCCTGGCAAGGCAACATCTGCTCGGCATACGCTTGCAAATGCTGTTGCCTCGGGACTTCCTGTGATGGGTATCTGCCTTGGACATCAACTCATGGGGCTCGCATCTGGTCTCAAAACCTACAAGATGCGCTATGGCCATCGAGGCGCAAACCAACCGGTTGTTGATTTGAAGACTCGACGTGTTTGGATTACATCACAAAATCATGGCTTTGCTGTTGCCGATCCAGAGCATGGGATGCTTGCTGCTCATCCAAGTGGAGCTACATCGCCGGAAGGTGAGAACCTTCACGGATACGATGTAGAAGTACGATACATCAATGCAAACGACAAGACTGTGGAAGGGTTGGACGTTCTTGGAAGACCTTGCTTTACCGTTCAATTCCACCCGGAGGCATGTCCGGGACCTCACGATGCAGAGCCATTGTTCGACCGATTCCGAACGATGGTTGACGAACACCTTCGAGGTGATGCATGATGCCGAGAAGAGACGACCTCAATACCATCCTCGTGCTTGGTTCGGGGCCAATCAAGATTGGACAGGCTGCAGAGTTTGACTTCTCTGGTTCTCAGGCCGTTCGTGCACTCCGAGAAGATGGTTACGAAGTGATTCTTGTCAACTCGAATCCTGCAACAATTCAGAACGACCCAGAAATGGCCGATCGGGTTTACATTGAACCTTTACTCCCTGACACGGTACGGAAGATTTTGGAAATCGAAAAGCCAGACGCTCTCCTCGCTGGGATGGGTGGCCAAACAGCGCTCAACATTGCAAGCGAGTTATCGCACGATGGAACACTTGAACGACTCGGTGTCGAATTGATCGGTTCAGACCTTGATGCAATCGACAAGGCAGAAGACCGTGAATTGTTCAATCAAGTTTGTGAGTCAATCGACCTTCCAATATCACAAGCCATCGCCTGCAACTCGATGGAAGAGGTCATCAAAGCTGCTGAAGAGATCGGTTCATGGCCAATTTTGATTCGACCAGCATTCACCCTTGGTGGATTGGGTGGAGGAACTGCATTCGATATGGGTCAGTTGGTTGAGATTGCGACGCTTGGACTGCGAAACTCGCGTATCAATCAGGTTCTGATTGAAGAGTCCATTCTCGGATGGCAGGAACTTGAATACGAAGTTATGCGAGATACTGCAGACAATGCAACCATCGTATGTACCATGGAAAACATCGATCCAATGGGCGTACATACTGGTGAATCCGTGGTTGTCGCACCTCTCCAGTCCTTTTCCGATGCAGATCATCAAGAACTTCGAGACAAAGCACTCGCCCTGATACGGGAGTTGAACATCAAAGGTGGTTGCAATGTACAATTTGCATTCAATCAGTTCACTGGTGAAATTCGAGTGATTGAAGTCAACCCTCGTGTCAGTCGATCCTCAGCCCTTGCATCGAAGGCAACGGGATACCCCATTGCCCGAATGGCAGCAAAGATTGCCGTTGGATACACGCTTGACGAACTACCAAATCCGATTACTGGAGAAGGAACAACCGCTGCATTTGAGCCGACCCTAGACTATGTGGTCGTCAAAATCCCTCGATGGCCGTTTGATAAATTCAGGACTGCTGATCGTACACTTGGTACTTCGATGAAGTCGACCGGTGAAGTGATGGCCATTGGCAGGAATTTCGAAGAAGCCTTCCTCAAGGCATGGGCTTCTCTCGAACAAGGTTGCCCATACCCAAGACCGTTGACACGTGCTGATGAATCTGAAGGTGAAGGCATGGCAGAACGCGCCCATGAGCAACTTCCAGACAGTGTCCTTGTTGATTGGTTGCGAACTGCAACGGATCGAAGAATGGGAGCACTCCTCGAAGCGTTCCGACGTGGATGGAGCATCGAACAAGTACACGAAATCACACGGATCACACGATGGTTCCTCCAACGCTTCGAACACATAGCTCAGATGGAATCCGAACTGGTTGGCATGAAGGTTCGACCTACCTCACTCGACCGGAAAACAATGATTCAATACAAATCGCATGGATTCAGCGATGCTCACATCGCAGATGCACTCAACGGATTCAAGCCAACTGGTTGGAAGGCACTACCAAACGACTGCAACGAAGAATCGGTGATGCTTCATCGTCATGAATTGAAGGTTCATCCACGCTATCGTATGGTTGACTCTTGCGCTGCTGAATTTGCAGCGAAAACCCCGTATTATTACTCAACCTACGAGCCTTTCCAAGACGATGGAATCGATCATGTTCCCAATTTGGAAAAGCGAGACAAACAACGTATGGTTGCCATCGGTTCTGGACCGATTCGAATCGGTCAAGGTATTGAATTCGATTATGGATGTGTCCACGCTGTAATGGCTATTCGCTCGGCTGGAATGGATGCTGTACTCATCAACAACAATCCCGAAACCGTATCAACAGACTTTGATACTTCAGACCGCTTGTATTTTGATCCTTTGACAAGCGAATGTGTTTCCGAAATCCTTCTTCGCGAGAAAGCACATGGAATTCTTTTGCAGTTCGGTGGACAAACGGCAATCAATCTCGCTCAACCTATCGAGAAGCGCCTTGAGCACTTAGCCTCGAAAGGAGCAAAAGTACAGATTCTTGGAACCAGTGTTGACGGAATTGACGAAGCAAGCGATCGAGAACGGTTCGAAACGTTTGCGAAGAAGAACGGTCTTCGTATGCCAAATGGAGCGACTGGAACGACTGCCGACGACATACGCAAGGCTGTGACCGATATTGGATTCCCTGTTCTCATTCGACCATCATACGTTCTTGGTGGCCGAGGAATGGAAATCTTGGCAAATGAGACACAACTCGAGGCTTATCTCAAGGAAGCCTATCTTGCTCCAGACAAGCCCTTGTTGGTCGATGAGTACCTCGGCCACGCTACAGAACTCGATGTCGATGCAGCTGCTGATGGAAAAGAAGTTCTGGTTGGAGCGATTATGGAACACCTCGAAGAAGCAGGTATCCACTCCGGAGATTCGACCTGTTTTATTCCTGCCCAAAACATAAGTGATGAAATGCTTACTCGAGTTGCAGAGCAAACGAAAATCATTGGCCTCGGGCTCAACATCAAGGGTTGTTTCAACATTCAGTTTGCCATTCAGGGCGATGATTTGTATGTCCTTGAAGTCAATCCTCGATCCTCACGAACCGTACCATTCGTTGCCAAATCATCTGGATTACCATTAGCGAAAATTGCTGCAAACGTTACAATCGGAATCCCACTTTCAAACCAAACAATTCCAAAGCGAACGTCGGGTCAAATCTGTGTCAAGGCACCTGTCTTCCCATTCATCAAGCTGCGAGGGCTTGATCCGGCGCCAGGTCCCGAAATGAAGTCCACTGGAGAAGTCTACGGTTCCGATGTTTCAGCAGACGTTGCATACCTCAAGGCACGATTGGCTACCGAAGTTCCTGTAGCAAGTACTGGAGGCGTTTACCTAACTGTTCGAGATGAGGACAAAGATGGACTTGTTCCAATTGCCGAGGAATTGTGTGATCTTGGATTCACACTCTATGCTACACCTGGAACAGCGGACGTGCTTCGAGCAGCCAATGTGGAGGTTACAACGGTCTATAGAATCAATGAAAGGAAGCATCCAGATGCATTGGATTTAATGCGTCGAGGAGACATCTCCTTCATCGTCAATGTACCTACTGTATCAGGAGGGGCTGTACGTGATGGGAACATGATGCGTCGACTTGCTGTGGAATTGAACATTCCGTTTGTGACAACCATCCGAGGTGCACGGATGGAAACGGCAGCAATTCGTGCACTCATTGAGAAGGACATCGTACCGAGGAAACTTGAAGTTCATTATGATTCGAAATTCCTCTGATGCATTGGTTTCCATCCACCGCTTCATCCATAAACCATCACCGCCGAACATAGAATATGGACATCGTTCCCTTGTCACGTTTGGATCTCGATTCGATTTGGTCCATCAATGAACAAGGCCTACCAGGAACAGGGCAAGTATCGAAAGAAGAAATCATACAACTACTGGATTTCTCTTCCCTCTCTCTTGGAGCATACAGTGAAGGTGAGTTGCTTGGATTTGTCATTTGTTTACCTCCAAAAACAGCGTATGGAAGCCTCAATTATGCATGGTTTAACCAACATTATACTTCCTTCATTTATGTCGATCGAATCGCTGTATCTGAACAACATCGAAGTTTAGGAGTTGGATCTGCCCTGTACAATCATGTCGTGGCATACTCGCAACAACACGCAGTTCCAGTAGCTGCAGAGGTTAACAAGGAACCACCGAATCCAGGTTCAATGCGATTTCATCACCGATTTGGCTTCGAAGAAGTCGGGGTTCTTCATCATGCAGAAAAGTCTGTTACGATGTTCTTGAGGATGGTATAGCATCGATTCGGATTCGATTTCCAATCCAAAAACCAGCAATGTTGACGAACACATCTGAGATTTTATTGTCCCAACTTTCTTTGGCAAACTCATATGGCAAATACAATTCAAGAACTTCCCATCCAATGGAAAGAAGAAGGAAGATATACCAATTTTTAAGGAAAAATCGTCCGATAACTGACCATTGAAGTAAATGACCAACAGACCAGAGGTTTAGCATCGCCATTCCAACACAACAGCCTGCTCTAGTTTCATTTGTTTAAGCATCTTTCGTCAGTAACGCATGCCCGAATCAAGTACACTTTGGTCTTCATTCGTTTTTATCACTATAGACGAATATAGAATCAAGATGCAATAATGTTTAGAGATTGAGATATCGGGCAACCAGATGGAAAGCGCAAGAGAGATTTGGCCGACCGAAAAGCCAAGTTACAATCGTACATGGGACGAAATAGAAAAGGTTCTCGAAACCGCGATTTATGAAATGAATGTACAACGGGCGAAGTATTACTATCGTCAAGAAAATGGCCCTAGAGAGGCAAAATATCGGGCTTTAATGAAGTATCAACGCGCTAAAGGAATCGTTGATACGTTAAGATGGACCATTGGTATTCGAGGCCAACAATCACCTCTTGAAGAGGGACTCGGAGATTGAATCAGAGTGCTTCAATGACGATGGCAATACCCTGACCACCACCAATGCAGGCTGTAGCAATACCATACTTTCCACCTGATCGCCTCAATTCATGTGCGAGCGTGAGGGTGAGACGAGTTCCTGTTGCCGCAAGTGGGTGTCCGAGACCTACTGCACCACCGTTGACGTTGACTTTGTCCTCATCAAGCCCAAGTTCCTTGACACAGGCAACGGCTTGGCCTGCGAATGCTTCGTTGATTTCCCACCGATCGATATCTTCGATGGACAGGCCTGTGCGCTCCAATGCCTTGCGTGATGCTGGCACAGGTCCATATGCCATGATTGCAGGTTCGAGTCCGACAATTCCCCAGCCAACGATACGAGCAAGTGGTTCGTCACCATCTGTCTCTGCTTGTGAAGCCGATTTGATGACAACCGCTGCCGCACCATCGACGATTCCTGATGCATTTCCAGCTGTTACAAGTGAGTCGGGGCCAAAGGCTGTCGGAAGCTTTGAGAGTGACTCAGGGGATGTGTCACGTACAACGTGATCTTCGTCCTTCGCTGTGATAACTTTCTCACCACGACGTGATTTAATGACGACGTCCACGATTTCATCATCGAAGACACCGTTTTCGATTGAAGCGAGCGTTCGTTGATGAGATCGTGCTGCGAAGGCATCCGTTTCCTCACGAGTAACACCTTTTCGTGCACAAATTTCGTCGCTTGTTTGTGCCATAAACTTGCCACAGGTCATATCCTGCAGATTGGTCATCATATAATCCTCAACAGGAGGTGAACGGCCGAGTTTCCAGCCATCTCGTGCACCCCGAAGGACGTGCGGTGCTTGAGAGAGATTCTCCATACCTCCTGCAACAACCGTGGATGCTTCGTTAAGCATAATCATCTGAGCACCAGTAACAATGGATTGAATTCCAGAGCCACAGATTCGAGAAAGCGTCAACATAGGGACTTCTTGAGGAATGCCCGCCTTGAGCCCAGCATGTCGTGCCCCATAGATGGACTGTGAACATGTTTGAAGCGCATATCCCATAACGACATGATCGACGTTTTCTGGAGCGGTATTTGTCTTCTTCAATGCACCTTTAATGGCAATCGAGCCTAATTCTTGTGCACTCACTGTTTTGAGGAGGCCACCGGGTTTACCATCACCACGTTTTCCACCAACCCATTCACAAAATGGAGTTCTTGCTCCTCCGACCAGTACGACATCTTCAGCCATGAATCTCCGAACTCAATTCGGGTCAAGAAGGATGCGCTTCTACGCTTAGAGGTTCATCAAGGTAACAATGAGGCCACCAATGGTCAAGCACAGTGGAATCATCATGACTTCAAACGAAGATCGCATGCGACCAAGATTTGCGAGTTCGGTTCCCCGCTGTAGGGTCGCTTTGACACCGGGGGCATCTTCACCAACAACCTCGAGAAGCGTGTTCTGAAGCGTTCCATCGAGACCTTCATTTTGTAGTTCTTCTTGAGGGCGACTTCGTGTTGTGCCAACAAGATAAACTGGATTCCCAATTCTGAGAGCATAGACTGTCCAGCGATGTTTGACCACATTTCCACCAGTAAACAAACGTGCTGCGAACTCCATTCCAAGTTCCTTTTTGAGTGAATCTGCATGGTTGGATTCCCAACGCTTGAGATATTGACCCATATCTGTGCGCTTGAACGTTGTTGGATTAACGAGAATACCTCCGGTTCCATCATTGAGAATGAACGGTACACCGCCATTGTCTTCTCGGATGGTTCTCCAATACTCTCTGGTCTGAGTTTTTCCTTCACTATCAGTTGTCGTCTCCCGAATCTTTACCTCATAGGACCAGTGAAAATTGACACAGTTCGGAATGACTCGGTTTGGATGGCCGTCAACAACTACACGTAGAACACCAGACTTGGATGGTCGTACTTGACCAACAAGTTCTGGATTTCCAACGGCAACTGAACGAACAAGACTGGTTGGTGTATCTGCCATTTGTCGTTGCATCTTGTATTGGAAATAGCCAATGAGGCTCCAAATGACTCCGACTCCCAATGCCACATAGGGGATGAACGAGAGATCTTCGTCCGGAGTGGAATTCTCAACGGCATACCAGGCTCCGGCACAGAGGCCGATAACGAACAGAATCATCATGATACCATACGTCGAAAGTGTTGCTGGACGAGGCGTTCCAACATTCGCAGGATGCTCTGGAAGAGGTGTACCATCGCCATGAGGTAGGTATTGATTCTCGTTCCATGTTGTTGGCCCTGGAGCAGCGAGAATCCAATCACTCGGATCCGTTGTTGGTGTGTAAGAGGTGCGCCCCATCCACCATGAGTCAATGGAGAAGCCCTTCTCAAGTGCTTCTCTTTCCAAATCTTCTGGTTGTGGTGCAGCTTGTCGAACTTTGTGAAGATCGGCCTCAAGTGAACCAGGAGAACACAATCCTACGAAAAGAAGCCCAAAGAGTGAGATTGCAGGATTGACTACGATACCCACAACAATCATGATCATGCCAATGACCCATCCAATCCAATATTGCCAACGGTATGGTAGGGTGAGTTGGAAAAATCCTCGGTCAAGGTCGAGTTCACTGATGTTCATGGCGAGCCCACTGCGTCCAACCTTAAGTGAATAACTCAATGTTCTGCGAGGATTCCGACAACTTTGACAAGGATTCGTTTCGGACGTCGTCCATCAAATTCTGCATAGTGAATTTGTTCCCAGGTGCCTAGTTGTAGCCGCCCGTTCTGAACAGACATGGTGACTTGTTGTCCAAGCAATTGTCGCTTTAGATGAGCGTCTCCATTGTCTTCACCTGTTCCATGATGATGATATTCTTCCCCATCTTGACCATCTTGGCCATGAAATGGAGCTAATTTTTCAAGCCACGCCATAATATCATGGTGGAGTCCATATTCGAGATCGTTCACATAACAAGATGCTGTAATGTGCATCGGATTGACGAGAACCAATCCATCAGCAATACCACTTTCTCTGACGATTCTTTCAACATCATTGGTGATGCAAAGAATTTGATAACGTTCAGGAGTTGTGATGGTTAATTCTTCCGTGTAGGTTGCATAATCGCCTGTCTTTCGAACGCCCACTGGTTCAACCCCAAAGAGAGGAGTCGTCCATCATCGAATTGTTGACCATCAATGGGATGGCAACGAGAAGACCACAGATTCCATTGCAAATGACCTGGCCTCCAATTTGCGAGCCATAGTAGAAGCTTTCACTCACTCCTGTCCCAGTAAAATCAACTGGCATGAGAGCGATTTGTGCTAATCCAAGGACTAGTGTTACGAGGATGAGAATCCAAGAGAGTTGTACTCCACTTTTCTTCCTTTGATTGATTTGAGCCCCCGAGAGGACAAAACCAACACCAATGAGTGTGCTCAGCATTGAAAACGCAATCATCATGATACCAGAACCTCCAGTATCAAACTCAGATTCCACCCATGCCCCGCCAAAGACACCAATTATCCCTCCCAAGGCATTCAAGGCACCATAGATGATAACAAAAATACCAATCACTTTTGGTGCTGAAGAAGGCTGTTGTAACATGATCATTTGTGGTTGAGCGCCATACATCTGTTGAGGGGCAGTCATCGCTTGTGGTTGACCTGTAATCATCACGGATGGTATTGCATCACTTTGTGCAGACTCAATTTCTCCCCAGAAGTCTTCTTTCTCTTCCATATTGGCTGCAAGTCGTGGAGATTTATGAATCATCGGTCTTCTTCAAGAAGGTCAACCACTTGGCTTGGATTGGAGGAGAGGTCATGACCAATGTGCTTGTTGTGTACAAGAAAAACTTCGAATCCGTTCATGATGAAAGCCTCTCACAACTCAAAACGATTCTTGAAGAGATGAAATCAAAGCACAAACTACGTGTTGAATTGCGTGCACGAGAGCGAGTGCGACGAGCAGATTTCATAGGTCGTGATTTGGTGATTGTTCTTGGTGGAGACGGAACACTGACGTCGATTTCTCACAACATTGATGAAAATACACCAGTTATGGGCGTCAATTCTCACCCAATTGATGGTGATGTCAATGGAAGCGTAGGATTCTACATGGATTCCACATTGGACAGCTTTGCCGACGATTTCTCCGCTGCATTAAGCGGGAACGCAATCGTGAACAATCTTCCACGATTGCGAGCCATCATCGATTCAACATCAGGAAACCGATATACCACAGATCCAGCAATGAATGAATTACTCATTGCCAATACACATCAATACGCTCCAAGTAAGTACCATCTCCGTCGGGGAGAAAGGAACACCAATCAACAAAGCAGTGGCCTCATATTTTCCACATGGCTCGGCCAAGGTGCTTGGTTTTCACACAGTCTCGATCTATCAACCCTTGAGAAATTGAGAAATTCGGTCAATGACCACGATGTTGATTCGCACTACTTCGTCTTGGCACGTGACCTTGGTCATCAACAAAGAAAGGAGGAGCCTTGGGCATGGGTCGATTGGACAAATGAACCAACTCAAATCTTGAGTGACATGCACCGTGGTTATGTCGTACCAGATGGATGGGATGAAGTGCATTTCAATCGTGGTGCATCCATAACCGTGGATTTGAACGCACCAAAACTGCGGCTTCTTACCTTCAGACAGTCGATGAAAGACCGTCTCCTTCAGTCAATAGAGAGGTGATGTGTTGCGTCAAGAACGAGTTGTTCTTGGAGTCGATATCGGTGGTTCTTCAATCAAATGTTGTCTTTTGAATTCTCAGGAGATTGTTCGACATACAACATTGCAATACGAACAGGGTAAAGACCCAGATCATGTTCTTGAAATGGTAACATCGATTCTTCGATCCTGGAATCATGGAGGTCCAATAGGCATAGGATTTCCTGGTCTCATCGTCGGAAATCGAATCGTTGATGCCCCCAATCTTGGTCGTGAATGGGAGGATTACGATCTTCCAAACAACCTTATGCTGAGATTCCAAAATCAAGTCTCTATCATCAACGATGCAGATGCTGCAGCACTCGCCATGGCTCGAGAAACAGCAGGATGGGAATTCGAGAACATTCTTTGCCTGACCCTCGGGACGGGTATTGGCTCAGCATGGCTCAAGCAAGGCAACTTGGATGCAGGAACAGAATATGGGCGAATGATGCACCCTGACCTCAACTGTTCACTGGAAGAATGGGCTTCTGTTCGAACCATGAATCAAGAGAATCTTTCGCTTAAGGAATGGACAACAAGACTTGCTACCGTTCTTGATTTCTTACTCGAACAATTCAAGCCAGATCGATTTATCCTCAGTGGTGGAATTACTACGAGTTCTTCAGAATGGGTTGAACTGATACAAGAACGGATAACCGTGCCTATTGTGATATCGAAATACGGTGATTTGACTGGTGCCGTTGGAGCTGCAAAACTCCATTCAGTGTAAAAAGGAAACTACGAGATGAATAAAAAAAGGTGGAGACTGGGGCTCTAGGAGCCCCAGCCTCGCTTTTCTTAGGAGGTGATCCATCTGCAGGTTCCCCTACAGATACCTTGTTACGACTTAACCCTCCTTGTCGAAGGCAGGCTCGAATACGCCATAAAGCGCAGCCTCACCCACCCCCAACTAAGATGGTTTGACGGGCGGTGTGTGCAAGGAGCAGGGGCATATTCACCGTGCTATATTGAAACACGATTACTACGGAATCCAGCTTCATGAGGGCGAGTTACAGCCCTCAATCCGAACTATGAACGGGTTTCGGGTTAGCGCGGCCTCTCGGCCTGGCTTCCCATTGTCCCGTCCTTTGTAGCGCGCGTGTAGCCCAGGACATTCGGGGCATACTGACCTGTCGTTGCCCTCGCCTTCCTCTGGTTTCACACCAGCGGTCTCTCTATAGTGCGCCTGTTCCGGAGAACAGGGTAGCAAATAGAGATGAGGGTCTCGTTCGTTATCTGACTTAACAGAACGCTTTACAGTACGAACTGACGACGGCCATGCACCACCTCTCTGAAAATCCGACAAGCTCGTTACGCTGGTCTTCATCTAACAGTCGGCCCTGGTGAGTTTTCCGGCGTTGAATCCAATTAAACCGCACGCTCCTCCCGTTGCAGTGCTCCCCCGCCAATTCCTTTAAGTTTCAGCCTTGCGACCGTACTCCCCAGGCAGTGAACTTAACATCTTCACTCCGGCACCGAGAACCCATTACGGATCCCCGACACCAAGTTCACAGCGTTTACACCTAGGACTACCCGGGTATCTAATCCGGTTCGTGCCCCTAGGCTTCGTCCCTGACCGTCGGATCCGTTCCAGTGTGGCGCCTTCGCAACTGGTGGTCCTCTAAGGATGACAGGATTTTACCCCTACCCCTAGAGTACCCCACACCTCTCCCGGTCCCTAGTCTGGCAGTCTCTGCAGAATTCAACCAGTTAAGCTGGTTGATTTACCCACAGATTTACCAAACAGGCTACGGACGTTTTAGGCCCAATAAAAGCGACGACCACTTGAGCTGCCGGTATTACCGCGGCGGCTGGCACCGGTCTTTCCCAGCCCTTATTCCAAAACCGATTAATAGTTAAGAAAAGCATGCACATAGTGCATGCACTTGGAGTTCCCTCATCACAGTTTCCTGCAGTGTGAAGTTTTCGCGCCTGCTGCACCCCGTAGGGTCTGGATTCGTGTCTCAGAATCCATCTCCGGGCTATGTCTCCCAACACCCGTACGCGTCGATGGCTAGGAGGTCCATTACACCCCCTACGACCTGATACGCCGCAGACCCATCCTATCTTCACCCACAAACCGTTCCAGGCATTGTGGGCTATCCGGCATTGTTCTCAGTTTCCCGAGGTTATTCCAGACGATAGGGCAGGTTATCCACGTGTTACTGAGCAGTATGCCGAGCTCCGAAAGCTCTCGACTCGCATGGCTTAATCGAACTCCAAAAGCGGTCGCCTCTGGCAGGATCAACCAGATTTCTC
>JBMTJI010000022.1:0-32916 GCA_049438185.1 Candidatus Poseidoniaceae archaeon
TGGCTTAATCGAACTCCAAAAGCGGTCGCCTCTGGCAGGATCAACCAGATTTCTCGTGTTTTGATCCCTAGAGTTGTTATCGCAATTAATTCGCTGTCCTAAATTTCTTGGCGAGGTTATGAGCACTATCTCTTGCACAACAAAAAATACGTCATAATCTCAAATCACCTACCTGACCCTGAGCGAGCTCCTTCCCGGAGGTTTCTCAGAATCGCATGTGCTTCGGCTCTCGTCGTTGGGTGATGGGAACCTTCACCGTCCGAAGACTCGGGTCCCAACGCCGTTCCCACCGACGCAAGCAACTCACCCACTCACCTCCCCTATATCAAGATACCCGACTCGAATTGGAAGAAAAATGACGGACTGCAAGCCAAATTAGTCAGAAAAAAGTTTTCGAACTCAAGATTCCCAAAAGGCGCCAAGTTTCGGTTGTTCGACTTCATCATCTACAACAGTCGTTTCAAC
This sequence comes from Candidatus Poseidoniaceae archaeon, assembly GCA_049438185.1. Classification (GTDB taxonomy): domain Archaea; phylum Thermoplasmatota; class Poseidoniia; order Poseidoniales; family Poseidoniaceae; genus MGIIa-L2. The sequence goes on from JBMTJI010000022.1 coordinate 466, forward strand.
CACAACGGTCTCTTCATCGCTGACTTCGTTCAATGAATCATCTTCTGAAACAAGTCCAAATGCGACTTGTAATTGTTGGGCAAAATCAGACTCCTTCTCCATCCCATCAAAGAATGCAAGTTTGACGTACTCTCCTTTATACAGATATGAGAGATCTAAGCCGGTATGCATTCTTGTCCTTAATTCAGAATGTTCGCCTCCTGAAAGGTATGTACGTTCATGACTCCTAACCGCCAAGTTGAGTGATTTGCCACTGACGTTATCCAAAAGGAGAGGTTTGGAATGAAATTTGTGCTTACTCATTAGCGTTTGAGCAACCGTATCAAACACAATCTTTGGACGTCGTCCATCAGCCCTTCGAATGAGAAAATATCCGATAGAGAACATGATCAAGAACGGAATGATTGTTTCGAAACCGCTCATTTCTTGGAAGTAATCCGAATCTGGATGAATGAGTTCAACATGTCGAATCGAGTTTGTAGAGTAACGAATAACTGAGATATATTCCATGCCACCCTCTGGTTGGACCGCATACAAGTCTTCACCGCTGAATGGGTGACTTCCATCTACATACGTTAAATTCCCTGAGGTTTCACTTCGATCATCACACCAATCTGGGAGTTGATTGTACATCCAGTAATGGCCAACCTCATCTAGATTCCAATCTCTGTCAAAACTTGCTGAACGTACGTAAATCCAACAATCGTAGAAGTCACCATAATCATATCCGAAGACGATAAATTTCTCTTCTGCATCCATGTACTCCCATCGAAATTCTTGCCATTCACTATCGTATTCGAAGGAGAATCGAAAATGTTGTTCTGCAACCTCCATATCAGAAAGAGGGTCTGAGAAGGCTGAATACTCTTCGCTACAGTAAATCGTTTCATCTCCAAATTGAACTTCATCAGCATGACCACAGACTGAATCCGCATCTTGAGTATGTGTGAGTTCATCAATTCCTGCGATTAGGGCTGTTAGACACAATCCAAGGCCAAATAGCCCCATTATGATAAACCCAATCAATTCGTCGATGCTAAGGGCTTTCAAAGGAACCAATGAAACCAAGTTCCCTTCGGTTCGAATTGTGTAATCGAGATCTTCATACGCCCAGATAATGTGTTCGTCCGAGGAGCTCATTATCAAAACCTAGAACATGGAGTATTTCAAAAGTCAACCTACATGCAAGCAAAAGCTATCACAATCTCTTCCGTTAAAACGGATTACTCAGCACCGAAAAATTGTCGGAGCATTGGATGCATTTCCATTGCTTGTTCCTTCTGGATCTGCTCATAGGTACGTAGAATGATACCAACAGCCAGCAACAGACCCGTACCGGTCGCATTACCAACGGTACCGAGGAGATCGGCACCGGCAGCAAGTAATCCTACGAACGCACCAGAGAAGTAGGTCACTGGTGGAATGTAATTCTCGAGAATCTTCTCCAAGACCTTTGGATTCTTACGGAAACCAGGAATTTGCATGCCCGTTCGTTCAATCTGCTTGGCGACGTCCTTTGTACCCATGTTGGTAGTATCAATCCAGAACTTCGCGAAGACCATCGAACCAACCGTCATCAAGACCACGTAGAAAACAACGTGAAGCATGATTTGGCCAAGACTGTGGCCAAACATATCCGATTGTTGGTTCAGCAACGGAATCAACCAATCGTTCACGCCAGCAGGCATGGAAGCATACCAGGCAAATCCACCAGATGCTGTCGTTTGACCGGGTTCATAGGTTCCGATATAATCCGACATCGAGAACCATCCCTGCCGACCTAAGATCGGCGTCTGAGACATCGTCGGATGACTCCAGAACAAGAGCGAGAACATGTTGACGTTTGCAAGCAAAGCAGCCATCAAAATGACCGGAATGTTCGATGCGTAGACCAATCGAATTGGATACTTACCGCGATGACCACGAACCTTTCCGTGGGTCAATGGCAATTCGAGCTTGCTCGATTCAGCATAGGCAACAACGAGGAACACGATGATACTGGAAACAAGAGCAATAACTGCGTTCGGGTGCGTCGCATCACCCAATAGGATCATTTCGAAACCATTGAGTGAAATCATTTCTCCATTCGTCGCCGTTCTGAACATGTAGAAAATCATCGGAAGCGTACCTGCTGGCGGGTTTTGGACGGAGTAGGCCATACCTGCTGTAGTTGGTAGTGGAGAGAGCGTACCGACGAATGTCGATTGTGCAACACCTGCAGCGATGAAAAGGGACATACCGGATCCAATACCCCACTTGCTCACCAATTCGTCAAGCAAGAAGACGAGGTAGGAACCTGCAAACAATTGAGCGACAATTACGAAGTTTGCCCAACCAATTCCGTACTCATCGATGAGGAACTCGGAAGGGTCGAGGAAACCGTACGTTTGTGGAATCGACTCAATTGGAATCATGATCAAAACGAGGAGTTTCTGTACACCTTGATACATGGCCTTATCTTCACTGTTGGTCAAGTCAAGACGGATGATTTTGGCACCTGCGAACAGTTGCATGATGATGGAACCTGTAACGATAGGACCAATTCCCAAGTGCATGATGGTACCAGATGCACCAGCCATGATGGAACGGAATCCACTGAACAAGTCCATTGCTTGACCGCTGAGTCCGTAGAGCATGACGTTGGTCATAGCGAAGTAGATGATGAGAACGAAGGTTGTTGTCCACATCTTCTCACCGAATCGAACGTGACGGTCAGGCTTGGTGATGGCAGGGTAGACGTCAACGAATCGGCTGAGTGCATACAGACGGCTGCTTTGATCTCCACCCCACATGAAACATGTGAGAATGGCGGCAGCACCGAAACCAAGCAGCAGAACACCCACAAGGAGGAATCCGACTGCTTCATCGTACCCACCCCATTTCTCTGGGCGACAATACCACACAGCGATGAAAACAAAGATCAACCAACCGTAGAGTTTAGCATAGCGACCAATGATTGGAAGTTGCTTCATCGAGGCGGGCAGGTCACGTTGGAAACATGCCATAACATACGCTACGTGAGCGACGGCGAGAACGATACCGAAAATGGCTGCGTCACGGGCTGCTCCTTCACCTTGAAGTTCATCCCACTGCCAGTAGAACAGAAGACCGAAGTAAATTACACCAGTGAGAACAACACCGATTGGTACTGGCTTGTGTTTCATTCAGAGACCTCCTTGTTCACTCTTCTTCCCATTCGTCCCAGTCGTCACCATCTTCGAGATTGACGGTTCCGCCAGCGGCTTCGACCTTTTCGATGGCTGATGCGCTTGCGTTTGCGACTGTGACGGTCATAGCAGCGTTGATTCGGCCAGATCCGAGAAGCTTGTCAATGCCAAGTTCTCCGAGATTGATGCTGTCCTTTCCTTCTGCCATGCCTTCGAGTTGGCTGACGTTGCAGGTCACGTGTACGTTGCGTAGCGAAGGGTGACGGTTGAAGCCGTGCATACCCCAGTGACCTGGCATGTACTTGATTCGTGTCATGACACGATGCTTGTTCATACCTGCATTTCCTCGGCCACCACGCTTTCCAGCGCCGCGACCGGCTTTCTTTCCACGACCATGGTATCGATTTCGTCCACGGTGCTTGTTTGCTTTTGTACCCATCATATCACCTCAAATCATTCTCTCAACGAGTGCCTTGATGTCATCGCCTCGGGAACCGAGAGCGCCACCAACGACATAGGATCGCTTGATACCGCCCCAACCCTTTGCGCCTCGAGGAGGGTGCAAACGGAAGACACGCTTCAAACCTGGAACATCCTTGACGGTTGCTTCATTGTTGACAATGGCCTTAGCAAAATCGCGAATGGTCTTGTAATCGGTTGCTTCTGCAACGATTGCATCGGTCAATGGAGCATCCCCAGGCATCCGTCCACGCTCAGAGAGCATGGTTTCAACGGTCGCAAGGTCTGCATTGCCCCACGTGATGTAGTCTTTGGCCTTACGAAGCATTCCGATGTACTGGTCGTTCTCAGGAATGATGACTGCGTGGTTGACCTTGGTCAAGTTGAGGTAATCCATTGTTTCACGAATGGATCGCTCAACACCAACATTGCTTCGTGCTCTGACAACGATGAAACTCACTTCAAAACCCTCCCAGTATTGATGAACAAGCGTTCTCGCTGTTCGTTGCTAATGCGAGTTGTGTTTAATGTTTTGAGTGCATTAAACGTAGCAGCAGCGTAATTGATGGTTGTTCGGGTTTGTCCCTTGGTTCGAGAAAGAACGTCGGTTACACCAGCAAGTTCGAGAACCTTCTTTCCGGTTTCACCGATAACCAGTCCCTTACCCTTTGCTGCAGGCATCAATGTGACACGAGTCGAAGCTGAGCGGCCGTTAACCTTGATTGGAACGGAGGTACCTGGTCCTGCGGATGATTCCCAAGAACCATTTCCACGCTGTACGCTGATCAGATTCAACTTTGCAGCGACGATGGCCTTCTGGATGGCATTGGATACTTCTTTCGCCTTTGCCATTGCAAGTCCGACGTAGCCGTTGCGGTTACCGACACAAGCCATGACATTGAATCGAACACGTCGACCACTGTCGGTCATTCGCTGAACCATGTTGACGTTGATGATCTCGTCCTCCAACTCAGGAAGAAGTGCATCAATGATTTCGACTTCACGGATTGGTAGTCCACTTGCGAGAGCGTCCTCGTAAGTGGTGATAAGGCCTGCATAGACCATGTTGCCGAGTCGAGTTCGTGGCGACCAGTTTCGAAGATTGCTGATGGCAATCGATTGTGCGCTGCGACGCCCTCTGCGGCCACCAGTTTCTTCAGTTTCTTGTGGGGCATAGGCAAGAATCATACCCGGAGCTTGGTTCATGTCAATTGTTTCTTCTTCTGTCATCAATAAGCCCCCTCGATGGATGTTTTCGTTGTTTCAACCGCACCTGCAATCTTATCGTCGATGTGTGCGCCGTTGATTCGGTCGTCATCAGGAAGAATTTCTTCGCTGTGAGGAACGTTCAGTCCAGCCTCGACCATACCACGGAGTGCAGCAAAGACACGACTACCGGGTGTGCTTGCAGCAAGTCCGATATCGAGAACTGCATCTTCATGTCCAGCAGCAAGGGCTGCCTTTCCGAGTGCGTATCCTACGAGATAGGATGCTGGAACGGATTTCTTGGACATGTTGTCTGGCCATGAGAATTTCTTGACCAAATCATTTCCTGTAACGTTGAGAGCGACTTTGTCACCTTCAGCAGCCCAAGTAACCAACTGGCAGGAGGTGCGTGTGTTTGAGACACGAACAACTGCACGCGGTTGTTGGCTTCGTAGAAGTCGTAGACGTCGGCGATAGTCTGTAAGTCCAGCCTTACGTCGTCGTAGAACAGATCGTCGTCGGTTTCCTTGCATCAGTTGTCACCTTCCTTGAGAGATACGCCTTCCATGGTCATTTGAGAACGCATGTGGGCAATGGATCGATAGGAACCACCCTTTGCTTTGAGGTAGTAACGTCGGTACTGCGAAGGCGTAATCTCATCGGCCTCTCGCAAATCTTTCAGCGCACGTCGCTGAGAGCGAATGGTTCGCATCCAACGGTTCTTGCGAGGGTTACGAGCGTTTGCCGTACCCATTCGCTTTCCTTGACCCTTCTGTCGACCCTTACGTCGCTGTTCTTGGCGAGAACGTGCTCGAACACGAGAGGTTCCCTTGACAGCCTTGGCACGGATGAGTCCTTCTTCGATGAATTCACGGATGTCGTCTGCTTGGACGGACGATGCAACCTCATCGATGTAGTCTGGGTTGATCCAGACACGGTTTTCACCGCACTTGAGAATCTTTGCAGCAAGACGCTTTTGGTTTGTAAGTTGCATCAGACATTCCTCCTTCGGTTCAAGATACGAATCCCCAATTCATCAGCACGAGCGTGGATGTTCTCTCGCTTTCGGCCACCAACGGTTCGACCGATTCGAGCAGCTTGGGTTTCTGGATCAATGGATTCCAAGTCGTTGAGGTTGTGAACCATGACTTCTCGGAAGCCAGATGGGTGGAGACCACGTGCGGAAGCAACCTTACCGTGTCCAACTCGAACGAGGGAACCTCGGTACTTGAAGTTGCGACGTTGCTTGTTGTCCATACCGTGTGGAGCACGCCATCCGGAACGAGACAATCGCTTGTATCGGAACCATTCGGTTCGACGGAAGGATGGTGTCTTTTTCTTCTGAGCAGCACGGAGCGCTAGCGCTTCTTGTGTTGCTTCATCAAGAACAGGCTTTTGCTTGGCGACATGGACTTCATCCTCGTCATCATCCCAATCATCATCATCTTCGAAGAAATCATCTTCTTCTTCAGCATCATCAGAGGATGCTTCGACTTCTTCAACAGGGGCGTCGTCTTGTTCAGCAGCACCTGCGAGGCGCTCGATCAGATCTGCCTTCTTTCCTGAGACAGGAAGGCCTTGCTCTTTGAGCAATTCCTTGAGTTCAGCTACAGTCATATTCTCATAATCGTCTGCCATCGTTCATCACTCCTTACTGAGACGGTAAATTCCGTCTTGGAAAACACGTCGATCTCGCTTCTTGACCGTGGTGCAGCGCTCAATGTTTGCTGCTGTTTGGCCAACAAGTTCCTTGTCGATTCCTGAGACTGTAATCTCAACCTTGTTCGTGACTTTCACATCAACTCCAGGCAAGATGTCTGCGGAACGTGGAACTTTTTCACCGAAGTAGTTGTTGACAACAAAGTTCTGTCCTTGGACAGCCAGTGTCATTGGGAAGTGAGAGTAGAAGGCCTTCAAGTGGTACGTGAAGCCATCCGTTACGCCCTTGACCATGTTGTTCAAGTGCGCATTCCAGGTACCTGCCATAGCCTTGTCCTTGCGTCGTGGCAAGTCAGATCGTACGATGAGACCGCCGCCATCTTGGAGGATCTCGACTCGAGACGATACGAAGGTTCGTGAGAGTGACCCGTTTGGTCCTGCGATGGTGACGACGCCATCTTCGCTGAGTGTGGCAGTAACGCCTTCAGGGATGGTTACGTTGTGTTCGATTCTGTCGATTTTTACCATGCTTTTCACCTCAATATACGTAGGCAAGTAACTTGCCACCAATGCGGGCGTCCTTCGCATCGTAGTGGTTCATGACGCCGGAATTGGTCGTCAGAATGAGAAGACCAAAGTCCTGAGCAGGGAGATAACGTGTCTCCCACTTTTCGAATTCTTGTCGGCGAACACTGTGTCGTGGCTTGACGGTACCGCATCGGTTGATGGTTCCGCGAAGTTGGACGACAAAGGCGTCACCTCGGCCGTTTTCAACACGGGAGTACTCTCCAATGTAGCCTGAAGACTGCATAATGTTGAGAACGTTTCCAAGTAGTTTGGAAGCAGGAGTCAATTCGACATCGAATTTTCCAGCTTGTTCTGCGTTGTAAATCTTGACGAGTGCGTCGTTTAATGGATCAAATTGCATTCATAATCACCTCAGTTCATCTTTTTGAAACCGATTTCGTTTCCAACATCGCGGAAGCACTGACGGCACAGGCGTAGCCCATGTCGTCGAATCATTCCTCGACGTCGCCCACATCGGCGGCATCCAATCGTTCGTCCCATGTATTCTCCATGATCTCGTGCCATCTTCATTCCTCCATGATCTTAATTCCAAAGTTCGACTTGAACCATTCCATCGACTCGTCTCGAGACACGCCGTGGCTCTTGCCTACCTTGCTCTTCGCCTTTCGGCGTCGGCTGATACGGTGGCCTGGTCGTTCAAGAACGACGTTGATGTCCATACCGTAGATACCGATGTCTGGATCGTACTTTTGCTCAGGGAAATCCGTGTAGTCACGAATTCCAAAGGAGAGGTTTCCTTGTGCGTCAAAGTTCCAACTTGGGATGGTGTTGTCACGTACCCAGAAGGCGTTGGTCAAGAATTCCTTGATGGATTCTTGGTTACGCATGGTTGAGCGGCAGCCGATTGGTGCTCCTTCACGTACTTTGAGGTCACGGTTTTGAATCTTACCAAGAGTTCGCTGTGGGCGAACACCAGTGACCATTTCGAGAACGTTCTCAGCGTTGACCAATCGGTCTCCACCTTCGCCAACACCGATGTTGACGCAAACCTTCGTGATTCGAGGTACACTCATTGGATTGACTGTCTCGCTCAAGCCTTCACCTCCATAGCAGGAATACTTGCATCGCCAACAGCGAAGACATTGATTTCGGTTGTACCGAACTCTTCGAATGCAACTTCGTTTGGCATGCTCGAGCGCTTAACGATGCGCTCCTTCATGAATGCCATCTCACCAACGTGTGTACCACCGATAAGATAGCATCGAACGTCTTCGACGAATGCAATGTGCTCGAGGACGGCTTGATCTGGTAACGAGATTTTGAGTGAATCTCCGGTGCTGAACTCCTTAGCGTCGTCGACAATCATGTTTCGACCGTCGTGGAAGTTAAGTTGGGTTTTTCCTCCCTTAATCGTTGTCTTACCTTCGATTCGAACAAGCTTCCAAGCGGCTTCTTCTGCAGAGATTTTGACATAGCGTAGGCGGCCATTAGCATCGAGCATGCATCGGAAATGCTCGTCTCCGAGCGAGAGTACGTCCATGAGACCAACGCCACGACGGGTGTCCTTACAGACACGTCCATCGACCTTGATGAGTTCATTGTGAACGATAAATCGAACTTCACGAGCGCTCTGTGCACGTCCAAGGACATCACGAACGATCAAGTTGACTGGCATGCAACGCTCTAGACTGTGGCCACCAGGGCTTGGGCGAGTGACCCAAACGGTGGTCTTTCGTGGAAGAGGCCAGCTTCGTGGCATGGCCAATCGCTTCAAGTGACTGCTGCTACCCATATTTTTCAACTCCTATCCTCGGTCAACTTTTGCATTCGCAACTTGTCTGTCTCGTCAAGTTTGATGACGACGACGTTGGAGGCATGGACCGGAACTGCCTCTTCTCTGTTATCGGACTTGGATTGTTTTGCACCTTCGATGAGGATTCGACCTTTGTCCGCATCGATTCCGATGACTGGACCAGTGAGTGGCTCTGCCTTGCGCTTACCACCGTGTCGCTTACCACCGTGAGAGAAATCTCCACGGATGACCCGAACGGTATCACCTGCACGGACGGTAACGGATCGAACACCTGCAAATCGCTCATCAGGCTTGTCGAGTTGCAATCGTGCTGAAACTCGCTTGCGCTTGGTGTGCATGGACGCGTTGTATTGCGCCTTACGCTGCTTTCCTGGTTTACTTGACTTGACCATTCTTCTTCACCTCATACAATTTGCTTCGCTGTCGCAGCGATACGAGGCCAGCGTTCTGCAGCCTCACGGGAAACTGGCCCTTTGATGTCTGACCCTTGGACTTCACCTTTGAGATTGGTAATGACGCAAGCGTTGTCTTCGAATTGAACCCACGTACCATCCGCACGACGGAACGGACGGCGCTGTCGGATGATGACAGCGTTGAACATTTGGCGGCGGGTATCTGGTGTACCTTTCTTGACGGAAACCTTGGTCATGTCACCTACGCCACCAGCAGGGTATCGACGCATGGTTCCACCAAGTTTGATGACGTTAACGATTTGAACGATCTTTGCACCTGTGTTGTCAGCAACGTGCAATCGTGCCATGGTCGGTAGACCACGTGTTTGTCGACCTGCAATTCCACGCATCAGGCTTCACCTCCAGTCTTTTCGATAACACAGAATGAAACCGTCTTGGAGAGAGGGCGGCATTCCATGACACGGACGGTATCGCCAATTTCGACTTCACCGATGCAACTTGGAAGATGTGCGCTGAGAGCACTTGTTCGCTTCTCAAATCGCTCGTATTTCTTCATGTATCGAACGTTGTTTCGCTCGATGGTAATCGTCTTCTGCATACCAACACCGGATACAACACCTTCAAACATTTGTCCACGTAGGCGTAGGCTTCCATAGAACGGACAGTTTTGATCGCCATCCCATTCACCAGTAGGTGTTTTTACGTCAATTCCAATTTTTCGCATGTTCATGCCTCCTTGTAGTTGCGGCTCATTCGGTCTTCAGGTCGTTGCCGCAGGGTCGACCCAGAAAGGACGGTAGTTCCGTCGTTGAGTGTAAATTGAATCGATGCCTTGCCAAGAACGCGCTCGTGGCCGTTCTCGACGATGGTCACCGTCTTTTGTGTCTCATCGATGACGTTTCCTGAACGTCCGGTGAGCGTTGGATCTGTGGATTCAACAACGGTCAACAGTTGACCAATCCAGGTTGTGTTCATGTCCGTCATTTATCTCACCTCCACATTGAATCCATTGTTTCGTAGTACATTTGCTGCTTTCTTCTTGTGATCGCCTTGAAGTTCAATGATTCGACCTTTGACAGTTCCCCCGGCAGCGCATTTGTTTTTGAGTAGTTTTGCTAATTCGTTGATGTCGATTGCGACGTCGTCAATCCCTTCCACTTTGGTTACGATTTTTCCGTATCTCCTTCTATCGGTGGACAAGATTGCTCGTTGTTGTTCCTTTGCAATTTCTTGGCAGATGCATAGTTCGTCTGGTAGACCACATACACCACAAATTGCCGCCATAGTCGTTCATCACCTCGTGTTCATTCAGTTGTTCCCAAGATGGGTCTTGATTCGTGCAATGCTTCGCCGAGTTGCCTTGTAGGCGCCCATGTTGGATGGGGTGCCACCAAGAGCTTTCTCAGCTTGCAATTGGAGAAGTTCGTCTTGCAACTCGATCAATCGTGCCTCGAGCGCTTCACGGCTCATGGCAGAGATGTCTCGGTTTCGGACGTGACTCACTCTTCCACCTCCTCAGTAGGAGCTTCTTCGCCTTCTCCGCCCTGGGCTTCTCGAATCTGCAATTCCTCATCGGAGAAGATGGAGATTTCGTGTGGAAGGCGAACGTCCTTGCGCATGATTTCGACAGTAACACCGATGGTTCCGAGTTTGCGGACGGCAACAGCATATCCCTTGTCCATGTGCTGGAGTGCAGTTTCACCACAGTACTTGACGTGCCCCATGATGAACTTCTGAGTGCGGTTTCGAGAACCTGTGAGTTTTCCAGCGACGGTGACGATGACACCACGTGCGCCTTCAGACATGATGTTCTCTGCAGCACTGTTTCCAGCACGGCGGTAGTACCATCCACGTTCAAGCGAAGATGCAATCCACTCTGCCATAACCTGAGCGTTGAGGATAGAATCCTTCTGCTTGATTTCTTCAACCTTAAGTTGAGGGTCGAACAAGTCGAACTCGCTCTTGAGTCGACCTTCAAGTTCCTTGATGATCTTCCCTTTTCGTCCAATGACGAGACCTGGCTTGACAGCGTGAACGGTGACTTCGGTACCGTTTGGTGTACGCTTGATGTCCAATCCACCAAAACCGGAGCGCTTGGTGTTCTGCATCAAAAATTCCTTGACGAGATGACGCTCGACGTTTCGGTCGACAATTGCTTTGATTGTACTCTTCTTACCTGCCATGATTGTTCACCTCAGAAGTCATCCTCCAACTCATCGTCGGTTGCGGTGAAGTCCTCAAGGAAAATCTCGAGGTTCACCTGGTAGTGGTTGCTTGGTGTTGCTCGGCCACGGGCACGTGGGATCCATCCTCGTCGGATTTGTCCACGGTGGGCTGCAACGTGTGTGATTTCCATATCTTCTGGTTCGACATCGTCGTATTGGTGACGAGCGTTCTCCATAGCACTCTGAATGAGCTTGATGAAGGCACGGCTTGCCTTAACCGGGTATCGACCAGGGCCGACCTTCCCCTTACGGTGTCCAACCATCGAAGGACCTGATCGCTTTCGGCGCTTGTTTCCGCTACCCAACCGGTAGGGCACCGCAGTGGCCTTTCGACGGATGTCTGCACGATCGGAATCGATGAGGAGAACTTCGTTAAGGAAGTTGATCGCTGCACCAGCGGTCATGCCTTTGATGGCACGAGCGACTTCGAAACAGTGCTTGACGTGCATGTCGACATTGACAGCGCGAGCGGTTGCGAGTCGGCTTCCTTGGAGAAGTTGGGTGTAACCACGTTGAGGGAGTTGTCGACGCTTTGTTCGACGGTCCATGTTTCGCTTGTTGCTCATCATCTTCACCTCACTTCAATGGTACGTGCTTCGATGAACGGGTAGCACCAACACCCGGCCCACTGTGGGCAACTCCACGACGTGTGATTGCGAATTCACCAAGGTAGTGACCAATCATCTCAGGTTTAACATCGACCTCAACAAAGTTCTGGCCGTTGTGAACTGCGATGGTCTTACCAACGAATTCTGGGAGAATAGGCATGTCTCGTCGATGCGTGCGGATCGTGTTTGTCTTGCTTCGCTGTACACGGTCACGGAACTTCTCGTTTTGTTCTGAAAGTCCACGAACGATGGAGCGTCGGACACGAGCAGGGAGAAGGCGAACAAGATACTCATCCGCTCCTTCTTCAGGGAACATTGGCATGTTGTTCAGCGTTTCAATGTCGTATCCACGGTATGTGAATTCCTTCTTCTGGCGAGCCGTTGTGGTTGAAAGTCGCTTACGTGCCTTTCGTCGGCTGGCCTTTGGGGTCATGAATGACTTCTTCTTCTTACGTCCCATACATCAACACCTCATACTCGCTTGCCGCGACCTCGTCCCGTGCGGCGTGGGGCAATCAAACCAACCTTGGCACCTGGAGGGGTGCTTCGGGCAACAGAGTTTGGTCCGTGGACAGCCTGGTGGTTTCCACCACCGTGTGGGTGATCCACAGGGTTCATGGCAACACCGCTGACATGCGGGAAGAGTTTACCACGAGCCTTGGCCTTGTAGTGAGCAGCACCTGCAGTTCGCAGAGGCATTTCGTCACGGCCGTGACCAGCGAGCACACCGATGGTGGCTCGACAGTTACCTGAGAGTTCCTTGAGGGAACCAGATGGCATTCGAATACGAACCTTGTCACCAAGTTTGGCTTCAACAATACATGAATTTCCAGCAGAACGAGCAACTTTGCCGCCATCGCCAGGTCGAAGTTCGACGTTGTTGATGGCTGTTCCTTCAGGAATTTCCGAAAGTGAAGTGATGTTTCCAGGTCGCAGAGAGACATTGTCACCAATAGCAATCGTGCTACCGATAGCAACTCCTTCTGTTGCAACAACAAGCGTTGTGTCACCGTCTGGCAACTTTACACGTGCCAATGGTGCCGTGTGGACAGGAGAGTGAACCAATTCGGTAACCTCACCAACCACATCCATCTCTCGTGGCATTTTGTTTGCACCAGGGAATCGGTGACTTGACACACGATACCGTGGTGATGATCCTTTGCGCTGTGCACGAATTCTCTTACCCATAATTCCTCACCTCATAGAGCTCCTAGACGCATTGCAGCGTCTTCAGCGTCGTAGCCCTCTGCCAAACGTACGCTTGCATGCTTTCCATGCTTGGTGTTGCGAACGTTGACGGAGTCGACCTCAACTTCGAAAATAGTTTCAACTGCTCGAGCGATTTGTTTCTTGGTAGCAGCTCGTCGAACAATGAACTCAAGACGGTTCTGTGTGGTACGTGCTTCCATGGTCTTTTCAGTCAACCATGGCATGATGATAACGTCGTATGCATTCATGATATCACCTCAGTTGAGAGCCTCCACAGCGTCCTTGGTAAAGACGGTCAAGCGACCGATATCGCCACCAGGGGCGAGATCTTCGGCGCTGAGATCCTTTGCAGCAACGACATCGACACCTGGAAGGTTTCGAGCGGCTTGTGCAAGACCGGCCTTCTCCTTGACGACCAAAAGAACGGACTTTGGCGTCTTGTGGACACGGCCACGCATGGTTGCCTTACCAGCACGAATCTTTCGGTTGGAGCGAGCACGGTAGAGATCGTGTCCGAGTCCAAGCTCGTTGAAGATAGCGAGTATCTTGCGAGTAGCAGAGCCATGGTTGAAGGTCTCGATGTTGTACTCCTCAGTCTTACCGTCAATGGTCTCGGTGTAATTACCGAGAACGATTGGTAGGTGCTCGACCGATTCGTCGAGTTGGTGACCTCGAGCGGTAACCAATTCCATATCTACGGTTGCGGAGAGTGCAGCATCACGAGCCATGCGGCGTTGCTTGGCGTTGAACTTACGAGACCAGTCCTTCTCGACCTTCGGTCCGTGAGCACGGCGACCACCGAGTGTGTGCGGGTTTTGTGCAGCACGGCGTTGTCCAGTTCGTCGCATGATACGAGAGACACCACGTCCCTTCCCCCACCATTCAACGGAGTGCTTCATACCTGCCATTGGTCGGCGCTTACCGACGTGTCGGCGGGAACCGTAGGCTTGTCGGCGATTGGCTCGACTGGATGCAACTGCATCTCGTACGAGATCGACACGGACGGATTGTGTGAACGATTCAGGAAGGGTGACCTTGGATCCATCTTCGACAGTGATGTCAAAGACGCTCTGAAGACGACCTGCATCCATCTCATCTTGTGTGATGTTGTTGCTGATGTTCTTGACGGCTACCTTCATGTTCAGGCCCCCTGCTTGCTACGTGTACTAACGTAGGTGATTTCGTATGGTTGCGGTTCCTCGTTGGAACGAATTGCATCACGGAATCGAATCAATCGCTTGGCAGGTCCTGGGACGCTACCCTTGATGAGAATGTAATCGGAGTTGACTTCACCGTAGTGAAGGAACCCACCTGCAGGTGTGATCGAGTGCTCTTCTGGGTTTGCAACACGTAGAACACGCTTGTTGAACTCGGTTCGCTGGTGGTATCCTGTTTGACCTCCTTGACGAATGGTCTTTCGGACGTATCCTGTACCGAAGTCACCCATGTTACCGTGTTGTCGGCGCTTCTTGGAGTTCTTGTGCGATTGGAGTTTTCCACCAAATCGTCGGATAACACCTTGCCATCCGTATCCCTTGGTTACAGCGACGATATCGGTCATTGCACCTTCTTCGAACGCATCGGTGAAGGAAACTTCGTCACCAAGTCGCTCTTGAGCGAATGCGAGTTGGTCGCTTGCTGCACCGCCATCGAGTCCAACTTCCATGACTTCAGGAACCTTCGAAGGAGAACCTGTAACGTTGGAAGGTTGTGTAGCGACGATGAGGCGAACTTCGCAAAGATCTTGCTTTCCGAGGTTCTCAAAGTGCTTATCTGCATCGTGATTCTTGCGGTTTGACACACGGTCAAAGATTTCCGGGAATGATTCGGTAAGTGTTTCAGCGTCAACCCAAACTTCACCAGCAGCTTGCTTGCCGTAAGGTGTCATTCGGTATCCACGGACGCCGAGAATACGCATCTTCGGTACCTCGACAACGGTCACAGGAATTCGAATTTCCTGGCCGGCGCTGGTTGATCGTGGATTAAGATCTCGAGCAAGAACGTGCGTCATTCCTGCTTTCCATCCTGCAAATCCTTGCATTCGTACTTCGCTTGCGTCACTGGTCGGCCATGACTTGACGTGACCAAACGGTCGGTTGGCCCGCTTGCGCGGGCTGAACGCCATGCTACCTCGACGTGGGTGGTGTCTTTTTGCCATTTTGGGCTCCTCCATTATTCTACAACACAGAGGCTCCGTAGAGCGTGCGAGGGCTCATCAGGCCGGGAGTAGCCGTGACACAGAGCGCCATTTCCACGAGCGGGAAACGGTGCCAGCGGGTTCCATTTGGATTGCCCAACGTGTCTGGCTGCTCACCCTTAGAGCAACCTTCCGACTTTCCACCCCTATATGAGTAGTTCGGTGTTTGAAGTGCCTGAAATCCAACGACGTCGGCTCGTTTCAGCCCTTGCACATCATCCTTTTGAACCCTCGACTTTTTCCTTGAATCATGCCTGTCTTGAGCCATCCATTTTTGCGAGATGGTATCGAGGCAAGAGGCTATCAAATCGCAGCAACGCAAGCATGCATACGTTGCTCGACCTTGTTGGTCATGCCGACTGGATTCGGGAAAACCGCTGTACAGTGGAACTGCATTGCCGATGCACTCGAGTCTGGTATTGAGAAAATTGTCATCACTGCACCAACCGTGGGTTTGGTTGAGCAACAACGCCGAATGATTCTCGAGCGGATCGTCATCGACTCGGAAAAAGTGCGAACCTACACTGGGAGCGATCGACCTGCAAAACGTGGAGACATTTGGCAAGAAGCAACGATCATCATAGCGACGCCACAAGTTATCCGGAACGACGTTGATACGGGTCTCATTCGTTTGGACCATGTTGGTTTGTTGATTATCGATGAAGCACATCATGCAAAGGGAAATCACGCAACTGCTCAAGTTGCCGACCGATACCAAGCTCAGTCACCCGAGCCTTGGTTGGTCGCTGCCACAGCAAGCCCAGGTTCTTCGCAAAATGCTATTCGACAATTGTGGAATCGATTGAACGTTAATCGTCTCTTCGTCGCAAAACGAGAAGATGACTTGTTGAAACCCTATGCAGTGGACATGAACATTGCAACGATACGAGTCATGCTTGATTCGAAAACTCTTGCCTTGCTGGAGCCACTTGAAGCACATCAATTCGAAGAAACGGATGCCTTGAAGCGACAGGGATTTCTTGCTCCAACAGAACACCTTACTGCAGGTTTGATTGAGGAAGCAGCACAGCGTGCAAGCATTGCGATTTCTCGTAGAGATCCTAGGGGCTATGATGCTGCACGGCGGATTTCGGATGTTCGACGAATGCATATGTTGCTCGACTTGTTGAAGACGCAGGGTCTTCGATCCGCCCGCTCTTACCTCGAGCGAGCCGATGAACAACTCCGAGACGGTGAGCGTTCAACCAGTCGATTTCTCAAGAAGCAAGTCATTCACAACTTCCGACAAGCGGTTCAGACCATGGATGAATGCCATCCTAAACCTGCTTATGTTTCTCAACTGGTTCAGGAACATTTGGAAAAGCACCCTGATGAGCGAATTCTCATCTTCAGTGAGTACAGGGATACCGTTAACCATTTGGTCGAGGATTTGAATCGAATCGAGAACGCTGTCGTGGATCGATTCATCGGTCAAAGCAAACGTGGAAAACGAGAAGGTATGTCACAAAAGCAGCAACTTGAGCAACTGGAACGATTCCGAAACGGTGACATCAATGTTCTCGTAGCTACATCGGTTGGGGAAGAAGGATTGGATGTTCCAAGCGCTTCAATGGTCTTGTTTTACGAGCCTGTCCCGAGTGCGATTCGTTCGATTCAGCGACGGGGACGTACTGCACGTGAGAGCAGTGGTTCTGTTCATGTGCTCGTTGCAAACAACACGCGTGACGTGCATGTTTTGCACGCTTCGAGAAATCGAGAACAGCGAATGCACAACGTTCTGGCTCGGATGCGGTTGGAAACTCCATTGGGTTCCTACAAGATTCGAAAAGAGGGCAAATTGCTCGATTTTGTGATTGTGGAAGGGGATCGTCGTCAACCCGCACTCGAATTTTTGGAGCAGGAAAAGATACGTTTGAAATCTATAGAATCAAGTGATGAGCAAGAACAGGAAGTGAATGGAAAGGATTCATCGCCTTCAACATCGAACAATCCACCAACATTGCATACTCGTGCTCGTTCGCAAAAGAGTCTCTTCGATTTTGAGGAGAATACGAACGACCCCTGGAAACCGGTTCTTGACGGTCGAGACATCAACCGCCAATGATCATGGCTCGTGTTCGCAATTGTGCGAGACGGTCAGGGAAGTGACCCAATGCAAAAGCAACCAATTCTGCTAAATGAATGACGGGAACGGATGTGTCTTTTCCAGTAACCTTTCCTGCCTTGACCTGATACGAGTCAAGGTTTGCATGCGAAATGGTGCAAGCACTCACAACAAGTTGTGCTCCATTTTCCTTTGCTTCGGAAAGAACCGAGGCAGTCATGCGAAGTGCAGTTTTCTCGTTGGTGAGAAGACTAGGAGAGCCAACGCTTTGGCATCGAGCATCATAGGCAACAGGCGTGCCGCCAAGAGCCGTGATGAGATCTTCGAGGTAATGTGGATTGAATGGGTCATCTTCACCGCAGAACCCTTCACGTTGCATGTATGGACCGTAGTAGGCTGCAACCTTCATGTTGAGTGGATTCAAAACAGCAGCTTTGACCTTGTCAAGGCCGATCTCTTCAACAAGGAGGTGAAGGAGGTGTCGTGATTTGGATTCCCCAGCATATTCAATCTTTGATGTGCGAGCAATGAGATTGTTCAATTGTGAAGCCATGACAGGGTTGGCTTCCATGGTTGCTGCCGTATCGCAGTGAATACTGTGTGATGTTGCACATGAGGTCATGATGTCAAGACCTTTTTCTTCTGCGAGAGCAAGATTCCTTGCTGCAAGAGCGTGTTGAAGACGAGGGGATGCTTGTCGAATGATGTTACCGCCATCGGATGTCGCCTTTGGAAGTTCGATCAAATCGATGCCCAGTGTTTTGCAGAGCGGTTGAATGCAATCTTCAACCTCCATCATAGCGCCTCTGGCAACGTTTCCGGGATAGTAGGCTACCTTCATCAAAACACCTCAGAATCGCTGATCAAGTTCGTTGAACAGGCTAACCACTTCGTGATGGCCTTCCACCTTTCCGTTGAACATGTTTGGAATCTTACCGACACCTGCTGGTGGAAGAAGAAGCGCTTGCAAACTGCGAATTGGAGGGCCTCCTGTTCGTGTAAAGCCAAGCATCATTCGAGCAGAGACACCCGAAAACACGTTCGAGACGAGTCCCAATGGGCCGAGAACTTGTCGGTAGAGTGTGGTCTCGTTGAGTTTTCCAGACCACTTCACTGAGCGACCATACCACTTGACAAGGCGGCCATGGCGACCTGCGTTCTTGTACTCCGTGAGCAATCGGCTGCGTGCATCATTGAGTGTGTTTGAGAGCAAAGCACCCGTGACACCGTGTCGAGCAATGGAAGCAGAATCTGCTTCACCCCAGATACCGCCTTTTCCTTGAAGCGAAGCCATCAACTGGGCTCGGTGCTTCTCAGAGGTACGAGGGTCGTTGATGCGAACCCATCGCTGGAGGTGAATTCCTGGACCCTCATAGTCGGCGTCAAAGTCCACCGTATCGGACATACCATGTGCGAGCATGTGGCTTGAGACTGCGTTCATTTGATGCAGAGCGAGAGCCGTCTCAGATGCAAGAACTCCGACTGCTTGTCCACTGAGCAGGCGCTCACCTTCACGAGGATCGGCTTGCATCCATGGCTTTGCTTTACTTCGGTTTTCTTCGAACTTGCGAGTATCGACAATCAAATCACGAATAACAGGGTATCCAGGAAGCGGTTCAATCTTCAAGCGTCCATTGGATACGAGATCGCCAACTCGAGCGACGTCGGAGAGAACAACTCGTCCATTCGCACGAACACCTGTCGTGGCTGTTCCACCAACGACGCCACGTCGGAAAGCGAAGCTTCCGTCAACATCTCGCTGGAATGTGGTGAATAAATCTTCGAGCGATGCGGACGATGGTACGACTGTTGCAACAACATCCCATCCACGCTCACCTTGGGCAGGGCAGTAACGGAACAATTCCAACTCGACTTGGATTTCAGTTGCATCGATCGTTCCAGGAGCAAAGTCACCTTCGATGACATCGTCATCGTCCGATGTTCCATAGGCTTTCATTTCCTCGACGAGTTCGAGTTGAAGGGTTCCTGAATCATCGACGCAAGCGATGCGAGGGAGTGCTTCTTGTACCCACTCAACCCATGGTGGTTCAAAGTCAACATCGCACAATTTGATTTCTTGGACACTGGTTGCACCTAGGCTGGAAAGTTTACCATCCCAGTCAAGCCCAGCTTTGCAGAATTCGTCATAGGACGTGTCCCCGATAGCACAAACGGAGTAGTGCATGGTTGCAAGTGCTGGTGCACCAGATTGGACGGATTGCCAGAGAACTTCGGCATTATCCGGCATTTCTCCCTCACCCCATGTTGAGGTGATGACGAGAAGACGTTTGATGTTGGCAAGGTTCGATTTGTCGTATCCATCCATATCAACCACGCTTGCATCTAAACCATAGTTCGATGCCATCTTTGCAGTCTTTTCCGCAAGACCTGCTGCGTTCCCGGTTTGTGAGCCGAACAGGATGGTCAATGAGCGATCACCACTCATCAGTGCAGTGAGTTCTTCGGATGCAGAGCCACCGACAGCGACGGCTGCAGGTGCTGCTTCAACAGCCGCCTCAGCAGCAGGTGCTTCAGCAGCGGCTTCAGTTTCAGCACCGTCAGCGACAAGTTCGAACTTGATGACTTCAACCGGACAGGCCTCCGCAGCCTCGAGGATGATGTCAGCGTATTGTGTACCAAAATCGCCAGACAGAGGGCTTTTGCCTTCATTGCGATCAAAGCCACCGTCCAAACGAACCGCAGCCAAAATTTGCGATGTTTCATCGGTTACTTCGAAGACTTCCGGGGCAATGTCTTGACATGCATCGCAGGTGATGCAATCTTCGTCAATCCAAACCTTTGCAACGACTGTCATTTCATGACCTCCAAAGCGTCCGCTTCGCGGACAATTTTGCCACCGAACATCGGCCTTTCAACCTTGCCACGTAACCGTGGCACATTTTGTTATGTTTTTTCCGGGAGGAATCACATATGGAAGTCGTCTTCACCGCCGAATCCGTCAGCCATGCTGACACCCTTTGAAGAGATAACATCGTCAATTCGCAGAATCATAATGGCCGTTTCAGTTGCGGATTGAATCGCTTGTTCAACGACTCGAAGTGGTTCGAGAACGTTGGCAGCCTGCATGTCAACAACACCGCCTTCGTAAACATTGATTCCGGCGTGTGAGGCGCCATCAGCGTGTGCTTTTCGCAGTGCAATGATGGTCGTTACTGGATCAAGACCTGCGTTTTCAGCCAGTGTACGTGGAATGATTTCGAGTGCTGAAGCAAAGGCTTCGATTGCCATTTGCTCACGTCCACCGATGGTCTCGGCATAGGTTCGCAAATCACGACTCAATGCAGCAAGGACACTTCCGCCACCGGTAAGGACTGCTCCGTCTTCCCATGCGACTGAAACAACACCAACTGCGTCATCGAAGGCTCGGCGAATTTCGTCAACGACGTGCTCGGTTCCACCGCGTAGTAAGACTGAGACAGACTTAGCTTCAGGGCATCCGGTGATGAAGGTCATATCGCTCTCACCAATCTTTCGCTCTTCAACACGGGCTGCTTGACCGAGGTCTTCAGCAGAAAGGTCATCCATGTTGGTAACAATTCGACCCCCGGTGGCCTTCGAGAGTGCCTCCATATCGGACTTCTTGGCTCGACGAATAGCAAAGACACCTGCTTTGCTCAAGTAGTGTTGAGCAAGTTCGTCAATGCCCTTTTGACAGACGAGAACGTTTGCTCCACTCGCAGTAATCTTGTCCACCAGGCCTCGAATGTAGTTCTCTTCTTCTGCGAGGAAGGATGCAAGTTGGTTAGGGTCGGTAATCTGAATCTTCGCATCAACTTCGGTCTTTTTGACTTCAACAGCTGAGTTGACGAGTGCAATTTTGGCATCATTGATGCTTCGAGGCATGCCCGCATGAACACGCTCCTTGTCGAGGAGGATACCATCAATGAGCGATGAGTCCTTGATGGAGCCGCCTTGACGCTTTTCGACCTTGATGTCGCTGAGATCAACGAGGCGTTCACCCTCATCGATGACCCCGACGGAATTGACGGCACGGACACAAATATCAGCCATGAAGGCCTTAACTGCACCTGCTGACTTTCCAGTAAGGGATGTTTTTGCAACCTCAAGGAGAACTTCATCGTTTCCTTCTGTTGAAATCCCATGGCTCTCCAGCAGTGAAATTGCTTTTTCTGCAGCCAATCGGAAGCCTTCGCAAATAACGGTTGGATGAACATTTTGTTCAATGAGGTCTTCAGAACGCTTGAGCAATTCTCCTGAAAGGACGACGGCTGATGTGGTTCCATCATAACAATGCTGCTCTTGGGTCTTGGCAACTTCGATGATCATCTTCGCAGCTGGATGTTCGATGTCCATCTCCTTCAGAATGGTTGCTCCATCGTTGGTAATGACAACATCACCCATCGAATCGACAAGCATCTTGTCCATTCCTTTTGGACCAAGCGTTGAACGGACGGAATCAGCAACCGCCTTCGCAGCAGCAATGTTGTTTGATTGGGCACTGCGGCCACGGGTGCGTTGTGTTCCTTCTTTGAGAATGAAGATTGGGGCTTGTCCATTTCCATACATGTTGTTCACCTTCGTTTGTGGCGAGTTGCTGTGGGTCTTGAACCCTACGACTGGCCAGTTTACAATTGTCCGTCGAGATATTGCTGACCATAATGCTCCCATTGCTCCATTGTCCAACCATCTGGCAACCCTCCTGGAGGGAGTGGTGGCCCTGTGGAAACAGGTGCGGGAGGTGTTGATTCCGGCATAGCGACCGGTTCAGGACTTGGTGGTGCACTCATCGGCACGGTTGGAGCCGCTGCAACTGCACCATAGGTAGCGGTTAGCGAGTCTTGATACATATCATCCCAGTCATCCATATCGTCTTCCTTCTCGATGGTGGTTAGGATCTTGAACGTGATAAATCCAAGGACACAGACAACGATGAGGAATCCAGACCAGAGGACGATGTTCTTGACAAGTTCCCCATCATCCTCTGAGGAGGCTCCATCACCGTCACCATTGCTCGCAGTTTGTTTCTGAAGAACAACGGTCAATTTTGCAGTTGGAGAATCAGCCACAGTAAGAGAGGATGCGTAAATCGTGAAGTTCACGGTGACTGTGTCCGATGGTAGGTTGATGAGCGACGACTCCCTAGCCTCGATTTCGATAGTCACGATTCGGGAAGTATCCGATTCAAGTGAGAATTGTCGATCATCGTTATCGATTCGAACAATGATGTAACCTGACCATTCATCGGGAACATCCTTGTTCATCGATATGGTTTGTGAAGGGTAAACCAACGGATTAAGTTTGTTCTTGACTTCAATTTCCATTGTGTAAATGAGGCCTGCTTCTTCAATTGAGATTGGAGGAGGAGGGGTCAAATCGATTGTACCTTGACGACCGACAAGGTAGGTTGCTTCTCCAGTGTCGGAGATGGTTGGGTCATTGACTGATGTTGCTGTTAGGTCGAGGGTAAGGGAACCTTCTGCATCAGAGAGGAATCGGAAACGGACCGTTGCTTCCCACGTTTCACCCGATTGAATGACTGGTGTTGTTGCGACACCGCCGATTGGAACAGGATCGATGAGTTCAGCAACCATTCCATCTGGAATGTCCAGCGTGATGGTAAAGCGATCTTCGCTGTTACCATAGTTTGTGATTTCAAATGAACGATCGGTTGTGTCCATCGAACCGGGGAGGAAGGATTGGTCGGATGATTCATCCGAAACTCCAACTGCGGCAGTGTCGAGAATTTCGACATTGATTCGGTACGATACTGAAACAGAAGGATCGTCAACGTTGGTTGCAATGACATCAACATAGTATGGTGCAGGCGACAATCCGACTGGCATCGGAAGCGTGAGAATCAGTGTTGTTTCACCATCCCATGCATCGAGAATTGCAGTGGTCTCACCAGCAAGTTCTGCGCCGAGGATGTATTGATGCGGGCCGCCGAGCGAGAGCGCATATTGCTCGTCATCGTTTCCGAGGTTCAGCAGTGTCATGTAAATCGTCTCAGTCACGCCATCTGCAGCGCTTTGGAAGGTGTTCTCGTCAGCAGAAATAGAAGCCTGTCGAAGGATTGGAACCTCGATGTTTCGTCCAAGAATATCTGCACCGAACAAGGAGGTGCCACATGAAGGGCACGTAGCACGTAGGTTGAACGAAACGATACCAGGCGTTGCAAGACTGTCGGCCGTCACGTTCAGGAACAAGTTCTCAATTTCGGCTTTCTCAAGGATGATTGGGTTCGGAACTGGGACACCAGTTTCGTTTTCAACGACCGCACTCCAACCATCTTCCGAGAAGGTTGTAACAAGATTGTAGGATGCATCACGATTTCCAACGTTTTGCAATCGTATTGGGATTTGACCGGACTCGCCAGGCAGCAGCGTATCTGCAAGCAAAGGAACTTGTGATGTCAGGGAAACGCCAAACTGTTCTGTAATGGCAAGATTCATGGACACACGACCCTTTTCTCCAGAGTTCGTTCCACCGCTGTCTCGGAACCACACCTGCCACGTTTGTTGTTGGACATCAGCTCCTGCGGGGATGCTGATGTTGACGTAAACGTCTGTGGATTGGCCGGCTCCGAGGCCTTGGATGATGACAGGAGAGAAGAAATCGTTTGGATTTGTTGTTTCAATTCGAATCGATGGGAAGGCCGGATCCATCCATGTGAGGTTGGTTACGTTGGAGTAGACGGAAATCGTAGCACTCGAGTATCCGTTATTGGTTACGATACAGTGCAGGGAAACGGTGTTGGAAGGTGGCGAAGAAAATCCAGCCTCTGGGTTATCACAATCGATATCGAGGGTAAAGTCGGCGACCTTTGAAACGCCGAATTGAATGAAGTCATCCACGTGCATTCCTTCGGAAGCGCCACTGTTATCGGAATTGAACAGAAGGCCGATTGAGTAAGAATTTCCACCGAGGAACAAATCGGGGTTGGCTAAACCTGGGATTTGAGCCCAATCAACTTGGGGATCCCATGAAACGTTGGTCCATTGACCTGGGGCGGGGCTGGGTGCACCGTTTGAGAAGTTCCATACAAGGGACTCCATCTTGTTGTTGTAATTTCCAGAGCCTCGCCACAATTCGAAGGCCACGTTATCGCCAGCAGCAAGTGAACCCCATGTTTGCGCATAGAACTGCGTTGAGATGAATTCACCCGCAAAGAAGGTCTTTCGGCAGACGTAGGTTTGGTAGGTTTGTGACATTCCAGGGTCAAGTTGACCGAGAGCCCCACACTGGCCACCAGCAGGGAAGAACATGTGAACGAGGCGGTCATGCGCTCCCGATGGATAATCTGCTCCGGGATTGGAGTGTCGCCAGTGATCGGTTCCTTCTGGACCTCCTGTGTCGGTTTGCCAACTGCCTGCTCCTGTTGCATCTCCACCGCTAGATGGATATCGCCCTGAGATAAAGGTCGGAGATTCAACAGCAAGGGTTGTCCCATCGAATTTGTCCTTCATGATGGCAACTGGGACGGCCTTTTCCATGACATCGTTCCCGTTGATGTTGTCGTTGGAGTAAAGTACACTTGCACGTACGATGAGACCTCCACCAAGGTCGTTGGTTGTGGTATTGAGAATCGAATGGGCAATCACTGGCGTCCATGTGTAAGACCCTTCGTTTTGTTGTCCACCCAACAAATCAGGGGTGGTGAAATTTGAAGATTCAATCACATATCCAATAGGATGAACGATTTCGATTTGAACTTCTGCGGACTTACCTGTAAGAGAACTTCCTCCCAATTGAACTTGCACGATGACTTCGACTGCTTGACCCATAATGAGATAATCAACGGTCGATTGATCCGATTGAACCCAAGTGAACGCAGGATCAGAGACGTTTCCGATTGTAATTTTCTTCAAAATAAAGTCATCGTTGTCTCCACCTCGGCCAGAGGCTGCTTCGGCTGAATCCAGCACGAGCAATGAGGCGGTCTGAAACATCATGAGAGCAATCAAAAGCATAGGTATACTGCGTCGCATCGTCATCAACGCTCCTCCCAACAACTTGCATCATATGAAGATGGTCGTTGTTTGCTCTCTAATTCTCGTTGCGATGTTCGTCGGAAATCAGGCCTTGTATCGTGGGTTGGTCATACGGAGGCGTCGGGTCAGAATCCAACTCAAGCAGGCGGTTGTCAAATTCAGGGAAATCAAGCGAAACATCCTCGCTAAGTGACGGAAGTTGTGGTGTAGAGAGACTTGAGGCCGTACTGCCTACTGCATCGACGCCGGTTGGCGTGGCTGCTGCCATGGCAGAAAGTCCTGTTGCAACTTCTTGGCCTTTGGAAGCGACACCTGCGGCGGCAGCAACTGCAAGTGTAGCCGTGGTTGAGACTGCTGCGGTTGTCACTTTACCGAGCAGACCAAAGTCAGGAGAATCTCTGCCATCAAATCGAGAAACAACATCTGCAGGTACGTCCATCCAATCGGGAGGGTTGGTTGAACCTCCTTCTAAGACTGCAAGCGTTGTAAAGGCTGCAAGCGGCATAACAGCAAGCGCTGTCAACAAATCGAGGAAACTTGTTTCAGGAATGACCGCGTTACCAAGGAAGGTCTCAAACAGATTGGCTTCGAAGGTGATGGAAAGTTCTGTATCTTGACCCATCCAACCTAGAACAACCAAACTTGCAAACCGACCCATCAACCACAAGACAAGCACCGGTGCAAGCCAAGAAAGTTTGGTCATCGAGATCAACCAACGACGAGTAAAAGTTGCAATTCCGATGTATTTTCGGCAGAATCGAGGATACAAACGCATCGCCATGAGCAAACCGACGATGTACAACAGAATGGCAAGTTCAAGTCTTCGATTCAATTGAACAATGGATTCAGGAACCATCATGACCAAGGTAAGCGGAATGGTCACGAGCAGAATTTGAAACGGTACTGCGAGAAGAAGCAACCCCCCATGGGTCGATATCAAGGAATGACCGCGCATCATCCGACGATTCACAAGGGTTGACAACGAGCCGTGAGGGGAAGATGTGAAGTTTTCACGAGCTCGACGCAGACTGGATGCAGAGCGTCCTCCTCGTGACATTCCAAGTGCGGCCATCCATCCTCCTCGCTCAACAATTCGAATCGGTTGATAGCCTCCCATGACCAAGGCAAGAAAGAGTGCAAGCATGCCATAGCCGAGTGAAGCGGCCATAATCCATGGAAGCATTTCAGATTGAATTCCGATGGTAATGTTCTCACCGGCCATATCGAGCTGAAACAGATAGGTGATGGAAAATGCAGCCATCGGCGTCAAGAAGATTTGACAGAAAACCACGATGGTCAACCAGATGCGAGCAGTCAAAGGTCCACGTTGACCAGCCCGCCCCATAGACCCGATGGATTGGAATGGTTAGACAAAGGTTCCCCTTCATTTCGAGCGGGTGGGATTAGTTTTTGCCATCATCGGGAAGAACCATCGGATGACCGTCGCTTAACCACAAACGCAACCATCCGCGGAAGAATCCATCCTTGCGTGGACGACCAAGATCGGGACGGAGCATGTTCTCGAGTTTTTTGGAGCAGGATTCGCAGCGAACCGATTCCGTCCACCATTGCGGTTGGGGGTGGGGACAACATGCATCCTCTGAGTCTGCGATGTTCATTACAAGTTGCAGACGTTGAGCCATTTCAAGTGTGCATGCCACAGGTGAACCTCCCAAAAGCGCCTGCGCTCGTGAGAGAAGTGTCCAGCCGCCTGCGAGAAACAATCCATATCCAAAGGTGGATTGACCACCAAGAATGCTCAGATATCCGAAGAGGAGGGGAAGAACGGTTGTGTAGGTGCCAAGCCGATGGAACCAACGCATGTGGAGGACACGTTGCGTAAGTCGAGGCGTGAGCGGAATTGGTTCAGGATGAGGAGGGAATCCTTTGTTGAACCCCGATGTTCGACAGAGTACCATGAACGGCACGCGTGGCATCAGATGACCAAGCAGGAATCCTGCAATGAAAAACACAATTGCAGAAATCATGCATGGCACCTTATTCTTCGTGTAGCCGCTTTAACGTTGCTTCAACCTTATCCATGCCACGAGAGATGTCTTCTTGTGAGATGGTGAAAGCGAAGCGTAGGTGGCCTTCACCCGATGGTCCAAAAGCCGTACCTGGTGAGCAAAGCACACCGTCCTTGAGCAGTTCCATTGCAAGTTCTTGGCTGTTGAATCCAGGAACCTGAATCTTCGGGAACACGTAGATTGAGCCTTTTGGCCGGTGGCACTCAACACCAGGCATAGCATTGAGCCGATCAACGATTAGATTGCATCGAGCATGGAATTCTTTGGCGAGAATATCGGGGTAATCGGATGCTTTCTCCATGGCTTCAAGGACGGCATATTGCATCGCATCGTTTGAACAGGCAGTGATGTAATATTGCATCTTGATAACTTGCTTCATCGCTTCAAGATTCGCCGACATGATGTAGCCAATTCGCCACCCTGTCATGGCAAAGGTCTTCGAAAAAGAGTTGATGAGGAGGATTTTATCGTAGTCCGTCCCTACAAACGAGACGTGTTCAGAATCAAAGACAATCCGGTCATAGACTTCATCCGAGAGAATCCAGAGGTTGTGTTTCTGGGCAAAGGCAAGAAGAGCATCTCGTTGTTCAACGGTCAAGGTTCCTCCCGTTGGGTTGGACGGGAAATTGTACAGAATCGCTACTGTGTTTTCATCGACCAACGATTCAAGATCTTCGATGGTTGGTACAAACGCATTTTCAAACAAACACGGATAGTACCGGCTTTCACCACCGCATAGTGTGACATCTGGCCCGTAAAGTGGGAAATATGGTTCGGGAAGAAGGACGTTCTTGCCAGGATCAACCAAGGTGAGGAACAAGTTGAGCAATGCATTGGTTCCTGACATGGTAATACAGACATTGTCTTCCGTCAATCCGGATTCAAGATGATGCCATGATTCTGCAATTTTGGCACGAAGAGGCGGTAGTCCTGCTGTCGTGGTGTATTTGTTTCGACCATCGAGCATCGCCTGATGGAAGGCTTCGATGGCAATCGGAGGTGGCTGGAAATCGGGTTCGCCTAGACCGAAACTAATGACATCATCTCCAGCTAAATCAAACATTTTCCGGACACCAGTCGGTTGAATGGCTAAAGCACGTTTACTGAAGTCACCCATCAACTTCACCTCCTTCATCTGGTACGATGATTGCATCGATGACATCTGGTTCTTCCATTGACGGTGGAACATAGGTTGCATTTTTGCTCTCATAGTCATCACCATCGCCCCCAAGGAGAATGATAAGGGCGAGAACAAGCAATGCAATCGCAAGTCCTGCCATGATCACTTCTTGGATTCCAAACTCTTCATTTTCAGCTTGTCCATTCCACGTACCAGCAACTGTTGTTGCAACCATTAACGATTGAACGCCCTCTGTATTCAGAGCACGGACTTCAATCGTTCTGTTTCCTTCCATGAGTTCAGAGGTGTCAAGAGCAATCGTCCAGTTGAAACGAGCAAAAGCCCCCAACGTTTCTGCATCTTCATCGAACGTTGCTGACATCCACTGGCCACCATCAATTCGATATTCGACGGATGATACGGCTCCAGCCTGTCCCCACGCAAGACCTGTGAGTGTTGCAATTCCATCGGTCGTATTGGTTTCTGTAATGTGTACTTGTGTCGTTACATCAACCTCACCAGTCAAACCTTGGTACTTGAGATCAAATGCCATGGAGACTGCTGCATAGGCATCGACCATTCCAAATCCAAAGTCCCGATTCCAGAAAGGATCCACGTCAGGAGCGGATGGTTCACCTCGACGTTCAGCGGTGAGTTTGAGAATCTCCTTGATTTCAGCGGGCGACAGATCAGGATTTGCTTCAATCATCATTGCCATGATGCCTGAAACAGAAGGTGTTGCATAGGATGTTCCAGAACCACGTCCAGTGTAGCCGTTGTCGCTCGCATCACCGCCGATGAAGTTGTTGCATCCTCCTGAAGAGACACAGCCTTCAGCTTGGACGATGTTCGAACCTGGTGCAGTAACCTCGGGCTTCAATTCATTGAGCGGATTTCCATCACCGTTGTCTCGTCGAGGACCTCGCGAGGAATACCCCGCGATGGTATCATCCTCGCGGTCAATGGTGTTTTGATCATCGGTTGCACCAACGGTGACAGAGAGATCGGAAGAACCCATCCCGGAGAGTCCATCGTTGTCAGGGCCATCGTTCCCAGCAGCTACACTGACGACAACGCCTGCAAGCATGGCTTCATCGAGAATGCGACTGTGCATGTCCGAACCGTCGGAGCCACCTCCTTCGTGGGAGGTAATCCCCCAAGAGAGAGAGATGATGTCGATACCGTATTCGCTCTCATCGGCACCAGCCCAAGCATCGTCCTTGTGATCGATAATCCACTGCAATCCATTCATAGCAGACTCGTAGAATTCTTGGGAAAGCAAGTAATTCTCGAAAGGACCCGCTCCTGCATCCGTACCAATTCGAACATCAACGAGTGCAGCATCAGGTGCCGAACCATAGAAATCGGTTTGCTCACCATTTGCATCAAGACCGGTTGCTGCAGCCATGCCCATGCATGCTGTCCCATGTTGATGTCCATCGTCAGGGTCGAAACTTCCATCGGTTTCTCTCGACCCAAAACTCGAACTCACACATCGAGGGTCTGTGTGAAGATAACAGACGGCATCATACCCAGCAACGAACTTCTCGTTCAGACCGGGATGTTCATTGTCAACACCCGTATCAACCATGGCGATGACAACACCATCACCTGTAACGCCCAAGTCCCATGCACCGGGATAGAGAGAGGAGTTTCGAGCCTTTACGGCAGGCGTTTGAATGTCTCCGTAGAGATGAATTTCACCGTATCGCTCAACCATGACCACATCATCAAGTTGAGCCAACGATTCGACCATTGACGTATTGATGAGGCCAAGCAGAACTGCATCGACCGATTCGATGACATCAACAATGTCCAGTCCCATATCGTTCAAATCTGAAAGATGATTTGCATTGACCTCAGTTCCATAAGAGAGTCCAATCCCTGTTACGAAAAAGGATTCTTGGAGTGAGTCGTGGATTTTGTTCCCATCTTGGTCAAGTGCGGATCGTTCCCACCACGGGCGTTCGTCAACAATCCATCCCCAGCCATCTTGAGTAGGAATGGTAAGCGTTTGACCATCAGGCAAAATCTGAACCTGGTTCTCCAGACGAACGTAGTCGGAAGGAGGCACTGTGAGTGAACCAACAAGCGGCCCCATCAAGACGGTCAAACAGATGACTGCCCAAAGCCTGCGTGTCTGCATACTATCACCGAATGAATTCACTAGCATGAAGATTCGGTTAAGTTGATTGTGGTGGGGGCAGAGGGATTTGAACCCCCCCTAGCGGGTTTCTTCTGACGTCAGCCTCGGTGAAAGGCTTCGGTTTCTCGGTTAAACGGGTCGGCGCTCCAGTTGTTCATCAACTTCAGCAAACCCACCTGTCGTCATCCCCGTGCAACTGGAGCCCGCGGTACTACCAAGCTATACTATACCCCCAGATGTTCAACTGAGATCAGTTCTTGGCCTGTCGACGTGCACGCTTTCGGCGTCGCAATTTCTTCTTGCGCCACTTCCAACGTTGATTGCCAGTCTTTTTCCAAGCACGTGAGCCTCGCTTCATGGTGAACAAGTTGCCGACTTGCAGCCATTATATGAGTGCATCGGGTGATTCAGATGTTCAAATCTGCTCAAAATTCTTCGACATCGATGAGGTGTGCAGGATAAGTCCCATCTTCCAGACTCTTTCGAAGGAGGTCGAGTTGTTGTTGCATCCTTTCCTCGAAACAATCACACTCACCATAATCCACACATGCTGAGTTGCTGCACTTTCCGCAACAGCTCATCTTCATCCCGATCTCTCCGCTCCGATCGATTTTGCCAGATGGGTCGATTTTGAAATGAAGACTGTTGCACTTGTCGCAGAACGACATTGAGGTCATGGGGTTCCATCAAGATGGTCGTATTAAACATCAGAGGTCCAATCCTCTCCTCCTTGATACATTGAGCGAATCTCAAGCAACCTACACATGGCTGGAAGATACATCCTCCTTAACGCAGGATGTTCGAGAAGTCGCTCGTCTCTCAATGCTAACTCTTCGACCAATTCTTGCATTGCAAGACTCAAATCAGGTAAGCGAATCGAATGCTTCTTTTTCTTCCCGGCCTTGTAATCCGGGTTTTGGTAAAGCATGACGACCAAAGTGTCAATCTCCATCGTTAGCAAACGACTTAATTCCTTTCGCAATTGGTGGGAGATCTTGCTTGCAGGACGACCACGCTGGACATATGATTCATCAGGAGTATTGCCAACAACCCTGTTTGAATATCGCCCTTGTGGTCCTTTTTGGGGTCTTTTCACATAATTCAAGATATAGCGTTCATCAAGCCTCAAACTTACAACCTTGGTCGATTTCGAATCCTCCCACAATCGAGAGTGTGAATAATCAGAGTCACTTTTCTTGAGATATTTTCTCGATTTAAGCTCTTTAAGTGATGGTTTTGAGACCATAATCATCCTAGTGTAGTCCAATAAATAAAACCGACTACAAATTGTATATCTTTTGCGCCGCATATCCGCAGTCCTTCGTTTCTAAAACAGTTTCTTTAAGTACAATGTAATTGTATACATAGATACCTTTAGGGGGCAAAAACATGGATACAAACGAGATAGAATATGAGGTAGCAAACGGCGGACGTATTACCCTGCCAGCATTGAACGAAGAGGACAAAGAGTTCGGGATGACTGCGGAGATCCGCACGTACATCCGACAGACCATTCACCACCCAAACTGGATTGGATGGCCGACGATCGAGGAGTTCGGTAAGGTTGGCATACTCCTACAGCCATTGGACGACCAGACAGCAAGAGCCTTGCTGGTGATTGACGACGAGCCTG
>JBMTJI010000023.1:0-30595 GCA_049438185.1 Candidatus Poseidoniaceae archaeon
TAATAACGCACTATCGGGATGTCCAAGGGCTCCCTTCCATGCAACTCAGAGGGTACCCACTGATTGGGAGTTACAGTGTTGTTACAGAGGAAATAAATACGATTTGAAGGATAGGATGAGCATGAATAAAAACGCGGCATTTCTTATGATCATTCTGCTGCTCACGGTATCCCTTTCAGGTTGTTTGCGAGACAGGGGCGGTGATGGTGACAATAGCAAAAACATGGGGTCT
Organism: Candidatus Poseidoniaceae archaeon; assembly: GCA_049438185.1. Taxonomy (GTDB): domain Archaea; phylum Thermoplasmatota; class Poseidoniia; order Poseidoniales; family Poseidoniaceae; genus MGIIa-L2. The sequence continues at coordinate 233 of JBMTJI010000023.1, forward strand.
CCAGAGGAAGTAAATGGGGACGATTACAACGTACTCTACATTGGTCACAGTTTTGGGCGAGTCTTTGCTGAAACACTTCAGGACTATGCACATACTGCAGGTTTCATGAATCATGCTCAGTACATCGAAATGAGTGGAGGTGCCTCCGGTGCCCCCGATGCATTATGGGAAGACGACGGCCATCGTGAGAACATCAAGGCTTACTTTGACACTGGTGAGATTGATGTATTGATCATGATCTGTTGTTCGGTCGAATTCATCGAAACTGGGTTTCAGTCTGACGAAGCAATTTGGAACTTCACCGATTATGCTTTGGACAAAAATCCAAACACCCGCATTGGACTTTCGATGCTTTGGAAAGATTATCCAGGACAATATGAGAACGCAAGTGAACATAGGGACGGAACCGAACACTTGTACGATTCTTGGGTTCGATTGGCCTCCAACTTGAGCTCCGATTATCCTGATGCAGATATTTTCACCTTCCACCACGGCGCTGCAGCGTATGAATTACGAGATATGTTTGAAACAGGCCAACTTGAGGATGACCTCAACAAACTTACGGGTCCAATAGCAACCTCTGTCTTTACTGATCAAAAGGGGCATGCAGGCCAAATCCTGATCGATACTGGGACCCTCATTTGGCTTCACGCAGTTCACGGTGTCGAACCGTTGGATATGCCAGAATTTACCCAGTGGAACACCGACATTCGAATCATCGCAGACAGGGTTCTTGAGGAACAAGAAGGAACCGAGTAAGGCCTAATCGACGATGTTGTGACCGACCATCAAAAGGACAACTGCAACGATCGTCAAAGTGCGCTGAAGATGGAGCAGCCGCGCTCCTTTTCGGACTTCTTTTGGAGGCCAGCGCCATTGCATCATCGATCCTGAGATGACGAGAAGCCAGATGGCTCCCATGCCGGCCCAAAGTGTCCAATGCCATTCCAAAACGATACCATGAATGGTTCCGAGAATGGCTGCTCCAAAGCCAAGCCATGTGTGGACTTTCATGAATCGACGATTGAAAATGCCAAGTTTTTTCTTGAAGGGTCGGGCTTCAACATTGAACCGTTCAGGACCGTTTTTTCGTAGCCAGTGGAAGGTTGGCTTCCATGCAACGATGGCTAAAGATCCACCCATCAGATAGAGAGCGACATCACCAAGGCCTTCGGCTTCGATGCCGAAGATGGTTTCCTCATCTTCATCGTCGTCACCATCGTCGTCACCATAGACGCTCGGTGTGAGGACGAGGAGAGATGCAAGTAGAATGAGGAGCCATTTTCTCATGGAAATTCCAACGAACTTTACCTTATTCTGTTTATGTCTCGACGTTCGCTATTAGCTTAGATTGTAGAAATAAAACAATCATCATCGACTTCGATGAGTCCACCGGTTGTCAAGAGGTAATCGATAGCTTCGTCGATCTCTTCTTCCTCAACGCCATGTTCAAGCATTCGCTCGAAGATGGCTTCGAGTGTAGCGACAGGTTCGCCTTTCTCAATCTCCCCATCGACGATCATGACCACGAGTTGACATGCAACAGCGAGAAGGGGGTCGTCGACTTGATCATCTGGTAGCAGTTCGATGAAGGCTTCAGCACCATGTGCTTCACCTTCTTCGACGCGTTGCTTCTCACCGCGCTGAGAGAGCCCTGTGAAGGTATTATCTTCGTCCAAACCAAAGCAATCGAAGATGGACATTTGATGTTCGTCCTTGGGCGAATCTTCTGGATCGATTCGTCGCTCAAGGTCATCAAGGCGGAATTTGCGCTGTTCCAAGAGCAATCGTTCTCGCTTGAGGTCATGCCGAAGCAGAGCCAGTGTTTGCTCAGCCTGTTGTGTCAACCAACCGTTGATTGTCCATTCAGGATCGAGTCCTGTCATCACCTCAGCCATACGACGAACAGGTTCTGGAAGGGCGTTGACATCAATCAGACCGCGAGTTTCTTGACCGTCCTCACTCATGGAGAACTCTCGGACTTGACGGCCTTTGAAGCCTTCCCAATGAAATCTCGAAAGATTCATTCTTTTGCTTCTGAGAATTTGTTTTTCATTCCATCAACAATGGCGTTGAGTGCGTCTTGAAGCGTCTTGTTATGGTCGTACGAGTCGAGCGATGGCAACGCTTCAGTCTCCATAGTGAGCATATTTTCCAAACATCGGGACAATTCGTCCACGATTGTGATGCTTCCACGTTGTGACGATCGTGAGAGCGGATTGAGGTCGACGACAATCACCGTCTTACCCATGGCAGCAAGGGCTTCACAACGGTCTCCATCTTCCAGAGGTACGAGAATGGCATCAGCTTGTAGGATCCCCTTTGATTCGCATTTCGCACGAGGTCCTTTGAGACCAGGAATGGTTGCATCGGGGTTGGCGCCAAGGATGTCCACGTCAAGATTGAGTCGTTCTTTTCGTTCGTTCAAATCTGTGAGTAAGGCTTCCATTCGTTCAGCTGTTCTGTAGAAGATGTTGACTTCAAGTGGGCAACCAATCTTGTTAGCAAGCCGAAGCATTTCATCACCTGCAAGAGCAACCACATTCCCGTTTACAGAGAGGACTGGATGTTCTGCTTGAACAAGTGCCTGAAGTGCGAATTGTGTTGCAGCATGTGCACTCGGAATCGTTATCTCTCCGAGAAGATAGTCGTAGGCTTCTCCTCGACCATGTGCAATCATTGCTGAATCAGCAAGCATGCCTTTCTTGGCAGCGATTTCGAGTCGGTGACGCATCAATAACGAACGATAACGTGGATGGGATGGGTCAGCAGCGTGCTCCATAGTTTCGCCTCACTGGTCGATGAGCATGCTCACATCGAGAGGAACTGTCCCTCGATTGATGGCACTTGTTGAGAGGACATCGACGCCACATTCACGCCATTCTTCCAAATCTTTGAACACAATGTTTCCACTTGCTTCGAGAACAACGGCATCGCGCAATCCCATGTCGATCAGTTCACCGACCATTGCTTTGCTTCGTTCCGGGCCAAAATTATCCAACATGAGAACAAGTTGTGGCAAGGACTCGGATTCTTGCCGTTGTTTCCAAGTCGTTGCAGCAACGATGGCATCCTTTTCATTCGTAACTTCCAATTCAAGAAAAGCTCCACAGTCTGCAACGTCCATGGTAGAGAGAAGTTGAACGATGGCCTGTATTCCACTTTCTCCAGCAACGGCAAGGTCGTTCTCTTTGATCATGGTCGCATCATCCTTGTTGAGCCGGTGCGTCAATCCGCCACCGAGGTGGACTGCCCATTTGTCAAGCATCCCCCAAACGGTCTTTCGAGTAGCAGCCACTTGACGAGGAGCAATGGTCGCCCATTGGGCAGCATTGGTGGCAATTCCAGAGAGTTGTCCAAGCAAGTTCAGGATTGAGCGTTCCATGCGCAGAATTGATTCTGAGTCACCGCGAATTTCAACGATGACATCACCTTTGCTTACTCGCCGACCGTCACCAGCTTTCCACGATGTGGAGAGACTTGGCGCCCATATTTGCAACATGTAATCGACTGCTGCAGCACCTGCAATTGTTCCATCAACCCTCGAGGTGACATGCGCTGTGACCTTTTCTCCGAACCCCATCACGGGTCCGTCGATGCCATCATCGCCGACGATAGCCGTTGTCCAGCGATCCATGCTGGAGGTGAGCATGCGACTTGCTCCATCCTCGGAAGTCCACAGGAGATGGCCACGGTCGTGTGGTAACCTAGCGCGTTCGCCCATGCAGCATCCTAGGTCTATGAGGACTTCAAGCAAACTGTTGCCTCCTAGGGATTGATGAGGAGGATGGTTTAGGGTGAGTATGGCCAGAGTCCTCGTTGTCGGAGCAGGACTTTCTGGCCTCTCAGTTGCCATGGAAGCCTCTGTACGAGGTCATCACGTGGTGGTCCTCGAGAAGAGATCGACCATCGGTGGGCGCGCTTCAAGCGAAGTGAGGGATGGCTTTCCAATTGGCTATGGCCCACACTTTTTGTTGAAGAAGGGTCCATTGCATCAACTTGTTCGAAAGGTGAGCAAAGTCAAACCGTCTGTTTTGCCATTACGACCGCATCGAATCGAGGTTCTAGGACGAGGGATGATGCAACCTCGGAAACCTATGATGGATGCTGCCATGTACCGAAGAGCGGTGAAAGGTTACAATCTTGAGCATCCATCGATTCAAGCCAGTGAGCATATTGCTTCCTGGGGACTTAAGGATGAATCCCGAAGTCGAGCTTTGCTTAACAGTCAACTTCTGGTGTTGAAAGAGGGTTGGTCTGGATTGGTCGGACGACTCGCTGTTACACTCGATGAGGTCGGCATTCCAATCGAGACAGGAGCGAATGTTGTCAAGGTCGAGAAACACAAGGTTCATCTTGCCGATGGCCGACATGTTGAGACGGATGTAATCATTCTCGCTTGTGGCTATGGTCAGGCGAAGAAACTCATTCCCGATTTACCAGAGGTTTCCTTCGTGACCGCCTCAACCATTGACGTCGCATTGGATGCTCTCCCTCTTGGCGAACGTCATGGTATCCTCGATGTTGAGCGCTCGATGGCTATCTTTGATATGAAACAGATTCATCCCGGAATTGCCCCTTCAGGCGCTCTTCTCTCTGCGGTTCATTTTGGAGAAGGGAAGGGAGAAGATCGACTCGCCGAGTTGAATCAATTCATGGATCAGCGAGCTTCTGGTTGGAAATCTCACATCCTCCATGAACGCCAACAAAAGAGTGTGAAAATCGCTCCAATTGGCGAGCGAGTAGCTTGTGGTTTCGCTCGTAAAGAAGGTATCCTGCTCACCGGCGCTTGGGTTGAAAGCGATCATATCCTCTCTGACGGAGCAGTCGAAGCATCACGAACGACAGCAGAACACATCAGCAAGATGCCACTTCAACAATGAAAAACCTCGGAGCAATCCGTGAACCATGCGCATCGTGACATGGAACGTCAACGGTTTACGAGCAGCCATCCGCAAAGGCATTGACAATTGGTTTGAAGACGTTGATGCAGATATTTGGATGCTGCAAGAAACCCGTGTTCTTGAGGAGCAGTTTCCGAAAGGCTGGAGTTGGCCTGAATCCCATCAGACCATTCTTCATCCTGCTGAAAAGAAAGGGTATTCAGGAGTTGCAACACTCTCAAGTAGCGAGATGAAAGAACTTCGAAGAGGTATGGAAAGCAAACTTGATCCAACCGATTCAGAGGGACGAATCCTCGTCACGCAACATGGAGATCTCACGTGCATCAACACCTATCTTCCAAGCGGTTCCAACAAGGAAGAACGGCAATTGTTCAAGGAAGCATGGATGGATGAATGGCGCTCATGGCTTCAACCGTATCTGGAAAGCGACAAGCCCGTGCTGGTCGTTGGTGATTTGAACATCGCTCATACTGAAGACGATATCTGGAATCCAAAAGGAAACGCAAAATCGAGCGGGTTTCTTCCTCAAGAGCGCGAATGGTTCTCCCAGCTTCTTGGAGATGGATGGCATGACTTGTTCCGCGAACACGTTGGTGAAGGTGTGAAACTCTACTCATGGTGGTCAAATCGAGGCCAAGCTCGAGCTTTGGATCGAGGGTGGCGAATCGACTACATGCTTGGAAATGAAGCTCTCATGCCCTTTGTAGAATCCATTCGAATCGAGCGTCAAGGAGGCATCGATATCTCAGATCATGCTCCAGTCATTCTTGATTTGAGCGACGCTGTTACATCGTAAAGCCTTCGAACACGTACATGATGCCAGAGAGAACAATCCCAATCGTAATCATCGTACTGATGAATGTTTTTTTCCATTTCTTCAGCCACCGCTTTCCGAGATGAACGCCGACGATAGCGGATAAGACCGAACCTGCAACGAGCGGTAGGAATTCGGCAAGTGCTTCTCCATCCGAGTACAGATAAACAGGGAGGCGAGAAAGGTCGACGACCAAAGCAAGCAGAGCAGCCGTTGCAGCATAGGCTGATTTATCCGGCAATCGACGTTGAAGAAACATGGCTCTTAGTGCCCCTTGATGACCAGTTAAACCACCCATAAATCCTGAACCAAATCCTCCCCACCGGTCTTCAGCCTCGGGAAGGCGATAGTTGGTCCAGCGCTCTGAAACCGAGAGGAGTGGCAGAAGAATCAATGCAAAGCCAACGACGATGAGAAGTGGTTGTGGATCGATGCTTGTGCTAAGAGAAGCGCCGATGAATGCACCAAGAACCATTGCCCACCCATAGCGCTTGACAGCTGCGAAATCAACGTCGGTCTTCAGAAGAAGAAGTTTCCAACCGTTGTGTGCCGCATGAACAACTGCCACCGCTGCGATGGCGAGGTGTGGATCAAGCCATAGGAGCATGACAGGCGTGATCATGGTTGCAAGACCAAAACCAGCTGGTACCGTTAGTGCTGCTGCAAGAAGTGTTGCTGCCATGCAGAACACGATGAGCATAACATCCATGTCAGATACAAAATACATTTCAACATCAATCTGTCTATATTGGTTCAATGAAACATGAGGTTATATCCTCACTTTATGGCAATTGGTCATGGGCTGGGTGAAGGTGGAAACTGGCAAAGGAGTATTTTCGTCTCAGATGAAACCCTCCCGGCCTTCGGATGCGACAACATGGTGGTATTTGCCCTACGATCAACTCAACCTTGACTTGTTGCCCGATCAAGAATCGATTGGAATCATTCTCATCGAAAGTGAGAAACAAGCGGAGAGGCGTCCATATCACAAACAAAAACTCTGCTATGTTCTTTCTAATATGCGCCACTTTGCAATTGAAACTGTTAGCAAAGGAATTCCAGTTGTGTACGTCTTAACCAGTGAACAATACGACGAACCTCTTCGAGCATTGGCTCAAGAGTTTGGGCAAATCAACATGTTTCGTGCTGCTGAACGCGAGTTACGATTGACATTATCCGAATTGATAGATGGAGAGTCGATTCTCGAACATCCACATCCGGGATGGTTAACACCTCAAGATTGGTTTACTGAGACGGTTGGAAACGAACCACCGTTCCGGATGGATCGCTTTTATCGGCGTGTCCGCAAAGAGAAAGGTTGGTTGATGGAAGGCGACTCTCCAGTTGGTGGAAAGTTCAGTCATGATGCCGATAACCGGCAACCATGGAAGGGCGAGCATCAGCCTCCAAAAGCCCCCACATATTCTCTTGATGCAATCGACGATGAAGTGATTGCATTCGTGAACAAGAGGTTTGCAGAACACCCAGGTGAAGCTCGTTTGAATCACCTACCGACCAGTTTCGATGATCATCGCCAGGCCTTGGAGTTCCTTTCGGACATCCTGACCTTGTTTGGTCCATATGAGGATGCAATGACCAAAGAGAGTAGAGGGCTGTTCCATTCCCGTCTTGCATCCTCTGTGAACATTCACCGCGTTCTGCCGCAGGAAGTCATCGAGGTTGTCGTCCAAGCGAAGGTTCCATTGAACTCACAAGAAGGATACCTGCGTCAGATGATTTGGAGAGAATATGTTCGCCACGTTCACGAAGTGACGGATGGATTCCATCTGCTCGATGTTAATACAACAACGCCGCCAAATCGAACTGCTGGTTGGCCGATGCAGTTGGAAAAGGATGAAACAACCCATGCGAATCACCTCCGACAAAGCAAGCCGTTACCTATGGCATATTGGGGTCAAGCATCAGGCATGGATTGCCTTGATTGGGCTGTTGAAAGCGTTATGGATGAGGCATGGACGCATCACATTCCGCGATTGATGGTTCTCAGCAATCTTGCTCAATTGATGGATATTGAACCGCGTCAATTGACCGATTGGTTCCATGCAGCCTTCATCGATGCCTTCGATTGGGTAGTTGAACCGAACGTACTCGGTATGGGAACGTTTGCTCTTGGCGATGCAATGATGACCAAACCGTATGTCTCTGGTTCTCCGTACATCAAGAAAATGGGAGATTTTTGCTCATCCTGTGAATTCCATCCTGCGAAAACCTGCCCAATATCGCCAATGTATTGGGCTTATTTTGAGCGACACAAGGATGCATTTGCCGGTAACCACAGATTGGCTATGACCTTGAGAACTCTTGGAAAACGATCCGATGAAAAGAAACAGAACGATCGAGAAACCTTCGAACACGTTACACGTCTTCTCGGAGAAGGGAAATCACTCGCAACACAGACCAAGTTGTAGGCTTACTTTGGGCCCGTCATTTCTTCTGGTCTCACCCATTCATCGAACTGTTCGTTGGTTAACAGACCGAGACCAATGGCACTCTCTCGCAAAGTGAGCCCATTTTCGTGAGCGTTTTTGGCGATCTTTGCGGCCTTGTCGTATCCGATGTGATTGTTTAGAGCTGTTACGAGCATCAATGAATTGTCGAGATGCTTCTGAATGTTCTCTTGGTTGGCCTCTAATCCATCGATGCATCGCTCTCCAAAGGCGATGCAAGCATCGCTGAGAAGCCGAATGCTGTGCAGGAGGTTGTAGATCATCATCGGCTTGAACACGTTCAATTCGAAGTTTCCTTGGCTTCCACCAATGGTGATAGCAGTGTGGTTGCCCATCACTTGGCAGCAAACCATGGTCAATGCCTCGGACTGGGTTGGATTGACCTTGCCTGGCATGATGGAACTTCCCGGCTCATTCGCAGGGAGTGACAATTCACCTATTCCACAGCGAGGACCTGAGCCAAGCCAGCGCATGTCGTTGGCGATTTTCATCAAACTCGCAGCCAGTGTGTTGAGTGCTCCGCTTGCAGCAACAATCGCATCATGTGCAGCCAATTGTGCGAATTTGTTCTCGGCACTGACGAATGGGAGTTGTGTCCTATCTGCTATTTTCTTGGCAACCATTTCAGCAAACTCGGGGTGAGAATTTAATCCAGTACCAACTGCAGTACCTCCGAGTGCAAGTTCAAACAAATCCTTCTGAGCGAATTCGATACGGCGCAAGTCTGCTTCAAGCATGTGGACGTAGCCACTGAACTCTTGTCCAAGTGTCAATGGTGTTGCATCCATCAAATGCGTGCGACCAATTTTGACGATTCCACTAAATTGCTTTTGCTTTGAACGAAGTTTTTGCTTCAAACTTCGGACAGATTTCAAAAGACGGTGTTCAATTTCCTCAGCGGCTGCAATGTGCATCGCTGTTGGAAACGTATCGTTGGAAGATTGACCCTTGTTGACGTGATCGTTGGGGTGGACGGGCGATTTGCTTCCAAGAACACCTCCTGCGAATTCGATGGCTCGATTCGCAATCACTTCGTTGGTGTTCATGTTGGTCTGTGTTCCCGAACCCGTTTGCCAAATCCGAAGTGGGAAGTGTGCATCCAAATCCCCATGCATGACTTGTTCACCAGCATCAACAATCCAATCTGCAACTTCTCGGTCAAGGATGCCCAAGTCACGATTTGTGCGAGCAGCTGCAACTTTGAGAATCCCAAAAGCACGAATCAATGGACGTGGCATGACATCTTCGCCGATGTCGAAATTCACCAGAGAACGGGCGGTCTGGCAGCCGTAGTATTTGTCACCAGGCACCTTCATCTCGCCCATTGTATCCGTTTCAATTCTGAATTCTGCATCGGATTGAGGGGATCGTGGCTTCGGTTCCCGGATGCGTTCATGGTAGGTGCTTTTGTCATTCAACCGGTTTTTGATCGCTTGAACAATCCATTGGCTACGGCCGTTTGATTTCCCTCCACCCGTCCATCGATCGAGTTCTTGAGCGACATCTTCAGGTATACTGACCGAGACAATTCTTCGGTCTCCAACATTATGCTTTCCCATGTTTAATAACTGAAAACGGCCGTTATTAAATCAACGCTAATGGATGTCTTGTGCAAGAACTGAACTGATAAACCTCCTTGACTTGGAAAGAGCATGGAAGAACGTTCCAATTTCTTGCCAAACCTAACGACTGGATACGGAGCCATGCTTATTCTATGGGGGATTGCGGTTTCCATTCTTTCCGAATCAGATTCCATCACCTCGTACTTTCCATCTATGCTTGGCGCCCCAATTCTGGTCTCAGGGATTCTTGCAACTCGAAATCCAGAGAAACGCAAGTTGTGGATGCACATCGCTGTCACGTTCGGCTTGCTGTGTGCGCTGGGTGGCACCCGTTTCTTCATGGTCATGTCCGATGGCCTGAATTATGCATCATCATCGATGCTGATGCTTCTTGTGACAGGCTCAATCTACACGTTCCTATGCGTTCGCTCCTTCATTGAAGCTCGCAAATCTGGTGCGCTTGAGGCTCCAGAATAATCAGAATTTACGTCGGCCTTTGACTGTAGGTGCAGACGTGTTGGTGACATCGAAGTCGTCGTCCTCCTCTTCGTCAACCTTGACAGAAACGTCAATTTGAACATCTCGTGAAGTACCCTGCTTGGCTTCCATCTTGTCGATAGTTTTCATTAGCATTGCGAATTCCAATTCAAGATCTTCGAGTGCATCGCTCAACTTCTCGATTTGACCAGCGAGACGCTGTGCGATTTTGCGAGCCTTGGACAAGGTTCGGTCGTTTCCCATGGTGAAGTCCTTTCTTCGATTGATTATCAATCCATCGAATTCAAATCAACATCGTTTGGACCGATTCCAATCGTGATTTCACCATCGTTCCAAACACCCCGATACATGAGCATGGTCTGGAATGGGGTCGCAACATCACCGTCTTTTGTGACGGCGATAACACCGCCACGTCCACCGATTGGCTCGACAGCATTGAGAACATCTCGACACGCTTCATCAAGCGTCAAACCAGTTTCAAATTTGGTTGCAAGGCGGTGTGCAGCACATGTTCGAATGAACGCTTCTCCAACACCTGTGCATGAAACAGCGATGTTCGGGTCAGCCCATGTTCCAGCACCGATGATGGGTGTATCGCCAATGCGTCCCTTCGGTTTGCCGGTCATGCCTCCTGTTGACGTTGCAGCCGCCACGTTTCCATCCTTATCGAGTGCAACCGCTCCGACCGTTCCCATACCTTCCATGTCGTGATCGAGAACAGAATCGTCTTCATCGGTAGCACCCGGACGAGCATTTTGTTCCTTCCACAGGTTCCATTGTTTTTGACGCAGTTCAGTAATGAGCCATGCAGGTTCAACTTTTTCTACTCCTTTCTGGATTGCAAATTCGTCCGCAGCCTCGCTGTTGAGCATCACTGGCCAGCCTTGTTTGAGAATGCAGTTTGCAGCTCGAATAGGATGGCGAATTTGCCGAACATTGACAGCGGAACCTGCAGATCCATCTGCACCGTTCATGATGGAAGCATCCATTGTTACGGTTCCATCTTCATCCAAGACTGAACCAATTCCTGCATTGAACAGAGGCTCGTCTTCCATCAATTCAACGGCTCGTGTAACGGCCTCCAATGCATCGATTGCACCTGAGGCAAGTGCATTGCCAATGGACTCAAGGACATGATGCATGCATTGGATTCGTTCAGGATCGAGCGAGGTTAACCCTCGCCATTCACCATCACCACCGGCCCCACCATGAATGGCGAGAACGGGCATTGTCCTCACTCTACGACGGAGCAGCGGATGATTTGCTGAGGTTGTGCTGGGCGGTCACCAGGGAGTTTCTGGCAACGCTCAATCGACTGGACGACGTCCATCCCTTCCGAAACCTGTCCGAAGACAGCGTGGTTCCCGTTGAGCCAAGGAGTTGCAACCGTGGTCAGGAAGAATTGGGAGCCGCCAGTGTTACGTCCAGCATTGGCCATGGAGAGAACTCCAGGCTTGTCGTGCTTGAGGCCAAGAGCGGATGGTTCACAAGGAATCTTCCATCCCGGTCCACCGGTTCCAGCTCTTCGAGACATTGGATCCTTTGAATGTGGACAACCGCCTTGAATCATGAAATCTTCAATGACTCGATGAAAGTGAAGTCCGTCGTAGAATCCGTCCTCGACGAGTTTGACGAAATTGGCCACAGTATCAGGGGCGCTTCCGTGAAAGAGTTCGATGGTGATGTTTCCTGCTGATGTCTCCATGAGTACGTGCATGATGCTACCAAACGTGCTTACCTCAAGAGCATTTGCTTGTCTCATTCTTTCTCAATTGACGTGAAAAGGTCGGTTGGAATTGATAGATTTAGGCGAGAGAAATGTATCAAAGACGTAACCACACCTTCATCAATGGAAACCCGATGTTCTGCTCATGACCGACCCAAGGGACATTGAAATCGAAACCATTGATGGGGACAAAACAACACTACGCGAACTTGGTGGAAGCACCTATCTCATCGTCAATGTCGCCAGCGCTTGTGGTTTTACTCGACAATACGAAGGCATGCAAGCATTGTATGAAGCAAAACAATCCGAGGGTCTCGTTGTCGTTGGATTTCCGTGCAACCAATTTGGAGCACAAGAGCCAGGAACGCACGAAGAGATTGCAACATTTTGTGAGACACAATTTGGAGTTACGTTCCCCATGATGGCCAAGATTGAGGTCAATGGTGACAACCGACATCCACTTTATGCTGAGTTGTGCAAGGTTCCTGATCACGAAGGGAAGGAAGCCATCAAGTGGAACTTCAACAAATTTATCGTTCGTGAAGATGGTTCCGTTGAGCGCTATTCTCACCGTACTGAACCTTCGGAATTGCCTCTCTAAACGGCTTCTGAACTGAGAATCTTCAACGAGATTCAAATGCAAAGCCATCTCCGTTTCGCTCATGGTCAAGCAACTTCCATGCATTCCAATGGGATGTTCAGCATGTTGCCGTGAAACGACCATGCCACTTACAGAAGCTGAGGCAAAGCGACTTTCTCGTAGGACAGGAATGGCTCTCGAATCGTTTACGTGGGAAAACAATGGAATTCTTACGTTGCTGAACGATGAGAAAACTCGGGCTTGCGTGTTCTTGCTCACAGCCAGTTCCGATGTTAATGCAGAGGGCATATGCTCGGTCTATGAAGTACGTCCAGAAGGATGTCGAAAGTATCCAATTGTTCTCAATTCAGACGATAATGCCATCTTGGACGATGGATGTCCACATCGTCAAGACTTCCCGGAACCGAGTGAATCCGATGCCATTGAATTGCTCAATCTTGAGGAACGGTTGTTGCGTAGACAATGACGCGGCCAAGCGATCCGTGAACGGATACATACCACGCATTTTGGTAATGCCACCCTGTTTCGTCCAGCATCTTCTCAAGACGCTCCCAAGCATAGTGCTTGAGTTCAGGACGTTCATCGGACTGAAGTGGTCGAGTCAATAGTTCTGTTCGAGGCTCGCTTGGAAGAATCAATGCAAGACCCCCATTCACAACATCTCTCGCACTTGCTAGGGTATGTTGGAGGAGTGTGTGATAATCCATCGAACCTTGCGAATTTCGTCCATATGGTGGGTCAAGAACGACGCCGGAGAAGGTATCGATTCCATCAGGGAGCGTTGCTTTGATGTTTGTTGCATCGCCTTGAACAAAAGGGTTCACCTCGGAACCAGCCCATTCAAGATTCAATTTTGCTCCTTGAATCATCTCCTCATCAAGATCCATTCCGACTGCGTCTCTACCGCTCAAAATGGCTTCAATGGTGAACCCACCTGTTCCTGTCATTGGATCGAGGCAGGCTCCAGCTGCAAGTGGTCCGCAGGCAAGGTTGACAGCGAGTCGAGCAAGACGTGGTTCAAGACTTACCGGTTTGAAGAACGGTCGCTGAGTTGCTCGGCGTTCAATGCTTGAGTCACCCTTTGGGCCATGATTCAACAACCACCCGAAGGTCACTGTTTTCGAATGACCATCGAGTAAGAGGCCGAAAGTTGATTCAGGATTTTCGAGATCAATTCTTGCTTTCATCCGACTCAGGATGCCACCGACTTTTCCTGCGATATCAGTTCGAGAGCAACCGTTGATTCCGCGATCATGTTTCCAAGCATGAACTGCGCAAGGTGCCTCGCCGTTTGGAAACTGCTCAAGGTACTGTCCCACTTGCCTCAACAACGTTTCTTCATCGGACCATTCAATGTTGATACCGTTCTTGAAGACGGCTTCAATACCTGATGAGATTGCGAACTCTGGAGCACTCTCTGGACACTTGACTTGAGCGAGTCGTGGTGAGGAGAGCGGCTTCACCTCTTCATTTGGAAAGAGCGCAGCGAGTTCTGCTTGAGCGAGCGCAGGGTGCCACCCGCGCAGCGATACGATGAACTCGCCCATAGGCTTCCCTGTTGGTGCTTGTTCTTCACGGCACCGCATGCGAACCATGACATACTCTCGACCTTAACCGTTGGATATGGGCTGTAATCTTCGAGACCTTGCCAATGCGGAAGACATCAATCTTGCAGAACTCAAGGGTAAGCGAGTCGGGATTGATGCTTTCCTAACTGCGTTTCAGTTCTTGACAACGATTCGCGATCGATCACCAACTGGTGATGGTGGGCCACTCCGTGATTCCAAAGGACGGGTCGTTGCTCACTTGATGGGCATTCTCACGCGAACAACAACCATGCTCTCGCTCGGTATTCAGCCTGTATTCATTTTCGACGGGCAGGCTCCCGAATTGAAGGCAGATGAGCTCGCAGCACGACGAGAACGTCGCCTCGAGGCTGAGGCAGCACACAAGCAAGCACTCGAAGACGGTGACTACCAGACAGCTCAAAAGATGGCGCAACGCATTGTCCATTACAGTCCAGAAATGGTTGAGGACACGAAACAAATGCTCGATTTACTCGGTGTCCGCTGGGTCGATGCTGCTGCAGAAGGTGAAGGCCAAGCGGCAGTTATGGCACTCAAAGGGCAACTCGATGTTGTTGCAACACAAGATTGGGATGCACTCTTGTATGGAAGCCCCATTCTCGTTCGAAACCTCATGAGTGATGGGAGTAAACGACACGGTCGAACCGTTCGAGCGCAGAAAATCATTCTCTCTGAGATGTTGGCAGATCACGATCTTTCACGAGAACAACTGGTGGATTTGGCGATTATGATAGGAACGGATTTCCATCCAGGATTGAAAGGGATTGGACCGAAGACTGGAATCAAACTCATCAAATCACTTGGAACCATCGAAGCCATTTGCGAAGAGAAAGGCAAAGCGATTCCAGAACGTTTGGATGAGATTCGCGAGATTTTCCTCAACCATCCATCCAATACAGTCGATGATGATGCACTCAAGCCGGGGCAGGTCGATGTGAAGGGATTGATTCAGTTCCTCCAAGAAGAACGTGAATTCAGTCAACGTCGCATCGATGAGGCGCTATCGAAGTTGCGTCAGGCAAACCTGGTACGAGAAGGTGGACAGACGTCGTTGTTCTCATTTTGATATCAAGCAGGGTCAAGTCCAGGAAGCATTTCGAGGTCGGTTGTTTCGACCTTAACGCCCATCGCTGCAAGACTACGTGCCAAACCCTCGGCCTGGTGATCGGCTGTAAATCGCTGCAAAATGCGTTCACGGCCAGCCTCCGACCATGCCACGCGATTCTTGTCTTCACCAGCCTGTTCAACGGCATTGACCCATTGGGCAAGACCTTCTTGCGTGTTCGGCCAGGGCAACCTTCGTCCGTTGAATCCATCTGTAACTGTGTGCGTAAATCCACAATCGCTTACGACCAATGCAGGCGTTCCAACCATGGCGGCTTCCATTGGCGTTAGGCCAAACCCTTCGGTTCGTGCCGTTGCAATCAAAGCGTGTGCATTTCGCATCAAAGCCACGATTTCCATTTCATCAATACGTGGCATGACAAGCAATTCAGCATTGAGTTTCTTTGCTTGATGTTGCATCTCTTCGACTTCACCGCCGCCGACATGAACGAGCGGAAGTGACGCTGCAGCTGCAACCTGAACCGCTTCTTTACTGCCTTTCATGAAACCTGCACGTCCGATGGTGAGCAGGTATGGGCTCGTTGGCTTGTGGGCGAAAGCATCCCAAGCGTTGCGTTCTTTCTCTGACACTTCAACAGGCCACGCGGAGGGGTCAATGGCTGGCCAGAGGACGCCGACTTCTGCAGGACGTTGTTGTTCATCACGGAACTTGACTTCCCCAGCAATCCAATCCTTGCTTGTCGGCCAACCATGAGAGGATGCAAGCAATCGTGAACTGGTTGGCGTGTTGGCTGAAACGGCCGATCGAGGACGTTTCCAAAGCCGCTTATGCCATCGTTGATCCCAGCGTCTCAGGTAGGTCAGTGCGAGATTTTTCACAAACAACGGATAGCGGAGTTGACCATCCATGTCACGTTGAAGCACATCATCGTAGATGCCCTTGTCTCGCTCATGGATGTAGACATACAATGGTCGATTGTTTGGAATGATGTCGAGAACTTCCATTCCACCAGTACTCAAGACGATGTAACACGCATCTGCAGCATCGAGTGAGGGTTGCAGTTTCGTTCGCAACTTCCGCCACGCCTTGAGCGCAGACCGACCTGCACGTGCACTCACTTCAGCGATTGGACCCGTCGGCAGTTGCCACGGTACATCTGGTGCAATAACATCGATACCAAGTTGTTCACATCGGTCGAGCAGAAGTTGTGGTGCGTTCAGGGTAGCCACCGTGATGGACCATCGTTTTGCATGTTCTGGTAAAGCTACGATAAGGTCGCGCTGTGCCCCTCCTAGCAACCCCATGTTGCGATGAAAGATGACAAGGCGAGGTTTACTCATGATTTCACCCTCTTGTAAACTTCGAGAAGATCGTCAACGACGTTCGACCAGAGATAGGGTTTGGATGCCTCATGGCCATTGTCTGACCATGTCTTGAGTTGATGCTCATCAGCTTCAAGCAACGTCGTTATGGCCTGTACCAGGCTTTGAGAATCGCCTGGTGAAACCGAAATTCCCGCGTTTGGTTCTGTTACCAATCGGCCGAGGTCGTTCACATCAGCCATGACTGTGGGTGCACCAGCATGCATCGCCTCAAGCAAGACGGTCGGCAATCCCTCGAATCGAGATGGAATCAAGACGCCTTTCGCTTGTTCAAACAACCAGCGTTTTTCAGCATCATCAACGCGTCCCAACTTTGCAATGGAGTCGGGATAGGTTGAGGAAGCGATTCGATTGTCCAACCATTGATTCAATTCTCCGCTTCCTGCGATGGCAAGGCGGGCACGGGGCTCACCTTGCTGACAGAGTACATCCCAAGCATCCATCAAAACGTCGAGACCTTTCTGCTCACTAAGTCGTCCAATAAAGACGAGGAGTGGATGCTCTCCGGAACCATCGGGAAGAGACGAGGGACGCACAGGCTCTTCAGCAACAGGTTCGAAACCGTTCGGAAGTACATCGATCGGTTTTCGCACACCTCTGCCTTTGAGATGGTTTGCATAGTATGAGGTAAGTGCGATACGAGCATCAGATGCGTGCAGCGTTTTTCGACCTTGTAGCGCCCAGCGTATTCGCTTCAGAATCTTTCCAGAAAGACTGGTTTTGATGTAATCGTTGTGGAAGGTCGTGACCACTGGAATCTTTTCTTTTTGAGCACGCTTGACCGAGCGTCGAATCAATATGGGCAACGTGTCGTGAAGATGAACGATATCGAAGCCCATGTCGAGATTTTTTATCGAAACAACCGGATCGATTCCTCCGAGAACCCGCTTTGGTGGCAATCGAATTACTTCGACACCGTCTCGAATGAAACGCTTCTCCTCGTGTTCGGGTATGTCTGCACACCAAACGGTTGCTTTGTGTCCACGCGCAACCAATTGTCGAGCAATGTGCTCAACATGTTGATTGCCTCCGCCGATGTGAGGCCAATACCAAACGTGAACAAGAAGAACACTCAGAGGTGCATCCACTTCCGAGGGTTCCATGATGCGAATGACTCGCCCTTGCTACATTAGCCATTCCCTGTTCTGTCAATACTCGGTGCAAAGAATGCTAGTGAATCGGAGTTTTCAAGTCATATCGTGCCACGTTCTCGACCATGCGAACCCTGACTGCGCTGATGGTAGTCGGGATCCTTCTCTTTCCAGGGTGTACTTTTCTCGAGAACGAGGAAGGCGTCGAAGAAGATGTCATTGTTGACATCGTTCGCGGCTGTACCGATGAAACGGCAGAAAATTATAATCAAAGTGCAGAAGAAGACGATGGCTCATGTGTCTATCCAGAACCAGAACCAATCTTTGGTTGCACGGATTCAGATGCGACCAATTATGATGAAACAGCAACAGATGATGATGGGAGTTGCGAATTTATGGAAACCATTCCCTGCAATGGAATGGTGATTCTATGCCACCGACCCTACAATGAGGTGACCTTCCCTGAAACGCACAATGCATTTTCAACCCATGAAGACAACATCTTCTACCCAGCAAGCAATCACCGCACTGGGTTTCAGGCACAATGGAATGCTGGGATGCGTGCGTTCATGCTCGATACACATTATCTGAACGATGTTGATCAAAGCGCAGCCAACGTCCGTTTTTGCCACGGAGATTCAAGCCGTGGCTTCAGCCCGTGTACCTATGGAAACGTCGATCCTTGGGCATGGTTGGGCAACCTCGAATCAGAGATGCAATCCGAGGAGCGGGATGTTGTGACCCTTCTCATCGAAAATCACGTGGAAGCCGATCACCTGAAAGCCTTGCTCGACGATGTCGGATTGACGGATATGATGTACATTCATGAATTAAACACCGAATGGCCAACGCTCATTGAACTCATCAACATGGACAAGCGATTGGTTGTCTTTTGGGAACAATCAGGTGATGCATCTCACCCGTATTTCCATGATTTCCTGACGTTTGGCTGGACGACGAATTATGCCGATGAAAGCACATCTTCAATGGACTGCAACCCATTACGAGGTGATGATTCCCAACCGGTTTACCACATGAACAACTGGTTGAAGAACCAAGCAGGACTTTCCGATCCAACGCGTTCAGCAGAAGCCAACGATGTCGATTTCATGGTCGAGCGAGCAGAGGAATGCATCCAAGATCATGGAAAGCGGCCGACCTTCATCGCAGTTGATTGGTGGGAAGACGGTGATGTCGTCGAAGCGGCTCGCTTGGTGAATCTCATTGAGGTTGCATGAACCGCAATGGGCTTGCAAGGGTTGTGACGCTATTTTCCTCGATAAGCGCTCCTCGCGCCACACTTTGAACATCAGCAAGGGCTTCTGAAACGGTATTGATTGGAGCGCAAGGAATGCCTTGTAGAAGCTCTTCTAATTTCGAACGAGTATGCTTCTCGACCCATGTTTGAATGAGGGCTTCAATCTCTTTTCGGTTGGCAATCCTTCCTGCGTTCGATTCCCACTCTTCGAGAGGGGAAATGCCTGATATGGAGCAGAATTTCGACCATTGGGCATCTGACCCTATGGCAACAACAAACCAACCATCCTTGGCTTCAAAAGCTCGGTAAGGGACGAGATTCGGGTGTGCTGAACCCATTCGAGAAGGGTCAACACCACTCGCAAGAACATTCTGTGCTTGATTGGCAAGGGAGGCAACGGCACAATCCCACAAACTGACATCGATGTGTCGGATCGTTCCTGTTCGTTCACGGTCGAGAAGAGCAGCAAGAATGGCATTTCCAGCATACAATCCGGTGATGATATCGATCCAAGCAACGCCGACCTTGACCGGTTCACCATCAGCTTCACCAGTGATACTCATGATTCCACTTCGTGCTTGAAGCGCGAGATCGTAGCCAGGCTCATCGCGTCGTGGACCTGTTGCACCATACCCCGAAATGGAACAGACGATGGTGTCGTTTGGAAGGATTCCAACGAGTCGTTCAAGGGTTCCTGGCTTGAAATTCTCAACGACGACGTCCGCCCAATCGATCCATTCCATCAAGCGTTCTTTTTCCTCTTTCAAGTTCATTTGCAGAATGGTCTTTCCTCGATTGCAACACAGAAAATACGCTGCAACACGCTCACCATCAAAATCCGTTGTAAATGGTGGCCCCCAACCTCGCGTATCATCACCCCAAGGTGCTTCGATTTTGGTCACATTTGCACCCAAATCGGAGAGCATTTGTGCCGTATATGGACCTGCTAATATTCGTGAGAGGTCGAGAATGTTGATTCCCTCCAAGATTCCGCTCATGATACCTCCAGACATCCGAAAGAGTTGAACCCAACCCTCTGGCTTTGTGGTCATGAGCGAGGAGGATTCGAACCACAATCGGTTGTGGTGGGGTCTTCTCGTATTCGGTATCCTTCTGCATTTGTCGTCAATTTCTGCTAGTGATTATGGTCTTGATACACACCTTCACCTTGCAGCCATTGAATCCAATGAGGACGGTACGCCAGATCTTGAATGGGGTGATGTACGTCCCCAAGATCCTTCCGCAAGCAATCCAGCCGATGTTCAAACGCTTGACCGCGGATGGTGGCAAATTCTTGAACTCTACCCCTCTTGGCTGCTACCATTTGCAGCCTTCTTGCCTATGCTTGCAATGATTGGGCTTGTCCTTGTTATGACAAACGGTAAACCACACTTTGCAGCCCTCCTTTCGATTCACCCTTCGTTCATTTTTGCCACTGGTCGCCTTTATCCAGAATCGACCGTTGCGCTTGCTGTTGCTGGCATCATTCTTGCCTCGTTGCATCTCTTCAAGCGTCAAGGTTGGCAGCTTACCCAGTGGATTGTGTTGGCCGTTGCGAGTATTCATTTGCTCGTTCTTGTCAAAGGTCTGTCCGCCATGGTCGGTTGGGTGCTGGTTGCAGTGTTGTTTGGATGGATTGCCCTCGACCGCCTCGTACCGAAATTCCAGCCCTATTCACGCAACACAATGCGGGGGCTATCCCTTTCCATTCCGATTGTTTTGGCCACTATGATTGCTGCTTCATTCACCATGGGAGGGTCGCTTTCAACCATTCGAACGCATTCCGTTCAGTGGTTGTTCGCGCTTCTTATCGCTTTCTTTGATGGATTTGTTCTGTATCTCTTGATTGGAATGTGTTGCTGGCCTTTTGTGGCCGATTTTTTCGATCAATCAAAGAAATCAAACGACAACAGCTCAGTGTTTCTGCTTGTCTTTATTGCCTCTGGTACACTTCTCATGTCAATCTGGATCGCTTCACTTTGGGTCTACGAGGCAGAACGTTGGAATCTTCCTTTGTGGGAGAACATGATTCTGATGGGCAACAATGGACGTTATCTCACAGCACTCGCCTTTCCAATTCTGTTGCTTCTTGATCGTAGTTTGAAACGCAAAACATTGTCAATAGGTAAGCCATTGATGTTGGCATTTATCCTTGTTTTACCGCTTTCAATGCTCGCAGGTATGCATGGTCAAACGATGTGGACAGATGAGGCAGCACAATCGTTTTCCAACGAAATTGATGTTGGAGAAGATTTCCTTTACATCGATAATGAAGCCCTTGCAATGCATTGGTTGTACACCTTCCGTCTTGAGGTCGATCCTGAGGGCGAACGGGACATTACAGGCCATTGGCGATCCCCTGACAGCAATTGGCAAATTGAATTGGACGGACAAGTCATGAACAATCGGGGCGACTTATCCAGTGTTCAGTACATCGTGGTTGCTCCAGATATGGATATTATCATCCCATCAGGGTGGGAAAAGATGGCATCTGGAGAGGCTCCTTACCTCAATGGAGGGGGCGAATGGATGGTCTATCGAGCAGTATGATGGCAGCGAGGGGTTCAAGTCATGCCTACTCGAGGGTTGTAACGGAGGGACTATGATGCGACGTTCCGGCGCTCACAACTCTTTGCCTGATGAGGATCCTATTCAGACCCATGAATGGGAACTATCGGTCAAGGAAGTCGTCGAACAACAAGGTGCTCAGCGAGCCGAACGATTGCTTCACAGTGCCATTGCAGCAGGAGCAGATGCCGGCATTGACATCGATACAACCACGACACCATATCTCAACACCATCGCTCCGGACATGCAAGGATCCTATCCGGGCGACCTTGAAATGGAAAAGCGACTTCACACCATCAATCGCTGGAATGCGATGATGATGGTGACTCGTGCCAACAAATACGTCGATGGTATCGGCGGACACATTTCGACCTATGCTTCAGTCTCTCATCTTTGGGAGGTCGGATTGAATCATTTCTATCGAGGGAAGGATGGTGAAGGCTGGGGAGATCATGTCTACTGGCAAGGACACGCATCTCCTGGAATTTATGCTCGAGCATGGCTTGAAGGTCGCTTAACTGATGAGAATGTTCACAACTTCCGTCAAGAAGTAGGAGGGGCTGGACTTTCATCGTATCCTCATCCAAGATTGATGCCAAACTTCTGGGAATATCCGAGTGTTTCGATGGGTCTTGGAGCCATGACAGCCATCCATCAAGCTCGATTCAATCGCTATCTCCACCACCGAGGCCTTGCCGATACCACGCTTTCCCGAGTGTGGTACACGATGGGCGACGGAGAATCCGACGAGCCAGAGTCCCTTTCCGAATTGGCGCTTGCTGCTCGTGAAGGATTGGACAACATCGTGATGACCATGAATTGCAATCTTCAACGGCTGGACGGACCTGTTCGTGGTAATTCGAAAATTGTGCAAGAACTTGAAGGTCGATTCCGTGGAGCAGGCTGGAATGTCATCAAGGTCCTGTGGGGCTCCTCATGGGATGCACTCTTTGCAAGAGATGCCAATGGAGCACTTGCAAAGCGTCTTGCTGAACTCGTTGATGGTGATGAACAACGGTTGTTCACGGCTGAAGGGGCAATCATTCGCAAAGAATTGTTTGCTGGAGAGGAATTAACTGCATTGGTTGCTGACTATTCTGATGAAGAACTCGAAGCCTTGACCGAGGATCTTGGTGGCCATGATTTCCTCAAGATTCACGCAGCCTATGCTGCAGCATGCGCCCACAAAGGACAACCGACGGTCATACTCGCTCGAACCATCAAAGGATATGGACTTGGACCTGCCTTTGCTGGCCGAAACACCACGCATCAGAGAAAGAAGGCCGATGAGAACGATTTGCGATTGATTCGAGATGCTATGGGTCTTGATTTCACAGATGAGGATTTGGAAAAGCTTCCCTTCATTCATCCAAACGATGTTCCAGATGTTGTCAACTATGCCAAGAAGCGACGTGCTGCGATGAAGGGGCCTATGCCAGAACGACGTGTTCCTGAAATGAATCTCACACTACCGGAAGATGCAGTCTATGCTGAGTTTGATGATGGAACAAAAGGGACTTCACAAGTTTCGACGACCATGGCCTTCGTACGATTGATGCGTGGCTTGATGAAGACCAAGGACTTTGGAGAACGTGTCGTTCCTCTAATTCCAGACGAGGCTCGGACGTTCGGTATGGATCCTCTGTTCTCTGAATTTGGAATTTATCACCCCGATGGTCAACTGTACAAACCCGTCGATCACAAAGTATTGATGAAGTACAAGGAATCTGCAAAAGGGCAGATTCTTGAGGAAGGTATCAATGAAGCTGGAGCACTCTCGTCGTTTATTGCCGCTGCTACATCCTATGCAACGCAAGGTTCTCCAACCATTCCATTCTACATCTTCTATTCCATGTTTGGATTCCAGCGGGTTGCTGATTTGATTTGGTCAGCAGCCGATTCTCGTGCACGAGGGTTCCTTATCGGAGCAACATCAGGACGAACAACGCTCAACGGAGAAGGTCTTCAGCATCAAGATGGCCACTCACTTCTGATGGCACATTCTAACCCTGCAGTTCGTGCTTACGATCCTGCATTTGCGTTTGAACTCTCGACTATTATCAAGCAAGGAATTGTCGAGATGTGTGAACAAGATGGTGATGTCATCTACTATCTTGCCGTATACAATGAGAATTACCCGATGCCTGCGAAACCCAAGGATTGTGAGGAAGGCATCCTCAAAGGACTGTACAAATTACGTGATGCACCATCAGGCGATGGTCCTCTCGTACGTTTGATTGGTTCCGGACCAATCATGCTCCAAGTCTTGGATGCTGTTGAGAAATTGGAGACCTTTGGTGTTCGTTCTGAGATATGGTCAGCGACTTCCTACGGCGAACTCCGCCGTGAAGGTATGGACGTCTCTCGATGGAATCGTTTGCACCCGGGTGAATCGATGAAATCGACATGGGTTGAGCAGCAATTTGGTGATGGCACCTCGCCAATCGTTGCCGTTTCGGACAATGTCGCAGCCGTTCCAGAAATGATTCGAGAATGGATCCATGCTCCTTATACTGTTCTAGGCACCGATGGCTTCGGTCGTTCTGACACTCGTCCTGCCCTTCGACGATTCTTCGAAATTGATGGTCAGGCTGTTGCACTTGCAGCTCTCTCTTCACTGGTTCGTGAAGGTCAATTGGATGCCGCAGTTTATGCTGACGCAATGGCGAAGTTCGAAGTTTCAAGCGACCGAACAGACATTACAAGCCTTTGATCGGAGGCGTCCACCGTCCGTTGTTTCTCGCATAATCGAGAATGTGCCAATAAACGGTATCGAGTTCAATTCCAACATCTTCAACGAGATCAATCTCACTCGCTGCCAGTGGTGTTGCCAATCGTTTCCAGGCACCTTTTGCATTCCAACGCAGACCGGGAATATGCTGCGCAGGGCCACACGTTGGTAAAGACAACCTCGTCTTCCAAGGCCGTTCGGTGATGGTACTCGCCTGAACCGTTGATTGGACTGTTTTCCATGATTCACCCTTACCGTATTTTTTGTTGACCAACCATGAAGGATTGATGGAAGAGTCAATGACGAAATCGTGTTGCTCAAGAATCGAAATCATCCATGATGCAATGTAGCCAGCAGGTGCGCGAAACCACCGTCTGAAATGGTTTGGAAATTGCGCTTCAAGGATACCAACAGATGCAGCTAAATCCATCGAGAATCGTTCAACATCCTTTGGCCAAGCAGACCAACTTCGGTGGTGTAATCCATGGCAACCTATGGAAATTCGTTCACCGTATGTTGCACAGAGACGATTGATCATGTCGACGAATTCGTCGGATTCGCATTGGTCGGCGATGATGAACAATGTCACAGGATGCTGATGGGTACTCATCCAAACATGAAACTGATGAAATCCCTGCTTGAATTGATCAGAAATCTGCGGTAGTGCATCATTTGGTTTTGAGCGAGTCGGGTGGCCTTGATTGGAAGGAACATGACGAACATCATCCGTATCGACAGTCAGCCATGTCCTTCGCACACCGTTCACATCCGAGGCAAATCGATGACGTGGATTTTGTGTGGAACCGTTTTATCGTTCAACTCAATGCCGATGAACTCGTCAATAATTTGGCCGTTCCAGCGCTGACAGATCCGTTCAGCAGTAACGAGCCCAGCCTCATTTCGTGGGTGAACAGTGATTTCAATTCGGAACGTCGAACCTCTTGATTGGAGCCATTCAAGAACAGCATCAACAGCATTTGAAGCAATTTTTCGATTTCTGAATCCTTTACGAACCCAGTAACCGAGATTGTAATTCGAATGAAGAAGTTGCATTTCGTCCCCAAGTCCAATCAGTCCAATGAATGTGTTTTGTTGATCATGAATCGACCAAAAATGAACGCGATCCGCATTCGAGAGGTGTTCCAAATCATGCAACATATCCGCCAATTGGCGAGTGATATCTTCCTCGCTTCGTAGCCAAGGCAGAGCAGCTTTCGCCGATTCTGGATCTTCTGAATACGCCTCAATCACCATCGGGAGAATGGCTTTGGAAACAGGTCGTAGAGAATAGCCGCCCTCCAAATCAGGAAGAGTGGGTGTTGATGGCATAGAATCCCTCATGCAGACAGATGGGCAATGGCGTTCATCACGTTCTCATCGTTTGGATGGACACGTCGTGCCATTTCAAGCATCCAATTAAGGTGTTCTGCACGTCCTGCTTGTTGCAGAATAAGTCCGATATGATACAACAACGAGACATCATCTCCAAGTTGGGGGCCGAGAGCATCAATGTTGTGTTCCGCTTCGGCAATTCGTCCTGCTCGAACCAATCCAAGCGATTCGACAACGATTCGATGCACTTCTCTTGGATCCATTGGTTCTCCAGCCGGCCATGGCCAAATCCTGGTACTGGATGGCACCTCAGGAGCAACAGCATCCTCGGATTCGACTTGCTCAGTTGTGGATTCAACCTCATCGTCGTCGGGTAATTCTGGTACAGCCTCATCTTCAGGTAGGTCTGGTGCAATTGTTTCTTCAGGCAGTTCAGGAACGCCTTCATCCTCAGGCAGTTCAGGAATTCCAGGTTGTTCGTCATCGACGTCCTCTGGAATATCCGGAATCGTGAGTTCCTCAGGAAGCATTGGAACATCCTCCTCCGTGTCTGGGAGTTCAGGAATAGCATTCGGGTCTGGACCAACGGTTCCGGTGAAATCAACATCGGCTTCATCATCATCAGTCTGAATCAATTGTCCTTGTCCAGTGTGAACAGGCTCAGCAACCTCATCCAATGGATTGGAATCTGGTAGTTCAAACCGTTCTTCAATCATTGGAGCATCTTCAGTGGTTAACTCAACCTCTTCGGGTGTTTCAAATTCGACCGTTTCGGACAACGTTGGTCCTTCGCTGTCAATGAATGAAAACCCTTCACTGGAGATTGGATCGTCGTATTGATCAATCTCAATGGTCACGTCTTCGAGGTCAAGTACTGCTTCGACAGCGATTTCATCGTCCTCGTCACCGTCGTCTTCATCCATGAGCGTCGACAACAGATCGTTTTTGACATCCGATGCAACCTCGAGGTGCTGGTCTCGTGCTGGCTTGTTCAAATCGTAGTAACATTGCACGCACGTCGCGGCATCCCTCTCGTTTTGGGCGTTGCAAAATGGACAAGGATTCCCATCCTCATTCCCATCTTTCTTGCGCTTCCAAAACATGGTCTCGCCTACTTTCTCGGTAGGCACTTGTGGTTTAAGCATCACCATCTCTTGTCCCTTGAATGCGCCATTCGCCATAGTCTGAAATGATGGCAACAATTGGCGAAAGCATGGGCGAGCGAGGAAAGGTTCGGCGGATGAACAGTTCCTCGTCAGATATTGATGTTGTTCCGGAAGGAGAGGAAGGTGGAATTTGGCGCCGAGGCCAAGACCATTTCCGTCATTTCACATCGCTCCTTGAAGAGGAGTTGGAAGAGGAAACCTCCATGATTCAAGAGCGCTGGTCATCGTGGTCACATCATCGATTGCAAGCCTCCGGACTTGCACTACTTGGTCTGAAAGGCCGAACAAACGGAACGCTGTATGGTGAGGACATTTTGGTGTTTGAACATCCAGACCGTCAACATCTTGGACAACATCGTTTCACTCACGGCGATATTGTTGTTCTCAGTCGATCCAAACCGATCGGTGAGAAAACCATCGAAGGGATTGTTCTCGAACGGGGGCCAACCCGCCTTCGTATTGTCGTTGGTCAACGGCCCAAAGATCTCAGGAAGGGAACGTGGAGACTCGACCGTGGTGCAAATCGCGTTGCTCACGATCGCATGCAAGAAGCACTCGAGATGTTTCATTCCGTTGAAGGAGACCGTGGCACGATTCTTCGTGATGTCCTTCTCGGTCAAGTTCACGACCCAGAAGAAAACGCTTCAATGCCTCCAAAAATCTCAGGGAAGTTCAATCGTGCTGAGCGAGTTGAAGTCGAGATGAACCCATCTCAGTCGGATGCCATGGATGCGGCAATGAAACGGCGTGTTACGATTATCCAGGGGCCTCCAGGAACCGGCAAAACGCACACAGCCGTCGCCACCCTCGCTCAACTCGCCCGCGAAGGTCGCGGACCCATTCTCGCCACAGCAGAATCCAATGTTGCGGTTGACAACCTCTTGGAAGGGTTGCTTGATTTGGGTATCCGTGCCGTTCGCATAGGGCGTCCGGTCAAGGTTCGTGAATCATTACGGATGGCAACGCTTGATGCTCAAATCGAGGATCATCCAAAGCAGGATGAACTTGCGATAGTCCGAGACGAGATGGATGAAGTCCAGCGAGCACTTCCAAAATTGAAAGGACGAGAAAAGGGCTTAGCTCATCGAGACATCCAACACAACAAGAAGGAACTTCGTCGGCTTGAGAAGGAAATGATTGCCTCTGTGTTGGACAATGCTGAGGTGATATGCTCAACAAACATTGGTTCAGGTCACCGTATTCTTGATGGACGACGATTTCCAATCGTCTTGATGGATGAAGCCACGCAAGCGGTCGAGCCAAGTGCACTCATTCCTATTTCCAAAGGATGTCGTCAACTCATACTGGTCGGCGATCACAAACAATTGCCTCCGACTGTCATTTCCAAGAAAGCCGAACACGGCGGATTGGGTCGTTCCCTGTTTGAACGTCTTATCGATGTGGGTATCCAAACAAACTTGCTTGATGTTCAATATCGAATGCATCCTGTTTTACGGGAGTTCCCAAGTGCTCGATTCTACGATGACCGGCTGAACGACGGTTGCACAGCGGCTGAACGACCTGCTCCAGCGGGAATATTGTGGCCGGATTGGGATCATCCATTCGCCTTTATTCCTCTCACTGGCGTTGAAGATGAAGAGCAGGAAGGAGGCAGCCGTAGCAACCCAATCGAGGCCGCTCGAATCTATGATTTGGTTCAAGGACTGCTGCAACCCGGTGACGTTCAGGCTTCTGAAATCGGAATCATTACACCATACAGTGGGCAGGTTCGCGCACTCTCAGACATTTTTGATAGCAACAAGGAACGTGAACAAGGAGGACGATTTGCAGGGCTTGAAATCAATACGGTCGATGGCTATCAAGGACGAGAAAAAGACATCATCATCTTCTCTGCAGTGCGATCCAATCCAGATGGCGTGGTTGGGTTCCTTAGTGATCAACGCCGCCTCAATGTTGCCATTACACGAGCAAAGCGTGGTCTTGTTGTTGTTGGTGATCCGCAAACATTGCGATACGATCCAACATGGCGATCATGGTTGGATTGGGCTGAAGAACGCGGCCTTTTTGCGTGGCATCTGGTCAATGGCTAACACGCAGGTTCAACAACGAACAGGCATTGGATGCTCCATGGCGGAAAGCCCAGTTACGGTCTATCAAGGTGGAACACTTGCTCAACAGGTTCTCTCAAGTGCACCTGAGGGTATGCTTATCGCACCTGTTTGGCGACGAATCGCAGCCTTCGCCATCGATGTTATCGCCATGTCTCTTCTCCTTCATGTTTTGAGCCGATTTACATTTCTCGAAATTCTGATCAGTTGGAATTACCTCACAGAGGACGCTCGATATGCGGCCTCCTTCCTTATGACTTGGGCTCTATTCTTTGGTTCATTGTGGTTGTATTGGAAATACACAGGTCGTGCCTATGGACGTTCACTCGGCCAGCGTGCGTTTCGAATCGCCATCGTACATGACAATGGTACGTTGCTTGAATTGCACCACTTTGGTCCACGTGCCTTCCACAAGTTGCGTTACCTTGTTCCTGTCCTCGGATGGTTGTTTGGGCTCAGGGATGTATTGCGTGCACGATCAAAAACGGCTGAATACAGAACGTCCATCGATGTCAGCAATCATACGGTTGCCGCTGTTGATTGGTCTCTGCCAAGTGATACGCGCTTGAACTTAAAGTGATGAACCGTTTACGGGTAACAGGTGAGAGAGATGAGTCAAGAACATTCGGCATCAGCTGGTTCGCTTTCGGTTGTCTTGCAAACAGTTCGAATGGAAATTGATGATGATGATGAAGACATCGTTGAAGTCATGCTCAATCTCACCAACGAATCCGCCATCCCAATCGGTGGAATCTCTGCAACGATTCAAACAAGTTTGGGCGCAACCGTCGAGCCTGTTGAAGGGGTTTCTTCCATTGGTCCAGGGCTGACACGTTCGTTTTCGTTTGCATTCAAACTGACCGATGGCGACTGGACGTTCTCACTTTCTGGACAAGGCCAATCGCTTTCACTTGGCCCATACGAGGCAGACTTTGAGTTTCAACAAGTCAAGTCCAGGCAGATTGGAAATGCGGTAGGATCAAGTCTTTTTTCAGGTGCCTTCGATCAAAACCTTGGTGATTTTGGAAACGTTCAGGAACGTGAACTCATTGATGCGACTCAAGTAAAGATGTCAACCTTCTTTGGTGAAAACGCTGAAGGAGGAACCACGAAAATTACTGCAGGCACATTTGGAAATGCCGAGGAAGATGGTCCAAGAACCCCTCCCTGGGAGCAGAATAAGAGCGATGCACCTGCACCCGCAGATACGATACTCAACGTACCAATTTCAGATCCTCTTCTCTCAGTACCTGTTGTGAACGAGCCGGCTGCCCAACCTCCTGTCGATTTGTTGACTCAAACGCCTCGAACGCCGATAGAATCTGCACCAGTGGAAGAACCAGAACCAGCTCAAGAAGAACCAGCGGTTCATACGGAAGCGACACCACCTCCTCTTCCACCAAGCCCCCCATCGTCACCTCCATCAGAATCACCTTCAGGACCTCCGAGTGGCCCACCATCCGGACCTCCGAGTGGCCCCCCTTCAGGACCTCCGAGTGGCCCCCCTTCAGGACCTCCGAGTGGCCCCCCTTCAGGACCTC
>JBMTJI010000024.1:0-29367 GCA_049438185.1 Candidatus Poseidoniaceae archaeon
GTTATTGATGACACATCAAATCAAGATGATGCGACAATTGTAGTAGGGGCTACAATGAACCTGCAAGAAGCATGGGGCACTGTTACCATCGATGCAATTGATCTCGATGCTGGACAAGAGTACACACTGGATTGGGTTGTTGAGGACCATTCGCTCTCACCACCAACAATCATGATGCAAAACGATCACATTTGGGTTGCTGGTAACGATGGAACGTACACCTACGAACTCGAATTCCATGATTTGGCTGATACCACTGATGCATGTATCACAGTGGTCTTCACCGCTGGTGATGACGAATTACAAGTTGTCGACAACGTTTGCTGGATGTCAGCCTCAACTGCTGATGGCGATGGTGATGGCGTCTATGATAAGAACGACCTTTGTCCAGACACCTCAGCAGGTCTTGCTGTAACGGCAGATGGATGTTCAGACTCAGACAACGATGGGTTCGATACCGATTTGGAAATCGATTGTAATACCGATCCAAACGATGCTTTGAGTTTCCCAACGGATCTTGACAACGATGGAACCTGTGACTACTTGGATACGGATACTGATGGCGATGGCTATCTCGATGTTGACGAACTCGCTGCAGGTACCGATCCATTCGATCCGTTGTCAAAACCTGCCAACCAATTGCCAGAGTGCGCGATCTACTACAATCTTGAGATTGATGGAATCCCTACCTCCTTCGATGGTGAGGCAGCCATTCCTGCATTGTCTGGAGTCACTGCAACCACAGCTGCTGCCTCTTTGACACCAACAACCGTCACGATTCCTGCTGGAAGTTATTACATCACAGCACACTGCATTGACCCTGATGGCGATGATGTCACTGTCACAGTCAATGACATCACAGTTGGTCCAGTTGCAGGAGAAGTAAGTGGAGCAGTACTCATTGAAATCGGTGAAGACGTGGATGAAACCATGGATGTCCAGATCACATGGTCTGATGGTACGGATTCACTCACTGCTCTGGTCACCGTTGAACTTGATGGAGGCAGCCCAGGTTTGATTCCCGGATTTGGCGCAGCCTTGACGTTCGTGGCGCTCCTTGGAGCAGGCTTTGTTCTCGTTCGAAAGGATGATTGAAAGAGACATCATGTCGAGCGACCTACGACATTTGTGGACGCTTGAGAAAGAACGAATCTTTCTCAATCATGGTTCCTTTGGTGCATGCCCAGATTTTGTTATTGCCGAACAACGGAAGTGGCAAGACTTGATGGAGCAGGAACCGGTTCGATTCTTTGAGGAATTGATGCCAGATCTTCTTCTGAAATCAAGGCAAGCATTAGGAGCATTTCTCTCCTGTTCACCCGATGATTTGGCCTTTGTATCGAATGCGACCTCAGGCGTCAACACGATTCTACGGTCATTGCATTTCGAAGAGGGGGATGAAATCCTTGTCCCCAATCATGCCTACCAAGCATGCCGCAACACCATTGATTTCGTAGCAAGCAGGTGGGGTGCAAAGGTCGTTGAAGTTGCAATTCCTTTCCCAATCGATGGTTCTGAAACGGTTGTTGAATTGATGAAATCAGCATGCTCTGAACGAACAAAATTGGTCATGATCGATTCGGTCACAAGTCCAACTGGGCTTCGAATGCCGTTTGAGGAGTTGACATCATTTTTTGAAGGCCAAGGTGTAGAAGTTCTCCTTGATGCTGCACATGGCATTGGAATGATTCCACTCAACCTCGATGAACTTGGTGCATCCTACGTCACCAGCAATTGTCACAAGTGGCTTTGTGCACCAAAAGGAACTGCATTCCTCTACGTTCGAAACGACAAACAAGGTAAAATTCAGCCTCTTACCATAAGTCACGGGCATACGTTCCCGCTTGGAGATACGACTCGATTTCGTCACGAGTTCGATTGGACTGGAACTCAAGACATCTCAGGCTGGTGCGCCCTTCCTGCTGTGATTGAAGGAATGGCTGAACTGGTTGATGGGGGGTGGGATGCCATCATGCAACACAACCACAATCTTGCCATCCAAGGAAGAGATCTGCTCTGCCAACGTCTCGGAATTCAACAACCTTGTCCGAACGAAATGATTGCCTGCATCTCAACAATCAAACTGCCTGGTGAAATTCCACCAAAGGAAAAATTGCATGAACCTGACCCATTGCATCACATTCTTTCTGAGAAATACAACATCCAGGTTCCCGTTTGGTCATGGCCAAATCCCGAAGGTCGTTACCTGAGGATATCCGCACAGTTGTACAACTCAATTGAACAATATGAGCTTCTTTCAGAAGCCCTTGTGACCGAATTAGGACTCGATTCAGATTGAGCAAACCATGTCTGTACCACAGCACATAGGTGACTTAATTTTACCACAATCATCAGGGCAGCGAGTAACGGAAACGGTTGTTCCGTCTGCCTTGGTGATGGTATCAGGTACCATGTCAGCGCCACACTTTGCGCACTTCATTCCAACGACGCCCATTCCACATGCATTACAAGAGTATTGAATCATGGCCTTTCCTCAAGGTGGAAGTGTTTAGGCTTTATTCCTTAATTCGAGTAGAATTTGTTGAGTTTGAATGAACCGTTGCAAAAGCCAATCGCTATATGAGAGCGTATGAACCACCCATCAATGCGTCCTGTCTTCTTAGCGGCCACCATTGTCCTTGCAATGTTTAGTGGATGCTTTGGAGAAGATGCTGCACCAGTAAAGGAATCGGAGTTTCTCGTCGAAGCACCAGAATCCGTTCTTCGTGGACAATATTTCACAATCAATGTTTCCTCACCGGTTGATTGGACAATGAATCGAAGCCCTGGTCTCTTTTTCATGGACGAATACAACGTACTTCGGGACGATGTAGAAATGACGTTTGATGCTGATCAAACGAATCTCACATTCTTGGTTTTGGATAGTGAGCGAGATGATGTTGTCCTAACCATCACAGCCGGGGATGATGTATGGAATGCAACGCTGCCCCTTGTTGACAGTGATGAGTTGATGCTTGTTGACGGACGACGAGCGTACGAGACCATCGACATGCTGACATCGCAATACAACAATCGATGGTGCGCAAGTGCATCGATTCACGAAGGTGGAGCCGCATACGAGGCAGCAGCTGAAGCCATGGAAGACAGGATGTGGGACATGGGCTTTGACCATGTTGAAATTACTCGATACGAAGATGACCCAGATCAACTCAACATTGTTGGCTACAACTGGGGTCGAGTCAATCCGGACGAATACATCGTTATTGGCGGCCACTTCGACATCGCTTATGCATTCACGCCTCCAAGCGGCGGAACGAATGAAGGCGCAAACGACGATACTTCAGGTTCAACGGTTTCACTGGAAATGGCACAGGCGCTTGCAAAGATGGAATTCGACCACACTGTCGTTGCAGCCTTGTGGGCATGTGAGGAAGAAGGACTTCTCGGGTCGTTAGCATACGTTGCACATCTCCCAGAGAATGTTTCAGTCCGAGCCTACATGAACTTCGATATGGTTTCGCTCAACTATCCGATTACACCTGTCACAGAGCCGATTCTTGACCCACTAACAGGAGAATTGTTCTCTGCAACAAAGTACGATTGGACGATCAGCATCGCTGGAGCAAGTGATGAGAACATGAATCGGATGTACGACTGGGTTGGTCAAACCATTGATGAAGACTTGGCGTACCAACCTACGGAAGGAAATCCAATCACATGGCAAATCGCTGAATCGTGTGCTTCCGATCACTGTTCATTCTTTTCTGCAGGTTATCCGACCTTCAACTTCTTTAGTCCAGGTGGCGATATATCGTTCTGGCAAGAATGGCATTCTCCATCAGACACATTGGAATTCATGACTGCCAAAGCAGGAGGGCCTGAAGGCATGGCTTCAGGCTTCAACAGTCTTGTATGGTCTTCACTTGACTTGTTTATTCGAGTCGATAATGCTGAGAATTTCCACGGTAACTGGAAAGAATGATGCGCTTTTTCTTTCTGATTGAAATACATTCATTCATGAAGGATAAACCAGTCCTCGGGGTATGGACACTCGTTTTGCGAGGTTTTCACAGAGCTTGGTTGCTCATCGAAAGCGAGTCCACATTGCCGTCTTCATACTGACATTGTTCATGATACCTGGTGCGCTTACTGCACTCCAACCGATCGATATGGAATCTTATGAGATGGAATCACCAGAACTCACTGCACAGACCATTATCGATACTGAATTTCCGACAAGTGAAATCATTCTTGGATTCGTTGTCTCAGTGAGAGACCCTTCTCACGTCGAAGCGTTGAGTACATGGCAACCAGCCTCAACAATCGATGGAGGTACACCTGACTACACGAGTATTCCTCCAGCAGATCAAATCATCGAGGCAGGAGACCCATGGGTTGGTATTTCTGAACCTGATGGAGGAATTCTCAATCTTACCATTCTGAAAGAAATCGACCATAAGGCGAAATTGGTTGAGGAACATCCATTGGGACAGTCGTTGAAACCATTGGTCAACGAAGTCACAGGGCATCAAACAACAGGGGTTATGTCACTCGCAGACATCTTTCGTGGCTTCATGAACAATACCTCCATTCTCACCCAACCTGGCCTCTCTCCGCTTGGTGTTCCAACACCAGCACCGACAAATTGGACTGATTGTTTTCCTCTCGATTGCTTGAGTTTCGATGATGAAAACATTACGCAAGCTCACATTGACATGGCTGCCGCCCGAATGGCCGAAGGCAGCAACAACGATTTCTTACGATGGATTTCCTTGGATCGTGGCTTTGTTTCCGATGTCACCTCCATTCAACAAGGACCCATTGGAGGTTCACTTGATTCGGAAGGGAATTGGCAAAACGAAATGACAGGCTATGGTCGATGGAGTGGTTCAGCATCTTGGCTCTTGGTTCAACTGGATCGAGCATCCCTTGAGGAAAGTGGGTGGGAAATCGTTTGGAAAGATGCGAAGCAGGAAAAGTCCATCCGAAGTTCCGATGAAGGTTTCGTCATTGGAGGCTATCGATTAGCGAACAGTGAACTTGTTCTTCACCCTCCACAATATTCCGAAGCGTACTGTCTTGAACTCCAAGAAGAAGAGGGAGCAGGATGTTCGGTTGAATGGACATACATGGACCTTGAAGGTCACCTTCGCTCTCATGACCGAGCCTCATTAACGCTCCTTGTTGGCCAAGGTGTCAACGTTGAAGTCAATCGAGAGTTGCAATCTTCAACAGGCCTTATCGCCTTGATGGGCTTGATTATTCTTGGCTTGCTCTACGTCAGTTTGAGACGATTAAGCGATGTTGCCATCGTCGTAGTTGCGCTTGGAGGTGCGTTGCTGTGGATGCAAGGATTCATTGGCCATATCTCAAATTTCACCGGTTTCTTTGGATTCGACATCATCGCCCGTTCACAGTTCTCAAATCTGCTACCAATCTTGGTTCTTGCATTGGGAATCGATGACTCACTTCACGCTCTGCATCGATACAAAGAGGAACGTAAACTCGGCAAGAGTGCTTCGGAGTCTGGCACCATTACGCTCACACGGGTTGGGCGAGCAATCCTCCTAACATCCGTGACGACCATGGCTGCTTTTTCTGCAAATCTCTTCTCCGATATTGCAGCCTTACGAAGTTTCGGGATTGAGGCTGCAATGGGTATTCTTGCTGCATTCCTTCTGACCGGCCTTTGGGTTCCACTGCTTCGGATGAGTTTCGATGAATGGTTGGAGAAGCGGAAAGGTGAATCAATCAAAGAACGACAAATAACGCACTTGGTTCCGGAAAAGTGGTTACGCGGACTGACCATCCAAAGCGGCCGATTCAAAAATTCGGTCGTTATTGCCATCCTCGCATTGCTTCTGACCGTACCAGCAAGCATTGCAATGTCCAACCTTGAAGGTGACTTTGCGGTTGAAGACTTCCTCGATGAATCTTCAGACTTTGCGCAAGGAGTCAACATCGTCAATGAACGATTCTCGGATGAGGGTGAGCCTGCGATGCTTCTGATTGAAGGAGACGTTCTTGATCCACGAGTCTATGCTGGCATTGACGAACTGAGGCAACGTATGAACACGCCGAAAGAGGGGATTCCAGAAAAGATTACAAAAACACCAGATGGAAACATCGACCTTCTTGCTCTGGATGAATTAGTGTTTGCTGCACAAGGTTCGATGGTGCTCGATGACGAACCGTTTCGGGCTCGTGGTTGGAATCCTGATGTTGAAGGAAACGGCGTTGGTTGCAATACCACCCAAATCGGGTTCATCGATACAGACGATCGAGATTGTCTTGCCTTCATGTACGGCTTCCTCACGCTTGAGGGGGTTCCAGGAATTGGCCCAATCCCTTCAATTCCTGCGAGTATCGTCAGCCTGTACATCATGCCGAGCGTCGAACTCAACCCTGCTCAACCATGGCTCGACATCAACGGCAATCCCGCTGAATACGAGCATATGCTGATTCGATTTGGAATCACAGGGCCAGAAGATTTCCCAAGCCTCGCACCTGCCATGGACAAATTGTGGGAAGATCTCGAAGTCTTCACCAATCTCTCAACTGGAACTCATGATGCTGCAGGAACCGGTCCAACTGAGGAGAAGCCGTTGACCTGGGTGATGACAACTGGACGCCCTGTGACTCGTTACGTTGCATCGACCGAGATGCAGGATGAGATGCAATCCTCTCTCGTCCTTGGCTCTCTTTTTGTCTTCATCTCATTGGCCATTGGTTTCAGATCCATCAAGCAAGCCTTCGTTACACTTGGACCAATTCTCCTCGTAGTAGTTTGGCTCTATGGTTTGATGGAGGTGGCAGGTGCAAGCCTCAACATTGTAACCGTGACCATTGCAACCATCTCGCTCGGAGTTGGTATTGACTACTGTATCCACGTTACAGAACGGTATCGAGAAAGTCGCGAGAAAGGCGAGTCGCACAAACAAGCTCTGCACGCTGTTGGCGGTGCATGTGGCCTTGCCCTCATCGGAAGTGCAGCATCGGACATTGCTGGCTTTTCAGTCATCGCATTGTCTCCAATGGGCCTGTTCAGTAATTTTGGTATCTTCTCGGCTGCAATGATCTTCCTCTCTCTCATCGCAAGTCTTGTCCTAACAACGGCAGCATTGGGACTTTTGCATCAGTTAACGAAGCCCAATTCAGAAGAAGAATAACATCGGTGTCTTCTTGAAGGATACCTGTGACGGAAGGTTGCGGTCGAATGGGTTGTCCCACCGGCGGTAGGTGAAACAATGGTCGATGATTCAACCCCTGAGGACGAAGAGGACTGGATGAAATACGCCAATTCAGGATTCGGTTCAACCGATTATTCGCTTTGGGATGATGTTGAAGAAATCGAGGAAGTGCCTGAACAACTGGAAGAGCCTGAACAATTGGAGGAACACACGGAGGAGATTCCTCGTGCCCCTTCTCCAGCCGGATTGAAACACCTACTTCGTATGGGCACCTGCGATCCCTGTCTTGGCCGATTGGGTGGAAAGCGTTCGTTCCAACAAACAAATGAAGCATCTGGTCAACAAATTCGAGATTCGATCAGCGAAGGAAATCAACGATTGTTGAGCATTCGTCAAGAGATTCCACTGTGCCCATTCTGTGAAAACTTGTTCGAGGAAGTCGACCTCCTCGCAGACGTTATTTCGGACGCACTCCAAGGCTATCGCATCGAAAAATTACAGGTTGGAGCGCGGTTTCCAAAAGATCAAATTGAGCATGAGGAAGGTATTCGAAAGCAATACGCTGCTGGCGGTTCTGATGGATTGAAGCCATCCCTTGTGGGTTTAATTTCGGAAAAACTGAACCAACGACTTGATGGTGTCGCTATCGTCAACGACAAGCCTGACATTCTTGCTCTAATCGATGTCTTGACCCTGACAGTTACCCTGGATGTTCGTAGTGCTTACATCTACGGTCGTTACAAGAAACATGAACGAGGAATCCCTCAAACGCGTTGGCCTTGCCGGGCATGTAAAGGACGGGGTTGCAGAAAATGCAACGAAACAGGACAACAGTATCCCTCAAGCGTTCAAGATCTCATCGGTAATCCAATCATCGAATTGTTCGAGGGGCGAGAGCATGCATTCCATGGAATGGGGCGTGAAGACATCGATGTTCGTTGTCTTGGTCGAGGACGACCTTTTGTTCTTGAAATCAAAGAGCCGAAACGTTGGGAAATTGATTACGAAGCGGCGATGAAGACCGTAAACGACCGTGCCAATGGTTCCATTGAAATCACCGATCTTCGACGATCGAACCGAAGTGAAGTCGTCCGCGTTAAGGACACACCTGCAGAAAAATCCTACACCATCCGATTCCTCGTCGAACCGCTTACGCAACCCGAACTGGACATCCTCACAGCACCACTCGATTTGACCAAAGAGGATGTTCAACAACGCGGACGTGGTCGTCGGAAACATCGACGCCGTGGCGACAAAAAGGACAACCCACAGAAACCACTTGAGCGAGTAGAAATCGATATCCTCGACGAAAGCGATCTCAAGAAAATGAAGAAAACTGAACTTGTTTCATTGTGTATCGAACGCAAGTGTTCAGAAAAAGGTGTGAAAGCAGACCTCATTGCCAACCTTCTCGCTACAAATCCAGAACCAGTTGAAGCCTTGCCGCTCCCAGATGAGTCGACGATTTTGAACATCATCGAAAAACTCGAAGGTGTGAATCTTGCTCAACGTACTCCAGAACGAGTGGCTCACCGCAGAGCGGATCTCGTTCGACGTCGAAAGGTCATCGAAACCCGAGATGCTCGTGTTGAAATCAATGATTCTGGCGACATGGCCGTCGAGTTTACGCTCCGGTGTGAGTCGGGGACGTATGTTAAAGAAACCGTTCACGGTGATGATGGTCGAACACAGCCGTCCATCGCTTCGCTGATCAAGGCAAAATGCACAGTTGAATGGCTCGATGTAGGAGATATTCACGCTGATTGAATGGACTTGATTCATCGCGGTGCTTATATGCAGTGGGTAGGTCGCAGAGATGCCTCGAATCAGCGTAATGCAAGTTTCGAACCGTGGAGGTCAGTAAAATGAAGCGATCCAAGGGACAACGAGTAGGGACACGAAGCATCCTTCGTCGACGACGAAAAGACCGTTCTCGAACGTACATCAACCGCATTATGCACAACTACGAAGAGGGTGACCGCGTTGCAATCGTCTTGGACGGTAGTCAGCAAATGGGCATGCCTCACCGCCGATTCCATGGCCGCACAGGATTCATCGAAAAGCGACAAGGTGTTGCTTGGGTCGTTTCCGTCAAAGACGGAAACATGCAGAAAACTGTCATCGCCCGCCCTGAACACCTTCGCCCACTTGAGTGATTATCATGACTGAAGAAGAGAAAATCGTCGACTTTGCAACCGTTCGAGACCTTTTGGTCGGTGCTCAAGAACGTCGAAGAGACCTAACGTACGAACAACGAGCTGCTCTCTTCCACGCTGAATGGGCTGCAAGCCAACAACGCAATGGTTACGCAACCAAGCCGGAAGTTTTCAATGCATTGAGAGATGCAATCGCTGAACTTTCTGCATTTGAGAAGTATCCTGAACTCGCCGCAAAACTTGCGGAACTCATGCCATTGAGTGCAATTGAAATCAAAGCCGTCATGGCAAGCCGACGTGCTTCCATTGATGATGGAGACATCAGCACTGTTATCGAACTCGTTCGACAGCATGTTGGCGTCGAATGAACCGTATAACCGGAAGTGATTGCCATGAGCCGCCCAGGCCGTGATTATAGCCCCCGTAAATTCAACAAGGCAAAGCCGAATGTTGATACCTCAATGCCGCCACCTGCTACCGGCCGCAAAGAGATTCCAAAGCCTCAGAAAAAACCTGAGCAACAACCCCAACGCCAACAACGTCCTCAACAGCGCTCTCAGCAACGACGACCCAATCGAGGCAATCAGAGGCCACAACAGCGCCGTCGAGATGGTCAGCCACTCTACGATGCGAAATGGGTTCGCGTCGTTGAACACGATCTGTCTGAAGGTGTTGTTACTGGGTTTACGGAAGATACGGTTATTCCATGTCGCATTGCCATTGAAACCCAAGAAGCACTCCTACCAAGCATGCGAATTTATGTTGGAGGAGATGGAAAGGAATCTCCTGAAGGGTCAATCCTTGGCGGTGCACGCATGGACAAGATGTCCAATTCTGCAAAATTGGATTTCCCACTCATCATTCAGTTGTTCGTTGAAGAACACGGCAAACACTTCGTTGATGCATTTTTCAATAAAGCAGGAAACCTCTCGCTCAAGCAACATGCCTTCGAATTACTCGCAGGTATTGGCAACAAGAAAGCACTGCAGATGGCTGAGTTGAGAGGTTCTTCCGGATTTTCTTCAATGCAAGATTTGAACGAAAAATGCGGTATTGATTCGGCTGAACTCCTTGCTCGCCGATTCTTCGCCGAAGTAGAAGACCGAACGCTTCAACCTCGTCTCATCGACCACCTTTTCCCGGTGAATGCATGAAGTCTGCACGTGAATTGGTCGATCGTCTCCGGGCCTATCAACCCCCGAACACCGATTTAGGTCAACATTTCCTTATCGATGATGCCATGCTTGAACGCATGGTTACGATTGCTGAGGTGAACCAAAACGATCACATCCTCGAAATCGGGCCAGGGCCTGGAACACTCACACAGCGATTGTTGGCAACTGGAGCCAGCGTCACGGCCATCGAAATCGATGATGCCCCGGTCTTGCACCTTGATGAAGCATTCCGTGAAGAACAAAACAACAAGCAACTCATGCTCCACCATGACGATGCACTCGCCATAGCATGGCCTACGGAGATGACCAAGGTTGTTGCAAACATTCCTTATCAGATTTCATCGCCACTTATTGAGAAACTCACTCGACATCTTCGAGATCAGGAAGGTTCCTTGGAACGCGTTGTCCTCATGGTTCAACTCGAATTTGCCCAACGGCTTTCAATGAACCACCCTGCCGATGTCGGCTCGCTAGGTTTGTCAGTAGCCTTGGATTGGGATGTTCATGAACATCATATGGTTCCACCTCATCACTTCAGTCCACAACCAGCTGTTCAATCTCAGGTCATTGAATTGCGACCACACAACAAGGTGTTTCCAGTCGATAAACGGCTTCTTCGGCAAATGATTCACCTTGCTTTTGATCAACGACGAAAGAAGTTACGAACGACCCTTAAGCGAGCACCAAGACGTATTTCACGAATCAAAGGATGGCATGCGCAGCGATGGAAGGATGCCATTCAAGGACTCCAAGATTTGGACATCATGGATGCTCGTCCAGAAGAGTTGGTCATGACCGATTGGATTGAACTTGCAAAGAAGGTTGAAAAAGGCTCGAAGTGATGAAGAAGAGTAAACAACAGCAGGGGAGGGTTTTCTTAGGAAGGTCCCCTCGGCTAACATTGTCGGAGGGGATGATATAGCAAAGAAAGACACCTATCTTGCACTACTTCGTCGAGGAATCGACGACTCAACCGCTCAACTGCTCGCTGATGCAGGATTGAAGATTGGTGATTTGAAAAAAATCGACGCTGAGAAACTCGTCGAAAACTATGGCCTCAAACAAGACATCGCTGAAGGTGTCATCAGTATCATCGCTGCAGGTCCTCAAAGTCACGGAAAAGAGCGGTTCTTGGCCAAAGTTCTTGCTCCGGATCGGAAGCAAGAAAGCCGTATTGAAGAGATGCGCTTCAAGCGTAAGCAAAAGGATGTTCTCACCGAACTCGCAGAACAAAAAGAACGCATTAAACTCGCCAAGGTCACCGCATTCAAAGACAAGAAACTCATTATGAATCGCCTCGGAAAGACTGTTGAATTAATTGTCAAACTCGAAAACAGCCTCGATGACGAAGGGAAAGACGACCAAAAGGTCAAGATTCGTGACCAACTCGAAACCCGTGGTCTAGAGGCGGCTCGAGATCATGAATTGCTTGAGTTGGAAGGGACTCCACAGGACATCGTCGACTTCCGACGAAAGCATGTCCCTGCCTTGATTTTCCATGCTTGCCCCGAATGTGGAGATGAAATGGATCCTCGACAATCTCGAGATATGGATCGAAGTGAGGAGTTTGCGCTCATTTGTTGGGAATGTGAAACCAGTTTCACGCCTTCGCTCAGTGACATGGTCAACGCTCGGTTGGAGAATGGTTCACGAATCAGCAT
Organism: Candidatus Poseidoniaceae archaeon; assembly: GCA_049438185.1. Taxonomy (GTDB): domain Archaea; phylum Thermoplasmatota; class Poseidoniia; order Poseidoniales; family Poseidoniaceae; genus MGIIa-L2. The sequence continues at coordinate 12,144 of JBMTJI010000024.1, forward strand.
TGATATCGACAAGCCACCAAGAAATCCGGTGCCGCCAAAACCAGCAAACATGGGCTTCGCCGATGTCAACGAGCAACTTCGAAAAGATCTCGAGGCTACTGGAGCTACAGCCGATCTCATCAGCGCAGAAATCGAATCCACTGGTCTAAGCGGTGGACTCATGGACATCAACGACTGGATCGACCAAACTCTCGCAGTGAAGGGCTACATCCAAGCACAGGAAGATCGTGAAGATTTCATTCTCCGAACAGGTGCAGGCGCAACCAAGTTCAACAAATGGATGAAGAAGGCAGGATTGTTCTTCAACAAGCAAACGGGTCGTTGGACTCGAAGCAAGCCAGGCCGTTGAGGTGAAACCATCGCTCAACCTGCCGTGGTCCGATTTTTCCGTGGCGTCCAACTTCTTGGTCAAGCAATTGTAGAGAAGGATGTACCTCTTGCAGAACTTGCAGAAACTGCTGGCGTGGTCATTCCCACAAACTGTACATCGGGGACGTGTGGGACGTGCATGATTACACTCCTCAAAGGTGAGGTTCCTCTTCCCGATGAACTCCCCCCCGGTCTTGATGATGAAATGGTTGAGGAGCAAGCACGTCTCGGATGCATTGGTTGCCCGTCAGGCGATGTTGACATCGATGTAAGACCCCCGCTCTGAGGTGAACGAATGTTTGAGGAATGGGGGGGAGTGGAATGGATTCTTCTCGTCGTCAACTCCATTGCATTGTACATTGCTGGGCGCTTTCTGGTTCGAAAACTCAAGAAAAAGTTCGAAGAAGTTGAGAAACGTCAAGCCTTCCATCGTCGAATGAACGACCCATGAGTTGAGTTCAAGAACCTTGGACATCAAGCATTTGCATGGACGTAATTGAACCAACACCTGTTGGCAAGTTTGTCCAAGCATTGCGAGCAAGATTACGTTCTGATGATCGCAATCAGCATTGTTTGCTCAAGGGTGAAATCCGTCAATGGAAGCCGTATCCTTCTGGACATACCTACTTCAGTTTGCGAGATGATGGTGGCCAATTAAGTGCAGTCATCTGGAAAGGGCGCTGTCGAATTCCAGATGGAATCAAAGATGGACAAGAAGTTCTCGTTATCGGAAGTGTTGATCTTTATCCAGCCCGAGGTCAGTTGCAAATCGTTGTTGAACGTATTGAACTCATACAGACGATTGGTGCATTGGAACAGCAAAAGCAGAAACTTCTGCTTCAACTACGCCAAGAAGGAGTCCTTGACCGATCGCGCAAATCGCTTCCCTCGTTTCCGAAACATCTCATTATCGTAACGGGAAAAGATTCTGCAGCATTAGCCGACATGTTGCAATTGTCACAATCTCGATGGCCTGGTATTCGTACCACCGTAGTTGGGGTTACAGTTCAAGGTGATCGTGCTGCTGAGGAAATTGTTCGAGGTCTTGCCGTTGCACGAGAACTCAGTCGAGACAACATCGCTGACGCACTTGCTGTTCCTCCTTGCGATGTTGTGATTGTTGGCCGTGGCGGAGGTTCTCCCGAAGATTTGTGGGCGTTCAACCTCGAACCAGTAGCAAGAGCCATTTCCGCGATGCCAGTACCAGTGATTTCAGCAGTAGGTCACGAATCAGACATTCTCGTCAGTGACCTTGTTGCTGATGTTCGTGCTTCAACTCCAAGCCATGCAGTTGAATGTTGCATTCCATTGGTGGACGACTATCTTGCCTATCTCATGGACTGTGAGGATCGAATGTTGCAGGGTTCACTTCGTCAATTCAACGATGCACGTCAGGCACTTGAGCAACTCAAACTTCGGCTACAACTCGCTCCGAGCAAAGGCCTTTCTCAAGCGATGCGTCATCTCGAACGGCTTGGAAGCGACCTTCAGCAACGCACAACATCGGCACTTCAGTATCACAAGCAGAGGCTTGCTGTTCTTGGGAATGCGTTGCAGATTTCACATCCAAAACGTGTCCTTGAACGAGGTTACATGATGGGCGTTGATGGTGATGGCAACGTCATCTCCAGCGTTTCAAATCTTAGCAAGGGGCAGACTGTATCACTCCAATTTGCGGACGGTGAAGCCGACGCAAACATTGACAACATACGACAACACGAGGAAGAAACATGACCGAAGAGACATATTCAGATGCACTGCGCCGCTTGGAAGCCATCGTTGCGGAATTGGAACGCGGGGGAATGGATCTGGAGGCCACACTCGAACGGTTTGAGGAAGGATCGAAATTGCTTGAACGATGTCAAGCCGAATTGAAAGAAGCGGAAGGACGGCTGGAAAATTTACGCCTTCCTGAAGCGGAAGCAATGATTGAAGAGGCGAAGAAGGAATGAATCGTCTGCAGAAGAAACTTCAGCGTCGCTTGGTCAAAGCGATGGCGAGTTGGCAAGACCCACACATGGATAAGCCGCTAACGGAATCGCCATATGTTCAAGCCATCAACATCTCAGAACAAGGCGATGTTCAAGTTCGATACCAACCGTCTAGGCCACATTGCCCATGTTGTCTTGTTGATGCACGGGCGCTGCGTCGTCACCTTGCAGACATCAAAGGCGTCAATTCCCTTCAACTCGAAATTGTTGACGTACCCGCATCAGAACGTTGGTCAAGACTTGTCAACGATTGACGCCATTGCAAATAGACGTAGGCTGGTATTGTCCAAGCGATGATCGAAATCAGCCAAGTTACAATCGATGCCAGAACGGGTCCGAGCATAGGAAAAAGGACGATTGCAACGACGGCATAAACGCCTACACTTGCCCCACCCAGCATCATCGGTCCTGCTGCTCCTTGAGGAACATCCTGGCCTTGAGCAAGCCATAATGCAATCATCGAGGTCAAGAAAATCGCAGGGAATGTACTGACCAATCCTGATACAAATGGGTACGATAGGCTCGAGAACCAAACAGCGATACCAATGGCTGTTGCTGCAGCAGAACCACGCAAAACAAGTACCGATGGACGAACCGATCGACTTCCTTTCGGAGCTGGACGAGAAGTCCACGTTGTCCAAACACCAAGGAGGATGAGCAGTCCTAATCCAGAGATTGCGTATGTGAATGCATCCACGCCTGATGCTTGCAATTGACTTGAGACAAGAAGCCCTAAACTTCCAATTAACGTCCACACTACCAAAGAGAGAATCGTTGTCCCGACAAGGGACAAACCAAATTTCTGAGGAGCATGAATCCATACCAACAGAAAAATTGCATTCACCATCATACCAAGTGGAACAATCGACATTGATTGAGCGAATTCGATCTCACCAGATATGCTGTACATCCCAAGCGCTGCAGGTACGATGGTCGTTGGAATAGTTGCCAGAACGCCTCCTGTACGACCTCCAAACTTCTCAATTGCAATCGTGACCAGTGTGGCAACGATTCCTGCAAACAACGCAGAGAGAAGAATCGACGTAAGCAACATGGTCACTCAAACGGATCGATGTGGACAATTTGTTCAATGTCGATACGTGAATATCCGCGTTCCCGAGCATTATCAGCAGCCTTCATCAGCATTCGTCGGATCCATCCAAAGGCCATTAGGGCGCTCAATCGATTTACAGAATCGATGAAATACATCGGATCTCGTCCCAGATTGGCATGCTTACGAATATCACTCTCAAGTTCGGAAACCATGTCGCCGTACGTTAACAAGAGGTCTTCAGCAGCATCATCAGTAATGGCCATCTTTGCATGTGTTCGAGACATAGACTTGACATGCGTAATCGTGATAATGCCACCTCCTTGAACCTCAACGCCTTCCTCTTCATGCTGTTCTTCGTCTTCATCTTCCGATGAAGATGTCCCTTTACCCATCGAATGGAGGGCGATTTGAAGATGCCGTGGCTTAATTGTGGAAACTCGGTCTCGACTTGCAGCCTCTTCACAGTGCCGCATTAATCGACCAAGGAACTTCTCGAGATGTTCGATTCCACCTTGGACGGCAGCAGACCCAACCGATTCAACATGCTCGATTCGGTCAATCATAAGTTCACGCGTACGGTTGTAATTCAACCGAGTACGCTGTGCATCGTCGAGTGTTTTTCGTTCTGCATCATTGTCAAGTGTTGCGGCTTCCATCAATGGTACGAGGCGATCCAGTTCTTCACAAACCAAATCGACGAGCGAATCTTTGACTGCCCCTGCAATCCTCATCGAGGTGAAAGTTGAGGCTACTGAACCGATGTGACTAGGAGCGTATGGTTTAGCCGGCATAGAGCGCGCTCACATTCCACCTCTTTGAACACACCGAGATGATTGGTTCCTACCATTCGGTCAACCACGGCCAAGCATCGTTGGCTGTAACAGCATGCATGCCTTCCTTATCTCGAATCCAGGTATCTTCAGAACCAATGCTTCCTTCAACATACACCAACTTTGGTTCAATGGCCATGGTGCCACCAATTGGAAGAGGTCGATCGAAACCGGCAGCGACAACAGGTGATTCATCAAGTTGCAATCCAACAGAATGACCGAGGAATTTCGATTGATCTGGCTGCATACCCATGAGATGTTGCTCGTGGCCGAGTTCGTGAGCAAGAGATTGGCCTTCGACCCAGGCTTGGCTACAATGGCCTTCCTTGTTCAGAACGTTGACTACAGTATCTTTGACAGCAATCATATCATCAAGTCGTTGATGCCATTCTTCAGAAAGTGAGCCAAGAGAGAACATACGGGTCATATCGACAACATACCCTCGATGAACGTGGACGAGATCGACTAAAACGGGCTCATGTGGTTTGATTTTGTTAAATCCTGAACCCATGCCTGCAAGAGGATGGGGTCCTGATCCTCCTACTGCGGAATCAAAGAACGAAGGGACACCTCCCGCTCGTCCAGAAACGATGACGCCTCTATTGCATTCAAGGGGGAAACGTCGCATCTGCACTTGACCACCAAAGCCTTCACTCCGACTCACTGATTCTGCAGCTGCAACAAGGTCGAGTTCCGATATTCCTTCACGCCCAAGTTGAGAAACTGCCTCAAACATTTGGGTTTGGACTTGAGCGCCATAGGCCATTTGTTCTTGCTCCCAAGGTGACTTAACCTCCCGTATTCGATGAACAATATTCGTAACATCCTTGCAATCTCCAAGGGAAGAGAGTGCCGAGGCAAACCGTTGGGCAAACGAAGCGGGAAGTTCACCGTATTGCAATCCAGGAGCGCCTGAAACACCTCGTGATTTCAGAACTTCTGCGAATTGGCTGAGTCGTGGGAATGTTTCGAGTTGGAACGGTGCGTTGTCTCCGCCAGCCTCAAAACGGGCACGCTCGAGGGAACGACGAACAAAGAAAACTGAGCCATCCCCGTCAGTGCCTTCTGCTGGAACGAACAACGAACCATCTTGGCGACCTCCTGCGAAATAATACAAATCGACTGGGTGTTGTATCAAAGCACCTGGTAATGCAGCAACTCGTAATGCTTGAGCAAGACGTTCGATACGAGCCTCAAGTTCCGGGACTGGTACGCGCCAATCCTCTCCCTCTGGTCCAGAAAGAACAGTCGTATCCCAATCGCCCATGCGATACCTCCTGCGTCGTTATTGAAAATCACTGCGCCTGTTGCATTCATCAAGCGACGGGTTTTGTTTCAGGTAATTCGAATGCGGGAGTTTGCTCCAGGCGTTCTTCTGCAATCTGACAATACTCCGATGACAAATCGACGCCGATGTATGTTCGACCGGTCTGTTTGGCTGCAACGCACGTTGACCCTGAACCATTGAACGGATCAAGGACAACATCGCCTGCAAACGTGTACAACTCGATGCATCGTCGGGGGAGCTCGACTGGGAATGGTGCAGGATGATTGACACGACTTGCACGTTCCGTTGCAAATCTCCAAATCGATTTCGTGTGATCGATGAATTCCTGTTTTTCGATGGTATCGATTCGCCCGTTCTCACGCTCTTTCTTCGAACGTGGCATCTTGTAATCACCTTTTGAGAACACGAGCAGGTATTCGTGAATGTCTCGCAAGCAAGGATTCGATGCGCTCTGGAATGACCCCCACGCACAGGATGATCCAGCACTCGCTGATTTATCCCAAATGATTTCTCCGCGCATCAGGAATCCAAGATTGAGCATGATGTTGTTGATGTAGGTCGAGAGTGGAATGTACGGTTTACGACCAAGATTGGCAACGTTCACAACCATACGGCCTCCCGGTGAAAGAACGCGATAACATTCAGAAAAGACCTCCTCAAGCAACTGAAGATATTCCTGCAGTGAAAGATCGTCATCATACACTTTCGATGCGTTGTACGGTGGTGAAGTGACCACCAATTGAACACAGTTGTCTGGCATTGGTAAAGAGCGAGCGTCCTGTTCGAGGACACGATTTGCAAATTGTTCCGGTAAATCCTGAGGTTGACCAACATCACGACTCGAAGCAAGATCTGCATTCATTCTACTGTTGTAGTACGTGGACGAATCATGGCTCTCTCGCTTCGAGACGCCAAAGGCAGACGTTGCAGTACTCGCACGTTGTCGAGCACCTCCAAGCGAGGAATCATCCTCGGAACGCTTTGCCATGTAGCCCAACAACGTTGGTTGCCTTATCACCTTTCGCGCTTTTGTTCTGTCCCTGACGCGCGTTTTCGTACCCGCTAGTAGGTTCCAATCATTGTTCGAGCCCGTTCGATGATATCTTGAATTCCTTCCACAGGAAGTGGTTTTGTTCGTACGAATCGGAACGTGCTCTTACCTTTGAGATAAGCATCCATCGACCTAGGGCGAATATGTGGGTGATAGTACATGGGCAACAAGTACAATCCAACGTGCGACTTCTGGATTCGCAGTGTGATAAACGGTCTGCCTGAAGATGTCTCAACACGCCAGTCGCCCGGCTCATCTGTCAGAACTGGAAGCCCACTGCACAATGGCTCAATGATTTGTTTCGCTTCAATCCAACACGAAAGAAGAGATTCATTCTTCATCGATTCACCTTGGTTTACTCGAGTGAATGCTGGAGAAAAAGAAATCGATGAAAATAACAGGAATCAAAAACTCTCTCCTCGTCGGAGAATCAATGGCGAACGTCCTCACCTTGGACAACATCAACGTCGAGGGTAAGACCGTCTTGGTTCGCGTTGACATCAACAGTCCATTGGACCCATCGACACGTGCGTTTCTCGATGATACGCGTATTCGTGCCATTCTTCCAACCATCAACAGATTGTCCAAGGCAAAGACCGTTTTGATTGCACATCAATCACGACCTGGGAAGAACGATTTTACCAGTACACTGGGCCATGCCCGTGAGTTGGGACGTCTGCTTGGGCGGACGATCAAGTGGGTGCAAGACATTCACGGCGAGAAAGCCATGAAAGCGATCGAAGCGATGAACGATGGAGACATCCTGATGCTCAACAACATTCGAATGGATCCTGAAGAAGTCGGGTCAAAGGGCGATTCACTCGCACTTTCCGAAACATCATTGGTTCAGGACTTGGCCAGTGTTGCTGATGTCTTTGTCAACGATGCGTTCGCATGCGCACATCGTAACGCTCCAAGCATTGTTGGTTTCGCCCATCACCTGCCATGTGTTGCTGGTGAACTGATGGCTCACGAAATTCGTCAACTCGATGTTGCACTCGAATCACCATCTCGCCCTTGCATCGCTGTTCTCGGCGGAATCAAGGTTGACGATAGCATCGAAGTTGCATTGAACATGTTGAACAACTCCATCGCAGATGAAGTATGGCTCACAGGAGGCGTCGCAAATCTTGCTATTCACCTTTCAGGTCATGATATTGGCGATGGCAATGTCGAGTTCCTTCAAAATGAATTGAAGGATGCTTGGGGGCCAACCGTTGATTCTGCTAAGTCTCTTCTCACCACATACGCTGACAGAATTGTCCTTCCTGTCGATGTTGCGGCGAACGTGGAAGGTAATCGAATCGATCTCAAGTGCGAAGAGTTACCGATTCATGCTCCATTGTTCGATCTAGGGCTGCAATCGATTCGCGCACTTTCAACACGCATCAAAGAAGCAGGAACCGTCATTCTCAATGGACCTGCAGGGGTGTTCGAACTCCCTGACTTCGCATTAGGTACCATCGAAATGCTGAGTGCTTGTGCTGAAACCAAAGGGTATGCACTGATGGGTGGAGGTCACACAGCAACCCTGGTGAGTCAACGTGGTATGAGTGACAAGATGGGGCACGTATCCACGGGTGGTGGCGCATGTTTGGACTACATCGCAGGACGAACCCTTCCTGGAATTCATGCGCTTGAGCTAAGTGCACAACGATACCAATTGGAAATTACACCTGTTCTTCACGAAGAATAAGGAGCCACAGGGGAGACTCGAACTCCCGACCTTCTGATTACGAATCAGACGCTCTACCAACTAAGCCACAGTGGCGCTGACCGAGGGCATGAACGCGTGGTCATAATCCCACCGATTCAAACACTAGGCTCATGAAGAAGCACAGGCAGGCACTAACATGGGCGATGATACAGCAGTACGCTATACCAACACCGTCCTCTACGATGACGATTTCAACAAAATCGTGGGTGATGTCCTTCTTCACGAGGATGGATCTTGGTCGGAATCACGGGGAGATGAAGACGTCATCGAGGAAATCGATGGGTCACAGCGTGTCCTTACCCGTTCCCTCCAAAACTGGCACACACACCTTGCTATGCAGTTGAATGCTCGAGACTTCAGCGATGGTTATCCATTGCATCGATGGTTGAATGAAGCGATTTTTCCGACCGAAGCACGTATCACACAAGACTACGTTCGAATAGGAACCAGTGCAGCCGCAGCGGAAATGATTCGTACCGGCTCAACGTTCGCAGCAGACATGTATTTCTTTCCTGCTGTTACAGGAAAAGTGCTTACCAATGCAGGACTACGCGGCCTCATCGGTGGACCAGTAAGTGATGCTGCACTTCCTTCGCATGAGGATGCTGAATCTGCATTAGCAGAACTCGATCAACTGCTAGCACAGAACAGCCAAGACGATTTGGTGCAATACGCCATAGCAACGCACTCGGTATACCTCTGTTCACAAGAGACATTGCAACGCGCAAGCGATCTGGCTCAGCACCGAGGCGGCCGGCTGCATATTCACGTGAGTGAAACCCGAAAAGAGGTTGCAGATTGCAAGGAAGCGAATGGATTGTATCCTGTGGAATATCTCGATTCGATTGATTTCATACAACCGGGAACCATCTTTGCTCACGCCTCATGGGTTAAGAAAAACGAAATTCGGATGATGGCTGAGAAAAATGTCACGGCTGTTCACTGTCCATCATCAAACATGAAGCTCGCTTGTGGAGGGACGCTTTCCTTCCCTCCTTACCGCGATGCTGGCGTTGATGTTCGGATTGGAACCGATGGGGCAGCATCGAGTGGAAATGGGCTCAATCTGTTGCATGAAGCACGCCTAGCAAGCCTTGTTCAACGACACGATCATTGGGATTCAACACTTCTACCAGCACAAGACATCTTCAGAATCGCAACAAAAGGCAGTCAGGATTGGGTAGCATGGAATTTGGATGATATCCGTATGCGGCCTCTCGGTCGTTCAAACAATCGCCATTTGGCCAATCTCATCTACAATGGAGGAGAATGTCTGGATGTATGGGTCAATGGACAGGCTCTACGAAAGAATGGCGTGACATTATCGCTCGATGAACGAACCATCATTGATGAATTAGACCATGCAGTAGAATCCTACTACGAAGGGGTTGAGTGATTAGGTTCGACCATAGTACATCAGTACACTACCAGCAAAAATAGCGCCAAAGGCAATGAGCAAACTCAGCAGTGAGTGCCCGAGATGGACTTCATAGGAAACGACGACTTCGGTTCCAGCAGGCAGTGCTCCATCTTTTGCTCCAAGAGCAGTATAGTACGACCCAGACTCCATTTTCCACGTGAAACCCTCACTTGCGATGGCTCCAGAATCGCCTGCTACAAAATTCGTCGACGTTCCGTCACACCCCATTCCAGGTGTGAAGAAATTGCTTGGGACATCCTCACAGCGCTTCTTTTCATCCGCATCAACAAGACCAATCCAAACATCATCACGATCCCAAGTGATGGTTAATTCAGCCGCGACCAAGGGAGAGAGAAAATTTTCTGGCAAAGGTTCACCGGAAAAAAATGCTTGATTTGGCGTATTTGGTGTCGGTACATCCTCGATTTCTCCAGTGAATGTGTAACCAATCATACCGACCAAAAGGAAGACACCTCCAAGAACGACGAAGAAGACTCCGGCCTTTCCTCTACCGTTGAACGAGTCCAACATACTCACACCTCAAAGAAGGATAATGCAAGGATGGTATAGCAAGCAAGAAGCATAACGCCCTCAAGCCAATTGGTTTTGCCATCGTTGAGAATGAAATTCGCCACAAGAACCGACATGAAGGTCGCAGCGGTTTCAAGGATTCCAAATTCCAATGAAAGATTCACACCTAAAACCCAAGCAAAGAGAACCATCAATGGTGCAACGAAGACCGCAATTTGAACACTGGAACCGATAGCAATGGCCAAGGAGAGATCCATCTTGTCTTTTCCAGCAACAAGAACTGCCGTGAAATGTTCAGCCGCATTTCCGAAGAAGGGTAGCAGGATAACACCGATGAACAGTGTAGGTAGGCCCCATCCTTCCGCTGCAGCATCGACGCTGTGAACCAAGACTTCCGCCATCCATCCAACCAAAACAGTCGCAAGAATGAGAAGTATCCAGGCGTCTTTTGTTGTCATTTTTGGTTCTTCTTTTTCTTCCGTTTCAGAGGTCACATCAAAGAGATGCGAGTGCGTCTTGAACTGGAAGAAGAGAGACAAGCCATACATCAGAAGGAGAACGAGTGAGGCATATCGCGATAGGTTCAGGATATCAGAATCCGCCCCGGTGTGCGATGCTGCTGCTGGAATAATCAATGCCAGAACTGCGAGCAAAAGCAAACTTCCATTCATGGAAAGGGCTTCTTGATTGAAGGTTTGCGTACGATGCTTGTACCCTCCCCAAAGGAGAGCCAACCCCAACACCAAGAGGAGATTTCCGAGGATACTTCCGATTAAACTTGCTTGAACCAATTGAATCATGACATCGGCTTGATCGGCTTGATGAGCAGCCGTCCAAATAGCAAGACCTGCAATGATGATTTCAACAGCGTTTCCGAACGTAGCGTTGAGTAAACCACCGAGGTTTTCACCAGCTCGTAGTGCGATTTCTTCCGTAGCATGTCCCATAAGGAACGCCAGAGGCATAATCGCAATCATGGAGAAAAGAAACGTCATCTCCACATTGTGTTGAAACTCAAAGTACAGCGTCAACGGGACGGCGAGGAGCAACCAATTCAATTTGTTGTGAAGCGGGTTGAACGCATCAAGGACGGAGTGGTGATGATGTTCAATGTGCTCGGACATTTGATCACATCAACGATTCAGTCTTCGCTCTTCTTGCGACGAACGGGGCGCTTACGAGTTGGAGCTGCCTTGCGAGCAGGCCGCTTTCGAACGGGGCGCGTTCGAGGTTTGTCTTCCTCATCATCATCGTCGTCATCATCATCGTCGTCATCGTCGTCATCATCATCATCGTCAAGACCAGCCCATGAGAGGTCGTCGTCATCGTCGTCTTCCTCTTCTTCCTCGGCTTTCTTCTTTCGACGTGTCTTGCGTTGAACAGTATTGACTGCGAATGGATCGTCTTCATCCTCAGGCTCAGTAGGTTCGGATTTCTTTTCCTCTTCTGGCTTTTCTTCTGCAGCAGATCCCGTTCCAGTAATGGCATCCATATCCAAATCTTGGGTGGTACCGATGAATTCTGACATCCAGTCATCGTCTTCATCTTCATCTCCGCTCTTCTTCTTCTTTTTCGGGCCGGACAAACTCACTTGAACAATCAACAAGGCGACAACAAAGATGGCTATGTTGACCACAACTGCAATCCAGACCAAGACGTAAGGTGGTTCACTCATGGATGGAGTGACAATTTCAGGTTCTGGTTCAGGTTTGAGATCTTCCTCAAACGTACAAACTGTCTCGCCTTCGAGGTTGTTTCGACAGAAATCAACAACGAACACAACTTGCGCAGTCCTTTGATTACCTGCCGTATCAATCGCACGTACCGTGATTGCATGCTGACCTGCATCGAATGTACCTGCTGAGAACTCCATATCGCTGACGAGAGAGGTCCCGTCACCGTTGATGTCGGTAATGCCTTCCGCATTGGCCCATGGAGATGTACTGGTTGCCCCGGTCAAACCGCCGAAATTGAAGGTGAAGCGATATTGGAGTTCAGCGATTTGGACATCATCCTCAGCAGCAAACATGAGGTTGATTTTGTTGCCGTAGAGATACTTTGAGCCCTCAGAAGATGGAGAAGGCGCATACACAGCGATGGTCGGCAATTGCGCATCGATCTTGTACGATGTGTTGGTGATGACACCTTGGTTGTCTGCAAGATCAACAAGCGTCATTCTGATGGTCAAATCACTTGCTTTCTCAGATGCTGAAATTCTGAAATCAAAACTGTATTCTGGTCCTTTGTCAGGGTCGAGTTGATTGTCCGCTGTCTGCGTCATTAACGCTCCACCAGCAGTTTCGTTGTAACCACCGCTTGAGAAGACCTCAATCGACGGTGTCGTCTTGAGATATTCACTGACTTCAATCTTCACGGTGTACAAGCCCGGAACGAGTGAAGGGCTTGTGTAAGGCGTTCCATCTTCGTCAACGAGTTCCATTTCAACTGACGGGGGGCGGGCGTCTTCGCGGAGGAGTTTTGAATTCAATCCTTCCAAAATTTCATTGTTGCAATTGTTGAATTGGTCACAAATTGTAACTGCATACCAAGCATCTTGCTCTGAATCATTGGTAATTGGTACATTTCGAATGATGGTTGCAGAATTTTGCAATCCAACCTCGATGTTGTCCAATGCTAATTCCCAGCCTTCGTCGTCGTTGGAACTGCTGGATGATTCTTCAAACGGGTCACCGTTGTGACGCCATATTTGGTACGATTCGTACGATTCTTGCAAGTTCCCCCATTCCATGGCGACAAAACCAAGGTCACCGCGGCTTTCTGCATTCGTTATTTGTGGCCATGTTGGCGCAGTAATGTCAATCTCAACAGGGCCGGCCTCATTCTGGTCAAGACCAAGATATTCGTACGATCCATTTTCGTGAATGTATTGTGCTTCACTTGTAACATAAACATACATGAAAAGATTACCACCAGCTCCAGAATCGTATTCTGGCCCCAGAACGATATCGAACACCTGCGTGTTGTCGTTCACAAATCCATGGTAGGCGGTTTGCGTTGCAAATTGTTGAGGATTTGTCGGTGTGCCCATGCTTGAGTAAATGTGGTAGCGTTCACCCTCCACGCCGAGCTGATCCACCCACGTGACACGCACGGTTCGATCACCGATGAATTCGGCTTGAACGTTGGTTGGTTCCTTTTGCCAGTTGCTGTAAGCATCTTCTTCAATGGAATCGCATGAACCGCCGCTTGTACCATGGTTAAACAATCCAATAGCATCAACGGTTACGACGCAGTAGTAAGCCATACCAAGTGTCCCTATCGGCAGATCGCGTGTGTATTGGTACGGACTGTTCGAGTCCTCAAGTGCCTGATTTTCATACACAGAACCAAGGAATGTGACGCCTGTACTGTAAATTGAGGTAAATGCAACACCCGAGACGTACAAATCATACCTTTCACCAGATTCTCCAGAGACACCAAACCATGTTAATTGGGTTTCACCTGTCCCGTCTTCTTCAGAGCTCGTACTAACCGAGAAAACGCTTACATGACTTGGAGGACGATTGTCTTCGAGTACCGGTACTGTAAGAGCGTTTCCAGACAAGAAACGGAGATCGACGAAGTCGACTCCAGGTTCCGTCTTGTTTGGAATAAAATAGGTGATGGCATAATATGCCTCCTCATTGGTATCTGGAGGTACAGTATGCACATAGGATGATGTATTGGCATCGGTGATATTCGCAATCAATGTGGCAACGGTAAGTCCTTGGTATACGTTCCCTCCATTGCTACGATTAATTTCAGCAGTTGAACGCCAAATCAGAATAGTGGTGTTTTCCACAAGTGGTTCGGAATTTGGCAAGTTATGATAGTTGATCCAATCAAGAGTCGTTTCACTGTCTGTAAGCGAATACTCCGCTCGGAAAAACAATGGTGTTTCAACCGGGGAAGTCACCTCTTCCACGCCGATGGTCATGGATGAAACATCTGGGTTGAGTTCTTGGAAGGAGACGTCAGCTGCCCAACTTGGCGAGCCGACATTTGCACCCGATGAATCCCATTTTATTGTGACAGCATAGTAGAACGTATCGTTCGTGCCTGCCCCTACAAGATAGGAGACGCTATGTCCGGGGTGCTGTGCAGATGGGTCGCTACCTGCTGAACTTAAACAATTTAGAGTCGAAAGATAGATGTTGGCAGGACAGGCTGTGACAGAGTCAATCTCCTGCGCCAAATCGATGTTTAAGTCGGTGATTGGCTCCGTATGTCGATAAACGAAGTAGACTGCAGAGTGGTATTTTGAAACATTTGTGTTGTAACTGTCGATGTTTTGCCATGTAACGGTCGTCGTCTCTGAAACGGGGTCAAATGTTGCAGCAATATGTTGTGCTTGCAGGTTGTCTGGGTTCGTATCCGCAGCAGTGGAAACTGGCGTCAGTGGAACAAGCATCAGCATCATGAGTAAGACCATGATGACGGCTTTCGGTTGGAGACTACGGTTCAGCGCGTTCGCACCCATCACACAATACGTCGCCGCCGCCCGTTAAGAGTATGCCGATAAATAACAAGAACAACCGACGTATTTGTTCCTCACAGATTTACTCCGATTCATCGTGATTGAGTTGCTCGAGAGGTTGTTCCTTATCGAGAGCAATAATCTCTTTTCTGGCTTGCGAGAAACGAACAAAGAACGTGTAGATTCCACCTAGACCGGAAAGGATGACGACAGCGGTAAGTGGATTCAATTCGAGATGATCAAACGGAGCAAAAGCGGCTGAATAATCTTGAACGCCAATGAGCCAAAAGATTCCAGTCAAAGCAAGCGCAGCAATGGTTAGAATGGTTCGATCTGCTCGAGAGAAACCACGATAGTTTCTGCCCCCACTTACCGCTTGGGCTTGAGTTCCCATGTAGGATCCAAGGATTGTGAACCATGCGGCCGCCCAGCCAATGGCCGGGTCATCAACCCAAGCAGGGCTTGAAGCAATAGCTATGACCCACATCGCATCAAGGAGACGATCGAGCGTGTGATCAAGGTAATCTCCCCATCGAGATACCTGTCCCGTTTGTCGAGCGAGTTGGCCATCGAGACCATCCAGAATCATTGAGAATGCAATCAGCAAGGCGGAACCGATGAGCATGAAAGCTCCGGTATCGTTTTTGGGGGCAAGAAAAACAAGTGCGCTTGCTGCAATGCCTACAGGGAGGGCGAGCCAAGTAAGAATTGCTGGATTGGTTTTTCCTAGTCCAGATACAAGTGGTGAGGCAACGGATTCCCAGCGTTTTCTGAGTTGTTCTAAAGCCATCTCAATCGTTTCAACCAAGTGGAGAGGGGTCATATGCTTTCGGCAGCATTTCCAGTTCCAATCCAGTCAATTGAATCTGCAATGGAATCTTGAACCGATCTCGATGCGTCGGAATTCGACATGAAATCAAGAATGGTTTCGAGCGAGACCTGTTGGTTTGTTGTATCAAATTCCATCACTTTTGCTTGGGGGTGCAACGCGATGATGTCTGACCACACTCCAGAGAGGAGTTCCCATTCAACGTTCGACTCAATCTTTTCGACGCTATAGCCATCGCGCTGCCTCAGCCGTTGACGTAATTCGGATGGATGGCAACGCAAGACGATGATTGCATCGATTGAACAGTGGTGTGAGAGATGACCATCGATAATACAGGCCTCACCTCCATCCCATGCCCAGTGAACGAGTTTTGAGGTTTCAACCTCGATTCCCGTTTCAGATTGTGAGAGGGCATTGACGTCTCTGGCGATCTCTTCAACGGTGATGACGCTCAATCCATGTTGTTTGAGACGGGAAGCAAGCGTCGTTTTCCCCGTTCCCGGTGAACCAGTCAAGGCAACGACGCTCGGATGCATGCTCTTCGTCTCAACCAAACGACGTGAAGAATTAAACATGAGGTTCAGAATGGTTCAGTATGGCCGCTATCGCTCTCGTTCTCATTACGACGGAGCCGGGGCGAGAGCAAGATGTTGTATCCGAACTCAACAAAATGCCTGAAATCAAGGAAACAATGGTGCTTTTTGGTGAATTTGATGTTTATTGCAAGGTCGTTTTGGATGATTTTTCTCAACTCTCGAACCTAATACTCCATCATATTCGAACGCTTGTTGGTGTTGTGGATACCACGACACTAACCGCTGCATACAATGGTCAATGAGGTGAGCTTATGTTTGGAATGTCCGATCCAAATCAAACGCTTTCACAGATGATTCGATATTTCGAAGAGGATCGCCACGAGATGGTTGAAGTCATGGCAAGTGAATTTACCTCAATGTTGCTTGCAAATAAGCAGCGTGATGGGGCTATGCAAACGTTGCTTGTGAAAGGGGTTCGAATTCTTGCAGAAGTGCTTTCGATTCGAGGAAAGAACAAATTGGCAATTCAAGCAACATCCGTCCTTCTTCGAGAGCGAAAGAAATTGGAAAAAATCTTGTCGCAAACCGCGCCTTCCCTTCTTTCAAAACTCACACCGATTGAGCAGGATTATCGAACGATTGGAAGTGTGTATGCAAAAGCAGGAAAGGCATCGAAAGCAAAGAAATTCTTCTTCAAGGCGCACAAGAATACTCCAGGAAATCTTGCTGCCGTTCTTGCCGCCTGCCAGGTTGATGCCTCGAAAACCAAACATTGCAGGCTCTTGGCAACCGAAGTCCAAGCGTCTGGCCCTGTGATTTTAGACAACGGCGCCTATTTTTTAAGGCCAGAAAACGCTCCAGGAAGCCAAATCGATCCTGTTCTGGCAGTTCTCGAGACGTGTTCAAACAACCATCAAGAATGTGTGAATCAAGCTCAACGTATTCGTAAGGAGTGTGACGAAATCGCAAACGGAATCCAAGCTGCCAATGAACGTCTTCAGTCAGCAATGGACTCGCTGCAGCCAAAACACGATTACTATCAGTATTCTTGAGTGGTAGCGAGGGATGGATTTGAACCATCGATCTCCGGGTTATGAGCCCGACGGGATATCCAGACTACCCCACCTCGCT
>JBMTJI010000025.1:0-28088 GCA_049438185.1 Candidatus Poseidoniaceae archaeon
CCACCATCCGGACCTCCTAGTGGCCCCCCTTCAGGACCTCCGAGTGGCTCCCCTTCAGGACCTCCATCCGGCCCTCCGAGTGGTCCACCAACCGGTCCACCGAAAAAGCCTGAATTTTGAGGTGTTCACATGAGTGATGGGTTCGCAATGGAGCTATGTGGTAATCAAGCCTCATGGCAAATAGTTCCAGATGATGTAACGGCCATCGATTTGGACGTTGTCGGAGCCAAAATCATAGCAAGTGGTTTTAAAGTGGGTGTCCAATCAAGAATGGTTTGGACTTTTACTGGTGTTGCCGATCTTACGCTATATCCAAGCGGAAAGTTGCTCGTGAAAACAGCAGACAAAGAACTCGCAGAAGAAATCGCAAACAAACATATGTCCGTTTGGACACATGAGGATGAGATGAAGTCCACGAATGAAGTTGCTTGGCAACAAGCGTGGAACGATGCGAATGTATTCGCTTCCACTGATGATGCATCGAAGCCGAAATTCTACTGTTTGGAAATGTACCCGTACCCATCAGGGAAAATGCACATGGGTCACGTTCGAAATTATTCTATTGGTGATGCTGTTGCTCGATACAAGCGAATGAAAGGATTCAATGTTCTTTACCCGATGGGATTCGATTCCTTTGGAATGCCTGCTGAAAATGCTGCGATTGCCGAAGGAGGCCACCCCCACGATATCACCGAGAAGAACATGGCATCGATCACGGAACAAATCAAGCGTATGGGCTTCTCTTACGATTGGAGTCGTTTGGTCAAAAGTCACGATCCGAATTACTACAAGTGGAACCAACTGTTCTTTACCCGATTCTTCAAGTCTGGTCTTGCTTATCGGGAATTCGCTCCAGTGAATTGGTGCGAATCGTGTTCAACCGTTCTTGCCAATGAACAAGTGAAGGCAGGTCGTTGCTGGAGATGCAATGGGCCGGTTCGACAAAAGGACATGAGCCAATGGTTCGTCGACATCACCAAGTATGCTCAACAGTTGCTCGACGGACTGGATACCATCGAATTCCCTGAGAGCGTTCGACTGATGCAAGAGGACTGGCTTGGTCGATCTGAAGGAGCAGAAATCGAATTTGGGATTGATGGAAGTGATGAAACCATTCGCGTTTTCACAACTCGCCCTGATACCTTGTTTGGCGTCACCTTCGTCACACTCGCACCTGAACATCCTCTCGCAGAACAGTTGGTCAAAGGAACGGAACATGAAGCGGGCTGGAAAGCCATGCACGATGTGTACGCAAACATGAGCGAATTTGATCGCATCAAGAACCTCAACAAGAAAGAGGGCGTCTCACTTGGCCGATTTGCAATCCATCCTCTTACAGGAGAAAAGATACCAATCTGGGCAGGAAACTTTGTTCTTGCCACGTACGGAACAGGTGCTGTTATGGCCGTTCCTGGTCATGATGAACGTGACTTTGACTTTGCCAAGACCTACGATTTACCCATCAAGCGTGTTCTCATCGAAAACGAACATGATGATTCGAACGAGACTCTGGAATCGGCCTTCACCGATGATGGCTACATGGTTCACTCTGGAATGGATGGATTCGATGGCCAATTCGGTGATGCTGCACGTACCACTGTCATCGATGCTCTTGAAGCAGCTGGAAAGGGCGACCGGCGAGTCAACTGGAAGATTCGCCCATGGCTCATCAGCCGCCAACGATACTGGGGTACGCCGATTCCAATCATTCACTGCGAAGATTGTGGGGCTGTTCCTGTTCCAGAAGATCAACTCCCCGTTGAACTTCCACGAGATGTTGTTTTTGATGGGAAAGGAAATCCGTTGGAAACGTCAGAATCTTTCCTCAACGTAGCCTGTCCTGATTGTGGTAAGGACGCCCGACGAGAGACCGACACAATGGACACGTTTGTTGATTCATCATGGTACTTCCTGCGCTATACGGACGCCAACAATCTCGAGCAATGGTACAATGCAGACATTGCCGACTATTGGATGAACGTCGACTTCTATTGTGGAGGTATCGAACACGCCCAGATGCACTTGATTTACGCCCGATTCTACACCAAGGCTCTTCGAGATCTCGGCTTCCACAGCATTGATGAGCCGTTCAATGAACTGCTCTGTCAAGGAATGGTCAACAAGAGTGCTCCGTTCTGTGAAACTTGTTCCGTGACGCTTTCGGTTGATCACGCTGGCTCACCATGTCCACATTGCAACTCTGAATTGGGTGAACGCTCGGCGAAGATGAGCAAGTCGCTCGGAAACACCGTATCGCCTGAACAAATGATTGAACAATTCGGTGCCGATACCGTTCGATTGTTCATTCTCTTTGCTGCAAATCCAACTGCGGGAATGGATTGGTCTGACACTGCTGTTGAAGCCAATCACCGAGTCATGCAACAACTGCAAACGATGCCTGACCAACTTCTCGCATGGGACAAGCCATCGCATTCTATCGATGCTTGGATGCTTGCCCGACTTCGACAACGTCTCCAGCAGTGGTCAGATGCTATGGATCGGTATGATTTGCGTCGAGCTGTTGAATGCTCGCATTACGACATGGTCAAGGACATCAACTGGTATGTGCGACGAGGAGGAGGCAATGCAGAAGTCGGTCGAACATTGCTTGAATCGTGGACGCACATGATTGGTATCGCAACACCTCATCTTGCAGAAGATTGGTGGGCACAACTTGGTGGTGAAGGTCTTCTCGCTGCTCGTGTCATGGGCGATCTTGAACCAGTGAGCGAAGAAGATCAAGCACTCCTCGATGGTGAAGCTCTGATTCGAGACCTGTTGGAGCAAGCACGAAAAGTGCGCGGCGTTGCAGAACGACACATCGAAGGTGAGGCAACATCACTTGCAATCGTCACCTCTGCAGCATGGCGTAAAACGATGGCCGAAATGGCATTGGCTCACCTTGCTCAAGGAAACAACGTGAAGGCATTCATGGGAATTCTCACAGAATCTGAACTTGCTCAAGGTGAAACCCGAGGTGAGCGACTTGGATTCTGGAACAAGCGTATGCTACCTCAAGTCTTCAAATGGGACGATGAGAAAAAGCGAATCCTTCTTTCAGCGCTTGATGAAGCTGGCGTCTATGCAGGTGCATCGGACTTCATTGCTGATGAACTAGGACTCGAATCCGTACGAGTCGTTCGAGGTGAAAGTCAAGAAGACGATACAGGGAAAGCAGGTGTTGCGATGCCGCTTTCACCAGCCTTTGTCTATGCTTGAGCCTCTTCTTCCGGTTCTGCCACAGCAACTTCTTCCACAACTTCTGGTTGTGTTTCAAGGGTTGGCACTGCTTTTTGTTGCGGCTGGCTTGAAGGTGCCTTTACCGGTTTGAAGGTCATGTAGCCAGCAACTCCAGCAAGGGCAAGTGCGAGGAGAATGAGGATTTGATTGATCCCAAACGAGGACTCAGAACCTTCGCTCTTGTTCTCGATTTCAATCACTTTACATCCATCTGAATCGACCTTCTCACCAAGAGGTGTGGATGGACAGAGATCAGCGTCATTCAATACGCCATCAGCATCAGTATCGGCCTGTTCAGCCGAACAACCTGCACCATTGACGATGGTGCTCAATGGCGTTCTTGGACAAATATCCGCATCGTTGAGAACGCCGTCTGCATCATCATCCACATCTTCCTCGCCATCAACACATCCATCCGAATCAAAATCTTGGGAAGGCAAAACAGGCCCTACAAGGCCACGTGGGCAAAGATCGAAAATATCGGCAAATCCGTCGCCATCATCATCATCGTCTTCCTCTTCATCATGGCAACCATCTTGGTCACGATCGAGTGAAGTATCGGATGCATTCCAATCCCTGTATCCCTTGGGACACATGTCGAGTTGGTTTGAACCAATCATGTCGAGCATTGAATCGTTGTCATCATCGAGGTCGTTGATGCTGTCTTGACAGCCATCCTGATCCCAATCATTCATTTCGGTGGAATCCCACAAAGCAAGGTCACGAGGACAACCATCTTCGATGTTGGCAACACCATCACCATCCTCATCCAGGTCACATGCATCACCAATGGAATCACCATCGAGGTCTTCCTGCCCAGCGTTTGAAGTGCCCGGACAGTTGTCACGCTGGTCGACGAAACCATCCTCATCGGTATCAAAGTCCGAACATCCGTCACCTTCGACATCGGTTTCTGCTGTTGAAACCCATCCGATAGGACCCTTTGGACAGGAGTCGAGATGGTCGTAGACAGTATCGTTATCATCATCGAAATCTTCGTCTGCATCGCGACATCCATCGCTGTCATGGTCGGTTCCTGCTGTGCTTGTCCAACCTATTTCGCCTTGTCCACACATGTCGAGATCGTCCGCTATTCCATCGTTATCATCGTCCTCGTCGCAAACATCACCAAACATATCGGATTCGAAATTCGCTTGGTCCGCATTGGAAACTCTTGGGCAATTGTCGATACCATCGAGAACACCGTCTCCATCGAGATCGGTTTCATAGTGCCAAACGCCACCATCCTCGTCACCAACGGCGACGACCGAATGATTTCCATAAAGGCCTGAATCCTCGAATGAGAAGGCTATCATTGAGCCGCCAGTTGAAGATGCAACGATATCATTCACACGATCTCGGCCATCACTTCCTCCAAGTAGCGCCCACTGCCAATCGTTGTCAAAGTCGTATTCAGCAAGGAAAATATCGGTTCCAAAGTAACTCAAATCATCATCATAATCGACGAGTACTTCACCACCCAAGGTGAAGGTATACGTTGTTACACCAGCCAAAATGACAGAGCCGGATGAGGTTCGGTATGCAGCACTGAACATATCGTAGCCTGCGCCACCCTCGATGTTGAGACCGTCCCAGACACCGTCTGTTGTGATGTCTGCTTGGAAGGCATCGAACCACTGCGTGGTTTCACTCGAATCCAATCCAAACGTAGCATTTCCTTCGATGGTGCCGAATACTTGCACGTCCAAACCAGCACCAGCAACGCATCCATTGACCAAATCATCTCCTGATCCTCCGGCTTGTTGCAACCAAATCCAACCGGTTTCATCGAACTTTGCAACGACGATATCACCGCCACCGTTTGATTCAACAGATCCAATTTCATCAAAGGCAAGTTCTCCAATGAACGTCAAGGTGACGAATGTATCACCGACGCTGTTTTGACAGAAACCGCCGAATGGTTCAACACCATCTTCGGACATAGCAGAAAAGCCATCGGCGAAGATTCCGTATTCGTCGAACATCATCACAGCAAGACTCGGTTGAGAGCCGCCTGCGAAGATGGTTTGATTCATATCAAGAAGTTCTTTGAACAGAACGCCGACGTGGATTTGATCGTACTCATCTACGAACATATCGAACATCAGAACCTCTTGCTGATTGGCGATTGAAACAGCCCATTGCCAACCAGAATCAATATCGTATCGAGCGATGTAGGCATTGCCTTCTTCAGAATCAGCTTCCTTGTCCAATGTTGGAAGTGAACCCAGCGTCATGTTGCATTGAAGTCCAGCACTACCAAGACAATAATTGCCTGCAATAATGAAATCACCATCACTCATCAGAGCAACTGCATTCACTGAATCCACGCCAATGCTACCAAACGATTCGCTGAAATTCCATTCATTGGTCTCGTTGGAGATAGCAATGAATGCATCCATATCATCAAATCCGAGTTGCGTTGAATCATGTCCATTGTCTCCAATGAGGAGTGAAGAGGTGAAACTCCCTCCTGCGAGGACGGAGTTGTTGGAAAGTGGTACGAGTGCATTGATCGAATCCTCGCCAAATCCACCTACCGTTACAACCCAACCTAACGGGTCAGCTTCCTCTGAATTGAATTGAGGCAAGTGTTCTTCATCGAGGGTTGCCAATTCAGAAGGTTGTAGCGTTGCAAGAACAAGCGCTAGTACAATGAAAAGGGGACGAAGCATATCCCTGTGATGAACTGCCACTTCATGAAGGTGTTGTGTTGCAGTCCATTCACTGAAAATTGACGATTGGTTCAAAGACGGTCGACGGCGAGGTGCAGATATGTCGCAAGGCCGTAAGCCAAATCATAGCGGTCAAGGGCGGCAACGAAATCGACGAAGATATGGGGGGCCTCGTAAAGCGAACCTTATCGAGCAATCAAAGAAAGAACTCCTTGAATACAACCAGCGAGCCAACGACCGTCTCAATTATGAAAAAACAGGAATCCAACCAGTCGGGCTTCCGGACAACCCATCTGGTGCGAAATCATTCTCCTTTGAATGGACGTGCAAACCAGTGAAACTTTCCGACGAGGAGAAAATGGCTGAATTTGTTGTTCGAAGAGGAGAATTCGGCTGGGTTGATGACGACCGAGTTGATGAAATCGCTGCCTTTGCTGAACCACTCTCAATATCATCTGACCAGGCTCTCTCACTCCGTTCAGCCCTGCTTCAGCAAAAAACAGTGTATGGGCATTCAGCGATGCGAAATAAAGGCCGACAAATCCATCATGATTACAAACAAGGCATGTCTGTTGTTGAATTGTCAAAGAAGTATGATTTTCCTCCGATGAACATCTTTCGCCAAATCCTGGCCGAAAAAGGATGGTCAAAATCGAAAATTAAGGAGGCTGTACGTGCACCTTCACGATTTTCGGAACGTGAACGAAAGGAGTTTGAAGCCGCTGAAGAAGCCGATCGCGTATCCAATGTCGATCAAAGTGAAACCCATCTTCGCGCTGATGTCTTTGAGACCATTCTCGCAGATTGGTTTGAAGAACAGGGCGTGCGACTCCGCCGTCAACCTGAACTTGTCAAGGAACAATCGGCAGAGATTGGTCGCCCAAAATTAACGCCCGACATTCTCTTTCTCGACCATGTGGAAATCAATGGTCAACCCGTTGCTTGGATTGATGCAAAACACTTCTATGGTGCTGATGTTGGATTTCAACGCAAGAAGATGCAGAAACAGATGATGCGGTATATTGGCGAATGGGGAAGTGGAGCCATCGTCTTCCGTCATGGCTTCTCAGAAAATTTGTACATGGCTGGTGTCACCATGCTGGATGCAAGCCCATTGGATCTCTCTGATTTGCAAGACCGCCCTTAGACCGTTCGCTGTTCGGCAATATGCGTGATGGTTGAGTCCAGATTCAGTGAACCTAGCCGTTCCGAAAGTCGCATCAAGTCTTCTTCATCCAATGGTTGATTTGGCTTCAAGGGTAGAAGGACACAGGATGTACCAAGCATGCACAAGCGTGCTCTCATTTCTGCTTGGAGATTCAATTCATGTAGAGCAGATTGTACCGATGCAAGCATCGTCTTTCTGAAGGGTTCTTCCAACATCTTTGACATTCGCCCGAACGTTTGTGCTTCGTTCAGCAATTCCGTCCAAATCGAAGGATTCCAGTTCTTTGCAGCGAGACGGTCAACGGCCGCATCGCCAGCACGCGTAATGTTTGCTTTCCATTCAGGATGATCGATGTACTCTGATGTGTGCTTTGATCCAGTCGACTGCCAAACAAGTAGGATTGGTGAATCGAGTGGAAAACTTCTGGCGACTCCAGGTGAAGGAGGCGAACCAGGATGGGTTCGAAGCTCAACACCTCCGACATAGAGCCCCAAGACGTCTCCAAGTCCTCCAGAATATCTACGCTCAATGTGGTGAGCGGCGCGAAAATACTGAGGCTTCGATCCTTTGTTCGTCATTTCAAAACAAGCCAAAGCGAGGGCTGAGAGCCCTGCAGCAGACATGCCAAACCCTTGACTGAGCGGTAATTGAAGTTCGACGTCAACGGAATAATTGCTGTCGATCGGAAGAAGTCGTGCCTGTCGTAATTCATCAACAAGGTCAACGTACATATCATGACTCAAGGATTCATTCGAATCAAGGGCACGAATGTTGACTTCTGTTACTCCGTTTGATCGGATGGGAGGAATGTCTTGATCCCAGCCAGCCATCTCTTGGCCTTCTTCGATCACTTCGCTCCGGCCTGTTTCCTCGATGGAAACGCGAACACCTTTTGCGAGAGAAAGACCCGCTCCTCGACTACCTTGGTTTCGAGGAAGGAGTGCATCATCATGAATTGAGAACAGTAAGGTGATGTGGCCACCGACCTGAACTGTTGCCATAGACAAGCCATCTCTTCAAGAATCATCAAGATGGCGGAAGTGCCGATGATGGAATCAAGCAATTGCTCGGTCGAGGTCTTCACCGAGGTCGGTGAAGCGGGACTTCAGTTCACCGATGGCCATGTTGAACACAGCCTCTGGAGCAAGCGAGCCATCGGTCTCGAACGAGAAGACATAACTTCCATCGATCTTATTGAGGACAATGGCATCCTTGAAATCCGCATCTCGGCCGGTACCGTGCCCAACTTGGTGAAGCGCCTTTTCAAGATCGAGAACGGTTGCAACATCACTACACTTCTTGTTGGTGAAGAGCTTTGCATCGATTTTTCGTCCGTCGCTGGTCTTGAGGTCAAGATCGAAAAGGACGGAAGCATTCTTCTGGTTCTTGAGTTCAGCCTCATAACGAGGCTGGAAGGTAACAGCAGAAGCAGCAGACCACTTTGCGTGGTCTCGGCCACGACCAAGTGTTGCGAACGCAATGAACTCAAGGAATTGGCCCTGAGCAAGGTAGGTGATTGGGATAGATTTCATTTCTTCACTGATGTCAAAGACAGGATCTGAAACGTTGGTCAAATCGCCTGCACGAACAACTCGGTACGGCTCATCACTATCAGCAGATGGTCCTCGGACATTGAGTGAGTACAAGACTTGGCATCTTGGGCAACCCTTGTCATCTTCAGCAAGATCATGGCAATCTTCGCATTCTTCTGGGAACGCCATGCCTTCATCTGGCTGGGTTGGAATTGGAATCATTGCCAATCGATGAGCAATAACTTCGTCAGGGAGTGCATTGACGGATTCGTAAACTTCGCCTCGGTTGTTGTTGTCTTCGTTCACACCGAGCGTGAACATGACTTTGCTGATGGCCATTTTTGGAACATCAGCCATAATTGCACGGCGTAGTGCATTCACGTGGGATGCTTCAGCATCTTCGATGAGAATTTTCATTTTGTTTCCTTTTGGATACCCGTCAACAACGCTTGCCTTCATATTCATTCCTCCAAATCAGACACGTCGTCCACGTCGTCCACCCTTTTTCTTGGTGCCGTCGTGAGCAATTGGTGTAACATCCTCGATTCGAGTGATGGTCATACCTGCACGTGTCAGTGCTCGAATAGCTGCTTGTGCACCAGGTCCAGTGTTGTTGGACTTGTTTCCACCAGGTGCACGATACTTGATGATGAGTTGTGTGAATTCCTTGTCCTTCAGCATGTCAGCGAGACGCTCAGCGGCACGGGTAGCAGCGAATTGGCCACCACTGTCCTTGGAAGACTTGACAACTTGTCCACCGGAACAGGTTCCAATGGTTTCAGCACCGGTCAAGTCGGTAGCTGTCATGAGGATGTTGTTGTATGACGAGAAGATGTTGACGATGGCTCGACGTGTCATCAGGCCTCACCTCCATCTTCAGCACTCGGTGCAGCAGCAGCAGCTTCTGCGACTTCATCGGCGAATGGCTTGGTTGCTTCTGGATCGACTTCTTCTTCATCGACAGCGTACTCAGCCATCTCTCGGCGTCCGTCAATGGCCTTGCGAATATCGTGATCAGGATTGTTCAAGTCGCTTGATGGGTGGTACTGGATGACTTCTTCCTCGTCACGGTTGACTGGGTAGGAAGGGATGGTGACCTTTTGGTCGCCGATGCAAATGTGACCATGGGTTACGAGTTGACGTGCTTGCTTGAGCGAGCAAGCGAGACCCTTGTAGTAGACTTGTGCTTGGAGTCGTCGGTTGAGAATGTCCTCTGCACTGAGCGAGAGAATATCGTCGAGGGATGCTTCCTTCGTGATGAGCCCCTTGTGGTGGAGGGAGCGAAGGAGATCGTCCTTCTCTCGCATTCCGTGACCTTCGGAGGTGTCGACCATACCGATCAAGCGCATGGCTTGACGTCGATGTCGACGGAGTTGAGACTTGGCCTTCCAAATCTCACGCATGTTCTTCAAGCCGTGATTGGCTTGGATGAGGTGCTCTTCTTCGATTCGTGCCTTCTTCCAAGGATGTGGAGGCGTATCGAACTTTGGTCTGGAAAACTTTGGCTCACCCATACTTCATCACCCTCATGCCTTCTTTCGGCTTACACCGAGTGTTAGGCCACCACGGCCATTGCTTCGTCCACGTTGTCCACGGACTTTGTTACCGCTTGCGTGACGTACACCACGGTAGCACTTCATGGTTCGAAGACGGTTGATGTCTTCTTCGAGAGTAAGTTTGACCTCTTGTCCGGTCAAGTGGATGTCGTTGCCGGTTTCGATATCGGCAGCACGGTTCACCATCCAGTATGGAACGTTGTTGACGTAATCTTCGATGGCAAGTCGGAGCGTTTCTTGCTGCTCAGGACTGAGGTGGCCAGCCATTCGAGCAGGGTCGAATCCGGTTGTCTTGCAGATTTGAATAGCGCTACGTACGCCGATTCCCTTGACTGAAGTTAATGCGGAAGAGAGCGGCTTGAGACCGTCCATATCCGTATCAGCCATTCGGAGAATGTATGAAAAATCGTCGCCGAGTTCCTCTTCTTTTCCTTTTGCCATTCTTGTCCACCTAACGTTGCGACATGATGTCGAGCAAGTTTCCGACCAACCTCCCCTATATCAAGACCGCGATGCAGGGGTCCGATTTCAGGCATCAGATTTCTGTGGATATTGAACGCATAGGAGGAGGTGATTCGAAGATGTGTGCCGGGTTAAAAACGCCTTCCTGCGTCCTTGCCGGTTACGAAGTTGTCGATCGATGCTTCCTTGCAGACGAGGTTGAAGTTCAGCATCAACGCCACATCGGATTGTCATCGCCGAAATATCATTCTCAAGAGCGGTTGCAACAATCGAGTCAATGTTGGCCTCATCGAGAGAGATATCGAGAAGTTCAACCACTCGCCCAGAAGCAACGACGAATGGATGTGAATCGTCCTTGAGTGGGCCATTGTGATGGATTCTCGGACGCCTTGGCGAGGACTCTGCCCATCGAACATCTTCAGCTGTGCTCAATTGTTCGCTAAGCCAAGCATCCACTAAACCACTCTCGACAAGTGCAGCATCGAGAATAGTGACCCATTCGTTTCGACGAGGCGTGTTCAATCCATGACGATGAGATTGTGTGGATTCGTGTTGCTCGATGATCGTATCTTCTCCTCCGAACGTTCGAGAAAGACGAACGAAGCGTTTGCTGATGTTGGGGGTAGCAACGCCCCCAAGCCACAGTTCGAGACGGTCAACTCGTCCGCCACCGCGCGACATCCATGTCCACGTTCGTTCAATACCTGGCCAGAAGGAATCAACGATCGATTCAACCCCATCTCGAAGTTCTTGGGTGAGTCTTGGTGAGAGATCGAGGACGATGCAAGGTCCTCGATTTGTGCTTGCAAGATAGGGTTTCCATGCTTCAAACACGCTTGGAAGGTTCGGTTGCATCTCATCGAGGGAATGTGTTCGAGAGTTGCGAGGCCGTGCTGGGTCAAGCATCAAAACGGCGATGCTGTTGCTCTCCAATCCAATGTGGGAAGCGATGTCTTCGCTGGCTGTCCCATCACCTGACACCACAAGAGAACGGCGATGCCATCCTTGCTCAAATGAAGCATAGTGACGTGCGACGGTGTTCAAATTCAAACAACTTGCAATCGCTCGATTCTTATCCAATTCAACGCCGAGAGCTGCTTGTTTCAATCGAGATGCATACGCAGCCAATTGGATGCCAGAACCGCACGCACAATCCAACAACATTCCATTTGGTAGGTCAAATTGTGCGAGATAATCTGCACGCGTCATCGCAACCTGCCAAGGCGTTGCGAGTGGTTTTCCTTCACTCGCATGGAAAAAGGAGAGTTCATTGAACGATGCATCAGGAACCGATTGACCTGCTTCGGCCTGTTCGGATGGTATCAGAACGTCCAATCCAGTCACCTACTGAGCGATGTCCGACCGCGTAAGGATGCTCTCGAATGGAATGCCAGCCTCCGCAAAGGCTTCGACCCCCCCCTCTTCTCGGTCGAGAATGCTGATGACAGCGATCACGTCGCACGATGTTGTCTCACGAATTCGTTCCACCGCCTGAATTGATGAACCGCCCGTTGTGGTCACGTCTTCAAGAATGACAATGCTTCCACCTTTTGCGATGGATGCGCCTTCAATTCCTGGCGGATTGTTGGTCTTGCGACCGCCTCGTCCTTTGGGCGATTTACGAACCATGAACCCTTTACGATGATTTGACTCTGAACCAGTAATGACGATTGCCGTCAATGGAACCGCTCCGAGCTCAAGGCCTCCTACAAAATCTGGATGAAGCGCATCGAGTCGATGGTTGAAGAGATAAGCAAGAAGTTTCGATGATTCCGTGTGCATCATCACCGGTTTCATATCGAAAAACCATCGTGATTGACGGCCTGATGCCAGTGTGAATGCGTCGTCAGAACCCCCATCGAGAAATGCTAATTCACGAACAAGTTCGACCAAACGATTCCACTCAGGGAGGGTTTTCAGTGATGCGTGAACGCTCATGAACCGATGGTATGGCTCCCAACGCATCAATGTTGGGCTAACTACGAGCATACGTGTTCGCCGATTGCATCATAAAGTCTCGACAACAACATGAGACTGGGGGTTGGTGATGGATGTCGAAGAAAGCATCGACCAATGAACTCAATCCCTTGATTGGCATCGATGTTCCACGTCTGGAAAAGGAGATGGAACGTTACCAACAACTCCTCGATGAGCATGCAGATCATGCTTACCGAGTGGCTGAACAGGCCCGTGAACTTGGTCTTGATCCAAAACCATTCGTTGAAATCCCTCGTGCGAACGACTTGGCAGGGCGTACGGAAAAACTGTTGATTGAACATTTAGAATCCTACCCAGTTGCCGACGATATCCGTGCTCTGCTTGCAGAGTACGACCGTGAAACAACCTCGATTATGATGGCTCAGCGCGTTGCCAAAGGGTTTCGTGAAAAGGGATACGATATGGTCAAATCAATCGATGTTGGTCTGCGCGTTGGCCTTGCCATTCTGACTGAGGCCGTTCTTGTCGCACCGTTGGAAGGAATCAGCGAAGTTCGATTGCTGAGCAACATGGACGGTTCGCAATTTGTTTCTGTTCACTTTGCAGGACCTATTCGCGCCGCTGGTGGTACAGCCCAAGCCCTTGCCGTTCTCATTGCCGACATGATTCGTCGTGAATTGAAAGTGGGCCCATACATTCCGAGCGATGGTGAAGTCGAGCGTGTAAAAGAAGAATTCGGGTTGTATCGTGGAAACTTGCAGTATCGTCCTTCTCCTGCTGAAATTGATGAAATCGTCCGAGCCTGCCCGGTCATGATCAACGGTGAATCAACCGAATCGATCGAATGCGCAGGATACGGTCGAGTCCGAAACATCGACGAGGCACGAATTCGCGGTGGGGTGTTGCTCGTCATTGGGGAAGGTATGTGTCTGAAAGCACCGAAAATCCAGAAGCATACCGAACGACTTAATGTGCCTGGATGGGATTTCATCTCGAAATTTGCTTCCAAAGGAAAGGAGGACAAAGGAAGCACAAACAAGGACGTCTTCAAGAGTCGTCGCGTTGCTCCAATTGACAAATTCATGAAGGACATCATCGCTGGCCGCCCCATCTTTGGGGGTCCTCAACAACCGGGTGGTTTCCGGCTCCGATATGGGCGAGGTCGCCCTTCTGGACTTGCTGCAGCATCACTCAATCCAGCATCGATGTTGGTGCTTGATGATTTCATTACCATCGGGACACAAATGAAAATCGAGCGTCCTGGGAAAGCATGTGCAGTTACGCCAAGCAACGACTCTGAAGGGCCATGGGTTGTTCTTTCCTCTGGGCAATTTTTGCGGATTGACGAGAGTGACAAGTTACGTCAAATTCGCAACGACATTCGTTCAATTTGGGACAATGGAGAGATTGTCATCGGCTATGGAGAGTTCATGGAGAACAACAAGAATCTCGTCCCTGCAGGATACACGAGCGATTGGTGGGCGAGTGATCTCATCGATGCTCTTGGAACGGTGGAGGATGTGGAAGCATTCGCTAAGATTTGCAAAGGACTCGGACAGGTTCCAGATGGCGTACCCGGGGCAGTTAACGTTGAGGACGGCTTTGCACAATTTCATGTTCGACGTCGATGGCATCGCTATCTTTCGAAACTGACACTCAGTTGGGAACAAGCCTCAAACGTCGCTGAGCGATGGCGAACGGCCCTTGCCCCTCCTCACAATCCATGGTTCCTCGATTTACCAATCGAATGGGTTCCAGCCTTGTTGGATGTGTTGCCGAATGGCATCATCGAATCGGCAGGAAACCATGATGTTCAGGTCAAACACCCGCATCAAGCAGAATCTTGGATACGCTTCAAAGGAGCCGCCAAAGGGTGGAACGCATCCGCGATGGACAAATTACAACCAGAACAGATTCCTCCGCTCAGTGAAATTCCAACGATTGGTCTCGACGTCAAACCTGAGGAACCGATCTTTGAGAACGCCCTTCCCGAAGGTTGGACGTTGATGCAACACGGTTTGCTCAAAGGAGCGCTCCTCCTGCTGGGCGTGTCGCATCATCATGATGGTGAGGACATTGTTGCAACCTGTGGCTGGCAGGCAATGGCTCATGCACTCGGCTACACTGTTCGCAGAAACAGTCTGCACCAGAACGTGGATCTCAAATCCTTGGTCATGCAGCGAATCGTAGAACTACGAAACTGCAACACTGTTCTTCGAAACGAATCGCAACGGCTTGGTGAATTAAAGAAACAGCGTGCAACAGTTCGTATTGCAGCAGAAACAGAAGCACGTCAACAAGGACTTGGAATTGCGGAAACCGATCAAGTTGGTCAGAAAGCAGCCGATTCGGTTGAAGACCCTGGTCCAGAAGATGCAGCATTGTATGCTACCTCACTTCGGATTCACGACGATCATGTTGTCGATGGTATCCTTCCACTTATCCGTGAAACATCTCCGTTGCGATGGGAACATGCTGCACCGCAGCGGGTTGGTTGTCGAATGGGACGTCCTGAGAAATCAGCTCCGCGTGAGATGTCGCCACGTTCACACACCTTGTTCCCAATTGCGCTTGAAGGTGGAAATCAACGTCTTCTCTCAAACGCTGCTGGAAAGGGTTCAATTCGCGTTCAGATGGGGAAGCGCATCTGTTCGAAATGTGGGAAGGATTCACCCTTCATTCAGTGTCATCACCGCATTCTTGACGATGCTGGCATCCCGAAAGTTGGCGAAACCTGCGGCGGACGTACCGACATGAAAGAGTCAACAGGAAAC
This sequence comes from Candidatus Poseidoniaceae archaeon, assembly GCA_049438185.1. Taxonomy (GTDB): domain Archaea; phylum Thermoplasmatota; class Poseidoniia; order Poseidoniales; family Poseidoniaceae; genus MGIIa-L2. The sequence goes on from JBMTJI010000025.1 coordinate 15,346, forward strand.
ACTCGCCGCCGCGGTGAAATGCAGAGTGTACCGCTGGAATCGATCATCGAAGATGCCCAACTTCGCATTGGAATGGGGCGTTTGCCCTCGCAAGTCAAGTGCGTGAAGGAATTGAAGAGTCGAAATCAAACGCCAGAACCGATAGAAAAAGGATTGATTCGAGCGAAGTACGATCTTCCAGTGTTCCGCGACGGAACCATTCGATTCGATATGAGCGACGTCCCCGTTACACACTTCACACCAAAAGAAATCGATGTTGATTGGAAGCGTTTGCATGCTCTTGGTTACACGCATGATTGGGAAGGAAATCCATTGGAAAGCGATGATCAGATGCTTGAATTGTTTCCTCAGGACTTCATCGTCGCCGAAAATGCTGCAGATTATTTCCTTCGAACAGCTCAGTTCGTAGATGAACTTCTGGTCAACTTTTACGGATTGGATCCGTATTACAATGCATCCAGCAAGGACGATCTTGTTGGGCAACTCATCTGTGCTCTTGCACCGCACACATCTGGCGGTGTTCTTTCTCGAATCATCGGGTGGGCGGACTGCTCAGGAGGGTATGCCCATCCTCTGTTCCACGCTGCGAAGCGAAGAAACTGTGATGGTGATGAAGATGCAATCATGCTTCTAATGGACGGATTGTTGAATTTCAGTCGTGAAATTCTACCTGCCAACCGAGGTGGACAAATGGATGCACCACTCGTGTTGACTACCCGCCTCAATCCAACCGAAATCGACAAAGAAGCGTTGAACGTCGACGCAGCATGGTTCTATGAGCGGCAGTTCTACGAAGCAACCCTCAATCAACCTCATCCAAAAGACATCGCTGATTCGATGGACTTCGTTGAGCGTCGACTGGGAACGGTTGCAGCCGTTCGTGGGTACGGTTACACACATGATTGCAACCGTATCGATGAAGGTCCTGAACTTTCAGCCTACAAGACCCTCGCAACCATGATTGACAAGATGAACGGTCAGTTGAATCTCTGTCAGCGTTTGCGAGCCATCGATGCTCGAACTGTTGCATCTTCGGTAATTCGTTCCCACTTCTTGCCCGATCTTCGCGGTAATCTCAACGCTTACGGTCGTCAAAAAGTTCGATGCCTCAAATGCGCCCATTCCTATCGCCGAATGCCGCTTGCAGGTCATTGTATTCAACCACAGAAAGTCGGTGGACGTGGGCTATCGGCGCATGGCGTTGCTCGAAACGAAGGAGGGCTTTGCAATGGTCGTTTAGCGCTTACAGTATCCGAAGGTGCTGTTCGAAAATACATCGAAGTGACCAAACACGTCATGGATACCTATGGGGTGGACACCTACACGAGGCAAAACATGGAATGGTTGGCAGGAAGCGTTGAATCCCTCTTCAACAACGACCGCGCTCGACAGATGTCACTGACCGATTTCTTGTAATTACAACGTGATTGGGTCACGCCAAGGTGAGTCATCAGATTCCTCAACGCCTTCCATTTCTGGCATTCCAATGCGCGCTCTACGGAATTCTCTCGGTTTGTTTTCCTTTTCACCGGATTGCTCAATTCGCTTCGATAGAAATCTTCGAACAAAGGATTCTGTGAAGGCGAGAGCAACCAGAAGCAGAGAAAGAAGGACATGACCGATGGTTGAAATCGGTGCAAACGGAGCCACATCGAGATGTTGAATGGCAACAATGTTGCCTTCGACCGTGGTGTTCAGTGTGTAATCGCCTGGAGGTAATTCTGCATCAAGAGAAGCGACTTCGTTGGTTGACCCAGCCCAATTCAAGACCACGTTCCCTGAAGAATCGAGCAACCTCCATGAGACATTTGCTTGACGAGTTGGATCGTCTTGATGAACGAATTCTGACGTAATGGTTACCGGCAATTCCGCACTGCTTCCAAAGACCGCTTGGAGATTGACTTCACGATCAACTTGGAATTCAAAGCCACGATCGTTGAGTTGTTGTGATGCTTCATTTGATGCGACATTTGCCCAGATGATGTTGATGATGAGCAAAGCAACAATCCACAACGTGATGTTGACGATTTGCTTTCGCTCCATGATGGTCAACCCTTGTCATTCCCTTATGATGTGATGTTCAACACCAAGGCGATGCATTGATTCTTCCATCCATTCTAATTTCTTCTTTTTTCGTTCCGGATTCGTTGTTCCTGACCAGGAGCCAACGTAATCGGTTCGAAAGCCAATACATTCCACGTTCTCAAGCGAACGACCAAGCGCCTGAATGAAGCAGAGCGCTCGATCTCCATCGGTAAAACCACCGGGGTTGAACATGCCTTGCACGTTCGTTTTGGATTGGTGTGTCAACGTCAGCGGAGGGGGTTGTTCAAATTGAGACCATCGACGAACAAGTTCCTTCCACGTTCCAAGGTTGTCCCCATGAGCATGCAAAACGATGTGAACGCCATCAAGCGCAGCACGCTCAAGATGTTCAGCACCATCCCCATCACTGACGACACAAAGGACGCTTGACAAATCATCGAGAGCGCCGACGGCGCCATCCGCTGCGACAAACCATGCATCAGGGTAATCCTTCACTGAAATTGAATCACTACCCGCTCCGACAACGATCAAGCGATCAACGGTAGAGATGGATTGTTTGAGCTTACGCAACGCTGCTGTTCGGGATACGAGATTCCACGACGATTGCCCATAAGGCACTTCATCCATGAAATCAAGACGCATTTCGTTCGCAGAAGATGCATCAGCATCAATGAACCAGCCAAAGGCTTGGCGAACCTCATCCTGCAATGAGAGAAGTTCGTCCGGAACAGGATTGAGCACAGCCCTTCCAATCCATAGACGTTCAAGAAAGGTATGCATTGTCAGGTTCATATGGTATCGGGTTTGTTCATTAGTTGTGCCGAGACCGACCAGTCAACCATCCATCACCGATGAGATTACGCTTGCGCGTTATCCATTTTTGCCTCAGGCAAGCGGTTGGATTCAAGGCATGGCTGCAAAGCACAACATCACGTTGGATGATTTGCTTGAAGGATCGCTTATGGAGCCCGCTCGAAAGCGGGCACGAATTCGGTTGGTGGACAGTGTCCAATCCAAAGACGGTGTTGAATTGAGTGGCGGAGATATCCACACCGAAGAAGGCCGGTTGATCGAGGCGTTTTCCTTCTACTACGCTCGACTCGTCATTTGTGCTTCTGAAGATGAACGTTTGTTGGCACGATGGGCGCAAGCAGAAGCGGCACGTGCTGAACATTTGTTGATTCGAGACAGTCAAAATCTGTTGGATATTGCCAACACGTACATCTCGGTTCTTGAACAGTCACAGCAAGGGAAAGCCAGTCAACGAGGCATGGTTGGTACGGATATCCAATCCTTACGCCAGTCTCAAGACGGTCTTGAATGGAAACTCAGTCTCGCAGATTTCATTGAGGTTTGCCCAAGAATTACCGGGAACCGTTGGCGCCTACCCAACTGCGATATCGATGCAGGCATGATCCGTTTGCACAATGAACAAAAGTATTCGTCGACGGCCAAACTTGCTCGTTTGCTTCGAGAGCACATCAAGTCTGATGTTGAACAAGAAGGTATTGAGAAAATGGCTGAAGTCACGACCGATCTTGCAGTACGACTTGCTGAACCTGTCGGTATGGTTCGCAACTTACTCGCCCAGAAGACCAGCGATGCGATTGCATTGGTTGGTGCAGAAGAAGACGATTGGCCTCCATGCATGCGAAAAGCGGTGGCTGACCTCTCAGCAGGTGTGAACGTCAACCACTTTGGAAGACTCTTCCTTGCGTCCATGGCTTCGACCCTAGCCTTGCCACAGGAAGCATGTGTTGATTTCTTCCGAGGAGCTCCCGATTTTGACGAAGGGACAACAACGTACCAAGTTGGCCATGTTTACCAGCACGGCTACACGCCTTCCGGATGTGGAAAACTCAAGGTCAATCACAACTGTCCGGTCTTACCAGGTGATGATCGTCTATGCGACCAACCTTGGCTTGATCACCCTCTCAAGTACATCCGCGCTACGCAGCGAAGGAAACACCGTCAGCAACAAGCCGAAACCCCTCAAGAGCCGGTAGAAGAACCCTCCAATGAAGCAAGAGTTTGAAGTGGAGGAGTGTTTACCATCAAACAGGGAGCAGCATGCCACGGATTCTCGTATTGACTGTTGACCGAGACAACGATCTCGGAATCAAGACGTCGATTCGTGGGCCAGTTGTTGGACGAAGGCAAGTGCTTACGGCTGCTCTCAAACTTGGAATTGCTGACCCCGAAGAGAGCGATACCAACGCAATTCTTGGTGCTCTTTCCGAACACGATAAAATTCTGGAGAACGGTGCAGATGAAGACGACGTCGAGGTCGCCATTCTTACTGGAGATGAGAAGGTCGGTGTCCGCTCTGACAGAGCGATTGCTGCTCAACTTGAGGAAGTTGTCTCTGCCTACCAACCAGATGAAGCACTCCTTGTCACCGATGGTGCAGAAGACGAGGCAGTGTTGCCAATTATTCAATCGCAAGTTCGAATCAGTCACGTTGAAAAGATCATTGTCAAGCAATCAAAAGGTATTGAGGGGACGTATTACTACATCGTTAAGGCATTGGAAGATCCGAAATGGCGAGCACGGTTTATGATCCCACTCGGCCTTGTGCTTGCGATTTTAGGATTTGGAATCATGCTCCCAAACGAAATCGGTGGCATTGTGATTGGAAGTCTTCCACTTCTCCTTGGATTGTTCATTTTCGCCAAAGGTGCGGGTATTGAAACAACTGTGAATCGTGTCATCCAAGAAATGCGTGAAAACGCAGATGCTGCAATGTTCTCATCGCTGTTATGGACTGCGACGGTCTTCAGTGCTATCTTTGCAGGTGCTGAAGGGTGGCAAACGTTCGACGATCTCGTCGATACGGAAACCAAGTCCGTCCTTTGGATGCAGGTCGCAAATTCCTCTCTCGCATGGATTGTTATTGCTTTCTTGACCTCGACCGCAGGGTTCATGCTCCTACGTCTCAAGCGTGGTAGTTTCTCTGGTTCGTTGATTGTGTTGAGCATTTTTGGTATGGTTGTCTACTCCTTTGTCAACACATCACTGCAAATTGCAATCGATATTCTCAATGGAAACGCCTACGAGTTTAACGTTCAGAACATTATCAACACACTTTCCGTTCCATTTGGCTGGATTGCGGTTCTCTGGGTCACGATGACCATCCTCAAGGGATTGCGACAAAAGCAAGCGCAATCCGATCGATACTGGGGTATCTGAGTTAGCACTGATGGACACGATTCTCCTCAAACCTCAAATTGAGGAAGCATAACGCAGGCTTATGAGTTCCATCCCGGCTCAGGAATTGCAACGCTTGGCTGGTTTGCAAGGCTATGATTTGACGCTTGAAATTGATGCACTTTCACGAAAGCATGGAATCAGTCCCGATGAGATTGTTGCTCTCCTTCGCGCTATCAATCAACCCCAGCAAGCATCTCAACAACCATTCGAACCTGTTGCGAGTAAAGAGGTACCTTCCCTCCCAAATCAACCACAACAAATCCCAATGGATGGATTGCGTTTTGATTACGATCCAACCGCTGGAGCGAAAGACAAACGTGCGCAAGTGGATCAAGCCATCACGTGTCCCGGCTGTGGTGTAGCACTTGGAATACCAAGCCGTCGTCCAATCAAAATCAAGTGCCCACAATGCCTGCATGTGGCAGTTTACAATTGATGAAGTGATGAAATGAATCTTTCAACGACCCCAAGAATGTGGCCATATGAGCCGTCCAATTCTCCACTTCCCCTTCCACCCCAGCCGGTTGTATTTACGCAACAGGAACTCCATTGGATTCAAGCTGAGCCGTTGGTTTCAGAGTCCATGTCGGTTGATGAACTGAAATCTGCCGTTGCTGGATGGAAGACCGATTCTGGAACAACTGTTGAAGCAATCCTTCAGCAAGAAGGTGCACCTTCCATGAACGACCGTCAATTGATTCTCCTTCTTGGCGAGTTGGCCAATCCCTCTCGTCTTGCTGATATCGGTGCAGGTACGATGCCGGTAATCAACGTCCGAATCGATGATATTTGTCGTACGTGGACGGACACACTTGACTCCAGAATGATGATTCCTGGCGTCCATCACGTCACTGTTGCACGAACCCATGGATGGTGGGAGGCAACACATCTTGGGTTTGCAACCTTACCCCAAATCCGACAACTTGTGGAGCATCTCGATGATCGGTCACGCGGCAAATGGAAACCTGGAAAACTCGCCGAAGGTCAGATCCATGTCTTGCATGATGCGACGCTCATGGCTCCATCGGTCGATGACTTGGTCTGGGATGGAGAGAGCGAACGCGTCGAGATTGACCGCCCTCCATTCGATGGTCCAGCCTTGCCCATTGGCGAAATTTTCACGCCGATTCATACTCGACAGGGATGCTACAATCATCGAGGACGATTAGCTCGATGTGTGCATCACTTGCATCGAGCCTTCCATAACAACATCTTCCGAAGAGGCTCTGCACGACAATGGGACGACGTCATTTCTGTTCAGAAGCGATAAGAAAAGCCTCATGTGTCTCAAGCGCCACGCTACGTTCAGAGGGATTTGATGATCATCGCACCCAGCGTCTTAACCGCCAACCTAGCAGCCCTTGGTTCAGCATGTGATGAAGCCGTTGCAGCAGGTCTTGATTGGCTTCATCTCGATGTTATGGATGGGAATTTTGTCCCTAACCTCACCTTTGGCCCACCCGTCATCAAGCAGCTTCGAAAACACCTCGGAGATGGTCCAATTTTCGATGCTCATCTCATGGTTGAAAATGCCGAGACGATGTACCAAGATTACATCGATGCGGGTTGCAATCATTTGACCGTTCACGTGGAAGCTGTCAAGCATCTTCACCGCCTCCTTCATGCCATTCGTGATGCAGGAGCAACCGTAGGTGTTGTTCTCAATCCAGGTACGCCTGTTGAAGCAGCACTCGAAGTCCTTCCAGATGTGGATCTCGTCCTCATCATGAGTGTCAATCCAGGTTTTGGTGGTCAATCGTTTATTCCAACTGTTGAATCGAAAATTCGTACTTTGAGAAAAGCCATTGATGAACAAGTTGCAGCTGGCGGACGAAACGTACAACTGCAAATCGATGGAGGCGTCAAAGCCCACAACATTGCTATGTTGCGAGAATGGGGCGTGACCAATGCTGTGGTTGGTTCGGGATTGTTCAATGCCAACGCTAGCGTTGCTGACAACTTAACAACGCTTCATCAAGCCCTCAATGACTGAGTGATTTGATGAAGATTCTCTTGGTGACGCTGCTTCACCCGCTTCCAACCAACGCAGCGAGAGGAACGTTTGTCGCGGATCATGCCCAACTGTTGCGCGACATGGGTCATGATGTTCGTATCGTCAATCCGCTTCCGAGGCTTCTGAAGTACATGGAACAAAGCCGTTCAACGCTAACAGGTGTCGCCAAAGCACCAAAACACTTCGATCATAATGAATTTCAAATCTTCGCTCCTCGATACGTTGCTTACACAGACCATCCGTATCCCTGGCTTACCTCTCGAAGCATTCGAAATCGACGACGTTCCATCGAGAAATGGCTCGCAGGATGGCGTCCTGAACATATTATCGCGCACACGCTTTGGCCTGTTGGTGAACTTGCACAATCACTTTCCAAACGATGGAAGGTACCTTGGACGGGAGTTGTTCATGGTCATGATGTTGATGTTGGAGTGACACATTCGACCACTGGAAAACGCATCAAATCGCTTATGGCATCTGCCGATTCGATGGTGTTTGTTAGCGAGCGGTTACGAACAACAACACAAAACCTTGGCGTTCAAACCAGAAAAGCGTACACGATTGCCTGCCACAGCGAAATGGATGAAGAATGGGCACGACCAATGAAAAAATGGAAAGGTCGATGGCGAAGGGAAGCGATTGACATCTTGTTCCCAGCAGACTCAAGACGCCCCGAAAAGAACCACTATCTTGCTTTACAAACCGGTGAGATCCTTGAACAACGAGGATGGATTGTTGGTATGACCACACTCAAGCAACAACCCCGTAGCATTGTTTGGGATCGAATGATCGTCGCCGATGTTACGCTCATTACTTCACATCGAGAATCAGGGCCGCTGGTTGCACGTGAATCCATTCTTTGCGGCACTCCCGTGGTTTCAACGAACGTCGGAGATGTAGCAACATATCTCCCAGAACAATGTGTCATCGATGAAGCAACGCCTGAAGGCTTAGCAGATGCGTGCGAGGCTGCTTTGCAAACGGATTGGGAAGCCTCCCCAGTTATTCTGCCTCAACGTACATCTCCTCAAACGGTTGGTCAACAATGGTCTGCATTGCTTGAAGGCCTTGAGGAAGAAGAATGAACAATCCAAGTCCAACGAGTGCCATGTAGGATTGTTGGGACAATGCCCAACAGGAAAAGAAAACCGAAGCGAGTGTGGCAATCCACTGTATTCCATGTTTCACGAATTCACCCACCCGACGACTCAGTACAATACCAAGAAGAAGCATCACAAGCGAAGAGGCAACTGAAGCATATGCTGCCATTTCAATCGCCAATCCTACACTCGATTTTGCTCCCCAAGTAATCAGAATCAAGCCAAACACGGTTGAAGAAAGAACCACGACAAGAATGAGCAACGTGAACAACCAAGGTTTCTCACCAGCTTGGAGCGCCGTGTAAGAGGGCACTGAGAGGACGGTGCATGCCCATCCTGCCAACAAGATCATGAACACATGCGTGGCTGATGCGCCTAATGTTCCATCGAAATATTCTGCAGGAAATCCAATCGGAAGAAGAATCCACACAATGGCAGCACCTGCGACCATGCCGATTGGAACGAGGGCGAAACAAATCGATTCGACTCGATCAAGATGTTGATTGAAGAGCGAAGCATTGTTTCGAGAAGCCCCGAGAACAGGCAGCAATGCTGCTCGCATCGCTTGCGGAACAAGCAATCCTGCTAACCAAGCAAGTTGAGCAACATGGAATAAAGCAACCTCATCGTAGCCCAATTCACTTGCAAGGATGAACTTCTCAATTCGAATGACATATGGTAAAACCCCGAGCGTGATTGCAAAGGGGAGAGCTGCAAGAATGATACTCTTCTTGCTGATCCAATCTACTCCCAATTCTGCTGAATCGGTTTGTTCAGCGTTTTTGCCACAGATGCGGTATGCTCCTACAAGGGCGATGAATAAGCCAAGAATGGCTCCAATAAGGAAGACGGTTGCATAAGCGACAACATCTGTAGAATCACTCACAAAAAGAACAGCATACCCTATGGTTGTTGCAATACGCTCAATCACCTTTGTCAGCGATTCAAATCGCGCATCTCCGGCAGCGCGTAACGCTGTTCGAGGCGCATAGGAAGCGATGTGAACCAAGGCAACACCTGCCCCAATGAGCATGAGCGAATCATGAACGCTTTGCATCAGGGTGATGGAGACAGTGATTGGAACGAAGATGAGAACTGCAATGCCTTGCAGACGATAGATTCGCATCATGCCTGACCAAATGGCCGATGGTTGACGTGGACCATCACGAGCGAGCAATGTCGGCAATCCTAAATCGAGCAGCAAGAACAATGTTGCAAACAGATCGATGGCGATGACAAACAATCCATAGGATTCTGAAAGCAAGGCACGTGCAAGGATCAATTGTCCAACAAATGCGAGGAGAACTGCAACAACGTCAGCAGAAGCCAACCAGATACTATCGCGACCAAACGATGGTCGCCGATGCTGGTTCCTCATGTCCTGATTGGAGAGGCGAGGATGCATGAATCAATGGGTCAAGATTTATCCTCGACAGACAATGATGACATGAACGAGGTCATTAGAACCTGATTCTATTGACCAAACGTTATACCTCTGACCCTTGAGGGTTGGGCGTAGCCGTTATGGCATGGTGGAAGAATGAAGTATCAACTTAGGTGCCTGAAAACGAACAAACTCATCGACGACAACTACACGCTTCATTACACAGACAATGCTCTGTTGCGCGCAGAGTATCTCCAACCGTTTGAATTGAAAGAAGAAGAAACCGGAGTTTGGAAGTACGTTTCTTGGCTTCCAGTTTCAGAATCAAACGAGTATGTTGCAGGTACTGTAACGTACAAAGCAGAGAGCCTTGGCCAGGCCTTGGGGTTGAACAACCTATGGATTTCATTCAATGGATACTGGCCTGAAAAGGGAGGCATGTGTCCGACTGGAAGTTTCAAAGATATGGAAGCAGTTCCAACCCTTCAGCGAATCCATGATCATAATGTGAAAGGATTGATTTGCGCAAGCGCGGGAAACACGGCTCGAGCGTTCTCTCACTTTTGTGGAATGGATGGAACACCACTGATTGTTGTCGTCGGAAAAGAGCACCAAGACCGGCTTTGGGCTCGACCAGAAAACGATGCAGAAAGTGTCCATTTGGTGGTTGTTGAAGATGGCGACTATTACGATGCAAAGACCGTAGCAAAACAAATTGGAGTTGAACTCGAAGGATGGCAAATGGAAGGGAGCGTTCACAATGTGGCTCGAAGAGACGGAATTGGGAGCATCATTGTCGATGCTGCGTTTACCATTGGCCAACTTCCAGATCACTATTTCCAAGGTATTGGCGGAGGACCTGGCCCCATCGGCATTCATGAAATGGCTCAACGGCTTGTCGACGAGGGAATCTTTGATGGCCCTGTACCAGTTCAGCATGTTTCACAAAATGTCGAGCACCATCCAATTCATAGCGCATGGCAAGACGGTCGTAATCACCTCCTTGCTGATGACTTTCCCGACGAAGAGGTGAACGTCTATTCAGATTATCTCTTGAACAAAGGACCAGCATACGGTCAAGTTGGAGCAGTTCACGATATCTTGGAAGAATCAAATGGTCAGACGCACATCGTTGAACGCGATGATGCCATACAAATGCGAGAACTGATCGAATCAACCGAAAACATCGACATCATGACGCCTGGGGCTGTCGCAGCCGCAAGTCTCGTACAAGCTGTTGAAAATGGCGCTGTCAATCCAGACGATTGTGTCCTTCTCAACATCAGTGGAGGCGGGGTTAAGCGTCTCAAAGAAGATATTGAAACACGTCAGATAGAACCGTGGTTGAAAGTCAAAAAGGCCGATGCAGTTGATGCAATTCTTGAGAAACTAAAGGTGTGAATTGGATTCAATTCCTCAATGTTTGGCTTCGTCATACACAAGCACAACAAATCAATGTCTTCAAGCATATTTTTGCCAGTCGGTTCCGTTCCACCACATTGTGCCACCATCGGACATGCGTCGCCAGGTGTATCCACTATCATCGGTCCACTGTTGCAAGACTTCAGGCAATTGGACAGCAGCCTGAGACGCTTGGGTTTGCGTCACAGCCTGAACAGGTTGTGCTGCTTGTACTCGCGCAACCGGTTGTGCTGCCGATTGTACAGGTTGAACCTGTTCAACTTGCACTGGTTGGAATGTCCTTTGATTGGTCAGCATGGACACTGAGAGGCATTGCAGAAGCAAGTAGGAGTGTTAATACAAGATATACGGTGGTTTTGTTCATAGATTCTTAAGGAATTCGGACTGGTTATAACTGAAGGTTTTTTTTCTCGAATTATAACACAATTTTGCAGTCAAAGACAAGAATGATTAACCGCATGGAGGATTTACCTTTCATGAACGACCTCTATGCAATAGTCCCTGCCAGTACCATTATCCTCATTATCGCCATCCGAAAGATCCTCGCTCCTGTCAAATTTAACGAGGAAATTTTTGGGGAAATTCATCCTGGTGAAGTCGACAATTCAGCATCCATGCGCATGATGATTGGTGCTGGTTTTGGTGGAATCGGCTTAATGGGATTGATGCTTGGTTTCATGCTCGAGGCCGGCGAGGCTACGACTTCGCTCCTCTATGCGCTAGCAGCAGCTTACGCATTCATGTTCGCAACACTCTTGTTTGCAAATCAGAAGGGGCATCTGCATGAAATTCCTAAGCCTCCTTTGGTTATTTTCCCAGTCATGTTGATTCTGTGCATCGTTGGCGCTGTGCTCTGAAAGAATACAAATTCAATTTGATTGAAGGATGTCTTTCGAGGCACACGTTCAAAGAAGAGGACACGTTGGTCTGTTCATGGTCAGTACAGAGTGGCTCGAGGCAGAAGTGCTCAAGGCAGTACCAGATGCTGATGTCGAAGTCATCGATTTGCACCGCAGCGGTGACCACTTTCACGTTCGAATCACCAGTCCTTCGTTTGAAGGGATGAGGCCCCTTCAACGACAAAAGCAGGTGTTGAACCACATGAAGCAATTCATTCCACATCCTGTGCATGCCATTGACCTCAAGTGCATGACACCTGAACAAGCAGCCGTAACTGGCGACACGGCCTTTGACCCACACGCTGGTGGTCAAGGCGTTCACATTCGACGAATTAACCGTCAAAAAGAGGAATGAACATGGATTGGACACCTGAAGAATTGCAAGCTATCGTCGATGAACACGCCTTGGTGTTGTTCATGAAAGGAACACCTGATCAAGCACAATGTGGCTTCTCAAACCGTGCTGCACAAGTCTTGCAAGCACTTGGAGAACCCTTTGCAGCCGTCAATATTCTTACTGATCCACGAGCAATTCCAAGCGTTTGCACCTGGTCAGACTTCCCAACCATGCCTCAAGTCTTCGTTCACGGAGAATTGATTGGCGGATCGGACATCGCTCTTGAAATGTTGAACGATGGTTCACTTCGAGAGATGTTTGATGCTGGGCG
>JBMTJI010000026.1:0-22738 GCA_049438185.1 Candidatus Poseidoniaceae archaeon
GCGAGCGTAGTGTAGTGGTTATCACCGGGCGTTGCCAACGCCTGAACCCGGGTTCGAGTCCCGGCGCTCGCACCAAAATCCTCTGAAAGAGCCTTTACATACTGCTTGTACAATCTCATTGTATGACCGAACCCCGAATTGTCTACGTTGGAAAAAAGCCCTCTTTTTCGTACGTCAAAGCCGTTCTCATGGCCATGCAGGAAGGTGAACGACTGGTTCGCTTGCAAGCACGCGGACAAGCCATCAGCAGAGCCGTCGATGTTGCCGAAATCTGCCGAAGGCGACATGGTATCATCGCATCCATGCTTCCAGAAAAGGTGAGCATCGTGAACATCGAGACAGATTCGATTGAACTTCAAGACCATGATGGTCGAAACAAAACGGTCAGTAGTATGTTCATCGAATTGCTCGGTGAAGGCGAGATGGCCGAGGAAGAATAATCACAATTGAGACAAACGTCGCTCAATTTCGTTGGCTGTTGCTTCAAACACTTCGAGCGATTGACCAACTGGATCGTCGAGTCCCCAGTCTTCATCAATTCTCATCGCTGGGCAAGAAACGCCACAGCCCATCGAAATGACCATGTCGAAATCTTCAGCCTTGAACAGGTCGACGGACTTTGGCTTCAATCCCTGTGTGTCGATTCCTTTGGATTCCAGAACGGTGATGGCATTCGTAGAAACTTGACTTGCTGGATGAGTTCCAGCACTCGCAGCTTCATGTCCAAGGTGGCGTGCAATGCCCTCTGCCATCTGTGACCGGCACGAATTTCCTACACAGACGAACAGCAGTCGCATGATTTTACCCTAGTGATGGAACTTATCAAGGTTGACTCTTTAGAACAAGTAGGAAGGTATGACGATGAAGGCTATCCTTGTGTTTTCTTCGACCTATTCCCTTCTTTTCGTCCTTCATATTGTCTTCGCAGCGAACGACCTAAACCTACTGTTCCGTATCGTGGCTCTCCTTCTTGTTGCTATGACCTTCTTTTGCGCTCCATTGCTTTGGCTTATCGATACGAGCATGAATCAATCCGAACGAATTGGCTACATTGTCAGCATACCACTTTCGATCGGCATCGCCTACGCCTACACAAACATGAATTTCCAAATCGATGCAACGCTGCTCGCTCTTCTTGCAACGAGTTTGACACACGGTGGCTGGTGGCTGCTCATGAAGGGAAAATAAACGCATTGAAGTAGGCAGAACAAGTGGAAAGGGCATGTCCGATTCTCCCGTTTCGATGCATAACCCAGGAAACGATGTTCCAGCAGATGCACCAGAAGCACCTGATGCTGCAGCTCAGAAGCAGATGGAGCAAGCCTATGCCCAAATGAAGCGAAAGATGGCCATGGCCGAGATTGGAAAGAAGATCAAACACAAGATCATGGTTCTTTCAGGAAAGGGCGGTGTTGGGAAGTCCACTGTTTCAACCGGCCTTGCCCTCGCTCTTGCACAACAAGGTCACAAGGTGGGTATTCTCGACATCGATATCACCGGGCCAAACGTTCCAAAGATGATGGGGCTCGACGGTCGCAAGTTGCATGTCGAAGGTGGACGCATCCATCCTGCGCAAGGACACCTCGGCGTGAAAGTCATCTCCATGGCGTTCCTTCTCGAAGATGAAGATACGCCTGTGGTTTGGCGTGGTCCAATCAAACTCGGAGCCATCCAGCAATTCATTGGTGACGTTGAATGGGGCAACCTCGACTACTTGATCATCGACTTCCCTCCCGGAACGTCGGATGAACCATTGACCGTTGCTCAATCGTTGCCAGACATCGACGGAATGGTCATTGTAACGACGCCACAAGACGTTGCTTTGCTCGATAGTCGTAAGTCCATCTCCTTTGCATCATCGTTGAAGGTTCCCGTTCTCGGGGTCGTCGAAAACATGAGTGGATACACCATCCAAGGAAAAGGAAGTCCCGGCTCCGACATTGAAATTGCAGCACCTGCAGGTCGAACCGCTCGCGCAACATGCGACGATGAAGGTCGATTCAGTGTCACTTTGGACATCTTCAAAGAAGGAGGCGGGCGTTCGACTGCAGAAGAATTTGGCGTACCCTTCCTCGGAGCATTACCCTTTGACCCTGGTTTTGTTCGAGGCGGAGATGATGGAGTTCACCGAATTGTCAGCGAACCTGAAGGCGCCTCAGCAACCGCATTTTCTCACGTTGTCGCTTCCATTCAATCCCAATTGGATGGGGGTAGTTCATCCAGTCTGGAAATTATTTGAGGCCTGATTATGGCAGAAGAGATTCTTGAATTACGCCGGCTTGAACGCCGTGATACCGATATGGAACTTACCTACGAAGACGGAACAACGTTCACAGTATCATACGATGATTTGCGTCATGCTTGCCCATGTGCAAAATGCGCTCCGCTTCGTAATGAAGATGAGACAAGCATGCAACTACGCCGAACCGTTGAAGCGCATCCGAAGCAGAAGCCATTGGTTCGAACCGTTGGAAACTATGCCCTCTCATTCGAATGGGAAACCGGCTGTTCCAGCGGAATCTATCGGTTTGAACGAATATGGGATCTTGCCCATCGTCGTGACCCCGATCGTGGACGGCCTTACGTTCACGGTGCGTGGTGATTTCGGTCTCAAAGAACGAAAATCAGGTGCAGGTTTCTTGAGCACAAGCCATCACCACATCACAAGGAGGATTCATTGTGGATGGCGTCTACCTCACTTGGCTCATCTCGGCATTGGCCGTTGGAGTCTTCCTCATGCCCTACTTCAAGCCTCCTTGGGCGAAATTGACCTTGAGCGGATTCGTGGATTTCATCCGGCGATATTGGTTGCACCTGCTCATCGCACTGTCCATCTACAACGCCAAAGATTGGCTTGACCAAATCGATCGAATTTTGATGGCTCGAACTGGACTCGATATGACGCCGTACATCTACGCCATCGAGGGCGATTTGGTGGTTCTTTTCCAAGATGCGTTTCGAGCAGAATGGCTCGACGTCCTCATGACGCATTTCTATATTGCAGGATTCATGTTCATCACGTATGCATCAATCTTCTATGTGACCTACTTCGATGACCGTTGGATG
Organism: Candidatus Poseidoniaceae archaeon; assembly: GCA_049438185.1. Lineage (GTDB taxonomy): Archaea > Thermoplasmatota > Poseidoniia > Poseidoniales > Poseidoniaceae > MGIIa-L2. The sequence continues at coordinate 3,067 of JBMTJI010000026.1, forward strand.
GCCGATCGAATTGCATTGTGCGTTGCCTGGGTGTATCTGCTTGCTATTCCATTCTATCTCTTCTTCAACGTTCGAGTCACTGGCTTCTACATTGAAGATATGGATGCCATTGCTTACACACTGAATCCTGAAATTGAGGATTGGTTTCGCCGTATCGATGCGTTTACGAACTGCATGCCTTCCTTGCATATCGCTGTTCCATTCGCTATCTGGCTCACCTTCCGCAAGTACGATCACGATGGTCGCTGGCGTCGCTTCCAAAACATGACTTTAGGCTACATCATTCTGACGGCCTTTGCCATTATTTATCTCGGAATACATTGGTTTGTCGACATCATTGGTGGTATGATGATCGCTGCATTTAGCGTATCGCTTATGGACAAAACCAACGATTCCGTATGGAAAATTTTCGATGAACGAACCATCAACAGTCGGCTGGCAACTGTTTTGACACGACCCGCTCATTCGATCTCGATTCTCTCGAGTCGAATCAAAGCCTACGTGAAGACACTCATGAAGCCAACCAGTAAAGAAACAGGAACGATCATCATCGTCATTATGATTTTGACTGGAGCGGTTATCACCTGGGATTTCACACACAACGAACTTCCTGCAGAAGGCGTACAGTCAGCACAAGGCGCTGTTGCGTCGGAAGGTTGGTTGGCAACGATGGACAATCAGTCTGGCGAAGCCATCGTGTTGATACATGACGTGGCAGATCCGTTGTCCATTCCAACGACAGTTGCACAACCATTCATGCAATTTGACTCACCTTATGCATTGTACGAGAATTATCTCGTTATGGCCAATGAAAGCGAGTTGCGTGTGGTTGATGTCGATGCTCCAAAAACGGTTCTGTTGCAACAGGAAGTTGTAGGAATACAGTCACTGCAAATGACGGCACTGCAAGGAAAACCCGTCGTCCTGTATATCGCGAATGATCAACTGCAAGCGATGACCATTGAGGGGCAATCCGTTCAGGTTCCAACCCTACCGAACGGTGAGACCATTCAACTCATGTCCGTTTCCGGCATCGAGATTCTGTTCGTTTCCAAGGAGCAACCTGATACGTTGCACCTCGGGACAATCGGAGCCTCAGGTTCCCAAAACATTGTCATGAATGCATCAACCACAGAGGAACAGAACCTTGAGCTGGAAGGATGGGGTCAAGCCGTTGATGAGCAGAATGCCAGCATCAATCAAATCGCTTTTGATTCACGACATATCGCTGTTAAAATGAACGTTTCAGCACTCGATAGAATGGTCATTTATGATCGTTTGACAGGTGAACAATGGCTTGGATTCGACCCAATCTTCCCTGTTGGCAATCTTTCGCTCGGTTATGGCTATATTGTTTGGGAAGCAAAGGATCATTACAACCCTCTGAGTTTTGGCGACAAATATGGGGATTGGGAAATTCATCAGTTGAATCTTGCAACAAACTACTCTGAACAACTGACATCAGATACCATCGATCAAGTCAATCCGATTGCTCTCGAGGACGGTTTGGCCTACATCGAGGTAAAAGACGATGGTGAAGTTACGATCAATGTACTCAATCGAGGCACTGAATTGGCAACCTATTCGAGTATTGTCTTGCAATGGTCTGTTCTTCTGTTGATTGCATTGACCTTCATTTACATCATGCAACGTCAAGACGAGGCACGTTCGACTCAAGTTATCCATGATAGCGTACTCGAGTCCGAATGAGGTCGAACCGTTCAAGGACATCATTCATTGGAACAGGGTCACCACCAGGTGTAGTCGGGGCTGATCCAAGCTCTTTTTCGCATTGTGCATATCCTTCCAAGACCGCTTCCATTGCCCCTTCCCGATGAGGGTGCGAAGCACCGAGAATTTCAAACAGAACGTGCAAATCAATTCCGTAAAGTTCAGTTTCAAATTCAATCTTGGCTAAACCAAAGTCGATGAGCACTGCTTCTCCATCGGGCGTAATCATGATGTTGTTGGTCGATAAATCGCCGTGAACAATGGCTTGACGATGGAGCATCCGAATGCTTCGTCCTGCTGTACGCAAATGTCCCATAACGGTAATATCATCCAATTCTCCATCGTTGAGAAGGTCAATGAGGGGGTTTCCTGGAACGTTGCTCATGACGAGTTGTTGGCCGTCGATATCGCAGTCATACAAGATTGGAATGTTGAGTCCACTCTTGTAAAGTCGTACCATCAATCTCGCCTCAGCAAGCATACGACGACGACCCAAACGGTCATCCAAGTCCGGGTGGCGCCATGAGCGAAGGCGTCGCTGCTTACGCACGGCTGGCAGGCCCATCCATGAACCTCGCCACACCTCGGCCTCAGCACCGAGGTACAGTCGCTCATCAGCAGTGAATGCCATCGTCTCAACGGAAATCCCTCCTTTTCATAAGTTCAGCGATGGCAATGGGTTGAAATTAGGAGGCGGGTTGGAGAGAATGATACGCATGTCTGTTTCACTCGCAATGTGTGCAGTCGACTTCTCTTCGACGTCGATGTCGCCCGAGGATATGGCAATAGCAGAGCGAATTGCTGAATTGAAACAACAACTTGGCGATGACCTGTTGATTCTTGGTCACCACTATCAACGCGACAGCATTGTTATGCATGCGGATTTCCTTGGAGATTCGTTCATGTTAAGTCAAAAAGCTGCTGAATCGGATGCGAAGTACATCGTTTTCTGTGGTGTTCATTTCATGGCAGAATCTGCTGATATTCTCACATCGGATGAGCAGGTCGTCATGCTTCCGAATTTACGTGCAGGCTGTTCGATGGCAGACATGGCAACACTGGTTGATGTTGAAGTTGCATGGTCGGAGATGCTCGCATCAACGGAACTGAAAGATCCAATCGACAAAGAAAACCCTGCATCACCTGCAATGGAGGGCGAATCGTATCTTGTTCCTGTGACCTACATGAACAGCAGCGCTGACCTGAAGGATTTCGTTGGCCGTCATGGGGGCATTGTTTGTACCTCTTCCAATGCTGAAGGTGTCTTGCAATGGGCGTTTGACCGTGCAGGACCGAATGGTGCTGTGCTCTTTTTCCCTGACCAACATCTCGGGCGAAACACCGGTTTGAGAATGGGAATCACAGAAGAGCAAATGCCTACATGGACACCAAGCATCGGTGCTAGTTCCGATTTATCCAACGCTCGAATCATTCTTTGGCATGGATTCTGTTCCGTCCACAAGCGGTTCAAGCCGAGCCAAATCGCTGATTTCCGACAACGACATCCCGATGGCGTCGTTGTTGTTCATCCAGAATGTCCCAAAGAAACGGTGGATGTGGCGGATGCAAATGGTTCGACGCAATACATCATCAATTACGTCAATAATCTTCCAGAAGGTTCGACTGTGGCCATTGGAACCGAAATCAACATGGTGGCACGTCTCGCCGATGATCATCCAGACAAACACATTGAATGCCTCGACCCTGAAATCTGTCCGTGTTCAACCATGTACATGATTCACCCCGCATATCTTATGGATCTTCTTGAGAAACTCGTCGATGGTCAAGTTCACAATCAAATCTCTGTATCAAACGAGGTGCAGGAAGGTTCCCTTCTGGCTCTCGAGCGAATGCTCAGCATTCGTGTCTGATTATTCAGCCAATCGACGTAGTTCCTCAACACTTCGAACTTCTGCAAGATAGATTTGTTCGATCGCATCGTAGAGCTCGGCATCGCCGGCTTCCTCGATCAATGTCATGAGTTCACCATAGACTTCGGCCGCTTTTGTTTCTGTTTTCAGGGATTCAGCGAGCATATCAAGATACGATGGTACATGTTCAATTGGCGTTTGATTGCGTTCAGTCACAGCAACTCCTCCGAGTTTGACAATGGCTGAGCGGACGATATTGGAGTGAACCATCGATTCGTTGGCTTCGGCAGTAAAATGCGGTTCGAGTTGAAGTCGATGAATACCACGAATGTAAGCAGCATAGTGAGCATACATGTTGATGGCGCGCAACTCCCATCCAAGGGCTTCGTTTAATTTGGCAATCAAGTGGTCTGCGGACATCGTATTTCCCTCGTCGCCCTTCCACTTAAACCTCAGGTCGAGGCAAGGATTGCACCCGAAAGTTTCCAACCGAGAAGGGCAAGCAACGGACAAAGCAGCATTGTTGCACCAACATAGCCCGCAGCGAGCCCCATTTCTTGCTGTTCAAGCATCCGAATTGTTTCAACCGAAAACGCAGACATGGTGGTTAAACCTCCAAGTAAACCTGTTCCGAGGAGCAGTGCAACATCCTTCGAAATCGCACTTTCGGCCAGACCAATCGCAAGTGCTCCCATCAGGAATGAGCCAACAAGATTGACCCCGAGTGTAGCCCATGGGAAACCATCATTGGAAATCCATTCCGAAGTCATGTAGCGAAGGGAAGCACCGATACCTCCTCCCAATGCGACCATCAGTACTTGTTGGAGCATGGAGAGTGCTCATCAGGACAGACCTTGAAGTTCGTGCCTCAACAGAACCGAAAAGCCATGAATAAGCGTCGTCAAGCCGAACCCATGCGTACGGTTTGGTTCATGACTGGAAATGCTGGAAAGGTGCGCGAGGCCAAGCATGCTCTCGAACCACTCGGCTTCAATGTCCAACAATTACGCGTCGATGGCGTTGAGATCATGGAACCGCAATGCGATGATTTGGAAACAGTTGCTCGCTCAAAACTTCAGCAAGCAAAACCACACCTTCCTGATCCCAAAGATGCATTGTTGGTCGAGGACGCAGGATTGTTCGTTGAAGACTTGGATGGTTTTCCGGGCGTCTATTCAGCCTACGTGTTGAAGACGCTTGGTTGCGAAGGAATGCTCAAGGTCATGGAGGACAACATGAACAGAAATGCGCACTTCCAAGCTGTCGCCGCTCTCCTTCTCGATGGTGAAGTTCATGTCTCAAAGGGGATCTGTCAGGGGACTCTTGCCATGCATTCAAGCGGTCATGATGGCTTCGGATTCGATCCAATTTTCATTCCGAATGACCTTGAAAAGGAAGGAGAAAACCACTCCACGCAGGGTTTGACATTTGCTGCTGTCGACCTTTCGATCAAGGAACTGTTTAGTCACCGTCGCAAAGCACTGGATGGCATTATCGAATTACTTTCGACAACCGAGGCGGCATCATCGTCATAAGCAGGAAGTTCTTGGATGGAGCGATAGGCATGGGATTCTTACGCAACACAATCGCATTGGCGTTTGTTGCAACCCTGTTGTTCTATTTCGTAACTGTTGGCCAAATGGAAGAGAATCAACAGTGGATCACTATCGGTGTCATGGTCGCTCTTGGTTTGATCTTCATCTTGTCCGGTTCACCGAACTTTGAACTTCCTGCTCAACCTGTCGCCACTTCGAAACCCGCAGAAGCAACGAGTGTTCAAGTGGGAGATTCATCGACCGCTGAAGTGGAAACTCCGATCGTTCCTGAGCCCTCAAAGACCATGTCGTTGAAGGAACGAAAGGCCGCAAAGATTCTTGCTGCGCAGGAAGCTCAACGGGCTGCGATGGCTGCGACGAACGATGAGAAGGAAATCCCAATGGACGTATTGCCCATTGTCGAAGTTGAAACCGTTCACGTTGCGGATGAATATGTTGTTGAAGTCAGTCCGGAATCCGTCGAAGAAGCAGACATTCAGGCCACTGTGAAGGAACGTGCCTCAAGGCACAGCGAAATTCGTGCTCGAATCGAAGCACGCCGTCGTTCTCAAATGGCGGATATTCGAGCATCAACCTCTCGAATGTGGGAAGAAAACGTCGTTCGAGAAGACCTTGTCGCCATCCTACAGAACGAAGGGCATGGTCTTGCCGTCCTTGATGAACCTCTCAATCCAGATCCAGGTCACATCTATGGAGCCACATTCATCCGCATCGACGATCAACGTGTGTTGAAGTATCGTTCGCAACTTGATTCTGGATTCGAAGCCGTTGTAACCAAGGAATCGGTTCCGGAACCTGCGCTTCCTGCCCTCCCTCCACTCATCGGACCTGACGGTAACCCACTCCCTCTGCCTGAACTTCCCAGTCCATCTGGAGCATTGGCAGCACTGAAGATGGAAATGGACGATGATTGAGGCTTGTTGATGGAAGCAGTCCTCCAGTCAACATCGATACAAAAGCGCCGTGCCCTGATTGGACTTGTTCTTGTGGGAATCGCTCCAACGATCTCAGTGGTCACAGGATTTGCATTGAAGGCAGGTTTGATCGCTGCTGTAGTATTTGTTTTCACCAAACTATGGATATTTGGATTACCTGCGTATTGGCACATCAAGGTCGAGGGTGGGCAGCGTTCCTATTCGCTTCCTGAAAACGGAGGATGGATGGTTTCGACCCTGCTCGGAATGGGCATGGCTATCGTCATCGTCATCGCTTATGCTCTTCTGGGAGATATTGTTCTTCGAAGTGAGGACTTGTACGATATTCTTGAGCCATTTGGACTGACTGTTCCGTGGAAACTTGCGCTCGGAATCTTGTTTTGGATTTTTATCAATTCCGTATTGGAAGAGTATGTCTTTCGGTGGTTCATTACATCGAAATTGGAACAACTGGTTGCTGGCCAATGGCTTCCTATCCTCCTCTCAGCGGGTATCTTTACGTTGCATCATACCATTGCATTGGCCTTCTTCATCGACCCACTTGGTAACGCTCTCGCTTCCCTCGGTGTGTTCATTGGAGGCGTCATATTCTCGTGGATTTACGTCCACTACCGAAGCGTGTGGGTCGCTTGGGTTGCGCATGCCATCGCAGATGTTGCGATTTTTGCTATCGCCTGGCACATGATTGTCGGGTTCTGATCACTTGTGCTTCCATTCCGCCTTCTCACGGTTGAGGAAGGCTTTGACACCAATTTCCTTGTCTTCAGTATCGAACAGACCAGCGAAGGCCTTTGCTTCGGTTGCAACACCTTCCGTCAATCCTTCATCGAGTGCAGAACGCATTGTTTCTTTGGCGACACGGAGCGTATTGCTTGATTTGCTTGCGATGAGACAGGCCATATCCATCGTCCTCTGTTTCAAGTCCTCTGCTTCAACAACGTGATTGACAAGACCGATGTTATGTGCTTCATCAGCAGAAATCATTTCTCCAGTGTACACCATTTCCAAGGCCTTACCATAACCCAACAACGAAACGAGTCGTTGCGTTCCACCATAGCCAGGAATAAGTCCGAGATTGATCTCAGGTGTTCCGAATTTCGATCGTGAACTGACGATTCGTATGTCGCAGGAGCAAGCGACTTCAAGACCGCCGCCAAGTGCAAAACCATCGACCATGGCAATGGTTGGCTTGCTCAAATTCCACAGGGCTTCAATGGCATTGTCGGTGAATTTGATGGTAATCTCCTCGCTTCCAGCACCCAGGAATTCGGTAATGTCAGCACCAGCAACAAATGCATTCGGTTTGGCTCGCTTTCCTTCCTCAGGTTCGAGCGGCTCTGCACCGGTCATGACGATGCAGCGAACGTTCTCTTCGGCCTCTGCCCATGCAACCATGTCCTTCATGGCAGCGGTCACATCAGCGTTCAAAGCATTCAGCTTGTTTGGTCGGTTAATGGTCACCAAAGCAACGACCGTGCCATCATCGCAAGCGTCCACAGGGATGGTTTCTATGCTCAAGACATCATGTTGAGGGGGCGTCATGCATTTCGCAAACGACGGAAGTTCAAGAGTCCACCGATGAAGCACTTAGGTGTTTCAAGCAAGGGATGAAAACCTAAAGTTGGTTGGTAAGGCTATGGGCGATAATGCACAACCCCTCGTACGTGCAGTTGACATGGGTAAGCGATACGGCGAATTCGTTGCGCTCCATCCATTGAACGTTGAAGTTCACTCGGGTGAATTCTTCGGCGTCTTTGGGCCGAATGGGGCTGGTAAATCGACGTTCATCAAACTCCTAACAGGTCAACTCCAACCTTCGATCGGTCAAATTGAAGTCTTGGGCGTAGATGCACGTCAGTCGCCACAGAAACTCAAAGCAAACATCGGCATCGTTCCTGAATCGGAATCGCCCCCCTCCTTCCTAACACCGACAGAATTCCTTCAATTCGTTGCACGGTTACGGGGTCTTGATGACCTTGACGAACAGGTCGAATACTGGCTCGATTGGTTCGGCCTTCAGGAAAAGCGAGATACGATGTGCAAGGATTTGTCAAAAGGTCAACGACAAAAGGTCATGCTTGCATCGGCCTTTATTCACAAGCCGAAATTGTTGTTCTTAGACGAACCGTTTGCAAACCTCGACCCGATCTATCAACGCAAATGCAGGGAATGGTTGCTTGATCACGTTGCCCAAGGAGGAACGATTTTCCTTTGTTCGCACGTTCTTGAAATGGCTGAACGCATGTGCAATCGAATGGCCATCATCAACCATGGACGAGTTCTCGCCGCTGGTACCGTTTCCGGTTTGAAAGAATCTGACGATGAAACACTTGAAGATGTCTTCATCCGTCTTGTGGGTCATTCCATCGAGGAAGTTGAACGCCATACAGAAGAAGGAATCAACGCTGAGGAGGAGTGATGATGTCCGCCTCCAGCATCGTCTCTCGAGATTGGGATGATGTTGTAGGACGTTCTCAAGAATCGACAAAAGTCTCGCTCGGAACATCAACTGGCGGTGTCAAGCTGCTCGAACCGCAACGAGGATTTGCAGCCTTCTCCACCACGTTTCGATACATGTTTCGAGAGGAATGGAGAGAGAACATCGACTTCGCAAAGAAACGACAAGTGGTCTTGTTTCCTTTGCTTCTGACGTTGGTGACGATGGTAACCACCATCGGATTACAGTTCCTTGTTGGCGATTCTGCAGCACAATCCTCTGATATGGATACGAAATCCTTCACGTGGGATCAACTTCGATTTGGTTTACACCTTCCGTTGCTGTTCTTTAGTTTAGGAATGGGAACGTTTGCATTCCGAGGGCGGGAAGCCATCTCTCAACGTGATGGCAACAAGAACCATCTCATCGCAGCCCCAGCCATCCAACCGTTGCCAAATTCAATGGCGCACTATGCCTTTTTTGTCAAAGAATTGGTCTACTATGCACTGCTGATTCTGACGCCAATCATACTCGGCATGGCACTCGGCATCGTTCTTGGAGAATTTGGCGCAATAACGACCCCACTCAAGTGGTCCTCCTTGCCATGGACTTGGCTGGCGATGTTCACGACCATTGCCCAAGGGTTGGCCATTTCCTTCCTTGCCTCATCACTTTGGATGCGCGGACGACCGTTCACGATCGTAGGACCTGTCCTCATTGTCTTCCTAGGAATCGCCGTTGGCATCGGACTCATCGATATCGATCTTGGTCTTTGGGGACTCGCCATTCAGCGCGAACAAGCCCTTTGGATTGTGCTTGCAGCACTTCTTGGATGTGCCCTCATAGGTCTGGTTTCAGCGGCGCTCATTCTCGATGATTTTGAGGCAAAAGTCATCGAACATGCCGATCTATTCGAGCCGTTCTATCGTCGACTGAATTTCCTCGGCCGGGGCGAAGTACGCCTCCTCGTTGCCAAAGAATTCGTTGACCTCCGTCGTTCTGGTGCTTTGAAAAAGATGACCGTATCCTATTCCATTCCGTTGCTTGTGCTTCTTGGGATGGCATGGCTGGTTGATTTTGCAGAGGCGCCGATTCCAATCAATTTGCTCTCTTATGCTCCATTTTTGGGCTTCTTCGGATTCAATTTTTACTCATGGTTGACGGCTCTTGATTCTCCAGATTTCATGAATGGACTTCCATTAAGCGTCCCTCAATTGATTCGAGCCAAGGTGGTGGTGTACTTCCTTGCTACATCATGGATTTCGTTAATTTTCCTCGTCATCATGGCATGGCGTCTTGATGAATGGGGCGCATTGCCAATCGGTATTATCATCATGTTTGCAAATTCGATTTACATCGTTGCCCTGACCGCATTTTTGATGGGATTACGTCCGAATAAAGCGATCTTTGATGGGGCGATTATGACCAAATTTTGGATTGGAACCGTTTTCCCACTCTTGATGCTCTTCCTTCTTTCGTTCACACAAGGTGATACAGAATTCTACCAGAACTGGTTCTCGCAAGTTCGCGAAAACGGCCTTGATGCTGAATCGGTCACCTTCGATAGCGAACAAATGCAGCAAGGTTTCTGGGGTATGCTCGGCGTTTCACTCGCACTTATTGGAGCGAGTGGACTGCTGTGGAAATTGATGGATCGACGTTGGGGCAAATCGCCCTTTGACAACTAACAACATTGATGAGTCCTCACCTCGGCGTTTCAAGCATGAGTCGAGTCTTGGCCGTCTGTGGAATGCCAGGCTCTGGCAAAGGCGAGTTCGCTCAAGTCTTCATTGAGGCGGATATTCCCGTCCGTTCCATGGGCGATATGGTTCGCCAAGAAGTCGCTCGAAGAAAGCTCGAAGTTGTCCCCGAAGTGTTCGGGCAAGTTGCTTCGGCTTTGCGTAGAGAATTTGGTGAGGATGTACTCGCCGTTCGCCTCACAGAAGCTGTTGATGAATTGTTGGAAACCCATCCACTCGTCCTCATCGATGGCCTTCGTGGAACAGCAGAATATGCCGTATTCAAATCAACTTGGGGCGATCGATTCCAATCCGTAGCCATTCATACCGACAAAGAGATTCGATTTTCTCGAATGATGGCTCGTGGCCGAGATGAAGATGGTGGAACTGCAACGTTTGAGGCTCGGGATGAACGCGAAAAAGGATGGGGTTTGGAAGACCTCATTGCTGATGCCGATGTCCTCATTGAAAACAACGATGATTTGGTGCAATTTCAAAACCAAATTCGGACATGGTTGGCCACACTTATCTGAGCCTCTTGACCTCGTTTGGCAACCAAAGGTTATAGTCGGGCGCAACCTGTCAAGGAACGTCTCGGCGGTGATTTGTTATGGCTAGGAAAAAAGGTGGGGGCGGAAAGGGTCGACAAAGAGCGCAACAACGTGCCCAGTACGATGAGCTTGACAAGTACCCCGTCATGCCGCCGCATGCGTTTGCCCGCATCGTTCGTGACAAGCGAACACTCAACATCATCTACCAAATCATCGAGCCTCCGATGACCAAGAAAGAACAAGAGCAACGTGAAGAGATTATGGACATCTTCATCCGTTCACTCACTGCCAACATCGAGGAGATTGATGGCAATCCCGAGGCCTACCTTCGAACAGCCATGGACAAGGTCATCAAATCCTATGGTATGAAAATCACCAAGAAGTCCAAGTCCAAACTCTTCTACTACATTCGACGCGATTTGATTGGCTATGGTCAAATGGACGTTCTGATGAACGATGCCAACGTTGAGGATATCTCGCTTGACGGGACTGGTGTCCCCATTTTCGCATACCATCGAAAATTCGAATCGGTTGAGACAACCTGTGTTTGGAATACGGATGAAGAACTCGAATCCTATGTTATCAAACTCGCTCAACGTTGTGGAAAGCACATTTCTGTTGCAGATCCTTTGCTTGACGCTACGCTGATGGACGGTTCGCGTATTGTCATGAAGTTGGGCCGTGAAGTTTCTACTCGTGGTTCAGCGTTCTGTATTCGACGGTTCAAGGATGACCCGTTTTCACCTGCAGATATCGTTGCTTTCCGTACCATGTCTTCTCTGATGGTGGCTTACCTATGGATTGCGTTCCAAAACGAAGTTCCGATGCTGTTTGTCGGTGGTACGGCTTCTGGAAAGACAACGACACTCAACGCCATGTGTATTTTCATTCCATGGCAAATGAAGATCGTTTCAATCGAATCCACTCGTGAAGTCAACATCCCACAACCAAACTGGGTTCCAGGTCTGACGAGGCAAGGGTTCGGTGGTGAATCGAGCGAAGGTGAAATCGGTGAGTTCGAGTTGCTTAAGGCAGCGCTGCGTGAACGTCCTGAATACATTATTGTGGGTGAAATTCGTGGTGCAGAAGCCTATGTTCTGTTCCAAGCGATGGCAACAGGTCACTGTGCCTATTCAACGGTCCACGCTGACTCCGTTCCATCCCTTGTTCACCGATTGGAGAACAAACCAATCGACATCCCACGTGTTCTGCTCCCTGCACTTGAGGCTTGCGCGATTCAGATTCAAACCCGTATCAACGGCCGACGTGTTCGACGTACTAAGCAGATCGTCGAGATTGTCGGTATCGATCCAAATTCGATGGAAGTCATCACCAACGAAGTGTTCCGTTGGGATGTTTCTTCGGACGATTTCATCTTCAGCGGGAAGTCCTATGTCCTTGAGAAGATCATGGTCAAGATTAACTTCTCGCAAGATGAGATGCGTCGTGAGTTGAGAACCCGAAAGCGAATTCTCGAATGGCTTGTTCTCAATGATATTCGAAAGGCTGACCAAGTATCACAAATCGTTACGGAATATTACGTTCGACCAAATGAAGTTCTTGCCCGAGTTGATGGTCTACGTTGAGGTGAATCCATGGATCTAACCGCTTGGCAACGCATCTGTCACCGCCTCTTAGGTGGTATCTTCAAGAAGCGTGCTCGAGCTGACAAAGAACTCTCCGACAATCTTGTCAAAGCATCGATGCCGATGATGCCAGAGGTGTATCTTGCCACGGTATTTGTCACGACCATCGTCATTACTGCGCTTGGTGTCGGTTTCGTTGCATTGTTTTTCATTCCAGAAATCGGTGTTATCGACCTGTGGGAAAGTCAACAGGATCCTGCCTCGGAAGCACCGTGTTTCGAGTGGGAATATTGGTATCCTGATCTTATCGACGAGTCAAAGCCTGGTAACGGATGTCCCGATTACAAAACACGCGTCTTCCCGCCAGTCCTGAAGGTGGTTTTGGTAGCGATAGGTGGATTCGTAGTTCCGTTTGCTGCATGGAAATTCAACAAGAGCGGTGCGGAACGAGAAGCAAAGCGCCGTGGTGATATGATTGAGAAATATCTCCCATACGCTGCATCGTACACCGCTGCGATGTCAGCAGCGAACGCAACACCTGCCAAGATTTTCCGTTCACTTGCCATGAACAAGGACATCTACGGTGACGTCGCAGACGATGCTGCCATGGTGTATCGTGATGTCACACTGCTTGGTTATGACCTGATTACTGCAATGAAATTGAGTGTTGATCGAGCCGCATCCGTTTGGCTCACCGAATTCTTCCAAGGAATGGTTGGTACACTCACAGCTGGTGGTCAATTGAAACTCTTCTTCCTCAACCGTGCTGAACACTACATGCGTGAAAACCGAACCCGTCTCGGGCAATTCTTGGAATCGATTGCTCTCCTTGCAGAATCCTACATCGTTGTCGCTGTTGCGATGCCGCTGTTCTTGATCGTCATGCTCGTCATTATGTTCTGGGTATCCGGTTCAGGTGCTGAAATGTCTGAAGGCATGCTGTACGGTATCGTTCTTGGATTTGTACCAATGATTCACGTTGCCTATGCTGTTCTCGTGTACACGGCAAGCAAGGAGCAAGAAATGTAGGGGGTGACAAGACTTGGCTCGAAAAAAGAAGAACAAGATTGTCGTCAACCTCGACCTTCCCAAAGACGATACAACGATGACAAAGTTGTACGGTATCTTGTTCGTCTCCATCCTCCTTGGAATGACAACAGCTGTTGTTTGGGCAACCAACTCTGGATTTATTCCAACAAGCAACGGCGAGCCAATGTTCACCAACGTCGCTTGTGGAATCATTACCGGTGATAACGAGGCATTCAATGGGAATTCAAAACCCACGTACGCACAGAATCAATCCTGTTCGCTGTTGCAAGACAGTCCAGATATTGTGACGTGGAGCGATGAGCCTTGGGAAGACATTCTGTTCAGAGGGAAGAATTTCGACGTACCCGGTGTTGATCCTCAAGCCACTGGGGGAGAAGTTGTACTTCAGCCATTGACGATGACCTGTGAGGCGGAAGCAAGTGAACCTGTGACCTACACGGTTGCTCTTCGAGATCGCTACGGTGAATTGCTCGATTTCTATCAAGGCAACACAGGTGTTTCTTCGGATAAATGTCTCATCGAATTGAATTCCATCGATGCTGGTAAGCGATACGAATTGATCGTCAAATCCGAAACTGAGAACGTTCCTCTCAATGAATTTACATTCAACATGGAAATCCAATACTTTGACGGTGTTCCTGCCAACATGAACAACAAGTCGTTGTGGATTGGTCCTGAATTCAGTCTTGGTCCACTGAGTGTTCATCCGACCATCTTCCTCAATTTCTTCGGTTTGATGTTCTTCTTCTTCCTCTGGCCAGCCTCCTTCTACTGGGAGGGTGTTGAGAACAAGAAGAACGAGATTGAAGAAAAGTTCCCTGATTTCCTTCGAGACCTTGCAGAATACTGGAAGGGTGGTCTTTCCATGACGGTGGCGGTTCAAACGCTGGCAACGTCTGAATACGGCGCACTGAATGACGAAGTTAAGAAGATGAGTGATCAACTGTCGTGGGGTATCAAATTCAGTGACGTTATTCTCCAATTCGCAGAACGTGTCGGTACGCCACTGGTCAAACGTGCGATTTCATTGATTTCTGAAGCCGACCGTGCTGGTGGAAAGATTTCGGATATCCTCGTCACTGCAGCCAACGACTCCCGTGAGATCAAATTCTTGGAGGGTGAACGGAAACGAGCGATTGGTTCCTACATCGCTGTTATTTGGACCTCGTACTTCGTTTTCCTTGGTGTTATTGTCGTTCTTTCAACGGTCTTTATTCCTGCAATTGCCAACTCAAACTCGTCCGATGACGGTGGCGGTGGCCAAAACATTGGAAACATGAAGATTCGGAATGTCGATCCGTTGTTTTTCTTGACGATTTTCTATTATGGTGTAACCATGCAAGCCATCGGGAACGGATGTATGGCAGGTCTGATGGCAACAGGAAGATTCTCTGCCGGATTCAAACATTCAGGAATGATGATCCTTGTTGCACTTGTTGTCTTCAACGTCATTGCGTTCTCACCAGGTTTAATCGGTATTACCGAAACACCAGGTCTCAATCCATCGGTTGGAACGTTTGTACCCGCACCTCTCAATTTGGGAGGATGATGTTGTGCGTAAGGATGAAGACGCTCAAGTCCACATTCTTGAGATGTTGACGTTGTTTTGGCTGTTCTTCATGTCAGCAACCTTCCTCATTCGCGTCAATGTTCCTGATGCACGTTCTGTCGCCATTGATGCATCACTTGAATCTGCAGGTGAGGATGCGATCATCGCCTCCATGGCACTTCCTCCTGAGCTCATCGGAGACAGCCGTTTGCACGAATTGTTAGCAGAGGATGCCTTCGATGATGCTTGTACGCTCCTCCAAGACATGCTTCCAATAGGAAAGGAAGCCAATTGCTGGCTCGCTCAAAATGCCATGCCTGCAACACCCTATGGGGAAGTAGGAACGCCCAATGGAGCTACGGTCACCGTGCATCAGTTGCTCGTGGTCGATACGGATGTTTGGACAATCAGTCTCGATGTCTGGTCTCGTGGAGGTGTGTCCTGATGCAATCTCCTCAAAAAGACGACAAAGCGCAGATGCTTTTGGCGACTGGCGTCGTTCTCATGATGTCCTTGCTTTCAATGGCCATCTTTGCCATCAAACTTGCAGGGATGTCCGTGCCTCACGATGTTGCAAGCGATTCCGTTATCCAGACCACACAAGATGTTGAAGACGTTCTGCCAGGCCTTGTTGAAGCACGTGCAGAAGTATGGTTTGACAACGGTGTTTCAGCCCTCGAATCGGTCTCCCAAGCCATGGATTCATCGCATGAAGATCTTCTCCACCATGGTGAAATCAGTGGAATTGAAGTGAAACTCATCAACATCACAATCACTGATTTAGGTTCGAACCAGATTCAAGTTGATGCGGAACTTGGTATCTCTGACAGTGATGCCATGTTGATGAAACCGATTGTGTTTGTTATCGAACTGTGATTTGATTCATTGATCCTTATCAGGTTTATATCCAGTCGGAAACAGAATAACCATGAAGCGATGCGACCGCTGTCATTCACCCCTTCTTGGTTCTCGATGCACACGTTGCAACTCGAGCCAACGAAGAAAACGATGTGAGCGATGTGGAACCTCGTCTTCACTCGTAGGAAATCCAGATGTTGGGTTTAGGGCGTTGTGCCGTTCTTGCAAGAAGAACTAAACATCAAGAATATCGCTCGTTCCAAGCAAGATCAAGGAAGTGCTTGATTCGGTCGATGTCACTACCCCATGATGGGTCAACAACAGGCCATGATGCAATCTTTGCACGCTCTTGGAGGCCTTCTTGAATACGACGAATTCGATCGAAGTTTGCGAGATATCGTTCTGCTCTTCGATAGGTATGCACATCACGTGTTTTCAACATCTCACGATGCTTTTCTTCGGATTCAACCTGCATCAACAAACCAACAGCAATACCTCCTGCTTCTCTCCATGTTCGTAGGAGACGATTACTCGGAACAATATGCGCTCCTTCAAGCAACAAGTCTATGCCTTCTCGACATGCACGTTCAATGGTTGCAGTAATGCCTGGTTCGACGGATTCACAAGCACGTTGCCAATCGAGAACAGGCTCTCCGCTCTCTCCTTTGGAAAAGGACGAGCGAAACAGTGCAGGATCGTCGTCTGCATTGATACAAGCCCGCATGACTTCACGAATTGCATCCGTCGAAACAACTCGTGAAAATCCAGACGATGCCGCAATTTCTCGGACTGCAGTTGACTTCCCAACACCGTTCACCCCCGCAAGAATGAGGAGACGGGGTGCAACTTGGCTCAAGGCTTTTGCAGACTCGATTGCGAGTCCAACCTGTTCGACCATACCCTATGTTGCATAACCTCCCTCATGAGGCTATTGGATTCGATTCCACTGATTGGCGGACTTATTAGCCAACATAATTGACCGAATCGCTCATGAGGCCTATCGATGTGGAAAGAACATGGACGAGAAGCAGATGTATATTGATGGCCAATGGTGCGCATCATCGGATAACAACACACACAATGTTCTGAACCCAGCAACTGGCGAAACGATTGCAACAACACCGAAAGCAACCATTGACGATGTCAATCGTTGTGTTGCCGCATCAAAAGCAGCCTTCGCAGACAGAAGTTGGAGCGCTATGGACCCTGCAGAACGTGGCCGTGTTCTCAACCGAATGGCCCAAGCAACCTATGCAAACGCAAAGGCACTCGCAGCCATGGAAAGCAGCAACAACGGCAAGACCTTCCGAGAAGCATTGTCTGAAATCCGCTATGGAGCATGGACCTTCGAATATTTCGCAGGTTTAACAGACAAGATCGAAGGATCAACCATTCCAGTTCCTGGTAACCGCCTCAACTACACCCTTCGACAACCTGTCGGTGTTACGGCCCACATCATTCCGTGGAACTTCCCACTTCAACTCGCTCTTCGCTCGATTGCACCTGCCCTTGCAGCAGGATGCACTGTTATCGCCAAGCCAGCATCGTGGACACCACTTTCACTCATCGCATGGCTTGAAGCCATGCATGAAGCGGAAGTCGGTCTTCCAGAGAACGTTGTTCAAGTCATTACAGGTTCAGGTGGACTGATTGGAGATGCACTCGCAGGCCATCCAGACATCGGCGGAATCGTTCTCACTGGTGGTGTTCCTACGGGACAGGCTGTCATGGCAAAAGCCAGTGAACAACTCACACCAGTCACACTTGAATTGGGTGGAAAGGGTGCAAACGTCGTTTTCCCTGATGCAAACCTCAAGTATTGTGCTAAAGCCATCTGTTTTGGAATCTTCATGAATGCAGGACAGATGTGCTGGGCTGGTTCTCGACTCATCGTTCACGAAGATGTTCATGACGAATTAGTCGATGCAGTTGTTGCAGAAGTCGCCAAGTGGCCAATCGGTCCAGGTATGAGCGAAGGCGTCCGAATTGGAAGTCTTGTCCACACCGATCACCGTGCTGATATCCTCCGTATGCTCGACGAAGGACTCAAGCAAGGTGGAACTGTTGTCACTGGTGGAGCAGCGGTTGAAGGCGAGGGAGCATTCATGCAACCAACTGTCGTAACCGACGTTGATGCAAGCAATCTTCTGTTCCAAGAGGAACTGTTTGGGCCAGTCCTAGCAGTGACCAAATTCACAGAAGAAGCAGAAGCACTTGCTCTCGCCAACGATACACCATTCGGTCTTCTCAACGGTGTTTGGACCAACGACCTGAGCCGAGCACATCGCTTTGCACGAGATGTTCAATCTGGAATGGTTTCCATCAATGAGTTCCCAATCACCTTCCCACAAACAGCCTTCACCGGCTGGAAACAATCAGGAATTGGTATTGAACAGAGCCAAGACGCACTTCGCTTCTACACTCGAGTCAAGAACGTCAACGTCAAACTTTGAGGTGAAGAGATGACGGTTCAAATCGAAAACCGTGACAATGGAATCCAAATCGTTCGATTGACGGGTGCTTCTGCAAGCAAATCGTTCTCGAGAGAATCGCTTCCAATCATCGCTGATGCCATCGATAAGGGACTGAAGAATCCAGACATCAAAGGCATGGTCATTACTGGTGAAGGCAAATTCTTCTCAGCAGGTGCAGACATCAACGCCTTTCAGGAATCCATTGAAGCCAATGAAGCTCCACAACTCATTCGAGATCTGACCAACATTCTCCATCCATTGCTCATGCGAATCCGAGAATCAGCAACCATTCTCGTTGCAGCCATCAACGGAGCAGCAGCTGGTGGAGGTCTTGGCCTAGCATTAGCATGCGATGCACGTATTGCATCACCAAAAGCCAAACTTGCAGCATCCTATGCAAGCATCGGCCTTTCTCCCGATGGAGGAACTACGTGGCTCCTACCTCGTCTTGTAGGTGAACAACGAAGCCGCCAATTCTTCTTTGAGAACCAAATCTGGAATGCAGAAGAATCAGTGAATGCAGGAGCTATCGATGAAGTCGTCAATGAAGATGAACTCATCAATCGATCCATCGAAATTGCAACCAATTGGAGTCAATGGGGCAACCACTTCCGAGAAGCAACCAAACATCTCCTTCATGTCCAAACACTCAACGATTTTGAAACCCATCTCAAGCACGAACAAACACTCATCGAGGCTGCTGGGACCACAATCGAATTCAAAGATGGTGTATCTTCATTTCTTGAGTCCAGGTGATTCCAGTGAATGGAATAATTGTTTCTAAGATTGACTCTGGTGGACTGGCTAGGTGGGAGAAAGCGTTCTCTGTCTTTAGAATTTTAGAAATAGCTCATTTCGTTATTCAAGCGTGTTTGTTTTTACTTTCAATATTTAATGGATTTAAATTAATTTATGGATTTTTAATCATGATTGTGTTCGTTATTTATGGGGTGCAACGAAATCTAAAACAACTGAAAGGTAGGATGGCAAAAGAGAATTTTACAACTATGTTGAGCCAATCCGGAATCCAAATGGAAGAACTCTCCTACAAGAATTTAAATCGTAGCCCTCCGTTGGAGTTTATTAGGATGAATTACCATCTCCAGGCCTTCATCTCATTCTCTAAAGCAATAAACGATACAGCATCAGACTCAGAGACCTTTTCAGATGATGACTTGGGTCTAATCAGATTTTGGATTTCAAACGACAGTGATTTACTGATGAGTTTACAACGATACAATATCATTCAGGAAGAGGCATTTGCAATATTACTCTTCATCTTGTCGGAGAAGTCAGATGTCACTTCCACTCAGTGGTGTCAATTGTGTGAGATAA
>JBMTJI010000027.1:0-21621 GCA_049438185.1 Candidatus Poseidoniaceae archaeon
GATTCTGCTTGGCCTTCGAGGGTGAAGTTTTCGAGAACGCGCTTTCGTCCTGCTTTCGCTTTCTTCAAGCGTTGAACGTGTCCGTTGAGTTCATCGCAGACTGCTTTTGCAAGGCCAACAAAATCTCCACGGTCGAAGAGACCTCCTACAGTATCATCAATCATTTCTGTTAATGGTGCCTGGTCAACGGTGACAACTGGCGTTCCTGATGCAAGAGCTTCGAGTGGAATCAGACCTTGTCCTTCATAGTACGATGGGAAGACGACCAGATCTGCCGAACGATAATGTTGAGCAAGATCTTCAAAGGACATTGCGCTCTTGATGAAGAGTGATTCGCTAACACCCAATTCTTCGGCTATTTTCAGGAGTTTCTTCTTCATGTGCCCTCGTCCGACGATAACGAGTTTGGCGTTCTCATGTTCTTTCAGGATGAGAGGAAGTGCACGCAGAAGAGAGACGTATCCCTTTCGTGCAACAAGTCTGCCAACCGCGAGAATCATCGGTGTTTTCGTTTTTGGATCGTAATTGAGTGCTTCTTCATCTGCGCATCCATACTCCTTTCGGATTCGCTCATGAGCGAGTTGTTCCCCTTCATGATCCTTGTTCGGAGGCCTGAAAACACGGGCGTCGCAACCGTTGTGAACGACTTCAATATCCGAATCGTCAGGAATCTTGTAGAATTCGTGAAATTCTTCTTTTGTTGAACGTGATACTGCAACACAGCATGTTGACTCAAGGACGCCTGCACGCTCATAGCGCGCATACCACCCAGCCGTAAGCCGAATGGCAAGGTCGTTTGGATTCCTCCACGTTGCTGCCTCGCGGTTCAAAGCAGCTCGACGGACTCCCTCACGTTCACCAATCCAAGAACCGTGGAGCGTGCTTACGATAGGAGCGATGTTCTGCTCAATGTAGCGAAACTGCTTACGAGTCCAAGAAACAAGAGGGAGATGGACACTGACAACATCGATGGATCGACGTCGTTTCAGTTGATTGAGAGCCTTGATGGCGTGCTTACCAAATGATTTCGTAAAAGACATCGGCAGAGGAGCCCAGCGTACTGGAATGACTTCGACACCTGTCTGCGTTGGTGGCATCTGTTTGTGTTTACGAGTAATCACGGTTACCTTGTGACCTCGCTGCGCCATATGACCTGCAAGATGATACACGACAGAGCCCATACCACCCCAACGAGGGGGATATTCACCCGATACCAATACGATGTGCATGGATAGTCCAGTATGCGATGTTGTTTGAAACTAACGCGAAGAAACATCGCATTGTTTTCAAATTCTTACTTAACATTTATTAACTATGAGTGTATAGGGTGTCTGCAACGGAGGAAAAAACATGCCACAACAGTTGTTCTGGAGGGATTGCAATCGCTGTCAATCCCAATTCCGTTGGGTTCGATGAAGAATCGATATTGACGCAACAGGCACTTCAGTCTGTTGATTTGCTATGGGGGTATGGTGTAAAGGATAGCATCTGGGGCTTCGGATCTCAGGATCCCGGTTCGATTCCGGGTACCCCTGCCAAATTCAATAAATACAAGGAGGAAGAAAGATGAAAAAACAATACGAAGAACCCGAAGAAATGATTGACCACAACGGAAATCTCGATACAGTATCTGGACTTATGTCGATATTTTTTGCATACAATCAGAGGGAAGCTGATGAAGGAACAACATGGTCAACTTGGCCAGATTGGGAACTTTGTCTTACCTCGATGAAGGATGATCTTCATTTCGAAGATGAGGAGGATACGGATGCCATCAAAGCTGAAAGAAAGCAATGGCTTGCCTTCTTCCAATTGATTCACGAAAATGAGGCTGTTTCGTTTGATGGATATACGATAAGAATACAAGGCCAACATGGACATTCGTTTTCATTTGATGTATCCATCGTAAACAATTGCTGGATCAACACTGGTGCAATGGCTGAATATGACAAGAGATACGAAGAATGGAAGCAAAACAAACAAAACAAATCATGGATGGTCATGAGAAGTGATTTTTACCACAGGGATGTCATCACTCATTCTCTAGGCTCATTTTGGATATGCCCTGAACATGTCCCAAAGTATGGTGGAATGCAGACGTCTCAGACAGTTGATGATTGGTTTTGTTTCCATACAGATGTCTTCCAAATGTCACTACCAGAGAAACTGATCGCTGTCATTTTGCTCTGTCTTGATGATACTGAAATTTGGAAAATTCAGTTCGAGCAGGACATCGAAAGAGTCGGCAGAGTAGAGATGATGGAAAGAGAATGGCCTGGGGGAAGGCCAGAAGACTATGAATACCAGTGAGGTGAAGAAAATGATACAGATAGAAAAAGATAGATTTAGACCGAACGAAGCATATTTTGTTGAACACCACAACAAACCAGGATGGTGGGTTTACCAGGGTAGTTTTCCATATGCAATATGTACGATTATTCCGAACGAAGATTGGTCTGTCATCGAAATGCATCATGTGATCGTGTTCGATGAACATCAGAGAAGAAAAGGTCATGGAAGAAGAATGATTTCCAAGGTAAGAAGAATCTTCCCAGAGGCTACGATTTGGGTTGACACATGGGATCATTCAAGGCCATTCTGGCAAGCGATGGTCGACAAGAAGTACATCGATTTCATTGGTAACGACTACGCTTGGCCTTGTTTTGATACGAATTGTCTCGTTTGTCATCCAAAAAGAGTCAATGGCGTGAGGAGATTTGAACCATCGGAGGAAGAAGAATGATGTGGAAACCTAATGCAAGCGCACCACTTTGGCACCTGTCCAAAGGCGAAAATCATGTATCATACTTCGATGACTTGGAACTGAAACATTTGAGGCAGATTGGACCATCTTGTGTAGCAACGACGTTATGTATGGTTGCAAGAGCTACTGGGGCGAATGTTACACCTGAATACTTCAAAGCCAGAACCAACTCACAATCGCCATCCTCGTGGTCAGAAGCGCTGAAACCATTCGGCATGCAACTCGCTTACTGCAATCATGACCAAAGGAGAATCGAATACATCATCGATGAGCTAAAGCAACTCAATGACTTGTTCTTTGTGAGCTTCTATTCGGTCGATCCTCCTAGCGACCCTGATGAAAACGGCAAATTGTGCACAGCACACATCATCACGATGCACGGCTCAACATTCTATGATACTGCAAAATCAGCCGACAACGGCGGCGTATGTGATGCAAGCAAGTATTCGAGACTTGAAAGACAAGCAAAGAGAATCTTCAGGGTTGTCCCACTTGGCCATCCGAGGTGTTTGTGATGCTATGGAAAAACAATCAATTCTTCACAGATATTCCCTTTCCAAAGGTGAAGGATAGGCCGCTCATTGTCGCTCATCCTGGTGCGCACATGAATTATCTCGCCTCATGGAACGTCATGGTGGACAATGAGGCTCCATTCGTCCTTGTTTGTGATGATTTATCGCCAGCCTATCCTGATGGATGGTGGTCGCCTCATTCACACAACAATGCGGAATATTTTGCAAGAATTTCAAATCCTCAAGGGATTGGACAAGCGTATAGAAATCCTGATCTTGGATTTCAAAACCTCCTTATTCATAGGGAGATGGAAGCGAAAAAAGGACTCAAGGATTATCCATTCATCGACATCATGTACACTGATTATCCCGAGATTTTTCTCGAAGGTGGATTTGATTTTGAATCGGATCAACCCGTGCTCATACAAGCTGCATCCTTGCTTTCATCAAAGGTAAGAGATGAAGGTTTGATTATTTTTGATTTGAAAAACAGAGTCGATGAAAAAGATGTTCTTCCTAGGAATGACATCGAAATCAACGAAGACATTTCTTGGGAATACATGGGGAAGGCTGAATGGTTCATCATTCCAAAAGGTGTTGACTTGTTTCACACTGGAAATCAAGATGTTCAAGCAGTCATTTACAAAGTAAGGAACAAGAACAAATTTCCAGACTGTTTTGATTTTCTAGCTTCGTTGATGAAGGAAAGAAGGTTGTCGATTGAAGAACTTGAGAACATCAACCATCTCCCGCCGAGATGGCCGTTTCACATCAACCAGAGTGAGTACATCGATGCCTGGCTCAGACATGCTGAGTTCGGAAGTAATGAGCCATTTCTTCACCCCATGCCTCTCGATTCAGCATGGAAAGAAGAAGAATACAAAGAGTGGATTCAATGGTTGATGCAACATCCTGGGCAATTAAGGCCTCAGGAAAGGAAAGAAAGAACAATGAAGATTGGGAATGTTAACGTTACATTTGTTCATGGAGACATACTTGATCATCTTGACTGGCTCGAATCAATTAACGCAAGCCTCGTCCTGAGAAGGAAACTCTTGACAAAATGTTTGGAGAAAAACCCGTACTTGATTAAAAATTCAGTGAATCTTCAACCAAGATGGGATATCAATCCGATTTCAAATCTAAGATGGTCTGGAAACGAAACAAATCAAGACCTAACGTTGTCAATGCTAAGGTTGTGCAAGACTGAAACAATGGCGACAATATCTCACGGAGATGCGTCTTTGAAATCCCTATCCGAATCTCTAGAAAAAGGGTTTGAAATTTTTCAAAAGAACTTGATTATCTTTCATATCGATCAACAAGACTACAGTGTCCTGTAATTCTCATGTTTTTATTTCCAAATACCGTGCTATATTCTTCCTTAATCACGAAATTTGAACACGTTTAGTGGAAAGTTTTATCTTCTCTGACGTCGATATAATAGTGTACACAATGTACAACAGGAAGGCGAGGAAAATGGTACTTAACATGAAAGCAAGTGACTTTGATACGGACGGATTCTATTCACCAGGTGGCGGCGAGCAACTTTGTCTGCTTGGCATTCCATTGTACATCCCTGAAGGAGTTACGCGTAGTGGTGAAGTGGAACATGAGGAGATCTTAGTCAAGACGTTCTCCCGTATTGGCGACTGCATTAGCTGCGGTGAGCGTACCACCGAAGATACGATTGTCTTTGGAACGCGTTACTACCGAATGCTTGTCCTCTTTTGCTGTGACCGCGTCATCTGGACCACTGAGAATTTTATTACTAACCATCGTAAAGCTCTTGGATGGAAAGATGGGTTCCGAACGGAGTGATTTCTGGAAAAGGAGTGGTCCCCACTCCCGGACTTGAACCGGGGACACCCTGATGTCTGCTGAGACGTTGTTTTTCCAACTACAGTCAGGTGCTCTACCAACTGAGCTAAGTGAGGTAGTCCGTGCGACCGCCTCGTTCTATTTATTCTCATCGTCCTTCAACAAACAAGAGATTAACAAAGGTCGAGGTTGATTTGGCCAGTGAATGCGACCGCAAAAATCGACCATTTTACCCCTGCTCCAAGCGCGGATGTTAATAGTCAGAACAGAAGGCTCGCCACATCAGGAAGTGTAGGGATGGGACCCAGTAGTTCTTCCAGTTCAGGTAACGCAAGGGCGGAGAGAAATATGCATGATAAGGCACTCGCAGATATGGTTGCTGGGCTTCGTGATGAAGCCATCAACCGCGGTGCTACCGCCCTCATGGATGAGGACGTTTCCACACTTGGTGTCCCAAATCCTCGAATCTTGATCGTTGGTTGTGGTGGTTCAGGAAACAACACCCTCAATCGAATCACACATCTTGGTGTTGAAGGGGCCGTCACGGTTGCGATCAACACCGACAAACAGCACCTCGACAATACACGTTCACTACAGAAGCTCCTCGTTGGTCGTCACATCACACGCGGACTCGGAGCAGGCGGAGATCCATCCATGGGTCGAAGGTGTGCGGAAGCTGGTCGTGAGATGATAAGACGCATCGTCAACGGTGCAGATCTTGTCTTCATTGCAAGCGGACTTGGCGGTGGCTCAGGAACTGGAATTTGCCCAATCGTTGCAGAAGAAGCAAAGTCCGCAGGAGCTCTTGTTGTTGGTATTGTTACAACGCCATTCCACGTGGAGCGCAGACTTCGCATGAAGAAGGCTCTCGAAGGGCTAGAATCACTACGTCGTGTCGCAGACGCAGTCCTTGTTCTCGACAATAACCGACTGTTGCATTACGTTCCAAACCTTCCTCTCGAAGAAGCCTTTTCGATTATGGACCAATTGGTTGCTGAGATTGTCAAAGGAATTGTAGAGACGATTACGCTTCCATCGCTCATCAACCTCGATTTCGCAGACATTCGGGCGATTATGTCCAATGGTGGTGTCACGATGATGCTCTATGGAGAATCGGACCGTGGACCTGAGGAAGTCGTTCATGAAGCACTCAATCATCCGCTCCTTGATGTTGACATTACTGGAGCAACAGGCGTTCTCATTCACGTCACTGGAGGTCAATACATGACGCTTGAGTCGGCATCACAAGTTGTCGATCTGATGACTGCACGAGTCAGCGATGATGCGAACGTGATTTGGGGCGCGAGACAGGATCCAACCTTTGGTGATACCATCAAAGTCATGGCCATCATTACTGGCGTTGGTGGTGCTGACATGCGAACGGCACGAATGGAGCCAAATAAGCTCGGAGATGCTCTCAAACTCACACGACAGACGCAACTCAATACGGGTGGAAACACGACGGGTGGCGTCGACATCCATCGATTTGACTAAATGGTGTAATTAACACACCTGCTCAATAACCTCATATCTTTGTAGGTGTACGGAGAATCATGCGCAAAGTAGCATGTTTGGCTGTTTTCATGGCGTTGATGATGTTGGTTCCAGTTCAAGCTGGCAGTGACGTTTCAATTCAACAATCTCAACCTCAAGATGATTATCGACAACCAACTGAGGAGAACAAAACATTGTATATGTTCTGGAATGATTCGAACACAAAGGCATGGACACACTTCCAGAAGATGGACAACTCAAGTCTTGAACTCTACTCTGAAGAAGTCGATAACGGAGTAATAGATATCGACCTACGATTTAGGATGGATCCTATGCTCGCAAAACGATTGTACATGGATCCTGATGGTCTTTTCAGGGGGTCATTTAACATATTCGTTGAAGGCGATTGGACCAATGATAATGATGGAAATACTGCATGTGGACAAAATGATTGCGAGGAGTTGAATATTTCCTTATACGCAGGCCCAAACATCATAGGAGAGCACCATGAGACTGGCCTGGTGGTTGGTGATAACACTGTAACATTCAATTTCGTTATTGACGAAAGCACCATCATTGATTGGGACGGCGATCAATTCAACCCAGAAGTACGGGTCACAATGACACTTCGAGGTAATTATCAAGCTGGTAGTTTCATTTTTGCCCCTACCGGTGAACCAGCCAAGTTTGAAATGAGCATGGGTGAGCAGTCATACATCGAACTGCCAATTGACGACGATTCATGGGACGAAGCATTCCAAGGTGGTGGCGATATAGGCGGTGGTTCCGAAGACACCCCCGGATTCACACTCGTTGTTGCATCTGCAGCGATTGCAATGGCTGTCTTCGTGAACGCTCGAAGAGAAGATGAGTGATTCTTCAAGCATTGAGTGCTGAAAGGATTGACTCCATATTGAGTTCAACTGGAAGTTGTTCTCCATCAGAAAGGCGTTTGACCGTGGCTTGACCTTGTTCAAGATCCCTTGGACCGACAACCAACGCAAAACCTGCACCGATGCTATCTGCCCAGCCCATCGCTTTGCCAATCTTTCTTGAACGTAGTTCAATCTCAACACGTACGCCTGATGCTCGTAATTCTCTTACTAAATCAAGGACTTCTGACGCCTCAACATTGAATGGTATCATGGCGAGGAATGGCGTTTCATCGTCTTCCCCTGGAACAACTTCACTTCTTCCTTCAGCCGCAGCTTGGGCTTCTAGGGCAAGAAGAACTCGATCGAAGCCGAGTCCAAATCCGCAACATGGGTCAAGATCTGCAAGCCCGAACAGGTGAAGGAGTTTGTAGGAGCCCCCTCCAAGGACTTGCCCCTCTCCACCGAGTTCTGGAACGTGGACTTCAAACACAGTTCCTGTGTAATAATCGAGGCCACGAGCGACGGTAAGATTGACCGAAAGTGATGGAGGAGAAGGTGCAAGTTGCGCAATCGAATTGATGGTTGATTCAAGATCATCCAGTGCATCAAGCGAAACACCATCCATGGTGGAAAGGAGTTCACGGGCTGAAGCAATGGTTTCTTGGCCACCTTTCAATTCTGAGAGTTGTTGCAATGGTGCTACGAAATCTGTTGAAATGGATTGAGATTCCAACAATGCTCGTAATCCATCAAAGTCAGCCTTATCGAGGAAACGCATCGCTGAAGCAAGAGGGGGTTCTCCTGAATCGGACGAGTCGCTGAGTCCAATGCCCGAAAGAACTTGCTTGAGAACACCAACGTGTCCAATACGTAGTTCCCAGTTCTTGAGTCCTGCTTCGGTTAACATGTTGATGGCGAGAGCGATGACTTCAGCCTCAACAAGGGGTCCTGTTGCCCCAATCAGTTCAACACCGTATTGGTAGAACTCTCGGTAGCGTCCTTTCTTGAATTCCTCATAGCGGAAGCACTGGCCATAGTAAGAAAGGCGGAGTGGTTTGGTCTCGTTACGAAGTTCCTCAGCAACCATCCGCATGACTGGGGCTGTCAATTCAGGACGAAGTGTAAGGTCTCGCTCGCCTTTATCCTGGAAGGCATAAAGTTGGGATACAACACCAGGACCAGATTTGGCAGTGAACAAATCGAGCGATTCAAAGATCGGTGTTTGAACACGGGAGAATCCGTGACGACGTGCTTGTTCTTCGAGGAGTGATTCAAACGCAAGTCGTCGTTTCATTTCTGCTGGCCCGAAGTCACGCGTACCTCTTGGACGTTGGACCATGAACCTTCGAAGAGCCATCCCCTCTAATGCCCTTCGCTTCAATCAGAGGCGTTCTGTTGATTCCTCATCATTTTGTGTGTGCCCCTTCGAGAGGACCGAGAGGGATGATTCGGAAAGTGTTGATGTTCTGGTGTGACCAGAAATAATGTGCCTTGATGTGATGCCAATGACATGTATCTCGAATCCCAGGTAAATCAAGGACGCGTTCAACAAAAGCCTGAAGATTTGGATAGTCAATGATTCTTCGAAGATTGCACTTGAAATGAACAACGTAGACCAAATCAAAACGAGCCAATGTTGTGAACAAGCAAATGTCCGCTTCCGTCAATTGCCCTTGCTCTGCTCCGACGAGCCATTCTCTTCCTTCCATATGCTTCTCAAGTTCATCAAGTCGCTCAAAGAGAACAGTGACGGCTTCATTGTACGCTTCTTGTGTACGAGCGAAACCAGATTTGTAGACACCATTGTTGACCGATTCGTAGTTTGCATCGATCATCGCATCGATGTCTTGTTTCAGCTCTGGAGGACAAAGCGTGACTCCATTGCCGAATCCTTCCTTTGAAAACTGGTCGAACATCCGAATGATTTCACGACTTTCATTATTGACAATTGTGGCATGTTTACGATCCCAGAGAACGGGTACAGTACCTATTCGACGACTTTCATTCCAACCTTCAAAGGCCCTGTTGTAGATACCTTCCAAACTGGTCTCACCGTTGATTGTATCTGCCGTGGCTCCTTCTTCCTCAGGATTGAACGACCACGATCCGTCTCGGTTCATTCTCCAATCAACCACATCGAACGTAATGTGGTCTCCAAGGCCGAGTAATGTGCGTGTCATCAAAGTTCGATGTGCCCACGGACAAGCATGTGAAATGTAGAGGTGGTATCGTCCGCTTTCAACATCGAACGTCCCTCCTTTCGAAATGGAATCACGGAATTCGCTCGATTTCCGAACGAATTTACCTTCATCAAACGCTTCCGTCCAAGCCCCTGCTTGTTCGTCTGTAGGCTTCATGTTTCGACGTCTGAGAGGTCTCTAATGAAGGTGATAGTTTCACCATGAACGCATCACTCTTCTTCTGTTAACCACGATTCGAATTGTTCAGAAGTTGTTTCCTTGACGTCAGGTAGAGAAGGTGCTTCCGGAATTTCAGGATGAGGAACATCTTCGGTTTCGGTCGATTCAGCAATACGTTTCAGACGTTCGACGAGTTCCCAATCCGGTTCTTCACGATCTTCTTCCCCATGCGGCACGTCTTCGTTACCATCCCAAGCGTCTTGTCGGACTTGAACGAGGTCTGGAGCGAGTTCAACATCGGAATCATCCGCTTCCAATTCAAGGTCGCTTTCGGTTAAAGCAGGTTGTTGTACCGGTGTTCCAAGTGATTCAAAGGCCTTTGAGACCGTGCGTGCATCCGGTGCTTTTCCTGAAGATGCAGCAACTTCGCGCTTGATTTGGAATGCGGCTTGACGTTCCGCTTCTTCAGCTTCTCGACGCATTTGCATTTCAACAGATTCCCAGACCTTTCGCTCTTTGCGTTTTTCTTCCTGTTCCTTCTGCCACTCCAATGCAGCTTCACTTGGTTGATCGTATCGTTTCCAAAACCATCGAGCAACCACAATGAACAGAAGGGATACCACAAATCCTCCCAACAACCACTGGACGAGTGGTTCCATCAACAATCACCTCACTCAATCGACAACTTCTGCGACCAATTCGGTCATGTCGATTGATGCATCATCACCGAGAACCGAAACGAGTGGGTCGTCCCCACCAGGTAGCAACGAGATATCAGCATCTGCTCCTTCTGGTACGTTTCGATACAACGGCCGAGCAATCAGGAATTTGTTTAGTGAAATGAACACGATTGCGACCACCGACCAGAAGGCCAGAATGATTCCAAGTCCTTTCGGATTCGCTGGATTCCACACGTCTTCTGTGTTGGCAATCATGTCTCCAAAGTACGAGAGCATCAGAACACTGAAGAGAATCGGGAACGCGAGGTAAAGACACAAATCCCACCATCGTCCAACTTCGATATCGTTGTCACCAGTGTTGATGTAATCATCACGGAAAGCAGAGACTCCGACACCGAGGTAGCCCGCAAATCCAGGTGGAGCCTTACCCAATTCGACCTCTTTCTTCCACTTGATGTACCCATATTTCCATATGGAGAAAGCGATAAACAATCCACTGAACATTAAGCCATAGCCCCAGATGTGATCTTGGACTTCAAGGAATTCAGGGAAGGCAACTCCAGCAGCATCGAGTTTAATCCACATGATGGCCGATGGCAAACCAAAGAAGAAGATGGCAATCGAGGTGATGAGAACTGAACGTTGGCGGTCATAGCCATGGTCGACGAAGTTTCGAACACACAATTCAACCGTTGAAATCATCGATGTAATCGCTGCAAACGAGAGGGCGAGGAAGAAACCTGCCATCATGACAAATGCTCCAACCGCTCCTCCCGGCGCCTGAGCGAAGACTTCAGGCAAAGCGAGGAAAGTGATCGCTGATGATCCATTGGTAACGGTTGCAAGAGGGTCGGAACTCACAGCAAAGATGGCTGAAAGAACCGCCAATCCAGCGATAATGGAAATGCTGTTGTTGGCAAAGCCCATGGTGAAGGCATTGAGAACCGTGTCCTCGTCCTTACGCATGTAGACAGCGTAGGTAATGGCCATACCCATTCCTGCTGAACACGACCATGCGGATTGAGAGAGACCGTTGATCCAAACTTCAGGTTCTGACAACATTGCAGGATCAACGGTGAACATGAACAAGGCGCCATCGAGGCTTCCATCGGACAAGTCCATCCACAAGGAGAGGCCAAGTGTCATGAACAGAAGAACAAACAACGATGTCATCAAGATGACATTGACCTTCTCAATGGCTTTTGCACCCTTCCAAATGGCGAGAAGCGTAATCGCAATCACGAGGAACTGGAAGAAGATTACTTGCAATGGAGATTGAAGGAACGAGTTCCAAACTTCGGTTGTATCAACCCCATCGCCGGTCAATCCACCTGAAATTCCAAGTTGGAAATACTTGAGACACCAACCTGCTACAATCGCATAATAGAATCCGATTGCTGTCGAAATCCAAGCCGTCCACAAGCCCATCCAAGCAAATTTCTTACCTGCAAAAATACGGAATGTCCCAACAGTACCTG
The DNA here is from genome assembly GCA_049438185.1 of Candidatus Poseidoniaceae archaeon. Lineage (GTDB taxonomy): Archaea > Thermoplasmatota > Poseidoniia > Poseidoniales > Poseidoniaceae > MGIIa-L2. The sequence goes on from JBMTJI010000027.1 coordinate 11,985, forward strand.
TTCGAGAGCGTTTACCCATTGCAAATTCTGCAATAACCAAAGGAATAGACCATACAAAGAGGAAAATAACCCACGGAATGAGGAATGTTCCACCACCGTTTGCACCGACCATTCGGGGGAAGCGCCAGATGTTTCCTGTACCGATAGCTGCTCCAATCGAAGCGAAAATAAGACCGAGACGGCCTGAAAATTGGTCACTTTGTCCCATAGTAATCGCCTCAGACAACCTCTGCGTCGAGAAGTTCTTCCTCTCCGAGCATCAGTCGAAGACAAGCTCCTAGCCCACCCCAAACTGTTCCTGCAATGATAACAAACATGAACAACGATCCTGCAAAACTGCCATATGCTGAGCGATATTCGATTCCAAGTTCAAAGTATGAGCCATCTGCAGGATATATCGATTCAGAACCGCTGAGTGTTGAGAGCAGGGCTTTGTAATGCAACTTTCCTGTCGAAGATTCGGATACTGGAATCTCCGCTCGAAGGATTGTACCGTTTCCATTCGCTGTTGTACATGCCTCATCGACACGCTCAATGGCAACAGACTCCCAAGGTGTGGTCGCCCACTCACGAGGGCCATAATCGGACTGTGCACGGCTTGGTTTCACCATACGATACTTGACGTAACTGTTGGCTTCACTGTATGGGAACTGATTTGAAACGCAGACATCGATTGGAATATCTCCCGATTCTGGGACATCAACGTCTGTTGGAATAACCAGGTAGTTCTGTTGCGATATGTTGTCCATAGCAAGGTTTGCACGTTCCCGAGGATTGTCAGCGATTTCGAGAACATAGAACGGAACGCCAACGTTTCGCACGGCAATATGATTGATATCTTCTGGTCGTTGATGGAACGCAGTTCCAATTTCCATGGTGTAACAGAATGCGTCGTGCACACCGTATTGCCAATCGCAGTAGTCGCCAGTGGTTGGATAGAGGTCACTGCTCTGCATGTTGGTGTAGTCGGTCATCTCAGCCATTTGATCACCATGATAGATGAGTTGTTGGTGATCTGGAGTCTCACAACCTGTACAATGCCCCCATGGATAGAGAACAAGTTCAGAGAAGGAGTGCCATGAAAGTGTCATCTTGAAATCGGACGCAAGGTCGTTGTTATCGTCGTTCATTTCGGTCAAATCTTGGATAAAGAGCGTCTCAGGCTCACTGTTTCCACCGGCCCAATCTTCATCCAATTGACCATCATTGTCATCGTCTTCACCGTCAACGTTGTCTTCGTTGACAAGACCGTCTCCATCGTTGTCGGTCGTATCATAGGGTCCTGTGTAGACATCGTTGTTTGAGATTCCAGCACGTTCGTCTTCTGCAGGCGTGCACGTTCCTGGAACCAATGGAATTGTTGCTCCCAACGGCCAACCCCATTCAAACTGGAAATTTCTGTTCAAGTCAACACCATCACAGTCCTCGTCGACTTCTTCGTTGAAATCAGGAAGTGGTTGTGGGCCATTGTTTCGTAGATTCTTTCTCCACCCTCCAGTTGGGCAGGTTTCCCATGCGTTTTCACCACAGAACTCTTCTCGGTCGTATCGGTTTCCATCAACATTGAGCATCGGTACAAGATAGATTTCTCGTGAATTGACAAGATCGGTAAGTTGTTGTTCTGAAAAATCTTCATCGACGCCAAGGTCACCTGGGCCACAAGGGTTTCCATCTCCATTCGAATCTTGATATTCTGCTGCGAGTGACAAACAATCTCCGTCATCATCGAGAATACCATCACCGTTTGAATCGCCCCATGGGTCTTCATCGATTAGACCGTCACCATCGTTGTCAACACCAACGGTGCCATAATAGTGAGCAAGCATCTCAAGGAACATCATTGGAACTTCGTACGACATCCATTCACGAGCATGGAAATTCCCAACCATCTGGACATCAGGTATGTCCTCATAGTTGCCACAATCGCCAACGAAATCATTGCATTCACCGCCAAAAACACCCTCGAGATCTTCGCCCCCACCAGTGATTTTCATCCACGGAGAAGGATGGCTGTAATGGTGACCTTTGTAGCTGTCTGCCGTCATCTCGACGTTACGGGCATTGGTTCCACCGTTCAATCCCTCATGGAACGACATGATCTCGACATCTTGTCCTTGATAGGAATAGGATTGTTCAGCAAGTTGAAGCATTCGCTGTCGCATACTGTCGTAATCGTGATATTGCTTGAACTGAGCACGGTCATCTCCGCCCCATGGATGGACGTGATTTGCATAGTCATCGCTCCAGATGCCTTCTGGAGTGTTTCCTGATTCGTTTTCTTCGAACGAGGTTGCCACTGTCGAAGATACCGAGGTAAGCATCAGTGGCATCATGAGGAGAAAAATTGCGACGATGGCCGAGCGTTGACGACGTTTGGACGACATGCTATCGTTCGTCCCAGTTGCTTCCCACACTTGAAACCCTCGCGGTGACGGTTCTGAATCATGGGAAAAAATATTGAAGAAAAGGTTACACGATAGCATATGGGGCTTTATGATAATTTGACCTACGAAAGCAGTGAAATGCTTGGATTTTCGCAATCAACACTTGTCGTTCTCGGCGCCATTCTCATTGTTTCTGTCATCATTCGATTGATTGTCAGCAACATTTCCCATGGATTCTTTGGAGTCATCGTTCGCAATGATACGATACGGCAAAAGACGGTCAAGGAAGGCGACAAGGCGCTAGGTAGTGTCGCAGGGTATGCATTTTCCTTCGTTACCATCGATATATTGGTCAGTGAGCAAACTGAAAATACGAACATTCTGATGCCATCTTGGGCTGAATACATTCCTGATGTGCTTCAGTTTTTGTTGGTAATTTCGATCGTTGTATGGGCATTCCGACTTGTTAACCTCGTCTACGATGTTATACGATTCCTCGACAAAGATGACGATCTCGATGGAACCGAAAAGACGCTCATTTCTGCACTCGAAAGCGTCCTTCGATTCATCATTATTTTCGTTGGAGCCATCTTCATTGCCGACGCTCTTGGATTTGAACTCACTTCGCTGCTTGCTGGTTTGGGTATATCGGGATTGGCTTTTGCACTCGCCGCAAAAGACAGCATTTCGAATTTCTTTGGAGCCATCACGGTTTTGCTCGATCGCCCCTTCAAAGTCGGTGACTGGGTTATCATTGGGACTTCCGAAGGTGAAGTGATTGAGATCAATCTTCGTACCACGTTGGTTCGAACTTCACTGGACACCATTATTACAATCCCAAACGCCAATTTGGTCAACATCCCGGTTGAAAATTGGGGTAAGCGTCGTTGGCGACGATGGCAATCCATGGTTCACCTTGACATCAATTCCGACCCGGAAAAGGTCGAATCCTTCTGTCAGCGAACGCTTGATTTGATTCACAATCATGAAGCGACGACCAAGGAAGATTCGTCATGGTGCAGCATCAATACGATTTCAGCACAATCGATCGACATTGAACTCAACCTGTATTGGGATGTTGAGTCATCGATTGCAGAGCGTAAGGCTCGTGAATCGCTGATCATCGATTTAATGGAACTTGCCAAAGAATTGGAACTCTCGTTCTATGATGGACGCATACGCCAACAGCGATGATTAAAACGCTGGAGGGTCTTTCTTCCAGTAGAGCAAATTCGAGCCTATCGAAATGAGTGCTCCGAGTACTGAAAGACCGATTGAATTGGTTGTTGAAAGCGTCTCAAGTTGCCATGAATAGTAGGCGACCACCATCGTTGTGACGCCGACCCAAACTCCACTTTTCCACACACGAAGCACACCAAGATGTGCTTGCAATCGTGAAACATCCTTCAGCCACTTCTGAGCGGATTCGTATCGAGGTTCATCTCCGTAAAGAACCGATTCCGCGTTGACGACGAGAACATCGTAGTATCGCCAAATCCAGGCTCCACCGAGAACTGTTGAGAGCGCTTTGCGACTTGTCCATGCTGGAGGAACTTCACGTTTCCAATGTTCAAACAGAACCTCAATTTGTTCCGGATTGTATCCTTTTTCTTCGACCAATCGGCCTTCAAGATGGATGAATTCTGCGATTCCTGGTAGGCGCTCCGTACCACAAAGGAGCAATTCACTCACACTCTGGTTCAGAGGGAGAGCTCGATGTTCGCCATCAACCTCGAGAATCCAATTTGGATGAACTCGAACCGATGGAATACCCGTCGTAGAAGAGGTGTGGGGCGCTCGCCATAGTGTGTTTGGTTTCAATTCATCTTCGAGTTCTTTCAATCGCTGATTCCATCGTTTCTGATCGTTTGGACTTGAGAGAGGAGCCAGCGTCTTTTGGATTTGACCGAGTGTTTGACCAAGCCATTGAGGTGATGGTTCCACTCGTTCACCAATCGGAAACACGAGCAGTGCATCCTTTCCATCCAACAGAAGTCCGCCGATTGGGAGGAGAAGACGAGTTGATTGAAGCATTGAGCGAACCTGATTCTTTTGTTCCAGTGAAGATGTTCGATTGCTCGTTGGAATCGAATATACGAGTGCGACGTGAGCATCATCAAGCCGAAGAAGAGCACGATTTCCATCTGATTGAACGACTTCAATGTCGGTTGGTCTCAGTGTTCCAACGACACCCCATGCTCCTTCTTTTGCTGAAGTCCACCATTCTGATTTGAAACATTTTTGAACATCCCAACAGGCTACAGTGCCCCATTTCGTTACTACTTCACCAGATTCAAGAGCATCATTCATGGAAGAGACAGCGACGCCTTGAGGCCACCAAGACTCATCCTCCATGAGCAGTCCAAACTGGCTCTTCCCATTCAATGTGTCTTTGTTGTCAAGGGGATGCAATCAAACAAGAGAACCGTTTGGAAGAGTTGGGACGGCCATGGGAATCAGCGAAAAGATGGGTGACGTTCTCGGCCAAGCGGTTGAGGCAAAACTCCTTCGCGAAGTTCTCGAGCATGAGATTCAACCCAAGCATCTTGCCATCATTATGGATGGAAACCGTCGTTTTGCCTGGCGATCGAATCTTGCAACGCATGTTGGCCACCGAATCGGAAAACAACGATTGGAGGCTGTCCTCGATTGGGTGCTTGAACTCGGCATTCCATGGTTCACAGTTTATGCACTCTCGACCGAGAATTTGAGTCGCCCGGAAGCAGAACTCGATACGCTCTTCAAACTCTATGTTGAGGGGCTAAAGTCGATTGCAGAAGACCCTCGTATCCATGAAAACAACGTTCGAGTGCAAATTATTGGACGTCGAGAACTTCTTCCACAGCACGTCAATGATGCCATCGATTATGCCGAATCCCAAACAGCTGAGTACGATGATTTCGTCTTCACGGTTTGCCTAGCGTACGGCGCTCGAGAAGAACTGATTCATGCCATCCAGAACATCGCTGATCTCCACAAATCTGGAGAATTAACGCTTGAACAAATAACCGAACAAACCGTTTCAGAACACCTTTACACAGCTGACATGCCTGATCCTGATCTTGTCATTCGAACGAGCGGTGAAGAGCGAATCAGCAATTTCTTGTTGTGGCAGATGGCGTATTCTGAACTGTATTTTACAGACGTATTTTGGCCTTCATTCAAGAAGAAAGACCTCCTCAAAGCGGTTCAAACCTATCAAATGCGAAAACGCCGATTTGGTGAATAATATGGCTCAATGTGATGAATGTCAAGGCTATCTCAATCCTGCCTTAGCCGTGGATGCGTGTGTTCGTCGAGACGATTCCATCCTTCTCGTTCAACGGAAGTTCCCTCCTTCCGCAGGTTCCTGGGTTCTTCCAGGAGGTTTCGTCGACCAAGGAGAGCGTCCCGAGGAAGCCGTCCTTCGCGAATTGAAGGAAGAGGCTGGACTCGATGGAGCAAATCCGCAACTGCTCATGGTCATGGGCGATCCTGCCAGAGACCCAAGGAAACACATCGTCAGCATCGTCTACGAAGTCGAAGCAACTGGAGAACCCATTGGAGGCGATGATGCACAAGACGCTCGTTTCTGGCCAATATCCGAGATTGTTGAGGGGCGTCTTGTCTTAGCAGGGGATCACGGAGACATTGTCGAGGCTTGGCTCAATCAATCAATTCAGAGCCAATAAATTCAGCAAATTGTTGACGAACATTTGGCCATTCAGGTAATTCCAGTGCATCGGTAAGATGCAACCCTGCGAGGAATTGAGCATGGATTTCCTCAACATTATCCCCAGTTCGCAATCGAAACAGAGGATAACCCTCGGATGCAAGCCGATCAAGAAAGCCCCGTTGTGCATCGCTTACAAGCAAGGTTGGTACACCCATCAAAACCGCTTCACTGGCAACGGTAACCGATTGTGCAATGACACCATCTTGCATCGACAACATCGATGAGAACTCCCAAGCATCACCTTCGTACATGCCCTCATCCGCTTGTGTCGATTCGATACCATCCAACAACGAATCCGGAATTCGCAGAATCTCATCACCATCATGAATACCGTCTCCAAGCAAGCGACGTATGGCAACCTTTGGTATTGCAGAAACCACTCTTGGACGAAGTTGGGGGCGCAAGTGAACCATCCCGTGCAACCCGTTCAAGCGATGAATCGTCGCTCCTTTCTTCGAGAATTGTTCAAGCCATTCTCCATCGATTGAAGTGTCCCAATGCGTTGGAACCATCACATCCGTTGCAGCATTGACGGCAAGACGATGTGCGAAATGATTCACCTCGGTATCCGAGATGTACCAACGCTTTGGAATCTTCAAACGCTTCGCAACCCGTAATTCCAATGGAGCACCAACTGCAATAATCCGTTCAAAGCGTCCCCCTGAACGTTGAGCAGTCTTGAGAAATTGGCGGACTTGTCGCATGCGTTTCCATGCAATCCGTGCTCGCTTTGACCCAATCGGGCGTTCAACCCATATCTGTTGCCGCTTTGGCAAAACACCTTCAGACGATTCCATTAGATTACGAACTTCGGTTCTGTTTGTTGCAACGATAACATCCGATGTTGTTCCACTTCGTATGAATGGAGCGAGCAATCGCACATGTGCTGGATGATCCAAGACCCAACATGTGCGCATGCATCTCCCAGTGGCTCTTGGTTAATGTTCATGAGCATTCAAGGATTAGCAACTCCATGAAAGAACCAATCTCCCTTGATGGAATCGTAACTTATGCGCCTTACACACCAGGCATACGACACGGCCAACAATTCTGGCTCTCTGGACAAATTGCGATTGATGGTTCGCTCGACATCAAATCGCAAACCGAAGGAGCACTAGCAAAAATCGATGCACTCTTGGAAGCAGGTGGCCTCTCGAAAAACGACATTTGTTTTGCTCAGGTTCTCCTCGATTCTATCGAGGACTACGGAGCCATGAACGACGTTTACGGCGCATGGGTTGCAGACATGGACATGCCTCCAGCACGAGCTGCCTTTGAAGCAGGTGCGTTACCAAAAGGAGCCCTTGTTGAAATCGTTGTGCAAGGCGTCAAATCCTGAGGATCGACCATGCCAGGTTCTCCGTATCTTGAGGAACCCCCCAAAGGCCTTCTTACGTGGCCAGTCCTCTTACGGATGACCATTCCAACATTGTTTGCTCTCACGTTCGCTGCATGGTGGACTGGTTTTCTCCTAGAATTCCTCATTCTCTTGACCATAAGTGGCCTCGTTCTGTTCGTTGTCCGGCGATAGGCACCCTTGATAACGAAGAGGATGAGCAGAACACATGACGGAATGGCCAGTGTCGTGTTTCAAAGCCTACGACATTCGCGGATTGTCTGGCGATGAATTGAGCGATGAATTCGCTTACCGACTTGGACGCGCCCTTGCAACATACCTTGAATGCGAGTCGTATGCAGTTGGGCGAGACATTCGTAAATCAAGTCCAGGCTATGCTTCAAACCTGATTCAAGGACTGGTCGATTCAGGCGTTCGAGTTCTTGATCTCGGCATCGTTTCAACTGGATGTGTCTATCACGCATGCTGGACACTTCCCGTGGATGGTGGTGTCATGGTCACTGCATCTCACCTTCCTATGCCAACACACAATGGATTCAAGATGTGTCGAGGAACATTACCGCTTGCAGGCGAAGAGATTCAAGAATTGAAGCACGTCTTCCTCGATGGAAACTTCCGTGAAGGACAAGGTGAGCACATCGACCATCCGCATGAGGATGCCTATCTCCAAGCCATCATCGAATCGACCGGAACCCTCGCACGACCTGTCAAGGTCGCAGTCGATTGTGGAAACGCAGTCCCTGGACCTGCGATGACCAAACTCCTCGATATGATTGGAGCAGAACACATCGATCTCTACTGCGACTGGGACAACACAGAACCAAACCACGGTGCAGATCCAACCCGAGAATACAACATGGTTGACCTCGCAAAAGCAGTCGTTGACAATGGATGTGAACTTGGCCTAGGTGCTGATGGTGATGGTGACAGAATCGGGGCGGTTGATGAGAAAGGAGACTTCGTCTATCCAGACCGCCTCATTGCCCTTCTCGCAGATGATGTCGTTGGAAGCGAGGACGGAAAGGATCTTCTCATCTACGATGTGAAATGTTCCATGAACGTCGAGAAGGCCATCCTTTCTGCAGGTGGCCGACCAATGATGGCAAAAACAGGACACTCATTCATGAAGCGCGTTCTTGCTGAACATCCAGATTCCTTGATGGCTGCAGAAATGAGCGGTCATATTTTCATGAACGATCGTGGATGGTATGGATTCGACTGTTCCTTGTACAACGCTGCCCGGTTGCTCGAACTCTGGTCTCGAAGAGATGCTACGTTCAGTGAAGAATTGAATCGACTTGCCCCCAACCTTCCAACAACTGGAGAAGTCAAGGTTCCATGTGCTGAAGAAGACAAATTAGAGACTGTTGAAGCCATCAAGAACGCTTTCTCCGATCATGAAGCTTCAACCATCGATGGTGTTCGAGTACGATTCACGGAGAATGGAGAACAAACGGGATGGTATCTTGCACGCAAATCCAACACAGAACCCATTCTTGTCATGCGGGTAGAAGCACTCAATCAGGAGAAACTCGATGATATGCTCTCACTCATTGATGAACGAATCAGTCCAATCATCAACATTGAGAAGTTATTGGCTTAGAGCCAGCGACCATCATCATCGGTCGTTGCTGTTAGCGTGGCTTGCCATAGACTGGAGATCGCTTCAGTGTCTGTAATCCTTCCAATTTCAATGTGATAGACATAGCCTTGTGCATTCACAAACAGAACGTAAGGAATGTTGCTCAATTCAACTTCTTGTGCTAAGGATGGATGAAGCATGAATGGGCGATCAACAGTTCGATTCAAATTCGATTCCGTCTTGTTATGCCAAGCATCCATGTCACTGTAATCCTCACGTCCATCATAAGAAAACACCATCATCTTCCCCTCTGGAAGGACTTGATCGTAAGCATCGAGTGTGGCTTCACAATGAGCACACCAAGGAGCAGAGAAGTAGGCAACATAAGACGTGTTTTCGAACATTGTTCCATTCATCTCTGAAGAATCATGAGCCGTTGCAGACCATGAGGGGAAAGCCGTAGCAACAGGAACTTCAACTCCTCCCTCGTCGATGAGTTGTTCTTCTTCAGCCGTACAACCGCTCAGAAACATCAACAAAACACATGTAATGAATGCATTTCGAGTCAAGCACTCACCTCAGATGTCTTCAATTTCAAC
>JBMTJI010000028.1:0-21054 GCA_049438185.1 Candidatus Poseidoniaceae archaeon
GTTTGACATCTTGGAAGTCTGCTGTCATTCCTCCTTCGGTATACAATTCGAATGTCATGCCTGGCATTGTTGCTATTCGGGCTCCATCTTTCAGGGCTTGACGTGCAGCTCTTGTGTGAGTTAGCGAATACTTTGTAGCAGCAATAACGACTTGTTGTTGACGCATCAACGCCGCAACGGGTGAAGGAGGCTCCTCTCCATGGTGACGAGATTTTGGCATGACGATGAGCAAAACACGATCTGAACGTTTCTGTGTTGCTATGTGCAATGATTGTCCAATTTCAGCAGTGGTTGGATCGCAGACGATGAGAACGTTCTCTCCACGCCGGATGTCCATACAGATTTGGACAACCATATCTGAAATCGCATGAAGGCGTTCCTCATCGTTTGTCGGTTCAGTGAGGCGTTCCATTGTTTGAGAATTTTCGAAGGGTTCCGAATCGAGGAGTGCATTGATGTCTTCGTCCACCTCGCTGACATTGACCTCACCATCCTTGTCTTTTCGACGGAATGGATGGACCATGTTTACCCATACACTCATGGATATTGAATGTGTGGATATATTCAAGCAAAAAGTACCATACGAGTCTTGATGAAGAACCAATGTCGAGGCTAAGCCATGAGCGACAAGGCAGTGTTCCTCAACAGAGTACAAGACATTCACCGAATAGGCAGCATCCAAGGGCATTTGGGGTGGGATCAGGAAACCTTGATGCCTGAAAAGGGTGCAAAGTCAAGAGGTGAAATCATGGCTTGGCTTGCAGCTTTAGCTCATGAAAAAGTCACAGATTCGGAAATGGGAGCATTGCTGGACCGACTCGAAGGAAGGAACGACCTCGACGAGAGCGAGCAAGCCAATGTAAGGGAATTCAGGAAGCGCTATGACAAAGCAACAAAACTCTCAGCTGAGTTTGTTTCGACCTTTGCACAAGCTCGAAGCGAAGCACTTGTCGCATGGCAAAAAGCTCGAAAGGATGCTGATTTTACTGCGTTTTTACCACATTTGCAGACACTCGTTGATCTAACTCGCCAGAAGATCGATGCATATGGCTATGAGAGCACCCCCTATGATGCACTCCTCGATGAATACGAATCCGGTATGACTGTAGAAGATTACGATCCATTGTTTGAAGGCCTACGTGATCGTCTAGTCCCACTTCTCAAACGTATCCTAGAGGCCAAGAAAACCAATCCAGATCCAACCTTGCCTGAAGGTTTGACCTTCCCTGTTGACGAGCAAGAAACCTTCTGTACAAAAGTAAGTCAGCGCATGGGTTTCGATTTTGCCGCAGGTCGAATGGATGCATCAACACATCCATTCTCAGCGGGTATATGGCCGGGCGATACTCGCTTTACAACCCGTTATGATGAACTCGATCCCTTTTCTTGTCTGTACGCTGTAATGCATGAAACAGGTCATGCGCTCTATGAACAAGGTTTAGACGAGAACCACCGTTTTACTCCTCGAGGTGATGCAGTATCTCTTGGAGTGCATGAGTCGCAATCGAGACTCTGGGAGAATCAAATTGGTCGAACGCCAGAATTCTGGAATGTCGTTATGGCTGATTTCAAGGAATCGTTTCCAGACGCTCCGTCATGGGATTCGACAACGCTGAACCGAATCGCAAACGCCGTTGAACCTGGTTTTATTCGGGTTGAGGCGGATGAAGTGACGTACAACCTTCACGTTATGCTGCGTTACGAGATCGAAAAGAAAATTTTCAATGAAGATTATCCGCTGGAACAACTCCCAACATTGTGGAATTCAATGATTTCTGATTGGTTTGGGTTAACTGTTCCATCCGATGACTTGGGTTGCCTGCAGGATATTCATTGGTCAATGGCAGCGTTTGGCTACTTCCCAACCTATACACTTGGAAACTTGTATGCGGCGCAATTATTGGAAGCAATGAGTGAAGATTTAGGTTCAATTCAAGAATCAATTTCTTCAGGCGATTGGTCTTCGATGCTCAACTGGCTGCGTGAACGAGTGCACAAGCGAGGAAGTGCATTGTTGCCAGCAGATCTTATCGAAGAAGCAACAGGTTCCCCGCCTTCAAGTGAACCTTTCCTTCGATACGTCGAAGAAAAGTACGGAGCAATTTACTCACTCTGATTCTTCGGAAGAATCATCGCCACTTGACGAACCAACAAGTCGGTTAATGCGCTCTGTTAATTCCATGATTGCGTCACTAAGGTCGTTGCTTCGATCGTCCTCATGATCGGTTCCAAAGGTCGTTCCAAGCAATGTAATCATTGCTCCAGAAAGCATCATAACGGCTGGCCAGTAGATGTCCTCTGCCACCATTCCATCGGTTGCAATCATACCACCCCAGATCGCACCCGAAATGAATATGATTAACCCAATCATCATTTGTTGGTATCCTTTTCCTAATTGTTCTTCCATACTGCTCATGTTTCCCAGTAGGAAATTCTTCATCGAGTATATAAGTGCGGTTGTCAATTTATCTTAGATGAACTAATTCCAAGGGGTCATGAGCAGTGGCGAACCCGTTTCACCCTCTGCTACCAAAATGGTTCCTTTTGGTCCAGTTGATTCATTTCGTTCGAACACTGGAACACCACCTACAACGGTCAGTGTTGGCCAACCTACGAGTTTCTTTCCATGGAAAGGGCTCCAGCCAACGGTCGTCCATGTGTTTGCATCATCGACTGTGCGTTCCATGGTCATGTCGACAAGGGTAATATCTCCATCGTATCCTTCTTCAAGTCGTCCTTTTCCAATCATACCATAACATTCTGCAACATTGGAAGACATCCATTTGACAACCTGCTCAATGGTACACGCTCCTTTGGAGGCATGAGTTAACATCACAGGAAGTGAGGTTTCAACACCCGGCATTCCACTCGGTGCTGCTGGGAATCCCTTTGCCTTTGAATCAAGCGTATGAGGGGCGTGATCTGTTGCAATGCAAGTGATGGTATCATCGTGAAGACGATTCCAGAGCGTCTGCTTGTCCTTTTGATAACGAATTGGAGGATTCATCTTTAATCGAGTTCCGAGTCGTTCAACATCTCGTTCGTCGTACGTCAAGTGTTGAGGCAATGCTTCCGTTGTGATGTGTGCCTCGTTTTCTCGGCCGTGCAAGGAAGTAATTCCGTTTAACCAATCGGCCTCAATTCCTGATGTGAGGTGAAGGATATGCAGACGATGTCCAGTCGCTTGCGCATATGCAACTGCACGTTTTGTTGCAATCAAGGCGGTTTCGTCATCACGCCATTCAGCATGTGCAGCCATATCGGTTCGACCATCAATCATCTTCTTTCGCTCAATCATTCGAGTTTCATCCTCTGCATGAACGGCGATAAGGCCAGCAGTATTGGTAAAGATCTCGTGTAAAGCATCGGAATCGTTGACAAGCAAATCGCCTGTTGACGAACCCATGAAGATCTTGATACCACAAATGCCTGGAATAGCGATTGGTGATTCAGGTGTACCCACAGCTTTCATCAACTCCTCGACATTACTTTCAGTTGCACCAATGAAGAACCCAAAGTTTGTCACACAACGTCGATTTCCTGTCGCTATTTTCTCATACATCGATTGAAGCGTTGTTTGGCTTGGAACATTGTTCGGCATGTCGAGGAAGGACGTAACACCACCACTTGCCGCAGCGCATGAGCCAGAGTAGAGATCTTCTTTCTCAGGTTGTCCTGGGTCACGAAAGTGAACTTGAGGGTCAATGATTCCCGGAAGAAGATGGAGCCCTGTTGCGTCGATTGTTTTCACACCTTCGACCTGAAGGCCTCCACCTGGGAGAACAGTTGATATCAATCCATTTTCAATGAGCAAATCACCAACAACAGTCGTGTCAGGGAGAACCATGGTAGCATTCTGAATTAGCAGGTTTGACATCTTCAATCAGACATTGCTGGGAAAACAAGTCAATGAATGCTCTTATCGACGCCTTGCGTTTTTTGGACGAAACGCATTGCAGATATCATCGTTACAATCAATGTATGGTCCACCGATTAAATCCACACAGTATGGAACTGCTTTCCAAATTTCATCAATGGTTTCTCGAATTGATTTTGGTCGCCCTGGAAGATTGAAAATGAGACAAGAGCCTCGAATCCCAGCGGTTTGTCGAGACAAAATGGCTGTCGGCGTGTATTGCAGTGAAATGGCTCTCATCTGTTCTCCAAAGCCAGGCATGATTCGTTCAACAACTTGTTCGGTTGCTTCAGGTGTCACATCGCGCACTGCAGGACCAGTTCCGCCCGTGGTAACGATGACATGACATCCCACATCATCTGCCAACTCAATCATCGCCGATTCAATCAAAGCCTTGGTGTCAGGTATGCATCGATAATGCACTTCCAGAGGAGATTTCGTAGCTTCGCTGAGAAATTGAAGAATGGCTGGACCCCCTTCATCGAGATATTCATTCGATGAAGCACGATCGGATGCGACCAAAATACCGATTTTTGCTTCCTCTCCAACCGAATCATCATGTCCTTCGATAAAGGTTAGAGCGTCCATAAAAAGACCTCACGAGCCATACTTTTCTTTGATATCGTTGTGGAAGTTGTCCAGGAGCGTGTCTTCGAACAATTCCGTTTGGCGACGAATCTTGGTCGAACGAATGTGAAGGATTGCGCCGAGGATGAAGACAATGATCATGATTGGAATGACTGCTTCAAGTTTGTACTTGTGCATGATTTTGATAATGCCTTCAGCGGTATATGCCCAAGTGATCGAAGCAATGAATCCTCCAATCATCGTAGCGAGAAGAACACGCATGAATTTCATTCGGGACAGAAGTCCAAGCATGGCACCCACCAAAACACCAGAAGCCATGAACGGAATCCATACGAAGACGATGAGACCCCAGAATCCCCATTTGTTGATCATTTCACGTTTCTCATTTGCAGTATACTCGACTGTTGAGAGAATGTCCCCGAGTAATTTTGTTTGCAACATTCGGCCTCCAAAACCGTCCTGTCGTGCAACAGCCGCAATTCTCTCGTCTTTGTCGTCCTTGCGTTCAACGCGTCCAGCACCGGAGCGGTCAGCAAGGGTCGAGACCTGGTTGCGTGCCTTGACAATCAATTCCTGAGATGTAAGAATGTCTTGGTTTCGCTCAGAGATGTACTTTCTCAATTCATCTTCAACTTCGGAAGCTTGTCGCTTAAATCGGAAGAAGGCAAGACGTGTCGTTGGTTTGAAGATAATGGATACAAACACAATACGATCATCGCTTGTGATGACTGCATTTTGCAACTCAAGTGTCTTGTCACGAACGAAGTAAAGATCGAGTGAATCCCGAACTTCGTCTTCTATTCGTGAAAGCGAATGGAGTTCCTCGAAGAACGATGTGTAGTTTTCAGGAGGTAGTTCATCGTCTCGGTCACCAACGCCAACACCAACGCCAGAATCGAAATCGATTGCCTGTCCTGAGCCAATGGTTCGAACGGTGAGTTGGACGGGTTTGAAGACACGGAACAATGCAAATTCTTCGAGGACATCTTTCAGAATTTCGTCACGTATACTCTTGCTATCTGTCAGTGTATTCTCCGTGTTCTTGTATGGAACCATGATGTCAATGGAGAGTTCTCTCGGTTCCACCTTCGCAAGATCGTGGTCGACTTCAATACCGAGACGACGTTCGCATCGAGTGATGATATCGTCCACCAATCGAATAATGTGGTTCCTTGAGAGGATGTCGTCTGCCTCCTGATGATAGACTTTGTACATCAGCGGATAAGCAATCAGCAATGAAAAGACGGAAAGAGAAAGGGAGTTGAAGGCCATCCACCAAGCAGGGATTCCTGCAGCCCCACCAGCAAGCATGGCGGTTTCTCTTCCACCTCCAAGTTCAGCAACGAGGAGAATGTATCCCCAATTCCCCAGTTCTTGAATGGACCAGCACGAGCGAGCACCCGAATCTGTAATTCGGACTTCACGATGTTCTTCGCCTCCAATGAAGGGGATAATGCCGCCTTTTGTTCCAATCTCGAGTTCAAATTCGAGTGTCTTCGTCAACGCTTCTGTAATATTTGTGTTGTTCGATGCATCGTCTGTATTGTTGTAAAGTGAAACGGACAACGTAACTTCATAATCGCCTTCGCTTAATGTACTGTAGTCTGCCTTTGCATGAACTCGATTGACTTCATTATTGAGTCGACGCTCAACTTCGGTTGAAGGGGAATTTTCGGCTGCATCTTTGCTTTGGATATAGTATTCAAGGACTGCAACACCAGCAGGAAGATTGTAAGCATTCAACGAAAATTGCTCAGCATCTTCATTTGGGAAGATGAGAATCCAAGGTTCATCATCGATTTCGATGCATTCATCTCCAATGTCAAGAAACGTCGTTGAGGCCGAATGATCGAGTGAAGTGGATTGACCGAGGAGTCCTGAAGACATTGAAAGGATAAGTGCACCATAGATCATTCCGTAAGCAATCCCCATCAGCAAGACCGGGTTTTCCTTCTTTGCGAACATGCTCCGATGGTCGCCATCGGTTCGCCGTCTTCGGATTTCATTCAATTCTTTGAGCAAAGGGTCGCTCTTCGAATCGGTTTCGACCTGCTCCTTTGGCAGTTCATCCCCACTCACAGCCTCCCCCATGTGGTCTCTACATGCACGGTAGCAAATGAACCCATTGCTATGCATGTGGTGGGTTAGGCCGGACTTGAACCGGCGACCTCGGCATCTTCAGTGCCGCGCTCTCCCAACTAAGCTACCAACCCTTTCGTCCCTGCGACAACACGCAAGATTTCAAGGCTTCGTTGATTATTCTTGACCGTGGAGAATGGATTTTTGCATCTCAAAGAGGGATGCAAACCCAATCTCAGCCATGTCGAGAAGTGCATCCAGTTCTTCGCGCTGGTATGTCGATTCTTCACCAGTGCCCTGTACTTCGACAAAAGCACCGCTGCTTACCTTGACGACGTTCATGTCAACATCTGCATTTGAATCGAGAATATAATCGAGATCGAGATAGGATCGACCGTCAATCAATCCAACGGAAATTGCAGCCACATCGTGGGGCATGACTCGCATTTCGTGAGCCAGTTGTTCTTCCTCGGAAAGAACAGGAGCACTCCAACCCGATCGTCGTTGTTCCTCTGTTGGCCTCATGTTCTTTGGCAAACAGACTCCCGCAGCAATAAGTCGTCGGACACCAAGCCGAAGGGCAAGATTCGCAGCGGTGATGGACGCACAGCGCGTACCACCATCGGCGTTGAGAATATCGCAGTCAACATTCAGTGCGATTGGGCCGAGCTCCTCAAGATCAACAGCAGCGCGAAGAGAGCGAGCAACGAGGCGCTCAATTTCTTGAGTACGACCCTTCGCACCTCGACGTTCTCTACGGAATCGGGAATCTGTAGAACCAGGGAGAAGTGAATATTCAGCATGAACCCAGCCCTTTGTCGAATCACGGGGGAACCATCCAGGGAGTCGTGCCTCTTTTGTGCAACATGCCAGAACCACGGTTTCACCTTGTCGATAAAGAATGGAAGCGAGTGCATTGCTAGTAAAATCGATTTCAACCTCAACGGCTCGCATTTCATCAGCATTTCGAGATGTTGTCAGTTCTGTCTTGAATTTGGCCATGATGTTCGCAAGAGGTCGAGTTCATCAACTCTTTTGTTTGATTGAAATCACGCCATGCGTATGTTCAAGAGGCTGTTGACAATGCAGACAATATGGCAAATCACAAGGCAGTCATCTGCGGTGTTGCGCGAACACCCATTGGTCGATTTATGGGCTCCCTTTCATCGCTAACAGCCGTTGACCTCGGGATTCTGGCTGTGAAAGAATTGTGCCAACGGGTCGGCCTTGAACCATCATCTGGAATGGTTGATGAGGTTCTGATGGGTCAAGTTTTGCAGGCCGGTGTAGGGCAAGCTCCTGCTCGTCAAGTTGCTCTTGGTGCAGGTTTGCCAGTGACAACATCGTGTGTAACCATCAACATGGTTTGTGGTTCTTCACTCCGAGCGGTGATGCAAGCCGCCACGAGTGTACGCCTTGGTGAGCACAACGTCGTCATCGCAGGCGGTATGGAAAGTATGTCCAATGCTCCACAATTGTTGATGGGGCAACGAAACGGCAAGAAGATGGGCGATTCGAAACTCATCGATTCAATGATTCACGACGGACTTTGGGATGTTTACAACAACATGCACATGGGCAACACGGGCGAAGTCGTTGCAAAGGAATGTTCAATCGGTCGTCAACAAGCGGATGAATTCGCAGCGCAAAGTCATCATAAGGCTGCGAAAGCATGGGCTGAAGGTTGGTTCGATTGGGAAACGTTCCCTATTTCAATTCCTCAAAGGCGAGGCGATCCACTTGTCTTCGATCGAGATGAAGGAGTGCGTTCAGAAACCACTGCAGAAAGCCTCTCCAACCTTCGCACAGTCTTCGATCAAGACGGAATTGTGACAGCTGGAAACGCTAGCACGCTCAACGATGGTGCAAGCGCCGTTCTCGTAACAAGTGAGGCTTTTGCCAACGAACAGGGCTGGGAGATTCTTGCTACCATCGAAGATTATTGCACGGCAGGAGTCGAACCAGAGCGAGTAATGAGCGCCCCAATTCCAGCGGTCAAGCATCTCCTTGAGCGAAACAACCTCGACGTGTTGGATGTTGATATCTACGAACACAATGAGGCTTTTGCATCCGCTTCATGTGCTGTGGCACAGGAGGTTGGAATTCCTCATGACCGCTTCAATCTTCATGGAGGTGCAGTCAGCCTTGGCCACCCGCTTGGTTCGAGCGGTTCCAGATGTTTGATCACCATGCTTGGCGTAATGCGGCGCCTCGATGCTAAATCTGGAATTGTTACACTGTGCCTTGGTGGCGGTAACGCCGTTGCAATGTATATCCGCCGATGAAGAGAGATTACTCTTCTTCTGTTGACTGAAACGGAGTGAAGATTCCTGTATCCTCTATGATATCGGATGCGCCAGGTAATACAGAGAGAACATCATCGGTTCGTAGACCGGTTGCTTTGTAGATTCGATTCGCAAGTTGTTCCTTTTTGGTCTGACCAGGTGATAGAATCGCATAGCGTTCACATCGCTGTTTGATCGATGATACCGTTCCGCTCATGAGCAAAGGAACACCATTGATGGCGACCAAACCAATCCCCAATTGTACATCCAAATCCTTGAACCATTGGCGCTGACCTCGAACAATGAATGCACCTTTCCCGACATACTCTCCGGTCTGAGCGGACTTTGAGACTTGAGCCGGTTTAACCGCAAACACGGTTCCATGTGCTCCTCCACCGTTCCAAGCACGACTCCAACAGAGGGCGAGTGTTGCCGCTTCCTCCAATTTTTCATCCGTGATCCGCTCATCACCAAGCTTGTCGACGAGTTTGTACGACGGCACACCAGGGGGAAGTTGTCCATAGGGTTCTTCAACGATAGCAAAACCTTGAGAAACTCGAAGACTACAACTTGGAGCGCCATGAATATCAGCGTGGAGGTACATATCGCCTCCTGATAGATGCTTCTTGACAATGGAGTCATTTCCTTTTGCATCCCGTCCACCCACAAGGAGATGACCTCCAGAGATCATACTCCATCGATGTTGTTCAAACCACAGTCGTTTCGAGCGACGAACGGTTTGCATACGCCCACTGGCTTTTTGTTTCGCCTCTTTTTTCTGAGCACGCTTGAAGGCAGTTTTCGTATCTTCAAGTGCAGTGGTTGCTCCAACAGTCTTGTCTTTCTGTTTCCGTGCAGTTTCAAAGTAGCGCTGTGCGTTTTGGTGGACAGAATCATCAAGATGCAAGGTGAAGGCTTGGCCTGGTTGACCTTCATCATTCGGAAGTCGAACCATCATCGTACGGTCGGCAGCATTCCCTGAGTCAACCCACGGATTTTCTTTCAATCCTTTCAAAACTGGCTTCCATCCTTGTTTTTCAACAGCCTCACGTGCTTGTTTCAGAATGGTATCAACATGCGTCCAATGCTCTTGAATGGCGTGACCAATGGCTTGCTGCTTCTCGATTTTCTTAGAAAATCCTTCGAGTGCCTGTTCCTGCTGTTTCATGCGTCGTTCCAATTTCTCGACTTCTGTAGAATGGCCACGACCAGGGGCTGCGGCATCCAATTTCTCTTGTTCCCGACGCGCAAGTGCATTGGCATCATGATGCCCCTTCCAAGCATCGATTGCAGTGCAGAGGCTTGAACATGCATAGGTCATTTTCCCGCTATGAGATGGAAGGAGAAGAGGTGTTGCTTCCGTTGCAGTCTCTCGAATAGCCGTACTAGCAGCAGCATCGAGTGTTTCCATCGCAGCAATGGCTTGCAGTGAGTTTTCATCATGGTCAGAACTCGGTTTGAGAATGAGATGTCCAATTTGACTTGAATGAAGTTGACCTAGGAAATGATTGAGTGAGTTGAGAACGACCGAAGGATCAGCATCCGTTGTAGGGCTGTTTGGTTCAAGACCCGCATGTTCACAAACAGCATTTGCATAGATTCCACCAAGGTTGATTTTTCCACCCAAGGTTGAGACAAGATCTCGATCGGACTCCTCAAAGGCATCCTTTAGTGAATCAAGGGTCAATTCATGAGGATCAATCGCAGCCGGTGGAGGGATGTACATTTCTCCCTTCTTGATGGTCCGACCAGAATAGCTTGCATGCGTGAGGGGTTGAATAATGACATCGTTTTCATCCATCAAAATGACGTTTCCGTTACGAAACAATTCAACGCTCAAGGAGCGTTGACCATTTTTTGTATCGAAACGGAACAAGAGCACACGGTCGAAGCCAAGTTGTTCAACCTTGGTCAATCGAGCATTTTTGAGATGCTTTCGTAAGACCATCGCGAACGAAGGTGGAGTCATTGGCATCGGACGATCCCGTTTCGACGTGTAGACGCGTTGTCCTCGAACGATGACCAAATCGAACTGCTCTGCTTCCTTCGGATTGATTCGAAGAACAACCTGCTCATAATGTGGCATGTAGGCTTTCTTCACGTATGCTCCAGACCATGCATCAAGTTCAAGCGATATCGCTCGAACATCGAAACCAGTCATGGAGTCCTTCATGCCACCCTCTCCTACTCTACAAATTTCAACAGTACTTTACCAATGTTCTTTCCATCATGGATATGTTGGTGTGCATTTGCAACATCTTTTGCATCGTAAATAGAGTCGATAATTGGAGTCAAGGCACCCTCTTTGATTCCCTGAAGGATGTTTTGCATCTGTTCCTGCATCACAGCCTCATCGCTCCATGTACCCATGTGTACGCCAAAGACGCCTTGATTTCTGGACATCATGAGCATCGGGTCGAACCTTGGCCGACTTCGTAAGGCTCTGAGTGCCTTCCAAAGAGACCGCTTTGAGGATGGAGCAGCGGATGACATTCCATAGGTGTACAACTTACCGCCCTGAGCAAGAACAGAAAGACTGCGTTTGAGGTGACCCCCACCAATCGGATCGAGGATATGGTCAACGCCTCGTCCATTTGTTTGCGAGCGAACAATCTCAACAAAATCCTCGTTGTGTCGATCGATGGCTGTTGCACCGTAGGAGCGAATGATCTCCGCTTTTCCTGAAGAAGCAGTTGACCAAACGTTGGCAACGCCCGCCCATTGACACAGTTGGAGTGCTGCAGTACCAACCCCTCCTCCGCCTCCATGAATGAGGACAGCATCGGTCGGTTTGAGATTCCCAAGATGGTGGAGCATGTGATGTGCAGTGATGTAGGTCACAGGCATTGAGGCAGCAGATTCGAGTGAAATCTCGTCAGGAATCGGTAAGGTTCTGGAAGCATCTGTGATGACGTGGCTGGCCTGCCCTCCAGTACGCATCAATCCAACAACGCGTTGTCCTATTTCGAACCCTTCAACATCGTTGCCGATGGCATGAACAACGCCACTCACCTCGTAACCCGGCGTAAACGGAAACGGTGGGCGTGGCTGATAGAAACCAAGCCTCATGAGGGTGTCTGCGAAATTTATTCCGGCATAGTGAACGGCAATACAAATCTCATTTTGACCAGGTTCAGGAACGGGTATTTCTTGGATATCAAGGACGTTTGGTCCGCCTGCTTTCGTGATTACAACTCGATATGCCATTCAATCATCTCCTCGAATCCATCCGTGATTTGTTTGCTTAACCCGTCCAGCACGTTCGTGTGAAAGAAGGTGAGCGAGCGTCTGATCCTGAGCAAGGCCAGGGTGAGCATCAGGTGTATTGGCGTAGGCTTGAATAGAGATTTCTGAAACGGTTGAAAGCCCCGATTCGACTGCATCGAGGACACGTTGATGTCGCTCCATTCGATGCTTGATGTAATGGGTGAGTGTTTTGTCTGGAAGCGGAATGACAGGGCCGTGACTCGGGAACATCAAGTGAGGCTTGAGTTGTTGCAACCGTTGAAGTTGCTCAATGTAAACGTCCATATCACCCGTTCCAGGAGGGATGAGAATTGTACCAATACCTGCAACCATGTCTCCAGCAACAAGCCCAGCTTCGGAATGAAGGCAAATGTGTCCAGGGTGGTGACCGGGCGTAATCAGAACAGTCCATTCTTGATATCCCAGTTGAAGAACCTCTCCATCCTCAAGAATCCGGTCACAATGAACCGTTCTCGAAGTATATTCACTTCCCCAGACAGGAACATCAAACGCTTCACGGAGCAAATCCATGTCACCGATATGGTCGCCATGAGAATGGGTGAAGAGTATAGCAATCAATTCACCACGATGTCGATCAACGGCTTCAGCAAGTTGTTCCATACCTTCTCGCATACGACAAGCAGGATCAACAAGAATGAATTCGCCTTCCGGATCACCAACAAGATAGGCATTGGTGTGGTCGGCAGGAGGGAGTGTTGCTGTTTTGACTGGAACAACTTCGACTCCGTGAGCAAACAAAATTGAGCGACGTCCGGGTTGTCGTTCCTGCAAATCCTGAGCAGTTTGAATCATATTTCCATCAAAATGGTTCAGCGTTCGTTCAACTTCCATCAAGAGTGTGACAACAGGCGGTGCAACACGGATCTCGTGGCGTTTCCAGCGTTGGATCATCTCTGATGGTTTCATCCATTCAAGGGCAGTAAATTCTGTTTGCAACTCTGTTGTAGGATTGAATTCTTGGTTTCCAATGTGCAAGTGAAAGAACGTGTTCTCGAATTGCATCGGTCCAAATGGAGGCGTTGTTCGGCTGGAGATGTGTCTCAAATCTGAAGTGTTGAGGACAATGTCCCCGTCTTTCAACGCACTGATGAAGGCCAACTTATCCTCAAGGATGTTCGTTCGCAAGTCAACATCGATTGGAGCCACAGAGGAACCATTTGGAACGACGCCCAATTCTTCGGTCATCTCTCGAACAACAGCCACGACAGATGAAGTTGAGCCACTTGTCGTATTCTGAACAAAGGGCTCGCCTTCGTGATCCGTTCTTGATACGCCACCACCTGGGAAGGCCCAGTATCCGGGGAAGGCTCGCATGGATTCAGCACGACGTCCTAGGAGGACTTCGACGCCATCTGAACCATCACGGGTCAATGTCAACGTCACCGTAGGGCGTGGAGGCCTCCTCGCAAACGCGGGAAGGTTTACACCCTCAGGGACTTCGCTCATGTTCCACCCTACGGGTGGACCGCTTCAAGCCTTTGTGGCTTCACTCGTTTCGTCGAATGAATGCAGCTCCGAGGAGTGCAAGCATTCCAACAAGTCCTGTGAATCCAGGAGCATCATGCATTGGGTTCTCGTCGCTGTATGCGTCAGCAGAGACCGAGTACAATCGAACGGTGTCCCACTCTTCTGCGGTCTCACCGATGTGAATCATATCGCCAACGGAAAGCGTTCCCGAACTGTCAGCGTCATGGAACATGATGTCAGAATCCATTCCTGCATCTGCGATAGCAACGGACATGACCGTTGTGCAGGTCATCGTTTCCTCACCAGTGTCCATGTCGTAGTCTTCCTCACAGGTTGCAAGTTCAATCTTGTAATCGGAGAGGTCGCCTTCAAAGTGGAAGTCCATGTCAGATGTAACGTACATGACGGTTTCATCAGAATAATCCTCACCGCCGTAGTCATCGCTCTGGTCTTCAGTCCACATGAGGCCTGCAGCTTCGCAATCTTCCTGCGTGGTGAGTTCCGGATCGACCATGTTTGTACTCATGTTATAGCAGACCATGTCTGCATCATCATTGTCATCAACACCCATATCAGGCATTTCGTCCTCACCATCAGGACAATCTCCGGTGCCATCATTGACTTGTGAAATCCATACTTGACTTCCATCCATACAATCAAACCAGTTGGTTTCATTTCCATCACTGTCGTATTGTTGCTCATCAGCACCATCAGCACAGTCAGCACCGCCGTCGTTGACGTACTCGAATGGGATCTCTTCTCCATTACCACAAATGAACGTAGGTCCATCATCTTCATACTCCATGAGCAATGCGAAGAGTTCGACCAATTCGTCGGCATCAAGACCGCCATTGGAGTCGGCGTCAAGGTCTGACCAAATCATCATTGAATCGTTGCGCTCTTCATCGCTTTCCCAACCTTCTTCACTGTTGATGAAAGCATCGTGCTCATCCCATGTGATGTTGCCATCAC
The DNA here is from genome assembly GCA_049438185.1 of Candidatus Poseidoniaceae archaeon. Classification (GTDB taxonomy): domain Archaea; phylum Thermoplasmatota; class Poseidoniia; order Poseidoniales; family Poseidoniaceae; genus MGIIa-L2. Next base: position 14,575 of record JBMTJI010000028.1, read on the forward strand.
CATCAGCATCCATGGATGCCAACCATTCATCGATCATGTCATCGATGAATGAATCTTGTCGCAGACAATCCCAGCCACTGCCATCTGCCAGTTCCGTGCATTCGTCCATTTCGTATCCATCGCTCATCATGATGTTGCCATCAGAATCCAACCAATCGTTCATCCAGCATTCGTAGTAACTGTCGGCTGGGTCAGTGCTTTCTGTGCAACCATCGTAGAGGTTGCCAAGATCCTCGGAATCATCGAACTCGTCTTCGCCACCAGCACAATCATCCATGCCGTCGTTGACCCAATCCATTGGGATGGTGGTACCGTCGTTACAGTAGAAGTCTCCATCGTCACTCCAATCATCGTCCCAATCGTCATCGTACATATCGAAAGAGAGGGAGAACGGTAGAGCAACAGTTTCACCAGCTTCAAGTCCAGTGAACAAAGCGTCGACTCGTTCTTCGGTGAGGATGTACATCATCATGACCGTAGGTTCGTCTCCCATCTCGTCCATTTCCATGGAGAAGTATTCGATGTCACCAGTGCTTGTGAAAGCGACCTGCATTGCAGGCATTTCGCCCATTTCCATGTCATCATCCATGTCAGTTTCGTAGAACGTAGAAACAGAATCGATGAACCCTTGAAGCTCATCCATGGTGATTTCACCGCTGCCATCGGCGTCCGCCTGGTTGAACATTGCCTCAAGTTCAGCCATGTCTTCGCTGTAGGTATCATCACAATCCTCTGCGATAAACTCGTCCCACGAGATTCCATTACTCGCATCCCCATCGCACATGTCAAGTGCTTCCTCAGGGGTTGGGATTTCTTCTTCTAAGGCCATAACTGCCTCGATGAATGCAGGAAGTTCATCAGCGGTCAATTCACCGCTCATATCGGTGTCTGCGTCGTTGAAGAGCGTCTCAAATTCAGTATCGTCTTCGTCAGCGCAATCAGAAGAGGTGAACTCATTCCATGAGAGTCCTTGGTTGTCATCTGCATCGCACATGTCCAAAATATCTTCAGCGGTGGGTGTCTCAGATTCCATCATTGCAGCCGGGTCAATGGCAACGTCGAACATTTGCAATCCGTCAACAGAGTCTGCAGGCGTGAATGTTCCATATTCTTCAATCATCTCGATCATTTCGAGGAAGACCATAGGATCCATGTCATCACTGTTGTCATTTGATTCTTCAGCCATTGCTGCGATAACCTCAGTGTGCGTTGTTGTTGTTACCATCGAGAAGTGCTCGACTTCAGGCAACGTGGCAACCATCATGTCGAACTCTGCGGTTTCTTCTTCGGTTGCATCAGCACCCAATTCACCCTCGATTTCGTATCCAATCGAGACGTACATTGTCGTGCCAACATGGGTCATGGAAGTCATCATTGAAATGGTGACATCACCATCGCCCATACCCATGACAGAGGAAGAGTGGTAACCATCAGGAGACCATGCTTCCGTCATTTCTATGAGCATCATCGAACCCTCATCGACCTCGAGCATGCCACTGTCATCGCCCATTTCGCTCATGTCAATTTCATACATGACCGTAATTCCAAACGATTCGCTCTCATCAACAGTCAAGAAATCCTCAACCTTTTCGAGTGCGATGTCTTCATCGACATCGATTTTCAGAATTTCTTCACCCGCTTCATCGACAGCGTCAGTTAGTTCAGTACATCCTGCAAGCAGGAGGGAGGCTACAAGAAGAAGCGCAATTGTCTTATTCATCGTTAGAACGCACGGTAAGTCGTTTTATTAACCTATCACCGACGATAGAGCTGACAAAAAGACGCAGATTGATGAACTTGGAGGGAGTCCAACCACCATGAAGGCCAACTCTGTTGAGGAAGAACTCGAGCACCTTGCAAAGCTGGTCGAAGAAGCTGAGGCGCTCGGCATCGACCCTTGGCCAGAAAAGAAACCACCCCGTCCGTGGGCGAAATTCGCTCTCGCCTCCTTTATGATCCTCATGATGCTTTCATGGGTTTCACGATGGATGTATCGCTTCGTTGAAGTTTGAGATTACTGCCACCGTCGATTTCAAGAAGTGAATCAAATTGGCAGGGGCATAGTCCCTTAGTGTAGCGGTCCATCATGGAGGATTCTGGTTCCTCCGACCCCGGTTCGAATCCGGGAGGGACTACTCTAGTGTCCACGCTCTTCAAACGAGTAGTCTCTGGACATCAAGGATTCTTGCATCTTTTCGGCATCCTTGAATGTCCGGGAGGGACTACCACCGCTCACGAAATCATTCTTCTTCATCAGGCTTGATGAGTATGAATGAGGTGATCATCGACATTGGATCGCCGTGAGTAAGTTCTCCAGAATACTCCTTTGCTTGGCCGTAGGTAACAACACGCAATCTAAATTGACACGTCTTCTTTGTTCGTCGTTTGCGATGATGGCGATAGAAATGAACGCCAATCTTGTACTCTCCATCAGGTGCTGCATCCGTCCAAACAACGTTCTCAATCGGTGTTTTTGACTTTGGTCGGACGTTCATGTCAACATCGAGTTCACCACCACACTCGCTCTTTCGATTGTTGAAATAAATTCGTTCACCGGAGGGACAGAACACGTGCATGTCGAGGTCGTTGTAATCATCCCATGCAAGGCTGATTTGTACAACACCTGATTTTCCACCTTCACGAGCAAGACGTTCCATCAATTCACGGTCTTCTTCCTCCGTGATTCGGACAGAGATGCCTGTTCCAACTTCTTCTTCGGCGACAAGGTCTGCGTGCGCATTGAGATTGTCCTCGTTCTCAGCAATCCATGTCGAGCGATCATCGAGAGACTCATCTTCCTCATCCTCGGTCTCGACAGCATCTCGGTCAGGAATAAACAATTCATCCATGACGAGTTGCAAATCCGAGTATTGCGAGACGCGACGTTGCTGACGCTGTTGGTATGCGTCACGAGCAGAATCGTTGAGTTGGTCGAGTTGTAAGCCCCGTGATACAACGTGGCGACGAGTACTTCTTCGGTCATTACGCTGAGAACGCATACTCGACAAAGGAGCACGACTCGCATTCCTGAGTTTGAGTTGCTGCTTCAATTCACGACGCTTTCGAAATCGGTTGATTAGGAACAAAAGAAGGAAGAAGAGGAGTGACCCGCCACCGATAATCACACCGAGGAGGATTTTTTCGTCCACAATCTTCACTTCTTCCTGCTCCCTTTTAGGAGATTTGTTGCATCATTGGTTCAAGAATTCCTTGTTGATGGTATCAAGCATGTCCTTCGATGGTCGAAGTTCATCATCGCTCACATCGAGGAGAGGCGTTTCAACCAGACCGAGATCTTCTGCCAGGGATGGCTTGCTGGCATCAAAGTAGAGCAGTCCTGTGACGTGTTTCTTCTCAACTTCTGCTTCATGGAGTGCCGTCAATGCGGCCATTGAATTACCTGGGTCATGATTGGCGGAAATCGTTTCGAGACGGATGGTCGAACCATCATGCAACGTGATGTCGGTATAGTGTCCTTCTGGAACCTCAACTTCGGCCATGGGCTCGAAGTGTGGAATGTAGTCAGCCATGTGAAGCGTGATTTCGTTGTCCTTGACGTATTGGTAGGATCGCATCGATTCGTCGTTGTTGTTGAACGTAACACAGGGTGAGATGACGTCAATCAGTGCGAATCCTTTGTGAGACATTGCTGCCTTCAACAGCGAAGTAAGTTGTTTCTTCGAACCCGAGAAGGAACGAGCGACGAATGTACAACCGAGATTGATAGCGAGTGCACACAAATCAATGGGTTGCGTTTCGTTGACCTTTCCTTTCTTCTTCTTGGAACCAATATCTGCTGTAGCAGAGTATTGCCCCTTGGTCAATCCATAGACACCGTTGTTCTCAACGATGTAGACCATGTCCATGTTGCGCCGAATGGCGTGAATCAACTGGCCAATACCAATCGAAGCAGAATCACCATCGCCGGAGACACCGAGGTAGAGGAGATCTTTGTTGATGGCATAAGCACCAGTGGTTACCGATGGCATTCGTCCGTGGACGGTGTTGAATCCATGCGATTGACCCAGATAGTATGCTGGCGTTTTGGATGAACAGCCGATTCCGGACATCTTTGCAATTCGATGAGGCTTGATACCGTTCTCCCAAGCAGCGTTGATAATGACGTTTGAAATCTGGTCGTGACCACAACCAGGACACAACGAGGAAGGACCTCCTGTGTAGCTGTCCTTTGGCTCATTGATGACATTCAATTTAATCGCTCGTGCAGGTTTGTCGCTCATTGGCTCACCTCCTTGATGGTTTCAAGAATTTTCTCGGCGTAAATCCGAGCACGAGGTGGCATACCATCGGAATAGGCAACGGAATGAACCTTGCCAACGATGTCGTTTGGAAGTTCTCGACGAAGGATTCCCCAGAGTTGACCATCACGGTTGATTTCAAGGACGATGGTCATGCGATGGCGTCGAATGAATGCTTCTACTTCGCTGTGAAGTGGGAGCGAACGAACACGGCATTGACTAACCTTGAGTCCTGTTTCTTCAAGGATGTCGTCGATTTCTTGAATGGTGTTTTCCATGCTTCCGTAGTAAATGACACCAACATCGCCTTCAATTTCTTCACGAAGCAGCGGTTCAGGAAGGTCGTCGCGTGCACCGTTGATCTTGTCTTTCAAACGCTTCATGAGTGCGAAATAATCGTCTGGCTTTTCAGAGTAAACACCGTCTGGGTTGTGACCAGTTCCTCGATAGAGGATAGGAGCCATACCACTTCCTGGAAGTGTTCGGTATGGAATGCCATCACCGTCAACGTCACGATATCGTCCGAAGTTTTCCATTGCTTCGAAGACGTCTTGCTCTCGAATGGTCTTACCTCGATCCATTGGAGTATCAGGATACGTGAATCCTTCGCACGCCCATCGATTCATTCCCAGGTCAAGGTCGGAAAGACCGAATACTGGTGTTTGATAGCGCTCGGAGATGTCGAAGGCTTTCCATCCAAATTCGAAACATTCCTCAACGGTTCCTGGAATGATGACGATGTGTTGTGTGTCACCATGGCTTCCTTCGTAAAGCATTGCGAGATCGGATTGTTGGGTACGGGTTGGAAGACCTGTTGAAGGGCCAACTCGGTTGACATCCCAGAAGACGGATGGAATTTCGGCAAAGTAGGCAAGACCGATGAATTCCTGCATTAAGGAGATACCAGGTCCAGAAGTTGCAGTCATTCCACGACCTCCAGCCCATCCAGCTCCGAGAACCATACCTGCAGCAGCAAGTTCGTCCTCTGCTTGAATGACGGCACATGTGGATTCGCCCTCGTCGTTGGTACGAAGTCGTGGCAACCATCCAATGATGCCTTCAGCGAGGCTCGATGATGGCGTAATTGGGTACCATGCAAGCAATTGAACCCCACCAAAGATGCAACCGAGTGCAACGGCTTCGTTCCCTTCCATGAAGAATCGCTGTTGCTCAATCGCTCGTGATTCAACTACGTATGGATCGGTCTTGGTGAAATGTTCTTTCGCATAGTTGCGCCCTAATTCGAGGGCAGTTGTGTTGAGTTCAATCGCAGAAACCTTTCCTTTGAATTGACCTGCAACAGCCTTGTGCAGAGCCTCATCGGTGATACCAAGCAGTTCAGCCAAAACGCCGACGTAAACGATGTTGGTGACAAGTTTGGCAAGTTTTGGGCTGAGGGTTCGAGCAAGTTTTGTCATCGGTACTGGGTAGGAAACAACGTCTTCTCGATCCATTGGCATCTTTGAGTCCATGTTCCACACAACGACCGAACCAGGTTCGAGGGCAGCAAGATCTTCTGCCCACGTTGCTTTGTTGACGAGGACTTGAATGTGGGTTCGATCGCCCGGTGCTTGATATCCCTCATCGGAAAGTCGAACGATGTACCATGTCGGAAGACCAGAGATGTTCGATGGGAACAAGTTCTTTCCAGATACTGGTACGCCCATGTCGAAAAGGGATTGAAGAAGAATCAGGTTGGCCGATTGAGACCCGGTTCCGTTGGCGGTTGCGATGTTGATGGTGAAGTCGTTGGCGATGGTGTCCATCTGTTGTGTCTCCTCAGGCCGTAGTGACGGATGTCGTGGCCTCTTGTTTAACGCCCATCGCTTTCATCACTTCAATATGTTGCCGTGAAAACCTCATCATCCCCATCCGTGAAGGTCAAAAATAGAAGTCTGCTCTGGGCAACCATGGCGGACGATGCATTGACCGAGGCTTGGGAAAAAGCAGCGATGGACATCACGAAAGGAAAGAACGAGGGTGCGCTCCAAGCATTGCGTGCTGCAGACCCTCAAGCCGTCGAGCCAATGACAGCACGATTGGTCGGTGAAGCAACTTGGAACATCGCAAAAGCCAACGATTCAAAATCCGACTACAGAAAGGCTGCTATGTTCTTGCGAGAAGCGAGCAAAAAGAATCCAAAGGACAAGAAAACCAGTTCCCTCTACAACAAGTTGCTCAATGAAATGCAAGACAAACGAATTAGTGAAACCGTCGTTCC
>JBMTJI010000029.1:0-20542 GCA_049438185.1 Candidatus Poseidoniaceae archaeon
CATGAGTATACTGCAAACGGATGCAAGGGTTTGCAGTGGGTCATGTACATCGCTACCGACGTGAACAAATTTGCAATCACTCATGCATCAGCAAATATCCTTCTTTGGTCATGATAGCATAACCAATACGTTCGAGTTGAACAATCGTACCTGCTGAATACTTGTTGGATTCAATACGTCCTTGTATGATTCTGATTTCTTCCTGTTCAGGGATAATCAAGTTCGCATTCGATGAGCTTGCTGATGAAACCCAATGGATGATTGGACGCTTGTCTGAACGTTCAATGGATTCGATATCACCATGTACACCAATGTCTGCAAACTCTTTGAGACGGTAGGTTCCTTTTGCGTCTTGCGATTCGATGTAAACCGTTGGAGGATGAAGTGCAATACGCCGTGATCCTTTTTCCAGGTGATTCGGATGGATTGGTAATTCCACGGATTCAGGAACTTCACCTTTGAGATAAACTTCTGTCGGATTTCGCACGAATGACAATCGAGGTGCCTCATCATCAATCATCTTGGTATTGTGCGAGAATAATGTTGCAAGTGGTACGGAAATGTCCTTTTGCGTTACGCCTAGCTCAATCCAAAAGTTTCGAAGTGCTTCGGGTTGTATGCCTCTTGCCTTTAGTCCTTGAATCGTAGGCAGTCGAGGGTCGTCCCATCCCGTGTATTCTCCACGTTCGATTGATGCCCTCATCTTTGATGTTGAGAATCCACCCCATTCGTGTACTTTGACACGTCCCCAATAGATTGTTTCTGGATATATCCAACCAAAGTGCTCGTAAAGCAAGGTTTGCTTCCGCGTTGAATCCATCAAATCCTTACCACGAATGATGTGGGTGACGCCTTGCAGGTGGTCTTCAACAGCACTCTGGAAATCTAAGAGTGGCCAGACTTTGTACGTCGAACCGATCTCTGCACGAGGATGTGGGTTTGTTTCTGTATCTTGCATTCGAAGAGCAGGCCAATCCCTTAGTGCAGGATTTTTCAACGTCATATCGGTCTTGACGCGAACAACTGCATCGCCTGGTTTGTAGGTTCCATCCAACATCTTGTTCCAATCCGTATTGTTTGCTGCGACTGTTTTGTCTCGACAAGGACAGTTCGATTTCGATTCCCGAAACTCACGGAACGCTTCTGCAGAGCACTTGCAGACGTAACCAAAACCTTGGTTGAGCATTTTTTCTGCGTGCTCATAGTATTCTGGAATGCGATCACTGGCAATAACAATGCGATCTGCAGGTCGACCAAGTAACCACTCAACTTCTTCTGGAATCAAATCATATGCAGACAATTCTGGTGGTTTCACGGTTGTATCTGTGTCATCGAAACGGAGGATTAGTGTTCCCTCATGTTCCTTCGAATAGGTGCCATTGATAACGATGCCTCGAGCATGCCCAAAGGAAAGTGGGCCATTTGGATTTGGTGCGAAACGGAAAACTGGTTTTCCTTTGTCGATGTTCTTCAATTCAGGGAGTCCTTCTCGCTTCTCTTGCTTCTGTCTGCCTTCAAGCATGTGCGAGGCTTCAGATTCAAGGATGGATTCGATGTGCTCAAGTCCTTTTTCTCCAGCAAGAGCGTTTGCTTTCTGAACAGATTGAGCGACCATTGGACTCAACTGTCCACCAAATTGGCGCAAATCCGCACGCATGCTCATGATGCGACCAATAACGGAACCAACGGCACCTTTTCCTTCGTACTCGAAGGCATTCTGGAGCGCAAGGTGCCAAATCAATTGCTGCGTTTCCTCGTCGGGAGCCCAGGCCATGTCTGACCCTGCGGCTGATAATTCATGAATACGTTGCTTAAGTTTCGAATGAAAACAGGGTCGTTCCAGTGGGTTCGCGTTTTGGTACAGGGGTGGAGAAGTGTTGTGCCCAGTATCGTTCTACTGTAGCCCAAGACCATCGTAGATCTGGATGAATGTTGTCTGAGGTTATGAGTTTTGGTAATGCCTTGATCGTATTAGGATCGGATGGGTAACCACTCCCAATGCTGAACCCAAGTTCATGTTGCAACTCGTCCATGATTCGATCACGAACAACTTTTGCAACAATCGACGCACCACCAACAATTCGATGGTTCGAATCTGCCTTGTGTTCAGAATGCATTGTTGCGTCTTGTACAGGCCAATCATGAATTCGTTCCGATATTCGATTTGTAAATCGTTCCTCATTCACATCACACGCATCAAGCGTGATGTTCCATGGGGCTGCAATCTTCCCATTGTGTCGATTCAGAATCGATGCAAACAAATCCACTTCCAGAAGGTTCAATCCTTGGCCATAAACTGCATTATCGATTCGACTTGGCGGACATATGATGGTATCAACGTACCAATCACGTTGATTCGATTGTTGAACAATCCACTCGTATTGTTCTGTTCGTTTTCTAGCAGAGTGATGCTTTGAATCGGAGATGTTCTGATCAACCAGCATCGATTCATCTTCGGAAGGAATGGACAGGATACCGACAACCAATGGGCCAAGAACGGGTCCTCGCCCCGCCTCGTCAACTCCTACAATTCGCATCGAATCCCTCACAAATCAAAATCGTCATCGTCGTTGACTTTCGATGGAAGCGGTACGTTTTGTGCATCTACAGATTCTGAAGCCAGGTTTGGGTTTTCATGCCGTATTGTCCGGTCAGTGATTGCAGTTGTCGGCTCAAGATTTTGGTTTTCGATGTGAGGGGTTGACACACCTTGCGTGACGATCTCGGAAGCAAGTATGTCCATTGTTGTTCGTTGTGATCTGATATCATGATGATCGAGTACTGTTGTTGCAGCCGAACGAAGTGGTTGGGGTAATGGATCTAAGGCTGGAGCCGACGGCGCTGATTGGGATTGGAACGCTTTCTTGAATGTCTCAGAATCCATTGTTGGGCTTTCAACAGGCTCGGGTTTTTGACTCGGTTTGTTGAATTTCTCCATCCAATCCTCCTGAGTTTCTTCGGGTTGATTTTCGATTTGTCGCATGAGTTCATTTTGCTCATTTCGTTGGATTCGGTCTCGAACGGCCTTGTTGAGAATGACTGCTGAAATCGCAACGCTGAGAAGGACAAGCCACCATCCCTTCGCAAGAAGGATGAGATCATCAGTAAATTCAGAAAACGAGTAGCCATCTGAAACAGGTTCGGTCTTCCATTGCTTGCCAAGAAAGTCCTCTTCAATGGTGTAGACAAATTCCGTTTCTGGATCGAAAATTGACCGAACGACGATGTCCAAAACGAGCGTGCCATTGGCAGCTTGGTCTGATGGTAATTCTGCCGTACCGCGAAGCGTGAAGTTTGCTCCCCGAGGAAGATTGCCCAACTCAAACGTTCTTGGTTGTGTGGAATCACCATCGATTACAGCACCTTCAGGAGGTGCAAAGCCCATATTGCTCGAGTGCGATGATTGTAGTTGAACAATCAATCCATCCTCCAGATTTCCATCGTTGCGAAGTTGGACAGCGAAACTGACAATATCTCTTGAATCCACTTCGTTGACCCCATCGAGGAACGTCCAAGCAACGTTCGGACCTACGACGACATCAATGGAATATCTTGCCAGTGTATCCCCGCCAACCAATCGAAGATCGAATTCAATGGAGTCTTGCTGATATGCAGTAGCATTTGCGTTGATTTTGAACGTCACTGCTTCGAATGTTCCTTGGCCATAGCGTGGTAGTTGGAACGTTGGAACACCATCCATGATGTTCTCGACGAAGGTTGGAACAGATACAAGTTCAACCGTTACCGAATCTGCAAAGTTGCCGATGTTTTCCAACGCTAGGAAACCTGCACACGTGGCATTTGGCTGAAGGTATGTACAATCAACAGGTTCGAGGGAATGGTCAAAGTCTCTTTCCCACGAGATGTTGACTGTTGCTGTTTCACGAACGGTTCGGAAGGGAAAGTTCGTTGGATGGAGGACGAGATCTACGGAGATGGTTCCTGATATTTCTGCAGGAGATTGGACACCGATTTCAATGGTTCGTGATTCATTAGGCATCAGAACAACATCCTCGAAGGCATTGAACAAAGCGACAGTCCAGCCCTCATCTGTGATTCGATCCGAATTTGCCTCTTGGGAGGATTCACCATTGACGATGACGTTACCGAGTGTCATGGCTAGGGTATCAGGAGTGTTCCCAGTATTCCGAACAACAACATCGACACGTGCATTTCCTTCTGGGTCAACAACGACATTGGATTGAACAGAATCAATGGTTGCATTGCGGAATGAACTGACTTCGAGCGTGAAATCCCATGCAATGCTTGCTCCGTCGAGGCCAGACTCTCCAATCAATCGAAACGTTGGCCCCTGATTTGCAAGTGGAGCACCATCGATCACCTGAGGTACATCCACCCAAATCCGAACAAAATCCATGGTATCTGGACTCAATCGTAAGTTGGAGGTCAAACCATTCACGTCAGCCATCGTCCAACCCCAATTCCACATGGAATCGGTTTGAATGGTGAAGGTGACATCATCATCAATTGTTGCATTGCTGGTAATGTTTGTCGCTACATTTGTACGAATACCGGGATCGACAATAAAGGTCGATGACTGGGTATTTCCAAAGTAAATGTTGGATGGTGCTGTAATCTTCAAGTCCACATTAAGGCTCTGGTTTGATTGATCTGAAAGGTCGACGATGGTCACATTGATGGTGTCCGTCCCGAATGGTGTGGCCTGCGGGATTGTCATTGTCCAGAGGAATCGTTTTGTTTCTCCGACGTCAAACTCCAATTCTTGTCCGTTGCCTGTGATGCTACTCAAGTATTGCGTTCCAAGTTCGAGTTTGAGGGTCGAACCAGAAACTCCTGTGTAGGTAACATCGATATGGTGCTGCACGGTTTGTCCTGGATAGGCAACATACCTGTCTGCTGGCGTTATCTCAATCGATGAGGAATCAGCGTGAACATCGAGGGGTAATACCAGCAACAGAACAAGCAAAAACACTGTTTGTTTCTGGACCATGCCAACGCTACTTTGTCTTTGGTTTTGAAGCAAACGGCATTCTGATTGAACCACTTCAAAACAAATATGAAGACGGAATGAAACGGTAAGCCATGCCCCCCTTCTGGCCGTTCAAACGGACGAAGAAAAACGAGGATGTCATTGATGAAACGCCCCCTGCTCCGATTGTGTATCGAAAAGGACAAGATGTTCACACTGAGAAACATTCGACATCCCAAGAGCGGAATGAATCGGCCTACAAGGATGCGTTAGCATTGTTCGGTGGTGGGGAAACAACGGTTGTCGCTTCAACCAATGTCGCCGATGCTTACGATGGTGTAAGCAACGAGTCTCAAGAAGAGAATCAACCTTCATTCGAGTGGATACACCATTCAGATGGATACCATTACAAGAAATTGAGCGATGGTCAATTTGAACCAACAGCATACGTCAAGAATGCTGATGGGTCGTATTCCAAATACGCTTAATCAAAAAGCGTACGTATTCGTTGAATGAGTTGCGGTCCTTGGGCTGTTGTTTTGTTCACTTCTCGGCCAACTGGATGGACAAGGATGTTGCTTGGTGTGGCCGATAGGAGTGATCGTTCCATCCATGAACTACCTTCATCAGGTGTAATGAGAACTGGCATCCGATTGTGAATATGCTCAATTTCTGGAGAAGCATCTCTCGTCAAGAGTGTAAAGGTGCTCAACAATCCATCTTCGCTTTTCCATTGCTCGTAAATTCCAGCCATCAATACGATCTTCTGATTGTCTAAGGTGTGGTAAAAAGGAACCTTCCCACGCGGGGTTGTCTTCCACTCATACCATCCATCTGCCGGTACAAGACATCGACGATGATGGTATGCATCTCGGAACATCGGTTTTGACTCAACCGTTTCAATTCGAGCGTTAATGGGTTCCATTGTACTCTGTTTACCCCAAGAGGGGCGAAGTCCCCATCGCATGGAAGTGACGGCCGTATTCCCCGCATCAAGATGAATGACGGGTACAGTATCTTGAGGGCATATGTTGTAGCTTGGTTCGAAATCAGGTTTGTCGATATCGGCGACAATGTCTGGCCAGTGTTGACCTTGAAAGGCAAAGCGGCCGCACATATCCCTCATCACACAGGGTCTGTGATCGTATTGTTGAGTGCTTCAACATCGAATTCGGCTCCATTGAGTGGAACAAGGAGTTCAAAGGTTTGGGAGATTGAAGGATCAATCTCTCCAAAGCAGCCCACCCATTCGCCATCGATTAAGACGCGAGCAGCTCGGCCAGCAAGCCATGGGCCTTCGTTTGCGGGAAGTGCTTCAATGACTACATTCTCCGCCCCAATGTCACGAAGAAACGCTTGAATTCGACCGCGAATGGCGGCGAAACCTCCACTTCGCTCTGCAGTTAAGAAGGCTAAACGATCCATGTTTTTGTGGTCTCGAACGACCGTTCCAAGTTCGTATACAGACTGAGGCAAATCGTGATGTCGGTTTGTTGCGAGGAGTCGGAGCAGCCCTGGTAACAGGAAATGTCGCATCATCGTGTGCTCAAGAGTGATTGGATTTGTGATTCGAGTAATTGCATTAAATGGCTTCCAGCGCATTCGATCGAACTGATCTTCGTCATTGGAGAGAGTAAGTGATTGAATCTGCATGAATCCCATGCCTTGCATCGATGTTCGGATTCGCCGACGCAAATGGTCATCGGCTCTTGGTATCGCATTCATCGGCGCTTTTGGCACATCGCTACCAAGATCTTCGTAGCCATGCCCGATGGCCAAATCCTCCACAATATCGACAGGATGAAGCAAGTCGAATCGCCAACGAGGCATATCGAAGCCAAGCATATCTTCACCTTTGCTTGCATATTGCATCGTACCATCATCACTGATTTCTTCTGGCGAGGCTGGAGAACGTCCAGTGAACCGCCCACCCATTCGAATCATGGCAGTTGTCAACTCCTCGTCTTCGAGTTCACGACCGAGAATCGTTTTCACGAGCCGAGCTGGTACTCGATGATGAACAGGGTTCCAGTTTGGCAGGATTTCTTCTTGGCCATTGCAATCGGTGATTCGTACCGTTTCGATGGTTCCTCCACGCTCCTTTGCTTGCAGGGCAACAAGCATCAAACACGATTCACACGCTCTTCGATCCCAACCTGTCACATCGATAAACAGGTCGCGCGTTGAGGATTGAACAGTGGTTTGTGCACCGTTGATGATTGGGGGGAACGAAAGCACAGCGCCCTTGGAATCTTCGATGATGGGTACTCTGTCCATACCTTCCAACAAATGAGCATAATCGACACCTTTGGGATGAACTGTAAGAATCTCTTCAATTGTCATGGATGCATCCATCGCCAGTGGTGTAAAGGCATGACTTCGTTCGACTGCTTTAACGGTAAATGGTGGGTGGAGCGTTGAGAGATCGTGCACTCCAATACTCGCACGTCGTCGACCCCTGCCAAGGGCGAAATGGAGTTTCTCTTGATGATCCATCAACTGCTTAATGAAAGCGTCCATGTCTTCATCATCCTGCATTTTCAGACCCCGAACTACTGCACCCAAAATAATTGGTCGTATCGTTGCAAGTTCGGGTTCAACCGTCAGTTCGATCCCACTTTCATCGAGGGATTCTTCTGTCAATGTGGCCTGATTGTGAAGGAAACCACGCATCGCAAGACTGAGCGTTTCCGCACTGAGTAAATCTGGTCGGTTTGGGAAAATTTCGATGTCCAATGTCTCTTCATCACATCGATCGATGTCTGTTCCCAGCAATGGTAGTCGATGGTCAACATCAGCGATATCGTGTTGGCACCCATGCTTCGATAGAAGGAAAGAAAGAAGTTTTTGTTCAACGGAGATTGTTGGCATTTCTTCACCTCAGCGTGCGAACCAATGGGGCAACGGTCGCTCATAGCCGACCATTCGCAAACCGCTAATGGCAGCAGTGTCATAATCCAATGCACGTAGATGTGCACGTTGAACTTGGTCGATGGATTCAAGCCCGAGTTGACGAAGGATTCGCTTCATATCGATGGAGAGACCTTGAAGCCAAAATTCCATGTCGTCTAATTCCAAGACTGGAGGTTGCGTTATGACGAATTGTGCACCTGCGCATCGAGCAACGATGATATCGTGCGCATCGCATGTGAACCCGAATTCAAGAGCGGCTGTAGTCTGTGTGGACTCGAGATTCGTTTTAACCGCTCGCCCGATGATGGGAAGAGTTGCAGCCTCGGGCACACCAGTGCCATCTTCAATTCGAGAAACTGCAACCTGAATATTGTGATAAACAGAGCGCTTCTGAAGCGATTGAATTCTTGAGATTCCCTGGCATGCCAAAAGAGGTGACTCCGGGTTGAGTAAGGTTCGAAGAATAACGAGGAGACCATCGAGTTCTTCATCGGTCATTGATGGGAGACTGTCAAAATCGATGCAGGCTCCGGCGACTGTGCCCGAGTACTCAGGGAGTGTTGCTAAGCTCCTGATGTTCAGCGAGAGGACATCGATTGGTCGGGGATTATCCTCCACAAGAAACGGTTGTGTCTGAATGTGTGACAAACGTCCAGATGAATTGGATTCAATGGAGAGTACATTCCCATCTGGTACGAGCGGAAGGATGGGGAGGGGAAGAAGGATCGGAAGTGCGTCTTCATCGGCACCATGAATCAATGCAGCAGTGTCAACATCGTGGTTTTCAATGAGCGGGGCTTCATCCATTGGTGTAATAGCGATGCTTGAGAGGTCTCCTGAGGAGACGGTTGAACCATCGATATGATACTCGACGCTGTTGTTGGACTCAAGACAAAAAGCATCACTTCCGAGTTTCATGCTGTAAATCTCAATCATCCCATTGATTTCTTTCAATTCCTTGGATGTAAGTGGGCGAAGTAGAGTACCCTGAGGAGGGGTCGGACAACGACCTTCAATGATGATCATTCCACCTTTCATACCACAGCCAGCATCGTTACCAACATCGCCTTGGACGACGATGATGCCACCAGTCATACCGTTGCCAATACGCTGACCAACATCACCTCGAACTGCAATCAATCCATCGTTCATGAACATCCCAAGATCGTCACCACTGCCATCGCCACTGGTCACGACTCCACCCTGCATCATGAAACCTGAACACCGTCCGATGTATCCCGTTGCAGAGAGTTTACTCCCCTTATTGTAGGCTCCAAAAAATGAACCGGCTTCTCCTTCAATATCGAAAGAACCTCCTAATCCAAAGGAACTAATCCAAGAACCAAGTTTCCCTAATGCACGAATGCGAGCACCTTCAGGCATGGCAGGACAAAGCCCAATCTCGCCATCTTTCGGTACTTCTTCACCAGAACCCGTCCACCCAATACGAAGCAAGGCGTTCTGCTCAACTGCTGCTTGAAGACGAGGAAGAAACTTGGCATTGATGCTCATCGAGCGCTCAAAAACGTCTCCAGGTCCCGCCATGTTTCTCCGGTGTCAACCGTCGGTCAAATACCCTCTCCTTCTTGAACTGGAAAATGATGAATTCTCTTCTCATTGTTGCCTCACGAACTGTTTATGGATGTTCAGCCATGCCGGATGGTTGAGCAGTATGGTCGTCAAGGTGGCAATCAATGGATATGGGACAATTGGAAAACGTGTTGCGGATGCAATCGATGCACAAGATGACATGGAAATCATCGGTGTGACCAAGACCCGTCCCTCGTTCGGATGCGACCTCGCCGTTCGAAAGGGTTACCCATTGTACTGCACATACGACGCAGACGACAAAATTGCAGCCTTTGGGCCTGCAGGATACGACTGCAAAGGCGGATTGAGTGATCTCCTTTCTGTGGCTGACATCGTTATCGATTGTTCTCCTGGAAAAGTAGGTGCTCAAAACAAAGAAATCTACCAGAAAGCTGGTGTAAAATGGATTTTCCAAGGCGGTGAAAAACATGCTATGACGGAAATGTCGTACACCTCGAGCGGAAATCATGCCGAAAATATGAACGTCGAAGGAACACGTGTTGTATCATGCAACACAACGGGGCTTTCCAGAACGCTTGTTCCATTGCTTCACGCTTGTGGCTCCTTATCCGTCGAGTGCACCATGATTCGAAGAGCAGCAGATCCTGGCGACTCGAGTAAGGGGCCAATCAATGCGATTAAGCCGGTGCTTAAGGTACCGAGTCACCATGGTCCTGACGTGATGACCATTCGTCCTGAAATTGCAATAAATTCGATGGCTGTTGCCGTTCCTACAACGATTATGCACGTTCATGCAATTGTTGCAACATTGCCTGATGGTCACGGGATGAGTACTGAATCTGTTCTTGCGTTGTGGGCTCAACAACCACGTGTTCTGATCATGAACGGAGCTGAAACAGGCATAACAACCACTGCAGAGGTCATGGAGTTCTCAAGAGACATTGGCAGAAAGTGGGGCGACTTGCATGAAATCTTTGTCTGGGAAGATGGGGTTAAACTCGATGGAAACACACTCTACTACTTCCAAGCAATCCATCAAGAATCCGATGTCATACCAGAAAATGTGGACGCTATTCGTGCCTTGATGGGTCTAGAAAGTGATTGGAAAACATCGGTTCAAAAGACGGATGATGCCATCGCAGCCTACAACGGATTGTAGTCAAAAAAGGCGCATCCTCAAAAACCCAACTGGCGTCGGCTGTTTATGCATCTACGTCGCAGGTGTTTTCTCCTGTTGTCCATCTTCCTTTTTTCCCTAGCGTTGCCGATGGCATCTTCAACATCTCGAGTGGTAGAAGACGTAGAAGTAACGCAAACACATGATTCTCAATGGAAATCCATCGACCCTGTATCCAAACGTTCCATTGTTGTGAAAGATATTTCAACGACAATCGACCTCGCAGGATTTTCATTTGATCCACTTTCCACAGACTTGAGCCATTTGAACACTGCTTGGAGCACTGGAGGTTCAACATCCCTGTACATGATTCAACTTTCCATCAACGATGGTGCAGTCATCGATGCATTGGAAATGGAGTACGATCTTGAAGTCCTTGAACGACAAAGTTCAGGTGTTTACATTTCAAGGATTGACGACCAATCCCAAATCGATGGAATATCGGCAAACGAACACGTACGTTGGATTGGCGCTTATGAGCCTTATATGCGAACAACAAACGATGCGTTAGGTGCTCACCTCATTCAGGTCACGTTGACGAGCGATATCGACTCATCCAATGTTGCAGAAATCACTGTTCAACTCATCCAGAACGGGGCAACATCCGCCTGGTGCTCAATGGACATGTGTGAGGCTGTTTTTGAACATGGTCTTCAACCTAATCAACTCCGTATGATCGCAACGCACGATGATGTCTACTTCATCGAACGTGCTTACGATCTCTCACTTCATAACAATCTCGCAGCAACTGAAGTCGGTGCAGTCGCAGTTCGAGCAACGAACTCGCTCGGTTTGAATGGTTCTGGAGAAACGATTGCTGTCATGGATACCGGTCTCGATAACGACCATCCCGACGTACTGGGTCGCATTGCAGCCATCAATACACAGTATGGACTTGATTCGTCACCTATCGATAGCAACAGCGGTCACGGCACACACATTGTCATGACCGTCCTCGGTGACGGAAGCGGTGATTCATCGACTACTGGAATCGCCCCAGATGCCAACTTGGTCATGTATGCTCTCGAACACGACCCAACAGGTTATTTCGGGCGCCAAGGTTCAATCTATGACTTGCTTTCTGATGCTGAACTCAAAACAGCACGAATCGCAGTCAATGCATGGGGTTCGAATGGAAACTTTGGGTACTATACAGCAGATTCACGCTCCGCAGATCAATACGTTTCAAACAACCAATTCCTGCTTCCTGTCTTTTCAGTTGGCGATAATGGAGCATCGGGTGCATCCAAAGTCACTGCTCCTGGGACAGCAAAGAACGTTCTTTCAATCGGTTCAAGTCACAACGGGAGTGTCAGTCCCTCTTCGTCCCAAGGTCCAACCTTGGACGGTCGTATCAAACCCGATTTGGTCGCACCAGGTGAAGGAATTTGTTCTGCACGGGCTGAAGAAGCCAAGAATGCCGTTGGTTCAGTCTGTGCGACTGGAACGCACGGCAATTCTCGTTCAATGTACATGGAATTGAGCGGAACCTCGCAAGCCACTGCAGTTGCAGGTGGATCAGCAGCCCTTGCACGAGAATATCTACGAGAAGTTGCCGGAATCAACAAACCTTCAGCAAGTCTCATCAAAGCAACGCTCGTGAATGGTGCTGAAGATCTCGGAACTCCAGACATCCCAAACAACAACGAGGGTTGGGGACAAATCGACCTCGAAAACAGTCTAGCACCGAGTTTTTCCGGCACACCTTTGGATATGTTCCATGATGACTCTCGTGAATTACAGGCAGGTTTCTCACTTTTGTACTCATTCAACATTGACGCCTCCAAGGGTATCGATCTTACCCTCGCATGGAGCGATGTGGAAGGAAGTGCCAATGCACCACAGGCTGAAGCCCGTCTTATGAACGATCTCGATCTCATTTTGTTGGCTCCAGATGGAACAACATACGCAGGAAATAATTTCGCAAATGGTGTCTCTGTCGTTGGTGGTTCTGCTGATGACGTGAACAACATCGAACGAATCCGCTTGCCTGCAGGAACCAGCACACAAAACGGTGAATGGATGGTGATGGTTGAACATCGCGGCGGTGGAACTCAACGCTTCAGTATCGTCATGGCTGCAGATGCTACGCTCATTCCGAAGGCCGATTTGACAACCTTCGGAAACAGCATTTTACCATCATCATTTACACCGCTCGTCGGTGATCTCGTTTCGGTATCCCTCGCATGGCACAATCAAGGGACGCTTGCTTCGGGTAGTTACCGAGTTCAGTTGGAAGATGTAACCGCAGGTTCAATCCTTTACGATTCCAACCGTTCATCACTTGAGGGTGGAGAACTTGATTCCGTATCCTTTTTCACACAATTCTCTACGACTGGAGTCCACACGTTACGACTTTCTCTTGATACCAACAATCAGGTCGCAGAATTGAACGATGGCGTTTCAGGTACGGACAACAATGTTCTGGATATCGATATCGAAGTGACAGCACAGGGATTGAGAGTCATCTTCCTCGCAGAGGATGGTTCCATTCCACAATCTTCTTCGGAGAGGGATGCCGCTGCAACGGTGGCGATGGATGTTCGAAATGAGACAGGCCTCTCCCTTCCCTTCGTAGTTGTTCATGAAGGTACGGGCGAACGTCCAGTAAGCCTGACGGTTTCAGGTGTTCAGGAACCGGATTTGATTTACCCGGCAATCTTGAACAGCCCGGAAGACCAATGGTCTCGAACAGTCAATGGTTCAGGCCCGTTCACGCTCAGTGGACAAGGAACTGAAAACGATACGGTCTATCTCCAGTTGGACTTGGAGGATTTATCGGCGACGTTGGATACCTCAACCGAACGATTTGCTCGTGCAGGTACCTTTGTGGTTGATGTCACGGCACGTTACCAAAATCAACCCACGGTTTCCCATACACAGCGTCTCACATTTACAATCGAACAAGTTGACTCCGTAGACGTTGTTCCTTCTGGAACGGTAGGAGTGCAAGCTCAACCAGGTGAGAGCACAGGCTTTTCAATCGGTGTTCGAAACACCGGTAATTCCGCAGCCCAATACACCATGTCGTGCAGTTCCGCATCGCAATGGCAAATTATGCTTGGCAATTCGAATTCATCGACCCTTGAGTTTGAACCGCTCAACATTTTGCAAGATCTTTCAATGGATGTCAACGTGTTTGTGCCAAGTGTAACCAATGGACAACCATCTGCTGGGTTTAGTGATCAAGTTACATGTGTCGTGACCTCACCTACGGATTCTTCGTTGAATCACGTTGAGGTTGTTAACGTAGCCGTCGCTGAATTGCGCTCGTTTAAATCCGATCTCTACGGTCCATCCGGGGCGATTGGCCCGGGGGCACTCGCAACTCCAGTGTATGCTGACACAGGAGAGGTCGTTTACTACAATCATACCATTTCAAACAACGGTAACACGGACATGGATTTCACCGTGACACTCGAACGTGGTAATCCTTCATGGGCTGCCCAAATGTCGTACCTCGATGAATCGAGTTCAACCAGTTTGACGTTGAACCTTGTTGCGGGTCAATCAGCAAATGTCGAACTTATGTTGCTGGTTCCTGAAACCGCACGTGAAGGAAATTCAAACACTTACACGCTAAGGGTTGAGCACAGTTCTCAGTACTTTACGCTGAACACAACCTCCTTGATCGTTTCCGATAATCTCGATGTCCAACTTGAACAGGTTATCGACGGTGGTGTCGTTTCGGCGGCAATCGGTGAGAATTTCACGTTCGTGAACCTCATTGTTACCAATTCAGGAAACGCTGACCTTGATTTGAACTGGAGTTATGGCTTAGCACCTGATGGTTGGATTGTTAACTACGCCAACCCTCCTTCCAGTGTTACTGTCTTGTCTCATGCTAATGTCATTGTAGCGATACGACCTCCAAACCAGACAAGCGCTGGTGAAGGATTTGATCTCCCTCTCTACGTCAATGCGAGCAATGAAGGCCGATACGTGACGAGCGAATTGGTGCTTCGAGTTGAAGTTCCTACCAGTGAATTTGCAGGCTTTTCGACTGATTCCTCCGAAGCACCGCTTCTGTTCATTCCACGAGGAGGTTCCGCTCAGCAATCGTTTGTTCTCGTGAACGAGGGCAACCTCCCGTTGAGTGGTACGCTACGGGCGGAAGTGCGGACTTCAGATGGTGAGATTCTCTCCGATAGGAAAGCGACCGTGTCTCCATCAAGCATCTCTGATTTGGCTGTTGGTCAATCTATTGAAATCGTTGGGAAAGTAAAACCGGACACGGATGCAAGTGATGGGCGATATCAACTGGTTCTGATCTTTACTTCTGATGCAGACGTTGTCATTGAATTCTCAGCAGATACAAGCGTAAGTGCCCAGCAATCCAGCGGAGGGTTACTCAACATGTCTCCAATAATTGCCTACCCATTGCTTGGGTTGTTTGCTGTTGCATTGATTGTTGGTGCTCGACGACTGAAATCATCGGCAAAGGTCAGTGATTCAGGAACGGATTTGGTTTCTCCTGACGCACACACGAACCCAGACCATCTAGGCACGCGACGTGATGAGGCATTGGACATTAGTCACTCTGTGAATGACCTTGCCTCCGGCGAGGTTTCTCAAGATGAGATTGCTGCCGCATTAGCGCAATCGATGGACATGCCTATGCCACAGGCCTCTTTGCCAGCAGGATTGCCCCCCGCTGGACTTCCTCCAGCAGGAATGCCGCCCGCCGGATTGCCGCCCGCAGGTTTGCCTCCCGCAGGTTTACCTCCAGCTCCAGTGAAAGAGGTACCGCCTCTTCCGACTGGACCACCCTTGCCCCCAGGAGGCCTTCCAAACGGATGGACAATGGAACAGTGGCAGCACTATGGAGAGCAATACCTTCAACGCATGGGGTTGAAGTGATACGTTCAAATGGATGATACAGAACGTTGACGCATGCTCAACATTGTTTTGTTTGGACCACCTGGTGCAGGAAAAGGAACACAAGCCCAACGCATGATGGATGCAACAGGATTGCCTCAAGTCTCAACAGGTGACATGTTGCGCGCTGCTGTAAAGGCTGAAACAAGCGTAGGTTTGGAAGCCAAGAAATACATGGATGCAGGAGCGCTCGTCCCTGACCAAGTCATCATTGATCTGATCAAAGATCGAATGAAAGAAGATGATGCCCGACACGGTGTTATGTTCGATGGCTTTCCACGGACTGTCCCTCAGGCAGAGGCACTCGCAAACATTGTCGATGTTTCCATTGTTTTAGCCATCGATGTTCCTGATGAGCGCATCGTTGAGCGAATCTGTGGGCGTTATAGTTGTGGGAATTGCGGTGTTGTCTACCATGACACATTCAATCCGATTTCAGATGAGGGGTGTGAATGTGGAGAATTTTCAGAAAAGCGAAGGGCTGATGATACTGAAGAAACCGTTGTTGCCCGATTGCACGCTTATCATGAGCAGACTGCCCCTCTTGCAGCATTCTACGAAGAATCTGGCCTGTTCAAGGTGGTTGACGGCGATCGTGACATCGATTTGATTACAACTGATCTTCTCAAGGCACTTGATTGAGGTGTTCGTGCATGAGCCGTCGACGTCAACGACAACGAGACAAGCGAAGGCAACATGCTCTTTATTCTCGTGATCGTTTACTATCAATGCTCTACGATGTTCCTAACCATACACTGGAACACCGTCAAATCTATGCGAATCATTTGTTTAAAATCTCACGTCGACATCGTCTTCGGTTGTCAAACCAGTCGAAAGAAGTCGTTTGTAGAAAGTGTTCAACGCTTTTCGTTCTAGGCACGACTAGCCGAATACGTTTTCGAAACGGCTACAAACTCTATTGTTGCCTTGCCTGTGGATACATGAGAAGAGTGCCGTACAAAACAATCAATGGGGCTTCTTCATGACAATCCCTGATGCAATTCTTCGTCAGGCAAAGGATGCCTCGTTGCCAGTGACTATGAGGATCGGAAAGTCGGGGCTGACAGAAGCTGTGGTTGTCGAATTGGATGGCCAACTTGCCTCGAGATCACTCGTCAAGGCAAAGGTCAATCGTGGACTTTTCACTCGAGACGATCTCAAACAGGTATGGACTCATCTTGCCGAACAAACGTCGAGTCGGGTTGTTTTTGCACGAGGTAATGTTGCTGTTTTTTGGAAGAATTAAACCAAACATCAACCCAACGCTCAATAAGGTCATGTTAGTCCAACATTCATGGGCGGTAGTCTTCTTTTCTCACGGCGACATCCAGCACAGTTGATTGCACTCCTCTCTTTGATTGTCGTAGGAGCGATGTACTTCGTTCAAAGCGGATTTGCCGCTGGCGGTGGAGATGGAATCAATCTTAGCATCACCGTCAAGGACGGAATGGAGAATCAAGCCGTTTATGTCGGGCTTGGCATTCTCTTGTTCGTCTACGCTCTAATCATTACCGAAGTCGTTCATCGCACACTCGCAGCGGCACTTGGCGGACTACTCGCAGTTGTTGCTCTGAACTTTTACTCCGTTGAGGATACACTTAGTTTGAAAGCAGTCACAACGATGATCGATTGGGAAACCATCGGCCTCTTGCTTGGAATGATGGTCATGGTGGGTGTCATTTCTCACACCGGTGTATTCGAATGGTTTGCTGTTCAGGCCTACAAGAAGAGTGGTGGAGAAATATGGACGCTTGTCGTTATTCTCTGTGCAGTGACTGCGGTCTTGTCTGCATTCCTAGACAACGTGACCACGATGTTGCTGCTGACTCCAGTCACAATTCAAATTGCAAAGGTACTGGATGTGAAGCCGATTCCTATCCTCATTTCGGAAGTTTTGTTTTCGAACATTGGTGGTGCTGCAACGATGATTGGAGATCCTCCAAACATCATGATTGGTTCTGCAATGTCTCCTTCTGCAATCGAGGGAAATAAAGATGCTGGGATTGCTGCACTCGCATCAGAGGGCGTCACATTCAACGACTTCATTATCGAGATGGCACCTGGAATCCTGCTGACAATCGTCCCATCCTTCATGCTCATTCGCTGGTTGTACAAGGACGAGTTTAGTGGGCGACGTGATCGAGACATCACCGAACTCGAGCGCCAATATGCCATCAAGGACATGAAGGGTCTCAAAGTAAGTGGTACCATCCTTTGCTTGGTCATCATTGGATTCTTCTTGCATCCAGTTGTTCACATTGCAGTGTCCTGGGTTGCACTCGCAGGGGCTGTCATCATGCTCCTCGCTACGAATCCTCACGAACTTGAGGAACCTTTGGAGCATGTTGAATGGACGACACTTCTCTTCTTTGCGGGATTGTTCGTTCTCGTTCACTCACTTCAGTACATGGGCGTTATCGATTACATTGGTAGTTTTGTTCAGAAGGGTATCGAAGCGTTTAGTGAAGAGTACAGACTTGCCGCTGCCGTCGTCATTATACTGTGGGTTTCAGCCATAGCCTCGGCGTTCATTGACAATATCCCCTACACAGCCACAATGATTCCAATCGTCCTCTCGTTGTCCGTAGAACTCAGTCTCGATCTAGGTCCGTTGATTTGGGCACTCGCTTTCGGCGCTTGTCTTGGTGGAAACGGTACGCTCATTGGAGCCTCTGCAAACGTCGTAACCGCTGGACTATCCGAAGAAGCGGGTTACCCAATTTCTTTCAATGAATTTTTCAGAGCCGGATTCCCTGTTATGATTCTCTCTACTTTTATTGTCACGTTCTACATGCTCCTTGTCTATGTTGTTGGCGGAGAAGACGGTGGAACAACCTGGAAGATTGCTCTAACCTGTATCGCTCTCATAGGCATTATCGCCCAATATTCTCGTGGACGTGCCAAAGGGAAATCACCAGCGGAAGCATTGGTTGACGATGACGCTGTAGAAATCATCTCTGCTATCAAGTCCGTTGTAATCTCCTCCGGCAAAGCAGATACTGCTCTTGATGGCGAAGAGTAGACACGTCAAGGCGTTGGATTGAAGAACCTGAACCCGAAGGGTCGATGGGGTCACCATGAACGAATGCGGAGTCTGCGGTATTCTGTATCTCGCCGGGGGGTCTTGTCCTGCTTGTGGTTCGCAAATCCAAAAGCGGTCTGAAGATTTCCAGGATGCTGAAATGGTTCTTCCTACAGAAGTCCCAGGCTTGGATGAGGCAGCTGATGCTTGGTATGATTTGGAAGGTATGGAGCGTCCAGTTGAGGAGAAGGAACCCGAACCGACGTCTTCGCTTCCGTTCGGCTTTGGTGGCGAATCCATGACAAATGTCTCTCGACTTCCGTTCGGTATTGGTAGTCATAGGGATGGAATCCCTTTTGATGTTGAACCATCGAATGAAACCGATCCGGTAGCGCCAAATCAAACCATTGAAGTGATGATTGAGACCCAAGAGCATCACGACCATTCAGCAGAGACCCTAGATGAAATCGACGTTGTTGAAGAATCAGTACCGATTCCAAGTCTGCCAGAGTTGAATTCTACCAATGTTGAGCCAACTCCAAACGTTGAGCCAATTCCAATTGAGGTTGCGCCGATTCGAATTACAGCCATTCCACTTGTTGAAGCGACTCCAGTCGAAGTAAACCAACCAGACATTCCAGTTGATGAAACGGTACAATACGAATTCTTCGCAGAAGAAGATGATGTCATCGAAGTCGTCTTTTCAGATCTTGAGGATACGGTGGTACATGTTGACCATGGGGCTGTTGATTCCTTTGAACCACCCGAAGTCGTTGAATATGCAGAGAAAACGTTCTCGCCTTTTGACCTCCACCCAGCACGAGCGATGACTGTTCATGCCTCAAGTAATGAGGAACTCAAGTCCCTTGTCGAAGGAGGATTCATGTCGATTGGAAGAGGTGATTGGCGTGGGGCAGCACGTTCCTTCCAACGTGTTCTTTCAAGCGTTCCACAGGATGTTGGTGCAATGAACAATTATGGTATTTCACTGCTCCAAGTTGCAACTACAATGCAAGAATCAGCAGACCCTGTTGACGTTTCCAATGCTGCGACACAATTTGAGGCTGCGATCTTGTCCTTGAGGGAAGCTGTGCGTGCGCAACCCGAAGGATCTGAGCCGTTGTACAATCTGACCCAAGCACTACTTTTGAGCGGACGGGAAGAGAAAGCCCTTGGGCTCATGGAAATGGTCTCAGAGGACGATAAATCTCTACCACATTTCGTGAATCTCCATGCTGCAATATTAGCCCAACTCGGACAGTACGGGGAAGCGAAAAGCATGTTAGCCTCGATTCAAGGAGAACCACTGGTTTCTCAGAATCTGCTCAAACTGCCTTCGCTTTGACCATAATTTAAGCCCCATGGGCTGATTTGAAGGCAAGTCGGCATCCGATTTCTTCATATACGTGAGGTAGGTCGGAAGGTTGCTTAGCACCTCGGCAACTGCTGTCGGGGGAAGGGCTGAGGAGAACCATCCCTCGGGGAGGTGGTTTTCTGTGGAAGCCGAATTGGCATGTTTAGATACCGAAGGGTTACTCGCATGGTGTGGAATACATACATGTGATGCTACAACCCAACTGGGGGATCGCTCGGCTCGAGTGCCGATGAAGGTCGTGACAAGCTGCGATAAGCTGCGGGGAGACGCAAGAATGTCTTGGATCCGCAGATGGCTGAATGGGACTTCCTGTTTCTTCGGAAACAATCGCGATGCGATAGGGAACCCCCCGAATTGAAGCATCTTAGTAGGGGGAGGAAATGAAATCAACAGAGATTCCGTGAGTAGTGGCGAATGAAAACGGATCAGGACAAGCCGAATCCCGACTCGAAAGTGAGGGAGATGTGGTTTGCAGTCTTTTGTCTAAGTCAGAGAAGGTGAAGTTGCCTGGAACGGCACAGCCAGAGAGGGTGAAAGTCCCGTAACCATACCTGATATGACCACGTGACTGTAAGAGAGTAGCGTGCGCTGGAAATCGCGCGTGAATATGGGAGGCAGAAACTTCCAATCCTAAATACAACTCGAGACCGATAGTTTACAAGTAACGTGAGTGAA
>JBMTJI010000030.1:0-18288 GCA_049438185.1 Candidatus Poseidoniaceae archaeon
TAGGTGGCATTTCTGGAGGAGCCGGAGGTGCTTCAGGCATTGGTGGCATTGGTGGCATGCCAGGAGGAGCAGGTGGTGCATCGTTCATTGGTGGCATAGGTGGCATAGGTGGCATAGGTGGCATACCGGGTGGTGCATCAGGTTTGTTTGTTTCATCGTCAGTCATTTTCTCTCCTCCGTGCGGCAATGTGCATCCTTGCCATTGATGTCTAGCACATAACCGTTCTGTTGGTTAGTTTTGCTGCACAAGACGCTTTTGGCGCTTACTTCATGTATGTTGGGCATGAGGATTCGACATGGTCGGACAAGATAGTGGCACCCCACCAGTGTTGTTTGTGGTTGGAACAGCAGGTGCTGGAAAATCCTCTCTCGTAACCTCGTTTCAGCGATGGTCTCGTTTCCTTGAGACAGATGTTATCGCAGTCAATCTTGATCCCGGTGCAGAACGTGTGCATTATGATGCTGAATTTGACGTTCGTGATTTGATTTCATTAACAGAGGTCATGACTGAGTATGATCTTGGTCCGAACGGAGCTCAGATTCTTGCTGCTGACCTTCTTGCCTCACAGGCTGGTGATGTAGCCGAGCAACTCCATGCTCTGTCGGGAGAAATGATGATTGTCGATACGCCAGGCCAAGTTGAATTGTTTGCATTCCGTGAGGCCAGCAACCACCTGATTGAGGTTCTTGGTCGAGAACAGTCAGCAATCATTTACTTGTTTGACCCAATGCTTTCACGTTCCCCGTCAGGGTTTGTTTCTCAAATGCTTCTTTCTTCAATTGTGGAGTTTCGACTTGGACTCCCAACGAAAAATTTCCTTTCGAAGAGTGACCTCCTCGATCCTGATGAACTCGACAAGATTCTGGAATGGTCAGAACGATTGGAAATTCTTGAAATGGCACTCTATGATGAGGCAGGTGGGCAACGAACCGAATTCGCAATCAATCAACTGCGATTGATGCAACAATTCGCTCAAAGTCCAGGCTTGACTCCTCTCTCAAGTGAATTAGAGGAAGGTCTTGCAGACATCCTCACCTTTGCGCAGGCTATGTTTGGTGGTATGAACGATGCGAGAGACGGATTCGCTAGCGACATCGAACATGAGAAAGATGTTGACGATTTTGTTTGAAAAACATTGTAATCTGTCTCGATGACCGTTGCTCATGGTCAACCATCTGCTCGCCATTGATGACGTCAAAGAAGACTTTCAGCAAATTCTCAATTGGGCAATCGAATTCAAACGATTGTGGAAACAAGGAGACGAAGTTGCTCTAAATTTCATGCCTTTGGATACGATGACGATTGGATCAATCTACGAAAAGCCATCTACACGCACACGCGTTTCTTTCGAAGTTGGTATTCACAGACTTGGAGGTAATGCACTAACATTGTTGAAGAACGATATTCAACTTGGGAAGTCTGAGACTGTTGGAGATACTTCACAGGTTCTTTCACGTTTCCTTGGTGGAATGACGTACCGATGTTTTGGTCATGACGACGTAACAGAACTTGCAAAACATGCTACTGTTCCAGTCTTGAATGCTTTATCTGCAAAACATCATCCTTGTCAAGCCGCTGCAGATTTGATGACCGTCATGGAACATTTTACGGATCGAGAGAACTTGGTTGTGAGTTGGGTTGGTGACGGAAACAACGTACTCCACGATTTGATGCTTGCTTGTACGATGCTTGGGATCGATTTCCGATATGCTGTTCCTGAAGGTTATGAGCCAGCAGAAGATGTCGTCGAACGCTCTATGTCGTACGCCAATGAGCATGGCTCAGAATTAACACGAACGATTGACCCGAAAGAAGCCGTCAAAGAGGCCCATGTCGTCTATACCGATGTTTTCATTTCTATGGGCGAAGAGCATCTTGAAGACAAAATGAAGTCGTTTGCTGGATATCAAGTGAATGAAGAAATGGTTTCGGGTATGGATGATGAATGGCGTTTCATGCATTGCCTACCGGCTCATCGTGGTGATGAAGTAACAGATTGGGTTATGGATCATGAGCATTCAATTGTCTTCGATCAAGCAGAAAATCGTATGTGGGCACAAATGTCTCTTTTATGCTATTTTATCGCACCTGAGGCATGGGATGCAATGGGTGAATTCATGGGACTCGTCTAGACAAGAATTGTTACAATAAAGCTAAGCAGACCAAGGAGCATAGCAATTCGAAGTCGAGTTGCTGCAACGTAATCTTCACCTTTCCACATTGGTCCATTCAAACTCATGAGAATGAAGATTGCAGGGGATTGCAATACCAATTGCCCAAAGGAAAATGGTCCTTGCCAATAGGGTATGTAGAGGAAGACAATCCCAACAAGTGTGAGAACATAAGCAATCATTCGACAGTTTTCCTTTCCAATCTTCATTGGTAATGTTTCTCTCGAACCAGAATCCGCTTCCATATCCTGGCAGTCTTTGATGATCTCACGAGCCAAGTTGACAAAGAACACAACTCCTGCAACATACCAACAAAGAGCCACGCTTAATCCCTCTATAGAGGAGGCGCCGTAGAGAACGACAGCCGCCACAAGGAATGAGATGGAAATGTTGCCAATCAATCCTTTCTGTTTCGTCCTTGGTCCATGATCGTACGTGAGCATGAGAAGCACTGCCAGGGCATATATTCCAACAGTGTATTCTTGTCCGCCATCCATCAAGTGTGCACAAGCGAAGAGTGATGCAAGGCTCATCATCGAGAGAAAACCAATCAACGCCTTTGCCTCACCGATGGTGATTATTTGGTTGGCGAGTGGTCGATCCGGATGCGCAATTCTATCGATTTCAACATCGCTAAGATCATTCAGAGCATTTCCTGCTGCCATGAAAAAAAGAACGGACAATGTTGCTAACGCAACCTCTGGATAATCGAGCAGTGCTTCAAAATCAAGCAGCGCAAACGCGGCGCCGAGCGGAGTCGCTATCAAGGCCAAACCAAGATTCTTGATACGCATCAACTGAATCGATGCAACGAGTTTGTTGGCCATGGTTCAGCCAAGGGTCGTTAACACTTGTTCCTTTTCTTTCAGGCAGTTGCACGAGCCCAAACACAGACACGCATTCGGAAGCCACCGATATCGGTGTTTTCATCAAAACCTACTTTGATGAAACGACGGTCACGTGCAAGTACATTGCCAAGTTGGTTCATGGTTGCACCCCAGCGGAAACGCTGGTTAACGTGATCGAGGATATCATTGGTGTTCGCTTCTTCAACGGATTCAAGATACTCGTCAATGGCATCTCGCAAGCGCTTGGTTCTCGACATCAGGCCTCACCTCGAAGGGCAGCTCGCTTGATGAGGTTACGAATACTCGTAGTGACGATTGGAACTGTTGTTTGTCCTGGCTGGTGCCATGGCGTCCATGTCATGTCCTTGCTTCGATCGGGTAGTTTCCCGCTTCCAGAAGCGTACACTGTCGTTGTTCGGTGGTACCAGAGGGGCTCCTCAGTACTGGTTTGCGTTGCTGTCAGATCAGCAAAGTTTGTTGGAACGTTGTTGTTCATGGAGCGAGATTCTCAGGCGGCCGTATATCAACAGAAAATTAAGAGGTGAACGAAAAGTGAAAGTAAAACCGTAGAACAGTATCCCGTTTCCCTCCTTAGTGAGAAAACGAAAAGTGAACGATACGTCATTCATCAAGGACGCCATTTCTAAATAGAGGACGATGTAGGCAAAACTACCACGCTCGTATGGTGTAGTGGCCCATCATAAAGGACTCTCATTCCTTTGACCCGGGTTCAAATCCCGGTACGAGCATTCAGCAATCAATTGATAAGTTGAAATTTGTGTAAAATTCGTGCTTGCGTTCGTGCGTCTATAAATTAAATTTTATTTAATGCAAAGAGTGACACCTATCATGGATTGGCTGGAAGCAACAGGATGGTCCTACGATACGGAAACAGAGTCAATTGAGAATGTTGAATACAACAGCACAGCGTTGGCAATGGTTGTGTTGATGTTTTTTTTCTCTCCTTTCATTTTGTTCCCACTATTTATTGGAAATTATCTAATTCTCTTTTTCACCACCCCAATCGTCTTAGGAGTGAGTTGTCTACTGGCACATCTGATGACGATCAACAGTAACGTGAGAAGGATTACACTGTCTGATTTGTCCTATACTGTCATGAAACGTAACAAGCGAACGCTCGAAAATTCCAAGATCAATACCCTCGAATCAACGGCACAATTTACTCACGAGAACCTGGAGGTTGTTGTCGTTGAGTACGAAAATCTGCAAGGCGGTGGAGGTGAGGGTGGTGGTGGTGGAGGCTATGTCACTCAGTACCAAGTTCGATTAGTCGAAAAAAGACTGGTCGGTAATGAACGCTATTTCACCCATCTTGGAAAGCGCTTTCTGAAGACAGATCAGAGCACATTGCCCTCTGAATTGCAAGTGGAACCTCGGTATTTGGTTAACAACCACGGTAACAAACAGATGAAATGGAATTATGGTAATGACCCTGCTTACGACGTGCAGAGGATGTTGGTGTTGAAAGCGAAGAATAAGACACATGCACTGGAATTGAGTGAGCGTTTTCGAGAATTTTTCATTGAAGGTGGTTGGAAGGAACTCACTGAACAGACTCCTCCTGTGATTTCAGAGGAAGCAACCAATGATGGAAACCGACCGTTTTGGGAATGAACTCAAAAAGTGAGGTCCTACTCAATAACATCACACCATGGTATTTGCAGATAGTTTCCCGGTACGAGCACTTGATGAAAATGACTTGTAATGCACGAATTCGTCAATGGCAATCATTGAGAGATTTTTTGTTGCAGGAAATCAATGGTCGCTAAAAGGTGACGTTTGTTATTCCAATCGTCACCGAAGATGTCGTGTCGTTGTCCACCACGATGAACCTCGATCCAGTAATTGGTGTGCTTTCTCGATGCATGCGAACCGTCGTGAAAATTCACACTTGTCACGTCGTGAAATCCATCATCACTCCATGCAGTTTCCGAATTGAGTACGAGTTCATCCCCTTGTTCAAGTTTGGTTGCGGAAGCGACGAAGCAGTCCCCCCATTTGCGATAGATTACCGCTGTCATTTCCTCACCATACCACCGTACCTCCCGATATTGGCGAGAAGTAAGGAATTGAAGCGGTAAAAGTAATGCGACGATGACGAGTGGCCAAATTTGTTCTTGTAGGGGTGAGATTGGTGATGCATCACCGTCTGAAATGGTCATCAAGAGATACAGGGCAGTGCATCCAAGGAACACATACCTTGAATATTGTATTTCGTCCCGTATCATAATCATATCATCGGGAACTTTGTCTTTCCATTCATTGTTCAATTTCTCTTGCCTTTGATTTTCCTCATATTCCCATTTTTCAGAAAGTTCCCTTAGCTGTTCTTTCGATAAGTTATGTAGTTCGGGTTTGTCTTCCACGGGACCGTTCCAAAACGCAGATTCTACCTGTCCCTTTTCGTCCACGCTCTGTGAAAGTTCACATGTTGGTTTAATCTTTTTCCGATGCAGTCAATGATGGATTGTTTTGTGTTACCAATCGCTTGCAGGAGAAGCAATTTTCCATCTATATTCAATTGCCATGGTGTTTGCAGATAGTTTCCCGGTACGAGCACCATCCTATAGAAAGTAGAACTAAACACCGTAGGTGATGGTGTGTTCAAAACACATCTTCCACATCTCTCGACCGGTCTCGCTTTCGTAGGCATCAAAGAACAGGCAACCGTTGTGCAGAGCCCAGAAACTGCGGGCGGGGTTGGAGGAAGGATCGGGTGTGGTGTAGTTGGTGCCGTCGTGTTCGATGTCCAACACCACCCATGTTGAACCGTCTGCAGGGTCGTGCGCCCATAATTCTCGACCGGTGCTGTGGCTGGAAGCGTCGAAGTAGAGCACGCCACTGATGCCGACCATCATGTTTTGGCCCGGCATGCTTCCGTCCGAACCCGGAACGATGTCTGCCGCACGCCAAGCGGCACCTGTCTCTGCGCTGAACGCCCACAACTCCGCACCACCTGGGCTGTCCTGTGCTCGGAAGAACGCCGTGTTGCCGACGACGGTTTCATGCGCACCTTCGCCAGGATTTGTGCCCACATGCTGCATGACACGCCAAGTGGAACCGTTTGACGTGTCATGAGCCCACAGACTGTCGTCGGATGTATCGAACAGCAACACATCACCAACGACCAGTGACATGTGCTCGCCGGGGTCGCTGCCTACCATGCCGGGTTCCAAATCATGGACTAACCACGAGGTGTGGTTGAGGAGATTGTAGGCCATGAGTTCGCGCCCCACCGGCGTCAAGGCATCAAAATACACGGTATCACCAATGAGGTGATCCATATAATTCCCGGGGTGAGTGTTGGGGTCCGTGCCAAAAGCGGCCTCCTTCCACGTGGTTCCGTTGGACTTATTGTGTCCCCAAAGGTCGTGAACATTGCCGATATCTCGAGCGGTGAAGTAGAGTACGTCGTCGTGAATGAAGTGCATGTACCAGCCCGGGTTGGCTGAACTACCCATATGGATGTCCTTCACCAACCATGAGTTTTGGGTGATGGTATTGTAGGCCCAGAGTTCTGTTGCATATTGGTGGGTGAAGGCAGAGAAATACAGCGTGTCGCCGTACATGATTTCGATGTCATCGCCGGGGTTGCTTCCCATAGGGGATGGCTGATCCATCCCGAGGTTGGCGGCCATCCATGTCGCGCCCGTGCTGTGGTCGTGCACCCACAATTCTGTACCGTTGTCATCGGTGTAGGCACTGAAGAAAATTTGTGAACCGTGCTGTATGGCCAGCCAACTACCTGGGAAACTACCCCCGGCACCTTGCCGAATATCGGCCACCATCCACATTTCATCGGTGGTGGTGTTGTAACCCCAAAGCTCGTACCCGTGTACACCGTCATCTGCGGCGAAGTAGAGGGTGTCCTCAACGGTCAATTTCATGCCTTGATAGGCCACGGGCTTGCCGCCGATGGTTCCAGGACGAGCGTCGTGAACAAAATTCACCAGTTGCACACTGCAGTACGTGGTTTGGTCGTCGATTTCCCCCGACTCCAACGCGCCGTTACCAGCTGTACCACCGTTGTCGCCGTTGTCCAAACCGAACGCCATCAGACGACCACCAGCAGGACATCCGTCGGATTTGCTCAGACGAATGGAATCACTCAGCATCATCGCGGAGGTGGCGCCGTCGTTGGAGCTCCCATCGGTTCCGTCTGCACCATCGCACACGTAGACGGTCTCGTCAACTTCGTCAATGGAAAGATAGGCGTCGTTGTCGTCGTCAATACCGACGTGAAGGCCCACTCCCCCTTCGGCACAAAACTCGCCAGGATATTCGATAAAGGTCTGAATGAGGGTGGTTTTTCCGTCAACGCCGTCAACACCGTCGGTGCCGTTGGTCCCGTTGACCCCGTCCAAACCGGCAAGCCCATCCGAACCGGTTGCGCCCTGCTCGCCCTTTTCTCCCTGAGTCCCTTGGACTCCATCAACACCGTTGGAGCCATCGCTTACGCACCCTGAAAGGGGAATCATCATCATGGCAACGAGCAATGTGAACAGTGCATGTGAACGGTTCATATCATGCCGAGTTTCTCGCCCTCCATAACCTTGTTCACGATATACCACTTCCTGCAGCAGAACACCATGCGATTCCTACACATGATTTTTTAGACATCATCCATTTGGTAAACACGGCATTGTCGAAATAAATCAACTATACCCGCACCATGGTGTTTGCAGATAGTTTCGCGATACGAGCACTCCAGTTCTCGGTGTTCAAACAGGTTAAGCCGAACATTTAGCGTAAAGCGGCACCAATCTCTTTGAATGCTCTCTTACGAAAGTCACCGACGTGTCTTGCGATCCATTGAACATGTGATTTTGTTAGACCTAGACGCCGATGAGCTGCAGCTCCTGAGTACCACATCACGCCATCAATTTCTTCTTCTTTCGAATTTCCAAAGAACTCAACCCAAAAGCATTCTTCAAAGGCTTCACTTTTTTCAACCAATGACCTTGAGACTTTCTTCTTGTCACCTTTTTTGACCGTCTCGGTCGACATTTTGACATCGACGGCAATCTTGTTTGGAATGTGAATATCATGCCCAGATCCAGTGGCCGATCTCCGATATTGAGGATTGCATAGAGGGATCAAGTCTTCAAGATAGAGTCCAGAAGCTACTCCGGATGCTTGTCGACAAATGTCGGTGATGATTTCGGACAAAGGATCTTGCGACACAGGAAGAATATTGACGTTCACGCTACCATCAAAAACTGGGTTGGAAAGTTTCTTGATTTTAGCCTTCCATTTCTTGATTTTGTCTGGCGTAATCATGGTATTAATTCGCGCATCTGATGCCTTTGTCGCCTCACTATTGTTCAAACACATCACCTGTCTTTTAGTAAAGCTGGGGGTTATTTAAAGTAGGGGCTTATTTTTTCCAGCACATCTGCGAAATCCGGATGCTCCTTCATTCTCAATATGTAGGCATCCTTTGCTTCCCTGCACTGTTGGAAAAAGAATTTCTTGATCATTTCCACATCCTCTTTAACGAGTCCAAAATGCAGTTTGATTTGCTTCAAGGAAACATCCTCAAAGAAGACTAAGGAGTCAATGTTCAAACCATCTTCTTCATGCATCTGGTTTTTTTTGACCTTGCTTCCAAGTTTACTGTCATCGTTTGTAGTGCCACTTTGGGTTTTCATTTGGACACAGGTTCCACGTGATACATTCTTGACTGAATTCTTCTTACCTGAATCGCATCCGCAAAATTCCCAACCCGTTCTGTTCGATGCAGCCGCTACAACCCTAGCGAGGTACACGCCGCTTGCGGTTTTTAACCATCCTTCCGCCTTTTTCTTTAGGAATTCATCTGCATTGTCAATTAATAAAGAAGTGGGAGAATTGATATTCAATGGTTGCTTCAATTTGTCTTTGATGACTTTTTCTGTAATTTCTACTTTGAATTCGTGCAAATCAGAGTTATGGATTGCTTGAATCAATTTCTGCTCTACGTTGCCAAACAGACCGATTTGTCTTGCTTCGGGTTTCAGTGTGTAGGGCGTAGTAATGGATTTCCCATCCCCAATAGGGTTCTCCAGTGACTCGATAACTTGCTGGCCAACGGCTTCAGCAACATTGACTGCGACAGCATTTCCGATTTGTTTGTACGAAGACGTGATACTCCCTTCGAAGAACCATTCATCTGGAAACGCCTGGATACGTGCATATTCTCGTATTGTAAACGGTCGTGTCTCCTCAGGATGGCAGCGTTCGGTTTGTTTTTGACTTGGAGAGGTTGTGAGCGTAAGGCACGCTTCATCCCATGAAATCCGTCGAGCCATGCCTCGCTTTCCTCCTCCACTGTGGAAACTCGCGCCCATGAATTCCTTTTGAATTTCAAGTGGGAGATCGACCCAACATCCTCCCGGTGGTACCAACTTAAGCACATTGTATCGCTTTTGAGAAAATGTTGTTCCCTTGGAGGGTGGTACATCCTTGAGAGCATCTCGAAGAACAATTTTCTTGTCATGTGGAGTGGGATAAACGAAATGATAACCAGGTAGTGTCCCAATGAGGAACACTCGTTTACGCTTCTGGGCTACAGAGTAATCCGTTGCATTCAAAACTTTCATTTGAAGGTCATAACCTAAATCTGTAAGCACTTTTACCATCGTTCGCAATGTTCTACCATCATCGTGGTTTTTCAAACCTTCAACGTTCTCACCAACAAATATCTTTGGTTTTGCTTCCTTAATTGCTCTTGCAAATTCAAAAAACAATGTTCCTCTGGTATCCTCGAACCCAAGTCCTTTGCCAGCGTAACTAAACGCTTGACAGGGAAATCCACCGGTCACCACATCAACGTCGAACTTGGTAAAATCTACTTCTGAAACATCTTGGTGAAGAACATTCCATTCAGGACGATTTTTCCTTAGAGTTGCGCACGCATCTTTATCGATCTCAACGAGGGCTACGCTCTCAAGCCCTGCTCTCTCGAATCCAAGAGCCATGCCTCCTGCGCCTGCAAATAATTCAAGCACAGTGAATTTACTCATACGAACTTACGCTGGACAACAGTTAATGAACAATTCTCAACGAAATCACAAACATCAACGCTGAGCAGAAACATCTTCCCGCACAGTAGGTTCTTTTCACGGAAGATACATTCAGCATCAAATCATTGGCAACATTAAATGAGCAAGTCCTTCGCACTGTGTTCGTGGTATCTTCCTCGATGAAACTTATTCTCGCGATGAGTTTCAGTGCCTTGTTCCTCATCGGAGCGTCTCTTCCGGGAATTCTCTCTTCTGGCCCATTTTCAGAAGATACAACACCAGCACCGGATGAACTTGAACAACTCACAGACCATGTCTTGTTGATTGTTGTCGATGGTGTTCCAAGGACAGTCTTCGATGACCCAGAGATGATGCCATTCATAGCATCATTCGATTCGTATGGGGTAAAAATTCCTGTAGAAACCTCTGAATTGACTCTGACTGGTGCGTGTGTCAAAGAGATGGCCACGGGACGTCACGCTTCTCCATTGGATGCCATTCGAAATTGGGAAGTGAGCAACGAAGTCAAGAACGATCCATTTTATCATGCAGCATTCCGCGGAGATTCGGTTGCCTTCTCTGGATTTTACGTATGGAACAATCTCTATCCTGATGCTATGTTTACGCATCGTACATCTGGAGATTATGGGTTTGAGGACATACGCGAGGCAGATAATGAAGCATTGGGCGTGGTAGAGGAATGGCTTGAATCGAGTGAACACCATCTCATGATCAGCCATCTTGGCGGAACAGATCACGCTGCTCACATTTACGGCCTTGAATCCATCAAATACAAGGAGCGAATGCAAGAACTTGATGGCCAATTAGAAGCAATATTCCGTGATGCACCAGAGAACTGGACTGTGATCCTCACAGCCGATCATGGACTCACCAAATACGGGGGTCATGCACTTGGAACTGGTGCAGTTGCGGAAGAAGTCTACCTTTTCGCTCACGGACAAGGAATTCGCACACCAACAATACTCAACGAACCGATGGAACAACGAGACATTTCCATGCTCCTTTCAGCGTTGTTGAAACTCGACCTACCAGTGACCAGCGATGCCAAAATCCCGATTGGAGCGTTGGATGTTGATGCTGAACAGCAAGATCTCATTGAACAATGGAATTGGATGAATGTTCTTGCATACAATGAACTGGTTGAGGAGGAATTCGGTACTGGTTTGGAAGGTTTAGGCGAGCAACCTGACTGGGACGTATTGGGGGATGATCTCGTTTCTATCCCCCTCGTTCCAATCCTTTTGACCGTAATTCTGAGTTGTTCGATTTTCTATATGATGTATCGCTTTATGCCTTCAGGACTTGTTTCAGTAACATCGAGTCGATTTCAAATCGCATCCTTGGTGGCTTTTGCCATTGGATTGTATCTGTTCCTTTTCGAATTGAGGGATGCCAGTGAAGCCTTTTCAGGTCGGTGGATTCGTAAGATTCTCGGTTCGTTCACCGTCTTGTTGATTGCACTTTATTTCATTGTCAACAAGAACTTTCGTCATCGGAATGAAATTCCATTGGTGATCGTTGGATTGTCGATACTTCTGTTCTTTTATCCAGAAATGCGATTTTCAATGATCACCATTGCAGCAGCTCCGTTTGGTATCTACCTCGTGCAATTGAGCAAGGAACGCTTCACGACATCGGAAAGAGGACTACTTTACGTCTTCTTTTTCCTTTATTTTTACCAACTTATCGATTACATGCCTCGCTTTTTCACTGGACTCTCATTGCAAGCATTGGTCAACATCGACCTTCTTTACAAACCAATGCAACGCATTGTTCTCTCATCCATTCCATCAAGCCTTGTCTCTTCATTCCTCATCGTGACGCTCTTTGCGTTCTTACTGAATACCAAAAAGAACGAAGGAAGTTTCAACATACAATGGGTGCAAATCGTAGTTCTTTTCTCAATATTCAGTTTATCAGCTGTTCAATCAACACGCTTTGATTGGGTTTTGATTTGTCTGATGTTGTTATGCGCTATCGCTTCGTTCCTACCCTACCTGCGGACGTGGTTTCGAGATTGCCTTGGCCTCTTCCCTTCGGAGATCATACTCCTCGCCTGGGTAGGGTCAACGTGGGGTTACTTCCCAGCATTTACCACTCTCTTCTTTGGACGAATGCTACCGAAGTTGATTGGAATAATCAATGAATCACCAATGATTGAACAATCATCTCTCCACAACCGTGTTGCAAAAGCCAC
Organism: Candidatus Poseidoniaceae archaeon; assembly: GCA_049438185.1. Classification (GTDB taxonomy): domain Archaea; phylum Thermoplasmatota; class Poseidoniia; order Poseidoniales; family Poseidoniaceae; genus MGIIa-L2. Next base: position 12,264 of record JBMTJI010000030.1, read on the forward strand.
GCTAGCGATATCACTCTTGTATTGCATCTGGTACAATTTTTCTCTCCTCACACCGTTGGGTCTGCTCGAATTCAATCCAAGCAAGGTTATCGTTACAGGAGGCTTCTTTGGGGCACGTTCAGACCCTTCAATCGCATGGATGGGGATGATGATCTTGTTCCCACCGCTTTATGCCCTGGGCTTTATGCTCTACCGCTTAGGTGAGGAAGTTGGTATTGAAGACACGTTATCGTTGGTTTCCTTCTTCCTTCTCAGTCATGCTGCTGCATATTGGGCAGGATTATACTTTACCGAGTACTTCGTCATGTTAAGCACTGCTTCCTTGTTTTACGTTGGCATCTTACTCCTTGGAGCAATCACTTCTGTCTTGCTCAAAATCAATTCACGAACTTTGATGGTACAGGAGATTGATTAAGTCATCACAGGGAAACATCGAGAATTGGTGCCGTTGTTGACCATGCAGCAGTTGGCTTATGCCAATCTCGAACCTGATCGGTTTCAAGTCGTAACTGTAGCCGTTCTCCTTGTCCAAGGTTCACATCTTCAAGGTTGAAATCAACCACATGTTCGTTGCTGCGGAAGGTATCGTCGAACAAAATGGACTGTTCAACAACGTCCCCATTGGAGAGGCGTTGCAGGATAACCCGAACGTGACACTCTTGCAGTGGATTACGCAAGGAACAGGACTCGCTACTACCATCGTGCTCAACACGGACAAATCCCTCCAATGTTGAGGTGCCTACGTGATCGGAGAGTGGAATAATGGTGTCCTTTGCAGTTGGTGCACACACACACTCCATATTGTCAACTTCAGCCTCTGATTCCAAGTGAACGGTGACCGTCATCGTTTGTGTTGTTACTTCTCCATTGATGGATTCTGTTGCTTCGACGATGTGGATCCCTGGGGTCTCAAACGTATGTGTTGTATCCGCTCCGGTTGCTGTAGAACCATCGCCAAAATCCCATGTAATCAGACCACCACGGTCTGTTGCCTCAAATGTGAAGACGTGGAAGATACGTTCGATGATGACTTCTTCGTCGTTGTCGCCTTCATCGACTTCGATGAGAATGAATTGGTTCACTCCAACCGTACTATCGACGGAGATTTGGAATGGGCGATCATCGGACTTGCCTAACAAGTTGTCTCCGGTGAGGATGGCACCAGCACTCAGGCCAATCATGAAGACAATCAGCAAAACCATGCTAATCAATTTCGGTGACTGAAAGAAACCATCATTGCTTGACGTTAATTCACCACCGTTCATGCGTTGAAAACACAGAATATACTACAAAAGAACTTGCTCGAGACCATGCATCGATTTTGATTACAATCAGGCAGCCCATCGAGGGAAATCCTTTCCGTCGAGAATAGCATTGGTAATGTCGTAAGGCCTCACTTCGATTGGTTCCTCACACTTGTCAAGAAGCTCCTTCAACAGTCTGTTTTGTTTCCTGCGTGATCGTGGATCGATGGCCATGGTTACCAAAAGGGTTCGAACGGCGAGATGAAGTTGCGCTTGTGAATACTGGTCGAGTGGACGTTCTGCAAAGCGCTGTTCTGTCGTTGATTCCCAAACCTGGAGGCTGTTGTCTTCGTAAATGCGTTTGAACAATCGCTCGACGTTGGGGTGGACATCACCAAGACAGAAAATATGTTCTTCTATGGTGTCCAAACAGAGACCCGATGAATCGTTTGAATCCACGCTGATGTACGCTACAAGTTCGTCTTCTCGCAGAGGCATTTCACTCCGCATCCGTAATTCACGAATGGTTGAACGCATGACCCACATGTTCCAAAATGCGAAGACAGGAAGCGATGCTAACTCAAGCGCTCCTCTCGATACGGTACGACCAAAGACCCGGATTGCAAAGCGCTTCCACATCATCTTGATGATCGCTCTCGAACCTGAAACCTTTGTCTTGAGGAAAATTGCAGCAAAGACAACTTGCCATCTTGAGATGTGTTTTCTGGGATTAATTCCAAAGAATTCACCAGTATTGTTTGGGGTTTGCAATCCAGCATTGACCAGTGCAACCATGACCTGTTCATCGATGTCCTCGGCCGATGTGGACTGATCGTTCAATGATGCAATCATTCGAGCATTCCGAAGGGAAAGAAAGTACATCACCGTTAATTCTGCCATGGTGATAACAACACCAAAGGCGATGATGATGCCAAGAATCGCTATTCCATCCCAGAACGTATTTTCAAAAATCATACCACGATAGGATTCCATCCATATGGTCACAAGCAACAGAATCAGTCCAGACAAGAGACCCAAGGCACCTGCTTCGACAACGGAGTAGAATTCCACACGTTTCAGCATTCGGATCCGTTCATCTTTCGATTCTACAGGATTTATTGTATCCATACCTCGAAAAATATAGGATAGAGCAAGTTTAGGGAGACCCTGCAATCCATGCAAGAGATCTCCTGGGTAGGCCATGATAAACAACCACTCAAGAAGTGAGATAAATCTTCTCGAATCTATTTCAATGGTATGTCATTCCTAGCCATTCACAGACACGTTCGGTGAGCTCAATATCCTGTGGTGAGAATGCAGCATAATCATCTGAGTCGATGTCGAGAACAGCGACAACCTCTCCATTTGCGTTCTTAACGGGTACAACAATTTCACTGTTGGTGCTTGAACTGCATGCGATATGCTCAGGTCGAGCATGGACGTCGGGTACGTCTTGTGTCTTTCCCGTCCGTGCAGCAGCTCCGCAGATACCTTTGTCGAATGGAATGACAAGACATCCGTGTCCACCTTGATACGGACCAATTTTGAGCATACCAGGCGATGTTGTTCGATAAAATCCAGTCCAATGATAGTGATCGAAGGCGTTGTGTAATTCACACGTAACGGTGGCCATCGCAGTGACCCAGTCGTCTTCACCATCAAGAATGGATGTAATGCGTTGGTATACTTCGTCATGTTCCATGGTACAAATCGTGAAACTGCCCTATTCAAATGTTCATTTTGAAATTTCATACAACGATTAAAGAACATCTCTCCTAGTAATCATCCATGGGCAAGGCTGTCATCTCGAACCGACCGATGGGATTTGTACGTAACACACTTGACCCATTCTTGTTTTGTGTCCACCATCTCGATCTGTATCCTGAAGGAAACGAACTACAAGGACCAAACGAGCCACTTATTGGTCGCCATATCGGCTCAGATTTTGATGAAGCCAACGATTGGAAGATGTACCATGGAAAAGTCGTACCGGGTTTCCCTGCACATCCACACCGCGGTTTTGAAACCATCACAGTGGTTCTCGATGGTCTTGTTGATCACTTCGACTCAGGTGGTTCAACAGGACGTTATGGATTCGGTGATGTTCAATGGATGACGGCTGGCTCAGGACTACAACATTCCGAAATGTTTCCACTGGTCAATCAAGACAAACCAAACAGACTCGATTTGTTTCAAATCTGGATTAATCTGCCTGCGAAAGACAAGATGACTGAACCCGGATACGAGATGATCTGGGCTCATGAAGTTCCTCACATCCAACTGGATGGCGGGGACGTGCGCATCATTTCAGGACGTTGGAACGAACATGTTGCCCCATCAGCTCCAAGTGCATCATGGGCGAACGACCCAGAGAACGAAGTTGCTCTGTACATTCTCACAGTGAAAGCAGGAGGTTCAGTTGAACTGCCTACTGCATCAGCAGAAGCCAATCGCATGATGTATCACATCAACGGTGGCACTGCCACAGTCGAATCGCACAAACTCAAGCCAAGGTATGGTATGGAGTTGCATGCTGATGCTCCAACAGTTCTTGAAGCAGACAAGGAAGATGTTCGAGTTCTTGTTCTTCAAGGAAAACCGATTGCAGAACCCGTTTCACAACATGGACCGTTCGTGATGAACACCGTTGAAGAGATCTATCAAGCGTTCAGCGACTATCGACGAACAGAATTTGGTGGATGGCCATGGGGTCCATCGGACATCGTTCATCCTCGAGAACAAAGGCGCTTTGCTAAAATGAGCGATGGACGAGAAATTGTTCCTCCAAATTGATTCCGGATACCATGTCCTCCGGAAATTTCGAAGGGTCTGCGTGGTATGTGGAAGACTACACCCAAAACTCAACCATACTTGTTCGGATGAGGTTGGGTAGGTAATACACACAAGACGAACAGAATGATGCCACCGAGGTAAGGAATCAAACCGAGAGCAATGAACCAGCCTGAATAGCCAGCATCATGCAATCGTCGAATAGTTTGACTCAAGATTGGAATGTATAAAACCAAAATTACCGCAGTAAACAACAAGAAAAACATAGCAAAATCGCTTTCAGTCGAAGAAGAATCGATGAACATGAAGCTTGCTGGAATCATCAAAATAGAGAAGACAATTGCAATACAAAACGAGTATGCTATTCCTCCCCACCAATACTCACTGCGCTGTGCTCTTCCTTCTCCATTCCAACTCTTGATGGTTCGAACAAAGGCAGTGACAGGGTCGACCATGGATTGATTCACATACGGATTGAACTGAACTTGTTGCATCGGTTGACTGATCATTACAGCAGCAGGTTGAGCGATTATGTTTTGAGGTATGGCTGTTTCAGGTGTACCAGAATTCGACATGGAACTTCTAGGCGCATTCAGTTTACAATAATTCGGATGAACTTTGCTTTTTGGAATTTTTTCCCATTAAAATATAGCGTCCTGCTTATACCTTAGATGGTTGAGTTGGGTTCATGTCGATTATTGCCGCATACAACGAAGCCTGGGAAAAAGGAGATACTGAAGCACTGGATGCACTTGTTCACGAAGATTTCGTGTTCAATCCGCACGTCGGTGGGATGACCATGGGGAAGTCCGACATGATGCAGTTTGCAGGTTCAGGACATGTCACCTCTGAAAACGATCGAATTTTGTTTGAGAACGAAGAAGTCGGTGTCGCTCATTCGATTGTGCACTTTGCCAACGATTCGGATTCCGAGGCTGTGCTTTCCTTCATGCGCTTCAAGGATGGACAGATCATCTCCATGGAGACAGGTGCAACACCTCTCTCGGACAACTACAAGCTTGTTGGACAAGATTGAGTTCAATACGAGTAGAAACCTTGTCCGGTTTTTCGACCGAGTTTGCCTTCCTCAACCATCTGGATGAGGAGTGGTGCAGGTGCATACTTCTCTTGCTTGAGCCCCTCATAGAGGACGTTCATGATGTGAAGGACGGTATCGAGGCCGATTAGATCAGAGAGAGCAAGTGGTCCGATTGGATGGTTCATTCCCAATTTCATGATGCCATCAATGGCTTCGGGTTCTGCAACGCCCTCCTGCAGCGTGAGGATGGCTTCATTGAGCATTGGGCAGAGGATTCTGTTGGAGACGAAACCTGGTGAGTCGTTGCACGAGAGAGCAATCTTACCCATCCTCTCAGATGCTTCAATGACCGCAGCATTGGTTTCTGTACTGGTCTTGTCGCCGTTGATGACTTCAACCAGTTTCATGATTGGAACTGGATTCATGAAGTGCATGCCAATGACCTTGTCGGGACGATTGGTTGCATTTGCAATCGTACTGATTGAGATGGAGGAGGTGTTGGAAGCAAGAATGGTTTCAGGCTTGCAGATCGAATCGAGTTCAGCAAAGATGGATGTCTTCAAATCAACAATCTCAGGGACGGCCTCGACAACGAGGTCACAATCCGCACAGTCAGCACGATCGGTTGAGAGTGAGATGCGGGCGAGTGTTGCATCAGCATCCTCTTGTGTCATGCGTTCTTTTGATACAAGTTTGCCAAGCGATCGTTCAATGGTAGCAAGACCCTTGTCAACGTATTCTTGTTGAATATCGACCATGGTTACATTGTAACCTGCTGCTGCTGCAACTTGAGTGATTCCATTTCCCATTTGTCCCGCGCCAAGAACGGCGATGTTCTGAATTGCCATGGTATCATCGAAACGAAAGCGATTGATGAAGTTGCGTATGTGGAAAGTAGCCCGACTCGGATTCGAACCGAGGTCGGCGGGACCAAAACCCACCATGATGGACC
>JBMTJI010000031.1:0-18018 GCA_049438185.1 Candidatus Poseidoniaceae archaeon
CCTGAGCCGCTTGCCGCACTGGCGTTGTACTGGAAGGTGATGTTGGTCATGGCCTGGCCGACGAGGAGTTCGGCACCTTCGACACTGGCCGTCAAGTTCTGGACGCCTATACCAGGATTATATTTGGTTCCTACGCCCCCCGTCATTGGATCACCAGAGGAAATAAGGTCACCTTTGCTGAGATTCCAAGCATCGCTTACGCGGATGGCTGGTGGCGACCAAATCATTGTCGCAAGATTGCTAATTGATGTGCCATTGTTCACTCGAGCACATGTGGTAGAACCGGAAGTCCCACACCTGTAAGGGTACATCAGTTGGTCGCCAATTGCGAAGCCCCGTGCGTAAACGTGGGACCGCTCGGGGCTTTGGGCATTGCCAAGATTCCATGAAACCTGCATCGTTTTATTTGAGAAATCGAACGCAATCATTCTATTTTTCCCGGTAGTTGTTCCCGTCTCGTTCATTTTAGCGATACCAAAAATCGTGTTGCCGTAGACCTCCTTAAGTATGAACTCGCCACAAAGATTTACTGAAGTTACATGGGTATTGTGACACATGGCAGGTTCTTCCCAAATTGAACCGTTGGTTGGGTTGTAGAATTTCGTCGAGGAGGCGATATTAAGCGCCCCTGACCGAACAATGAACACAACAATTCCGTTCGATAATTCAGCCATATTCTGGATTCCTACATCTGAAGCGGTAAATGATGTTGCTTGCCAAAGGGTGTTGTTTGTGGATTCGTACCAATAGAGATTCTCAGTGCTGCCCCCACCAGGACAGTTCAATGTCAAACCAAGCAAAACCTTGGTTCCAGAACGCATTGTCCGCCCAACACATGTATTGCCCGTGCCCGAACTCAGGTCTGAAATCATCCAAGCAGTATCGTTCGTTGAATCGTAAACCCACGGTTCGCGACCATTACCGTTGTTTCCGTCCGCACTAAACAGCAACTGTGTACCGATCAATGTGGCCGAAAGGTGTGAAAATGGGTAGACTGTGGCTCCGTCCAAACCGTTTATCTTGTACATTGTTTCGTTTTGAATGTTGAAAATATAGGGGTCTGTGGCAGATTGTACTGCAGTATCACAATGTGTCAATAGCTTACTCTCGCTGACGACGAGAAGACGCTGCATATCATCAGTGCAATTCGACGGAAGGTTGGAATCGTAGGTCCAATGTGTTTGGTTGTCCCAGTTGAAGACACCTATTTTGTAGCCAACGCCAGAATGATACTCCTTCATGTACACATTATTTCCAATCATAACCGCATCTGATCCGAAAGAGGATTCCTTAGGGTACGAGATGACTGGAGATCGGTACGCTCTGTACACCGTATCGTTTGCAAGCGAGTAAGCATAAATCGAATCACCTACGTATTGGGTGTTACTTTCATCATAATATAACAACACAGTATCGCCGATCATTCCAAGGAAATAAGGGCCTACACCGAAGGAACATTCATCTCCACTTGGCGTATCAAACGTTGGCGTCCACGAGGTTTCATTGTAGCGATTGTAAGCGGCTAAGCAGTAATCAGCATTGTAACTTTCTTGGTAGATGAACAAGACCGTTTCGTCGCTAATTGCAAGAATTGCACCACCATGGTATCCGCTCGTAAGCATCGGGCCTCGAGGCGTCCATGTTGAATTGTTCCCGTACATCACAGATGTTCCAGCAGAGGTCTTTGCAACAATATCATTTGAGTCAAGCGTTTCTTCATCGCTTGTCCACGAATTCATTGAATCGAGATATCCAACTTGGGTCATTGTGATCATGAGGATTACAAGGACAATTGCTTTGTTGAGATTTGCAGGGCGTACGCTGGCCATGGCCGGACTTGGAACAAGGCCGTATTATTGATTTACCCTATAGGAACAGGGTTTTTTCTGGTTCATTTTATCCTATCAAATCGATAATTACTGATTTCGCATTCGTTTTTTCTCTTGAACCGTTTCAAACAGGGTCATTGCGAGGCGAACGTCATGGTTTTGCTTGCGTTCTCGAAGACTCAATTCTTGGCTTCGAAGAATCTCCATGACCTCGGCTTTCGATTTGGCTTTGTTTCGAGCCATTTCAGCTTCGTGCGATTGGTGACGATGCTTGTTCTCCCACGCAGCTTCATCGATCTGCCCTTGGGCACGAAGTTGAGCAAGTTTCGGCTCTGCTTTTGCTCGCTCAATGGCTGCCTTTCCAGTCATTTGTGAGCGAGCAGTGTAATCGGCTCGACGTTGTTGGGTCGCAAGTTGTGCATCGAAGGCGATTTGTTCACGATCGGCTTGAATGGAAGCGTGTTCGGCCATGTTGTTGACGTGTTCGCGTTCTGCTTCAAGTCGAATCTTGTCGGATTGTTTCCAGGTGATGAAGGTGTGATCGATGCTCATTCCAAACGATTCAACCGTACGTCGAAGAGCAAGTGAAAGGCCGATGTTGGCATCTTCGTTGGCTGCCTCTTGAACAAGTTCATCGTTGGAATACTTCTGAATGGTTCGAGCCATGTAGGATTGCGCTTCTGCAAGGAGCATGTTTTGCAAGTCTTGGATGCGAATCTCCATCATCCCATTGGCTGGAAGTTGAATAATACGTGCGATCTGTTCACGTGTTGCATAGAGACGAACGGTGGCTTGACCTCGAAGCGTTTGATGATCGCTTGATTTGGATACGAACGGAAGATTGACGGTGTAGGGGCCAAGAAAGGCGAACAGGTAGGATCGTTGTCGCTTTCCTCCAACCATGCGTCGAAGCATGGAGGTGGTTGGATTAGCTCGCATCACTTGTTGTGTGACGATTCCAGCGATACGTCCGTTTTCGAGGACGACGCAGACTTCGTTGGGACGAAGCAGGACGGGGGCATTACGGGGCAGGTCTTTGTCATGGACAAATCGAGCGATTTGGTCTGGGTTGGTTCTCCATCGGTATGTGTTTCTCCTCATTGTTTCACCTCAGTTTCGTAGGTCGTCAAGCAGACGATTGCGTTCAGCAAAGTGACGACGTGCTTTGTCAAGCACGCCATCGATGATCTCGAGATCGATGTCCCTGGTTTGCACATACGCTGCCATAGTAGCATTGAGATGCTGAGAGGCGTGTTCGAGCATGGCGATGGTTTCTCGGTCATGTTCGATGAGTTTCTTGTGAATTTTGCGTGTCATTCGACGTATACCGTCGTGTTTTGGTCGCGTTTCTCCGGCGATGGCATACTGTGCATCATCGGCGAATGAGCGGAGATTATGCAAGATGTATCGAATCCTATGCATTCCGTGATGTTCGCCATTTGCGAAGGCTCGAATCATCCATCGCTCGACCTGGCGATGCACTTGGTGAATACGTCGTCGAACGTCTTCTCGTACGGCACGATCGGTTCGACGTACTCGTGTTTGTTCATAGCCTTCGTAGGCAGAAATTAACACTTTCATTCCATTAACTGCTGCAGGAATTGCAATGGATGCTGGTTCCATATAGGAGAATATCTCCTTGGTCGGTCTTAACGCTATTGGCCTTATTTCTTGAAACCGCGCTTCTTGAAACTGCTTCGCTGACCACCTTGCGGTCGTTGCCCCGACTTGCGTTGTGAACGCGCCCGTCGATCACCTGTTCGAGGTCCTGCGGCTTGTTGTTCCTTTTCTGCAGCCTTGATATCCTTCTGCATTTGGCGCCATGTTCCTCCAATCAATTGCAGAACTTCTTCTTTGGAATTGGCACCAATGGATTGCTTGGCGCCTGAACTGCTGACCCACAGTCGGCCTTCTTTGCCGTACGGTCGCTGAGGATGCGAAGTGCCTTCTTCACGCTTGATTTTCTTGAGACCGACTTTGCGAGCTGCAAGATACAAGCCTTCGAGGTCGGGCTTGAGAACGGATGAATCTCGAGGGACGCGGCGTCCACCTCGGCGAGAGGTCTTGGCATCGAAGTAACCAGGCCATACACAGATACGGTCTGGATTGTGTTCCATCGTCTCGCCTCAGCATTGCCTCAAGGTTGAGAGGTATCAACCCAACGATGGGGATGTTCACTCAAGGAGAACGCCGTTGATGACGCCGTCCTTTCCAGGTCGGGACGTAATCCTTACGTTGCCTTCACTGGTTTCGATCACTGCGCCCTTGACGAGGATGTTTCGTCGGACGTAGTTTGGATCGGATTCGTTCTGAATCACGTTGATGATGTCTGCATTGACGGTCTTACCGGTCTTTGGATTGTTGACCGAGACCTTGTTGGCAGCCATAACACGAACCATGGTGTTGCCGCCAGCCTTGCGGTAAATCTTGCGTCGAGCCTCGCCAACAAGAGCGAATTGCTTCTCGGTTGAGATTTCAGTTGAGCGCTTTCCTCGTGCTTGTACACGTCGTCCGCCGCTCGGTTTTTTCTTGGAAATTCCATGCCATTGTGCCATGCGTCTCTCTCCTTGCATCGCCACCGACTTGCAGGGCGTATATCAAGGCAACCCCTATGAGCAACGACCCGAATAGGTGGAGAGAAGTTCACCATCATGAGCGATGAGACGTGCTTCAATAGCATCACCAGGCTTCAATTGGGCAACCCCTTGAGGCGTTCCTGTATAGAGCAAATCGCCATTAGAAACGGGCGCCCAGGTCATCAACGAGGTGACTTGCTCGGCAGGCGTAATGCTCATCTCTGAAAGCGATGCTTCTTGCCAGCGCTCACCGTTGACATCGCATTCGATGCGAAGTGCTGTTGCTTCGTTGGTGAGTGCTTCAAGGCCGTGCCGCCACGGATAGAAGGTGCCGAGGACAGCAGCTTGTCGAAACGTCTTGCCTTTGGCCCATGGCAAACCATCAGCTCGAAGCAGTGATTGTGCGGCTCGGTCGGTCAGATCAAGTCCAATGGCGACCGCATCAATGTCACCATGTTGCGTCAATCGGACGACGCATTCGGTTTCGAGGTGGACTTCACCTGGATGTTTCGAGACATGAAGGATGTCCGATTCGGTCTTACAACCGTCCGGTTTGACGAAGAAGATAGGCTCGGGCGGTTGCTCGTTTCCAAGTTCTTTGGCATGGGCTGCAAAGGTTCGAATCGTACACCATACGGCCATGAATTGCCCATCGGATGCTGGTTCTTGAACCGAAGGGTGAAACATGGTCGACGTTTGGACGGACTATGGCGAAAGAATTCCAAGTCAAGAAACGGCGACCTGTGCGACGAAAGCACATCGCTCCGTTGCTGAAGGAACTCGAAGAAGGACTCAACATTGACCTGGCTGTTGATGGTGCATTCTTGGAAATGGCCAATTACGGTCCTTGGCAATTGGTGTTTGTTGACAAAGTGGCCAAAACGATTGAAGTCAACGATGAAGATGGCCGTCGTTGGGCGTTTTTGACGCTACGTGGCTTCCTTGAACATGCGGATGCGAAGCGCTGGGTTGCCGTCGATCATGGTGCCATTCCGTTCCTGATGAACGGTGCTGATTGCATGGTCGCCGGCGTTCACGGAGCAGATGAGGACATCGGAGTGGGTGATCTTGTCTGGATTCGGGACAAGGAACATGGACGGCCCCTCGCACTTGGGTGGGCAACCATGGCAGGAAGCGAGATGGTGGAAGCGACCAAAGGAAAGGGCATCAAAACCATCCATTGGGTTGGCGATGAGTTGTGGGACATGGAAGCATAACTCAAATAGATGAGTCGACCCCAATTTAATCCATGCGAACCGTCATTGCGCTGACACTTATCGCTCTTCTTGCCGTTTCAACCACATCATATGCTGCGAAAACGGCAGGACAGGATAGCGGCCCTGATGTTGAAGAAACACCGTTCGAATCCTACACGGCTACAACACCATCCGTTTCCGGTGAAACGTGGACACTTGTTGTTGTCATGGATGAAGCACACATGAGCAACAATACAACGTTTGAGATCACTTCGCAGATCTGTCTCAACGACGGCGTTTGCGACCCTCCGGTCGTTCAGGAAGTCACCGTTGATGGTGCAACCCACACCACATCATTGACGCCTCCCGATGACCATTCCTACGTCAACTGGCGAGTCAAGGCCATGTACGAAGACGATACCAAGGACTACTTCCCATACGGTTCATGGTACACCATTTGGTCGAGTTGCTACTACGATGATGGCGGCTATTATGGCCCAGATGCTGATGGTGATGGATGTGCTGGTGAAGAGGAAGACGCACCAGGGTTCACACTCATTCCAGCTCTTGCAGCCATTGGATTGGCGATTGCCGTTGCACGACGCGATTAGACGCAGTGTTCGATCAGTCGCTCAAGGAAGCGACGATGTTCTCCACCCCACATCTGAAGGATGACGGACAGTTTTGATTTGTCTGCGTGCAGCGTTCCTTGGAAGAAACCGACACGATCCAAATCGCTGTGGACGAGGGGTAAATGCTCATGCTCGATTTCGATAAGAAGACCTTCATCATGTTTCGATATGCAGGTTGAATGATATGTTATGCACTTCTCATCTTTCTCGAATTCAACCCTTCTCGACGAGAGAAAGGCTTCAACACCCGAGAACAAGGCATCAACATCGATACCCATTCCATCCATATCGGCTCCGTAGGAAGCAAGGAAGGGTAGATCGGTTTCGTTTTGTTCCATGAGATGATCAAGACCCCGAGCCACCTCATCTTCATCCATGGAATCACGCAACCTGAGAGAGTTTGGTCCATCCGACCACGCGTCCATCGGTCGCATCAACAGCCACAGCGAAGGTGTGCTCCCAGATGCCTTCCTCCCATGTTCGAGAAAGGTCGAGGGTTGTTGCACCAACAGCCGTACTGGTCAATTGACCGAGCAAGTCGTTGGCACCATCGCCAGGGACAGCGACAAGGAAGCCAACACGCGTCGCACCATGGTAGGCACCGGTCGCATCAAACACACCATCTGCTCCACTCAATTGCGGATATCTGGTCGTATCCGACAGTCGCTCTTCAAGTGCAGAAATATTGGCAACAGATGGAATGGATTCACGGTTGTAGGAAGCCAATTCCTCGAAGGATCCTTTGTCCAGATAGGTACAGTTCTCACTTGTAGGTTCACCAGTCAATTCGAACAACACCCATCCTGATGTATCATCGAGAGCAACCCACGATACATTCCATTGCGTTGTTGCTCCTGTTCGTTGATCAAGACCACGCCAAATGTAGCCGCCATCGTCGAGTGCTGCTTTGGCACCACTGGCTGATCCACCGATGTAATCGAAACATTGCATGGCCTTCTCAAGCGTATGTTCACGCATGCTGGATGCATCGGGCGGATGGAGCTTGTCTTGACCAGCCCAATCTTCCTGAATGTCCTCATCGAGTGCGAGAAGATTAGCACGTGGACGAATGTTGTAGTCCTTGCCAAGATCGAGAACCTTCGAACCTCGTGTCAGTTTCGTCGTTTTGAACGAGTGATGCAATTCCAATTCACCCTCCGGAAGAACGTAGTCTCCAAAGGCTTCCGTGAACGGAGAACACGACGATTGCAAGGAACCATCGTTGGAAATAATGACATCAACCGTTTGCTGACTCGCCCATGGATTGTCTTCTTCAGCCCATATCTCCATGGTGGCTGAACCAAGGCAAAGTTGCTCGATATCAACGTGCGTAGCAGCAATCTTCCACGCTTTGTCATCGCCAAGCGTGTCCTGGCCTACAACGCGCCAACGCCAACCCAATCGCTCACCAGAAGCTCCTTCTTCGATGACTTCGGTTGCAAACAAGTCTTGCAGTTCAATCGGTTGAAGCATCAAGGAAACGCCGGGAAGGATGACGTCGAGAGATCCAAGTAAGCCACCCACATCAAAGGTCTTGGCTGAACCTTCGTAGGGCTTGTTATCGATGGTTGCTGAGAATTCAAAGGCTGTTGAAAGGGTTACTTGTTCCTTCAATTCGATGTGTCGCTTCGTGGTTAGCACTGCTTCACCTGGAACATAGGCTCCGTCTTCAGCTTCAGGACAACTGCCTTGGTTGATGACCGAGTAGGTGTTGCGACCAATGTCGAAATCATCGAAGTCGTAGGTGTTGGCAATTTCAACAGCCAACCAGTCGTTGCTTCCGTATGGGCCTTGTGAGCGTACGGCTCCGAGCAGGCTTTGCGATGACATACCGACCAAGTCCTGGCTCGTTCCCTGACTGACCGACAAGGTTCCTCGTCCTTCGTAATCCATGAAGATACGACAGTAGTCGTCATCCGGTTCGAGGAAATTGAAGACAAGGTCGAGGAAGCCTTCACTCGCCATAATGGCAGGACGATCGCCAAGACCGCCCGAAATGGTGTATTCCATCGTATCCCCGTAACGAAGTGGTTCGGCCGTAAACGGTTCCAATGAGGAGTTGATGTACCACCATCCCGCTGCTCCAAGGAACAACGAAACGATGACGACAGCGATAACTTTTGGATCTTTGATCATATCACCAAGGGTGGCAACGTCTTGTCGTTTTGATGCTACAGGGGTAAACACTTCTTGTGGTTCATCATCGACAACATCTGCAACAAGAACGGCTTCCAGTACGTCTTCCTCATCATCGAGAACCGCTTCCTTAGCCGTTTCAACAGGTTCAGCTTCGTCCTCTTCGATGGCAATGGTTGTCTCATCTTCGAGTGATAGGACAATCTCTTCCTCGGCCGCTTCTTCAACGGCTTCAGGCGTGGACAAACCGACCTCACTGCGTGATAATCCTGAATCGAGAAGGCGTTCAACCAACTCGGCTTTCTTGCCTGAAGTTGGAAGATCGTTGATGACACACAAGGCCTTGAGTTTGGCCACTGTCAGCGATGATGTTTCATCTGCCATCTGTTCACCTCGATTGATTCGATGGCTCATCCCCTATCAAGGATGGTGGTCAATGCGTCACCATTGGCCTTCTTTTGTCCTGTTTAGCCTTGGTACGGAACGTACGAACCGTCTTCGGCTTGAACGTAGACGGTTTGATCGTAGGTTCCATCCGCCATCTTGCGGAAGAAGTAGCCGTTTTCAGCAGGCTCGAAGGTTGCTTCTCCTGCGACTTCGGCCACAGGTTCTGCAGCAGGCTCTGAAACAGGTTCTGCTGCCTGAGGAGGCCCGCTCGGGCCGGGTGCTGAAGGTGGCGGGCCACTTGGTCCGGCCGCAGAGGGCGGAGGTCCGCTCGGACCTGCTGCCGTCTCGAGTACTTCCTCTTCGGTCGTCTTCTTGCTTGGCTCGGTTAGGGCCTTGACGCCCTCACCATGACGTTGTGCACCGATGAATGCGAAGCCTGAGAGGCCGAGGAAGAGCAAGGCAAAGATGCCTGCCCAGATTTGATTCGGCCACATGCTGCCGTCGATCTCCATTGCGCCTGAGAGCGTGTTTCCTCGGTCGTTGTTGTCAACATACTCTGCAAACAGACACTGTCCACCTCCATCAACATCGAATTCAAACACGAACACTTCGTCAACGATTGGCGCTTTGTCACTGATTTGGAACTGATAGTTGTGCGTTGGTTCCGCTCTCGCATCGCGCTTGATGTCGAGAATATCGCTTGAAAGACAATTGTCTGAATTTAGAAGATAGACAGCGATTCGAGCGTTTGGATTGGCTGGAGGATTGGTTGCCGTAATCTCAACTTCAATCGGAACATCGGTGAAATCTTCACCATCCAATGGAGGCCCCCAGACAAAGCCAAGATCCTGTTCGTATGTATCACCTATTGCTGTAGCCGTGAACGGGAATGGAAACAATGCAAAGCCGAACATTAAAGCAGCCAAACCAAGGTACAAAAAGACGTTCCAACGGGAACGTTTGAGGGCTTCTTGACGCTCTTCGAGCGTCATTTCCTTCATTGCTTCCTCATGATGATCATCAAGAGGAGGGGCAGATTCTGTGGATTCTTCTTCCGGCTCGACAGGTTGTTCCTCATCGGACATGTAGAACACCCAAAACGGCCGAGCATTTGAAATCCTCTCTGTTTTTCTTCTGACCATGAGCGAGTTGGGAGAACAGGGCGGGCTTCGCTTAGCCGTTCTGTCTCGCGGAGCGCGATTGTATTCGACTCGTCGCTTGGTCGAAGAGGCACGAAAACGTGGCCTTGATGTCAACGTTCTCGATCCGATGAGCTTCTCCTTGTTTGTCGATGATAACGGCATTGACGTTATGCACGAAGGTCGTCCTGTAGCCTTCGATGCCGTTATTCCACGTATTGGACACTCCATCACTCGTCATGGTGTTGCGGTTCTTCGCCACCTCGAACAAATGGGCTTATGGACGGCCAACACCGGCCAAGGTATTCTACAGAGTCGAGACAAATTGCACGCTTCACAACTGCTTGCTCGAAACAAAATCCCAGTTCCTAAAACGGTGTATGTTCGAGATACAGCGGACATTGAACACGCCATCGAAGCCGTCGGCGGTCTTCCAGTCGTTGTCAAAGTCACGGAAGGAACACAAGGTCAAGGCGTGTTCTTGCGCCATACCTATCACGAAACGCGCAACCTCGTTCAAGGCTTGTTGCACACGAAGAAGGCCATTCTGATTCAGGAATACATCGCAGAATCGCACGGAACCGACATTCGTGCGCTTGTCGTTGGTGACCGTGTTGTTGCCTGCATGCGACGACGCGCCCGTGGACGTGAATTCCGAAGCAACTTCCACCTCAATGGAACCGTTGAGCCGGTCGATCTTGACCCCGCCTTCGAAGAGGTGGCCTGTAGAGCAGCCCGTGTTCTCGGTCTTCGCGTGGCCGGTGTTGATTTGCTTGAATCCGAAGATGGCCCACTTGTTCTCGAGGTGAACTCAAGCCCAGGATTGGAAGGAATCGAGAAAGCGAGTGGCGTCAATGTCGCTGGAGAAATCATTGATTTCGTCATCAACGATGCCGTATTTGCCGAAGTCGAATTGGACAAATTGTTGCGAACGGTTCCCGGAGAGGGTGTCCTATCGATTCAATTGCTTCACCATCCGAACTTGATCGGCCATTCCATTGACGAAATCTTTGCCAACAGTGCCCAACCTCCAGTCTATGCCTTAAGTCGAGGTGAGCGGATGATGTGGAATCCAGAACCATCGGTGCAACTTCGCTACGATGATGTCTTGATCTGTTATGGTGAATTGGAATCCCTTCGAGCAACACTACGTAAGGCGGTGTTGATGTCACCACCGATCACGAGCGATTCGCCCACAAGCGAAGAGACCAACGCATAATTCGCGTTCGGGATTTTCTTCAACAGATTCATATGGAGGTGTGCCAACTGCGCTTTGTCCGCAAGGACACGGGATGCACTTCCGCCTCGGCGGAATCAACGGCGCTGATGCCATATGGAGAGAAAACACACACAGCCGAAGGCTCAACGACCGAGCCAGCTTCGTCTTACGGACGGAGACATTCAGCTTCCTCCACGTCTCGTTCACATTCAGAACCTTCCATGGTTGGATTGTTACGATCAACAACTGCGTACGGAGAACAAATCCGACAACACGCGCAAGACCTACCTCAACGGTCTTCGTGCCCTTGTTGAAACGACCTTGCCAGGAGAGAATGTCCTCTCAGAGCACGATCTTGAATCAATGAATGTTGCAACGCTCGCTCAACGTCTTGAACCTCTCAACGGGCGCATCGACCGATGGACGCACTCTATGAGTGAGTTGAGTCCATCGACCTACAATGCACGTCTTGCAGCCGCTCGTCACATGATCAAGTGGCTCGGTCATCGTTGGCCAGATCATCTCGTTCGCGCTCGAACGGGTCGTAAACTCCCGCGAACACTGACTCGGCGAGAACTGACCTCAGTGATTGAAGCAGCCAACACCTCTGAGAATGCCATCGCTTCAGTGGTCGTTACGGTCTTGTTGGATACAGGTATGCGCGTTTCGGAATTGTGCAACCTCAACCTCTCCGATATCGAACTCGAAGGATTGCATGCCAAGGTCTTCGGTGGTAAGGGTGACAAAGACCGCATTGTCTTGTTTACAGAACGCACCAAGAAGTGCATCGATGCCTATCTGCCCATTCGTGATTCACGTATTCGTGATGAGGATTTGCCGTTCCTGCTCAATCAAGCAGGACGACGTTTACAACCTCGTGGTGTGCAACGTCTGATGGATCAACTCGCCCTCGAAGCGAATTTACCGAAAGGAAAACTCACACCGCACGTTCTTCGTCACAACTTTGCAACTGGATTGCTTGAGCGTGGTGCCGATCTTGTTACCATTCAGCGCTTGCTTGGCCACACCAGTATTGCCACGACCCGGGTCTATCTCGATATCTCCGACCAGACCCTGCGAGAAGTCTACCATCGTGCCCAATCCATGCGCCAAACGATGGATGAGGAGCAAGCGCATCGTGACGAGAACCTCATCGAACAAGAAGGTGGAACCGAAACGTTCGGTATTGATCTCTCACGCACTTGAGCGCTTTCGCTTGTCAATGGACTCAGGGCCAGTCCACTCTCGATGAGGCGTTACATCTTGACCAGAATGGCCTTCAATCGGGCAATGCTTTCCCGAACGACAGCGAGAACAATTTCCCTTTGGAGGCAGTTCAACGGTCTTTCGTAGACGGCCGTACTTCCTCCTTGGCATGATGAACCATCGGCCAAGACGGTTTTACAATGTAGCGCTTGAATGGAATCAATTCTTGCGGAACCAAGGCATATCGGTCACACTTCGTGGAACCTTCAAGGTCTTGCCCTTGCGCCCATCATCGGACGTTGTCGACTTGACTTTGTGATCGCCCTTGGTTTTCTCAACGGTCTTTTCTGCAACCTTTTTGCCAGCGGCGGTTGCTTTGGATGCAGCCTTCTTGGTGGATGAAGCGGCCTTCTTTGCCGTTTCCTTGGCCTTTGATGTGGCTTTCTTGGCAGTAGTTTTGGCCTTGGTTGCAGTCTTCTTCGCAGTCGACTTGGCACTCTTTGCCGCAACAGCAGCCGCCAACTTTGCTGCGCTTGCCTTATTCAAGCCAGCCTTCTCAAGTCCAGCTTTACCTGCCTTTGCAATCTTTGCTGCGGTATTCAAGCCAGCCGCTTGGAGTTTCTTTGCAGTCGCTGCACCTACACCAGGTAGTTCAGTCAAATCTTCGCCCTTGGAACCAGTCTTCTTTGCCATGGTCTCGCCTGACTATCCATACCATCGAGTATTCTTGAACTATTCCACGAATTTTATTTGCACTCGAAAATGGAAAACCAACGTGTTTTATTGATATGGAATGAGATTAAGTGGCATCACACCGTGGATGCTATCATGCGAACCAAGACTGTTTTGTTTGTTGTTGCTCTGTTCCTTATGCAGGGATATGCCATGAATATGAACCTACAAGATGATGTCCTCAACATTGAAGCCGATGAATCGTCCACCAGTGGACGGAGCATCAACGTCATGCCTGCTATTTCTGATGCCATGCAGCAGTACATGCTTGACAATCAGGATCAAAACGGAGACATTGACAACGACGGAGACGGCATTGCCGACGATGTTGACAAAGACGATGATAACGATTGTATCCCAGACATTTGGGACGCAGATCGTAAAGATTTTGATAGCGATGGAATCAACGACGCTGATGATCTCGATGATGACGGTGATGGATTCAACGACTCTGAAGAAGTTACTGATACCGATAACATGACGAACATTTACGATGCTGACAACGATGGCTATCATGACTGTTCAAGCATGGGTATGCTTCAGATGAACATGCTCGACGTTCTCGTCAATGTCTTGGCTGACGGTTCCGTCTCGTTCTCGATCGATGCTTTTGAACTCGTTACCGGAGAAAATGCTGAGGTCTTTTGGAATTTGGTCGATACCGACGACTTTTTGCAATTGAACAACAGCACCACAAGCTTCGTTGTCCCAACCTCCGGTTCCTGGGGAGATAGCGGTACATGGTATGGTCTCGCAGATGGACCATATTGTCTCAATGTCGAACTTTCCGGAAGCGATGCAAGTGGAAACAGCGACGTCTTGGATTCCGCACAAGAATGTTTCACCATTGATTCGACCTCCAATGGAGGAGGAAACAATGGCAACAGCACTACGGATTGCGAGGGTGGAAGCGATCCTTACCCAACCGGTTCGGAGTGGATTGAAGTGAACCCTCATCCAGCCTACGGGCAGAACATTGCTTCTGGAGATGAATTGCGAGCGATTGTTTCGATCGGAAACCTCAGCAATGCCGGCGATTGCAATGCCACATACGAAATCCGGACACTCATTGACCGAACCGTTGCAACTGGAGGAGGTGCAGCAGGCGGCGCTATGTTCCTGGCTTATCCTTCCGACTTACAAATGACCATGCAATCTCCACCGCCTGGTTATACAGCGGTTTGTGTTGGCAGTACAACATGTTCATTCGAAATTTCTGCATTCCCATCCGATGCATGCTATTCAATATACATCGGAATCTATGTTTATCCTTCAAACACAAACACAGCCCTCGGGCAGCGCCTTGATCATGCAAACGACTACAACGACCTGTGGGTCGTAGGAGGTGTCGATTGTACGACCGGAGAGTATGAAGAAGAGGAGGAGGAAGAAACAAATCTCACCGGTGAATGCTCATTCCCAACCTTTAGTGGAACACCGACTGAATTGATGGCTGGTGATGATTTGACCTTCACATGGTCAATGGATGGTGATGTAAGCGACCAAGTCTACCTTGCATTGTTGAGTGGATGGGGGGCGCAGTATTACTTCTCGAGCATCGAAGACAACGATGGTAGTCACACCATCACACTACCTGCGAACATGAATCCAAATGCTGATTACACGATTTACATCGAAAGTGCATACAATGACAACAGAACAACGCTGTGTTGGAAGTATGGTTCCATCGATATTCTGAACGAAGGTGAGGAACCTGTCGATAATGGGACGGATCCAACACAAACGGTCGATGAAACTCCACGGATTTCCATGTGGTATGGTAAGGTCAACCAACACAACGAGAATGGAACGTGGATGACCGATCCAGATGGCGTAGCCGGAGCAGGATTGTACGACGACTGGGGCGATGAAGGCTGGGGCGATCGAAAGTTGGAGTATTGTCAGCGCTTCTGGCCAAGTACGGTCGATGTCGTCTTGCGTGATCTTCCAGAAGAGATCGTCTTCTACACTCGAGGCAACCTTGACGGGTACCTCTCAACAAAGCCTGTATGGGAATGCATCCTTGAGGAGGATCAAGAGCCTGATTTGACTGGTTCATGCACCATCGATCTGACCGTTACACCTCAAGAGATCGAAATTGGAGAAACCTTGACCATGGAATGGACGATGACAGGAGATATTCCTGCTGAAGTCCGTGTTGCTGTACTGAGCCATGATGGTGGCATGTGGAACGTCGGCGTTCAGTATCACGTCAGTCAACACATTGCCAATACTGGAATCTTTGAGTACGTCATTCCGACCGGCATGAATCCCGACCGAGATTACGTTGTTTACGTCGATGCCGTCCTTACGGATGATTTCTCAACCTACTGTTGGAAGTACGGTTCATTTGACCTTCTCGCTGATAATGAAGGAGCCATTGATCAAGTGATTGAGAATCTCTTCAATACGACCGATCGCACCCCACGTATCTCAATGTGGTACGGTAAAGTCAACCAGCACAACGAAAACGGAACGTGGATGACCGACCCAGATGGTACAGCGGGCGCTGGGAATTACGCACAATTCGGCGATGATGGATGGGGCGATCGAAAGTTGGAGTATTGCCAGCGATTCTGGCCAAATACGCTTGCAGTCGAACCGATGGGTGCAGAAGAAATCGTCTTCTACACTCGCGGTAACGCACAGGCTTACCTCACCGTCAAACCTGTCTGGCAATGCGTTCACGATACCGATGGTGATGGTGAATTGGACACCGTTGACGTCGATGATGACAACGATGGTTGGACCGATATCCTCGAGCAAGCCTGTGGAACCAACCAGCTTGACCCTTCGGATGTCCCTGCCGATACCAATGGTGACCAAATCTGCGATCTTCTTGAAGAGGCTGCTATCGAAGCCGTCGAAGATGGAGAAGGTTTGCCGAGCGTTGGTCTGTTCGGAACTCTTGCCGTCCTAAGCATGGCGTTCGTCATCGCAAGGGGCCGCAATGAAGACCTATGAGCACGCTTCTAGAAAGCAGAATTCAGTCCCACACTTTGCCGGCTGGGTATAAATACCAACACTGTAACGTTGGCCTGATGCGCCCAAAGACTACAGTAGCAATTGTTTTGTTGTTTTTCTTGAATGCCTTTTCTGCTTCTTTTGCAACCATTCCGGTGCAAAGTGATGTTGAATTGTTCTTCTCAGAAGCTTCTGAAACCAGTGCCAGAAACAGTTCCTGCGGAACAAATTCAACCTTGACCGATCTTAGCATTTCGATGGATGCCTCCAGTTACACACAAGGATCATCTGCAATTGCAACATACTACATCAATTGCAGCGTGAATGGAGACTATTACGACCTTTATGTCTCAATCAGCGGACCAAGTGTCCAAAGTTATCCAGGATGGAATTGGACTGAATCCAATGCTTACGAATCCTTCAATTCGACAATTTACACTCTTACAGTAGGGACGTTTTGCGTCAACGCGTCACTGTATGCTACACCGAGTGGTGGCAATTTCTATCTTGTCGATACAGAATCGCATTGTTTCACAGTAAGTTCGACAAGCAGTGGAGGAGGCGGTTCCTCGACCTACGTTCCAAATGGAAGCCTTGCCATCTACGGCGTGTCTTCGAACTACTCAAGTGGTTCAAACGTTACTGCCTTCTTCGACTACACCAACCTCGATACTGGCGTTACTTACGGTGAAATGTGGCACCTCACCGATGCAAACGGAAATGCTGTGCAAGGATATGGTGTCAATCAAACATGGAATGCAACCTGGTCAAACACCAACTCAACTGCAACCTTTGGGAATCTCTCAAATGGCACGTATTGCATTACTGCAACACTCTACACCGTTTATTCCAACGGTACGGCGGTCATCCTTGACACCAACACAACCTGTTTCACCATTGGTTCAACGACTCCAACCACAGGCTGTGGATACGATTGGAACCTTGCATCGATCGTCGTCTCTCCAAACGACTACGCCTTCATACCCGGTGAAGACCACAACGCCACCATCTACTCTTCATGCAGCCTTTTCAATGAGAACATGGTGTTGAGGTACAACGTTACCGATACATCAAGTGGTCAAACATTGAGTTACGGAAGTTGGCAATGGGTTCCTATCTCATCCAGTGATTTCCATTACTTCGAAAATCTGAACCTTGCTACTGGCGTTTATGATGTCCAGGTTGGACTGTACCATTACGATGGCGCGGCCACATACACCTTGTTGGACGATACCAAGTACAACTTCACGGTTGCTCAAACTCCAACGGTGAACGAAACGTTGGATATTAACCTCAACGGATTGAATTACTCAACGGGCCAGAGCATCGTTGCCACCATGAACGCGACCAATCTTCAGCTTTGGTCCAACTACACAATCATCTGGTCATTGCTTGATGACAACGCATTCACTGTTGATTCTGGAAACATGACGATTGATTCTTTCTCATCCAATGATGTAACTTCACAGCTCCTTCTCACAGCTGGATCAAATGGGACGTATTGCTTGGATGCTGAACTCTACGATGTGAATTGGAACATGGTTGCTCAAGACGATACTTGCTTCAATGTAGGTTCAACCACACCACCGAACAATGGAGGCGGAAACAACAACAATTCAACTGGTGCTGGAAGCAATCCATCCAATCCATTGATGCCTGTTGTCAATTGTTCGAACATTGCGTGGAATTTGACGACCAACATCACCATCAATGATTGCTTGAACAATACCAATGCGTTTTGGTTTGAATTCAATCAATCTGGGTCCATTGTTTGGATTGATCCAGTCGTCGCTGTTGGCTATGATTTCGTAGTTTACAATGGCCTTGCTATGACCTCGGTGCAAATTCCAACCGGATACGGTGATGATGTCTTCGACTTATACCTCTACAGCGGAAACGGTTGGTATGATACGAACATCGACATCAACGCTGGCGTGACCTATACCTTCCAATCCCCAGTTGAACGCATGTCCATTCGTGGAATTGAGGCATACGAAATGCT
>JBMTJI010000032.1:0-15407 GCA_049438185.1 Candidatus Poseidoniaceae archaeon
GCTGAAGGATGTGAAGGCCAAACATTCCTTTACAGCGCTTTGTTAGCATACATCTGGGCGACCAGTCTGGCTGGACCAGATGATGATGGCGGTGGAAATTTGCAGATTTATGGATTTGATGAATCAGATGCAACATCAACTCCTACCTCTGCTGCTGAGGAAGAACTGATTTACGCTACGATGACTCAGGGCGATGATCTTGGTTGGGCCTCAATTCGAATTCATATTTCAATCGATGGGAGTGCATACATTCTTTGCACTCACCCCGGAGAAACTGCGGACACTTCATGCCATGTTACCGACAATGGAGATGACAGATGGGGTTTTGGAGAGGAAATCACAATTAGCGAAGGTTCGGATGACCTTTGCAGTGGGCCTTGCGATGTTCAAATTAAAATTTTGAATGCGGTGGAAAACAAACTCATTTACGAATCTACTATTATTTACGTTGAATGAATATCTGCATTAGTTTCATTTGCAACCAGTGAATGGAACGGTTATGGGGATGCTTGACCAGGCGGATTGGGGTGTGTTCAAGCGCTCTGAAACGTGGAAGGCGTTCGGTGTCGCTATCGTCCTCTTCGGCGTTATTGCCTTTGCAGGCCTTTCCTTGTTTGATAGCATGGATGAGATCTTTGAATCGGATGCTGAACCCGCTCCAATCCCAAACATTGTCATTCAAAGTCTAAACAGGACGGGGATTGAAGACACCTACACCAATTCAGATGGAGAGATCCGTCTTTCCGAGATGCGAGGCGATGTTATCATCCTCGACTTGATGGCGCACGATTGTTCAAATTGTCACGCAGTACAAGCTCATCTTGAGGATAATATGGATGATTGGAAAGCAACGGCGGATGCGAATGGAGTTGGTTTCCATATCTTCGGCTATGGTGCTTGGTACCAGGAATCCTTGGAATACCTCAATGAATCTGGAGGGGAGTATACCGTTCCATTGTATCCAACTGGACTCGGTTCAACAGAAGCAGCCATCCTAGAAGACGGTTCGACAACAGATCCGAAGAAACTGTTCACCACAGCCGGAACTGGCCAAATTCCGGTTGTTATGGTCATCGATGTTGAAGGATACATCGTCGAGCGACAAGCGACAGGAACCCCAATCAATGGATGGGGCGAATTCAATTCTGCTGTTGAGAATGCGATTACTGGAGATGTTCAAACAACCATCGATGATCGGATTGCTTGGGAAGAGCCGTCAACATCCTTTGTTGCGGTCTTCATTCTTGGCATGATTCTCTCCATTTTGGTCTACTTCTCGCCTTGTGCATTCCCAGTCCTGCCTGGGTTCATCTCTTACTATCTCAGTCTAGGAGCGCGTGAGGACGATCTGATCAAAGAAGGGAAATTGAAGAATGCAATGCCATCTTCTTGGGTCATTGGTACGCTTGCAGGATTAGGGATGTGGACGTTCTTCTTCATCATCGGCATCATTGCCTTTGCGATGGGAGAGGCTTTTGCTCAATCGGGTATGATCCATTACATTGCGATTGGTATCGCCGTCCTTTTGGTCATTCTTGGTTCAATCATGCTCCTTGGAATTACTTCTCACGTTCTTGGCTTCGTACAGAAACTCGTTGACCGGTGGTCAACTACGGAAATGGATGACACCTTCACGCCACGTCGAAACATGTACCTCTATGGTATTGGTTACGCTGCCGCTTCCATCGATTGTACTGCAGCGGCTGTATTGCCATTCGTCATCTTCCTTGGCACGCTAGGCACAAGCGCAACAATCTCTGGATTGTCTGGATTGATGTTGGGCTTGTTGATTCTGATGATTCTCGTCACCGTTCTTGTTGGTCTTGGTCGTCAAGTGATGATCAACTTCCTGCGTCGAATGACTGGAATGATCAAGATGGTTGGTTCGTGGATGATGATCATGGCTGGTGTTGGTTTGACGATCTACTTGACTCAGCCAGAAGTGGTTTCTTCCTTGTTTGCCTAACGTGGCTGGAAGGAATCGTCGTAGGCTCCTGCAATGCATTCAGCAAGAACAGGACGGAGCCAACTTCGATATACAATCAGAGAATACATGATTCCAGTGATGACATCAAAGAGGTAATGTTGTTGTGTTGTCATGGTTGAGAGGACCAGCAACATCCATGCAATCCAAAGCATCGCAAGGGCGAATTTGTTGATTTTGAAAACCAGTGGTACACAAAGGACAACGGCCAAACTATGCGCAACATGCAAGCTTGGCCACGCGTTGTATGGTTGGTCAACACCATGGACAAACGTGAGTAACGTTGTGAATACATCGTCCCCCTTAACGTCGGAACGAAGATCAACTTCAACTGGAAGAAAGAGGAAGATGAAGAACACTGGAAGGGTTGCTATGAAGAGGCGCTGTGAGAACAAAATCGCACACTTCTGTTGTACTTCATTTCGTGCAAAAAACGGAATGAGGATGTAGTAGGCGTAAAATGAGAAGTAGGCCAAATTCATCAATGGAATGTACGAAATCGAATCGTCGATTGAAAGTTTAGGATCGAACGCAGTCCAACCTACAGATTGGGAAATTCTGTTCGTTATGGCATAGGGAATACCTATGGCAAGAAGAAAAAACCCCCCGATTAAGGCAGCGAAAACGATTCTGTTGCTACGCATATTCCAGATGCGGTTCCACATCTTCCATGGTGTTGGATCGAGGACTTTACTCTTCATCGTCACCACCTGGTTGTAGTTCGTTCCAATGAAGGATACGATCGCCGATGAGTTCGGCCTCTGCAGGGTCATGTGTGACGTGGATGGCAGGTATGGAACGGGACTTGAGAATGCTTCGAATTTCAAGGGCAATTTTTCGACGAAGGTCGACATCCAATGCAGAAAGAGGTTCATCGAGAAGCAAAAGTCTGGGTTCTGTAAGCAGGATTCTCGCAAGAACAACACGTTGCGCTTCTCCACCCGACAGGGTTTCAATGCTCTGTTGCTCTTTTCCGATGAGTCCCATCTCATTCATGACGGAATGGACATCATCCATGTTTTGCAATTTCTTTTTCTTGTAGGCAAAGAGAATGTTCCCAAGCACATCCTTGAATGGAAACAAGACAGGTCGCTGAAACAACATGCCGATGCCTCGTTGTTCACATAAGCGGTCATGAATGGGTTCATCAAGCAAGGAAATTGTACCAGAATCTTGTTCTTGAAGCCCTGCAATGGTTCGCAACAACGTGGTTTTTCCACAACCACTTGGCCCAAGTATGACCACAATTTCATCAGAGGATAACTTGAGGTTCAGGTTGTGAAGAACGTCACGTCCATCGAAGGAAACATTCAGTCGTTCGATGGTCAATGACATCAAAACCCGCCCCCTTGATGAGTTCGAAAACGTTCAGCAATAACAAACAGTAGGAACGTCATGCACATCAGTACTGTGGCGATTGCCATGGCAATTGGTTCAACAAGTTCGAAGTACTTCGGTCTCGACATGACTTGATCGACAAGGACGGGTAATGTGTCCCAAGCACCTGAACGTAACAGAATCCAAGATGCACCAAATTCACCTAAGGAAAATGCCATCGATAAGGCAGCAGCGACAACGAGTTGCGGTTTCAACAGTGGAAGTTTGATGAGGACAAATCGTTGGTAGGCTGAATATCCGAGTATCCTTCCTGCATCATCATAGTCTGAATCAATTTCGCGCATAGCTGGAAGCATGAGACGTACAACAAACGGTGTTGTGAGCATCGCGTGAGGTAGGATTGGAAGTGCATACCACGAGAACATGACGGGCCATATCTTCAGGATTCCAAGGAGAACGCCCAAACCTACCATGACGCCAGAAAGGGCAAGTGGAAGCATTGACAACACATCCACAAATTGTGCTAATCTCGTTTTGTTTTGTTCCTCAAGTGCATGAATCGTTTGCGCAACAAAAAACCCGAGGATACAGGAAAGCACCAAACATCCCAACGCGTAAGCCAAAGAATTGGTGAGTGCTTCAGGTACTGAGGCATATGTCAAATCACCCTTGAAGGCTCTGCCCCAGGCATCGAAACTCCAACGATACGATTCCGAAGTTCGATCTCGAATACGTATCGAGGAGAAGACCATCAGTACAAGTGGAGCGAGCGCAAACACGGTCGCAACAAAAATACCGAGACGAGCGCCTTTCCCTGGTGTTCCGATGTAGCCACGCAAATAGCCCTCAGAGACGATTTCAATCTCATTGGATTGTTGTCGTTGCCATCGTCCTGCTAATGCCAAAGCTCCTAACAGCACCAAGCCTTGGAGCGCCGCACCTCCAAGAACGAGTTGGCTTACATCAACCCGATATCCAGGAATTCCTGCAGCCCCACCTTCAACGGCCATCAAGGCTTCGAGCGTCCACATGTTCGGCGCAAGCCAACGAACCAAAGCAAACGACGTGAATGAGAAAATAAAGGTGAAAACAAACGCTGACAGAATGGATGTTTTCAGCATAGGCCACCAAAAGTAGAGTGCGCGATTCCATCGGCTGTGTCCGGCAGGAAGCATTCGAAAAGCATCCTCATATCGGGGTGGTAATGTCGATATCTTTGGTTCAACAAATCGAATCACAAGGGCCAGATTGAACCAAGCATGTGCGAGAAGTAATGCGATGATATGGCCTGAATACTCGATTCCAATCATGGAAGAGAGTTCACCGATCAATCCTGTTTCATGACGAAGATCGATGCCCATTGAGTCAAGAAGTCCACCTTCCTTGATCAGTGCGAGAAATCCCATCGCAGCAACAACGGTCGGAGTCACGAATGGGAGAGTCAATGCGGCTCGAATGATTCCAATGCGTTTCCATTTAAAGCGACCAAGCCACCATGCAATGGGAAGCCCAAGGATAAGCGTAAGAAGTGCTGATAGGATAGCTTGAGCAAAGGTGAATATGATGGCATCAGTGCCAAATGGATGCTCATCGAGATGAAGAATTGCCTGAAATGGATTCATTCCAGTTACGAACATCAATCGATCGAGTGCAAACAGCAGTGGTACAAGAATCATCGACAAATAAAGGACTACTGGGACACTTCGTCCAAGAGTTGCTCTCATACTGCCAACTCAGAGCGCACGGGTTGCTTGACGCCAATCCATAAGCCAGTCTTCCATTTCTTCATCGATACGCTCTGTTGAAATCTCAGAGGGCAAGGATGGAACTGGACTGTGATGTCGATAACCATCTGCTTCAGGAAGATCTTGACCTTCGAGAACAGAATACATGTAATTGTTCTCGGGCATGTTTGAATTGATTTCATCACTCAGTAGGAATGCAATGAAGGCATCGACAGCTGACGCAGAGCCCCCACCATTGACTTTTGAGGCATACTCGACTTGATGGAACGAAGCATAGTTGATATCGATCGCTCGAGAAATCGTTGAGTTTCCACCAAAGAACGCCTCAACACCCGGCGAATGACAGTAGGAAACAGTCAACCAAGCATCACCGATATGACCCTCTTCCCATACGCCATATCCACCGCTGTAATGAATTTCATAGGCTTCGCTCCAACCTGTAGTAAAAATGGCATCGTTATCTGCCATGTCTTCCCACCATTCCATTGCATCCATCTCGTTTTGACGTTCGAAGTAATCAATGGTGGCCGTCATGAAAGCGCGACCTGGCGAGGACGTGGTTGGACTGGGAAAAGCAGCCTTGCCTTTCCATTGGTCTCCAGTCAATTCTTCAAGCGTTGTTGGAACGGATATGTTGTTCTCTTCGAGCGCTTGCGTATCGACATTCAAGCATACGTAGCCATGATCAAACGGCACCGCCATATCACCACTATATGGTGCGAGGGCTTGTGGATTGATGTTTGGTAATGAAGCAGAATGTGGTGCTAGAAGGCAGTTATCGAGGGCTGTTTGCAAGTAGGTATTGTCAAGCCCCAGAGCAAGGTCGGCTTGTGGCGCTTCTTTGGTAAGTAGGAGTTGTTCAAGAATACCACCTGCATCGTCTGTGCGAATCATTTCAATTTGGTATCCTGTAGAATTCGTAAACTCCTGCAGAACTTCATCGCTCAAGGCAATGATGTCGTAGGTTACGATGGTCAAGGTCTTGTCATCTGCAGAAGTACGAATCACACATTCGTCTGCAATTGTGTATTGACTCAAACAACCAGACAGTGGAGCAAAAAGAAGGACAATGAGAATCATACTACAACGAATCATTCCATTCCACCCAGGTTCTTGATGAGCGTATGGCAGCGATCGACTACATCCAGCGGGCTGCTACCGACAACATAGAGGGAAGGTTCCCAACCGAAATCACCGATGTCGAGAATAACATCGATGGTTGAATTTGAATCTTCGAGTCCGGTTCGATCAGCATCTGCGAGCTCCCATCCTAACTGATTGCAGGCTTCTTGTACTGCATCGATATCTGTTCCTTCGAAATCACCAGGTGGTCGAATGTTGATGATTGCAGCCTTTGTAGCATCACTTTTTCTTGTCTCAAGAAGCATTTCGGCAAGATGTTTTGACGAGCCAAATTGGGGCTTGCTGTGGGTTCGGAGTTCGCCTTCAACGGCAGTAATCTTGCCAGGTATCGCTGCGACTTCACTGGCTGAACTTGCAGAATTGAGACATGCAGCGATGTTCATTCCTACATTCGGGAGTACAGGGAGGATGATGCGTGCATCAAGACGACCAATCGCCCATTCAAGCCGGCGAATCAAGGCGTGCTCATTCTGATCAACTTCCAAATCAAGCCCTGTTAGCGTTTTGTCAAATCGAAGTACTTGATTTCCGGTAAACTGAAATTCCACAATAAATCGCTGACGAAGGAGTTCTTCGTTTTGTCCAACAGAAAGTAGACCGCCTGCAATTTCTTTTGCCCAACCGTCCACAATGAGTTCATCAGCGGAGCCGGGAAGTTCCTGAACTGGCTTTTGATATTGTCGTGAAATGGTGCTTTGTGTTGTACCTAACATCGCTGCAATGTTCATTTGCGACCATCCTTGTCCGCGTAGTTCTCGTGCAAGTTGCATATGTAAGCGGGTGAGCCAAGCATCTCCAGTATCTCCTAGCATGGTCTTTGCAGAACGACACAGTTATTCAATCTATGTAAAGAAAAATGCGATATGCATACAATGGCATGGGGCAGGTGAGGGGGACCATCTTCAAAGACCGCTTTTACTTCCTTGGGCACATGAAGGCCGAAGGATTTCTCGATGAAGTCCTTGCCCGAGTCAAAGATTTCCTCGAATCAAGTCAGACTGAAACGAATATTCGAACGTCAGAACGACCGCAATCGCTCAAGAAAACCACCGATCTGAAGTTGCCTCTTGAAGGGCGTGGCCTCGAAGCCGCATTGGATGACATCGAATCGGTTCTCCGCCACTCCGTTCGCACAACAGCGCCAGGATTCATGAATCCCTTGTGGGGAGGTTTGTCTGTCTCGGCCATTGCTGGCGAATTGGTTACTGCTGCAACAAACACTGCCATGTACACGTATGAGATTGCTCCAATAGCCACGTTGATCGAATCGTCCATCCTCAAACGCATGGCAGAATTAGCTGACTTTGGCACCGGTCAAGGAACCTTGACGACCGGCGGTTCCAACGGGAACATGCTTGGTATGCTTTGTGCCCGACAAGCCAAATTGCCATTCTCTTCGCATTCCGGCTTTGACGGCCAAAATATGGTGGCTTTCGTATCCGAAGAGTCTCATTATTCATTTAGGATAGCATCCAATGTAATCGGAATAGGCCATTCAAATTTAATCAAGGTTCGATGCAATGAGCACGGGCAGATGCTTGTTGAATCACTGGAAGAAGAAATTCAACGATCGTTGAACAACGGTCAAACACCGTTCGCCGTTTTGGCCACGAGTGGTACCACCGTGCGTGGAAGTTTTGATCCTCTACGAGAAATTGCAGCCGTTGCACATCAATACAAATTATGGATGCATGTCGATGCTGCGTGGGGTGGTTCATGCCTCTTTTCACCACGTTACCGCTCCTTGATGGATGGTATCGAACTCGCCGATAGTTTTTGCTGGGATGCCCACAAAATGATGGGTATACCCTTAATCTGTTCAGCGTTTATTGTCAAGGATGCTGAAATACTTCGTACCGTGTGTTCAACGGGCGCAACAGCCCACTATCTCTATCACGATACGGGTGCAGAGGTTGATTTAGGTCGTTATTCGTTGCAATGCGGTCGTCGTAATGATGCGTTGAAGCTCTGGCTTGCCTGGCGTGAAATTGGTGATGCGGGCTGGGCTTCGATGCTCGACCGGTTCATGGAACTTGCAGATTATCTGGAACAACAGGTTCGCTCCAATGAATCCCTTGAACTCGTCAGCAGTCGGATGTGGACGAACGTCTGTTTCAGATACGTTGGTTCATCGCCAGAAGAAGAGCGCAATCAACTCAATGCAGACCTTCGAGAACGACTGATTCGCGATGGCCGATTCATGGTGAGCAGAAGCACAGTTGACGAAAACATCATTCTCCGTTCGGTCATCGCAAATCGTAACATCACGGAAAACACACTCGATGCTTTCTTGGATACTGTAGTAGCACTTGGAAAGGATATTGAGCGAGGTTTACCTGAACAGTAACACGGATGTGATAAGAATGGGCGATGGAGAACTAATTCGAACAGCATTATACGATGAACACGTCGCCCTCGAGGGCAACATCGTTGATTTCCATGGATTTGAACTTCCAATTTGGTATTCAAACATCAAGGCAGAACATCTTGCTACTCGTGAATCCTCTGGATTATTCGACGTATCACACATGGGAACGTTTCGTTTCTCGGGAGAAAATGTTCGTGAATGGCTTGAAACGGTTGCAACGCAGAAGGTGTCTTCGATTCCAGTCGGTCGCTGTGCTTACACGCACTTCCTCGATAAAGACGGATTCATCATTGATGACATGATTTTTGCAGTGGTCTCCGAAACGGAAATTCTGGGCGTACCCAATGCGTCAATGATCGGCGTCATGTGGGACTGGTTCCAGAGCTGCTCGCCTGCCGATTCAGGAATAACCATCGAAAATCTCTCCCCTGCAACATCGATCATTGCTCTTCAGGGTCCACAAAGCAAAGAACATCTCGACGCTGCTCTTGGCGAAGGGCAACATGTCGGTCGATTCAAGTGGTCGAAATTGACAGAGAACCAACTCGATGTAACCGGTTGGATTCAAGGCACTGGGTACACCGGTGAGCCAGGTTACGAGATTTTCCTTCCGAACGAACATGTCGCCTCGGTTTGGCGTGCATTGGTCAATGCGGGAGCGACTCCAGTCGGGCTAGGAGCACGTGACACATTACGACTCGAGAAAGGATACCTTTTGTCGGGAGTTGACTTCCTCTGGCCTGGACTTGATGATGGATCGCATGCTTTCCTTGCGCGTGATTCTTGGGAAACAAATGTTCCATTTGGTCTTGATATCGAGCATGAATTCATTGGGCGTCATCGTGTTCTTTCGCATACTTCGACGGACGAACGCTGGTGGGGGGTCAAGTATCTGGAGCGTGGGCCGCTCCCACGCCCGGGCAAAGATGTTCTTTCTCTTGATGGAACCAAAATTGGTCAATTGACTTCGGGTGCTCCATCTCCCTCGCTCGAAAACACTGGTATAGGAATCGGTTACATTTCGGGGGTTCAGGAAGGCGATGAAGTTCTCATTGCAGCCAGTCCTCGTTCATCGGTTCGGGCTGTTATAATTCGTCCACCTTTTGTATAGACGCCCCCCGTTTCTTGATGGTTCAATGACGAACATTATGAGCGCTACGCGATTGGTTGTAATTGTCTGGGGAGGCGAGTCGCTTGGTTGACCAATTACCAAATCTTGGAAGAGAAGATGAAATGCTGAAAGAGATGGGTGTAGAATCCATTGATGCGTTGTTTGCGGATGTACCCGAATCTGTGAGAATGGTCAATGACTTACCGTTGCCTGATGCGCAGAGTGAAGAAGAGTTACTTGCAGATGCAAAGCGACTTCTTGGATCCAACCTTGCCCTCGGAGATCAACCCTCTTTCCTTGGTGCAGGTTTGTATCGAAACTTCGTTCCATCTTGCGTTTTCCAACTGGTGACTCGTGGAGAATTCCTTACATCATACACACCCTACCAACCCGAAGTCTCCCAAGGGATGCTGCAAGCCATGTGGGAATTTCAATCCCTCATTTCTGAATTGATCGCAATGCCGATCACGAATCTCTCCCTTTACGATGGCTCTACGGCAGCCGCAGAAGCACTCACATGTGCAGTTCGCGTCCACAATCGCAAAGCCGAGCAAAAGGATACTGTGTACATCTCAGAACTCACACCACCTGATCGAATTTCAGTCATTCACAACTACTGTCAAGGCGCTGGAATTGAAATCAAGATGCTCCGCCATGATGCGAATGGAGGCATTGATCTTGAAGATGTCGCGAGGGCGAAGGGATCGTGTGCGGTGTACGTCGAACAACCCAATCCTTTGGGAATTATTGATGGAGGCTATCCTTCGCTCAAGGAAATCATCGGTGAACATACGGCGTTGATTGTTGGCGTCCAACCCGTCTCGCTCGGCCTCTTGGAAGCTCCCGGCCACTATGGAGCGGACATCGTCATTGGTGAAGGGCAACCACTTGGAAGCCCAATAACGGGCGGAGGTCCATTGTACGGTATCTTTGGTTGCACACAACCCTACCTACGACTCATGCCTGGGCGGATTGTCGGCCGAAGCATCGATGTTGATGGCAAAGAAGCGTATTGTTTGACCCTCTCGACTCGTGAACAACACATTCGCCGACATCGTGCAACTTCCAACATCTGTACAAACGAGACATTGATTGCTCTTATGGGGGCGATGCACATGTCACTCCTTGGTCCAGAAGGACTCGAACATCTCGCCGTACGAAACATGGCTGCATGCACACAACTCAAGCGTCAACTCGCAACAATCGATGGTTTGGCATTCCCGTACGAACAACAATCGCACTTCAATGAATTTGTTGTTGAATTACCAGCAACAACGTCCTCATGCCTGACCTATCTCGAAGGCCAAGACATCGTTGGTGGCTTTGATGTATCTGCTTGGTATCCTGAAAAGACCAATCAAATGCTCCTTACCGTCACCGACCAAACCAGTCAATCGGACATCAATCGTTTGGTTGAATCACTCACCAAGTGGGCAAAGGAGGTGAGCGCTTGAGTAGATTGTTTGATCATTACGGTGCTGAAGGCAAAGGATATTCTCAGCCTGCTGCCCTTCTCTCAGCATCTGAACTCAATCTTCCCAGCAACATGGCTCGAAAGCAACTCCCTCGCTGGCCACGTCTTTCAGAACCTGAAATGGTTCGTCACTATACATGGCTCTCCAAGCGTAATTTTGGAATTGATACTGGATTTTATCCCCTCGGCTCATGCACCATGAAACACAACCCTCGCGTGAATGAGGTCGTTGCTCAACTTCCAGGAATTGCGGATATACATCCTCATCAACCAGAGCATCAACTCCAAGGCTTGCTCTCCATCTATTATGAGATGCAAGAGATGCTTGCAATTTGTGCGGGTATGGATGCAGTAACCTTGCAACCAGTTGCAGGAGCACAAGGTGAATTCACTGCAGTGCGCTGTTTCCAAGAATACTTCCGCCACCGTGGCGAACATCATCGAACCAAGGTCATCGTTCCTGATTCTGCACACGGAACCAACCCAGCGAGCGCAGCCATGGCTGGATTTGAGATCATTGAGATCCCAAGCCAAGAAGATGGCCGCATTGATCTGGCAGCTCTCCGTGCAGTTGTTGGTGACGATACAGCGGCGATGATGATCACCAATCCAAACACATTGGGTCTCTTTGAGCAGGACATTGCTGAAGCCTCCTCGATTGTACACGAAGTTGGTGGCTTAATGTACTACGATGGTGCCAATTTTAACGCCATTCTTGGACGCACAAGTCCTGGGTTGATGGGCTTCGACGCTGTTCATTACAATCTACACAAAACGTTCAGTCAACCGCACGGTGGTGGAGGTCCTGGTTCTGGACCAATCGGTGTGAAGGAACATCTTGCTCCATTCCTCCCGTCTCCAATCGTTGACAGGCGAGCCCCGTCTGGTGAAGAAAAGAACCAAGCGGTTGACGAGTATTGGTACACATGGCACACGCCTGAGCACACCATTGGTAAAGTCCAACAATGGCATGGAAATGCCGGCGCAGTACTTCGATGCTGGGCATATTATCGACGTTATGGGAAGGAACTTCGAACCATGTCGGAGCATGCGGTTCTGAATGCGAACTATCTCCGTCATGCTATTCATCGAGAAGCGAAAGCAGCAGGCGTCGACCATCTCTTTGTCGATGGAGCCGATACCATCGTTGCAAAACACGAATTCACCCTTTCCCTTGGTCCAGCTAAGGAAAGCCTCGGTATCTCGGCAATGGATGTGGCCAAGGGTCTTCTTGACATGGGCTACATGGCACCAACAGTTTACTTCCCTCTGGTTGTTCCAGAATGCATGATGATCGAGCCGACCGAAACGGAGTCAAAGGAAACGCTGGACACGTTTGCGAAAGATTTCTGCAAGGTGCTTCAACTTGATGCTGAAACGTTGCATAACGCTCCTACAACAACGCCAGTTCGTCGTGTTGATGAAGTGTATGCTGCTCGAAATCTCTGTCTGCGTCATCCGTTTGACGATGAATGAGATCGAAGTGAAATCGGTTCCTGCGTAAATTGCATCAGTTCCCACGTTAGTTGGGATGAATTGATGATAAAGGCCATCGATATGAGAAGCAATTCGACAACAAGCCACCACCACGATGCTACGAAAGCAGTAGCAACGAGAATCGATGAGAGCATCATCAGCCCAAACAAGGTGATGCTTGGTCGAAACCGAACAAGCAATTCATCACCAATCTCGTTGTAATTCAGTATAACAAACTGGAATAGTCCGCGATAGACCTGAACTTCTTGCCCCCGATGGATGACCTGTAAATCGTGGTGCTCATCCAAACGAGCAAGGAACGATTCCGAGTCGCACTTGTAAACTTGCTCCATTGCATCACCAAACTGAGGTTTTGATTTAACCTCATCGCCGATATCCAACAGACACAAGAACTCGGTTGTCTTGGCTTGGGCATGGTTGGATTATTCGTGGCGGGATGGTATCCTTCCGAAGAAAAAGCGGTTATGATTATACCACTTTTCACGATGGCAGCCTCGCTACTGACAATGGCCTTCCCCGTCCTAATGCTGGTTTCAGGAAAGTACACATCGTTCGTTCCTTGGCTCATTTTGATTTCCAATATTCTCCTTGGGATTGCCTTACTGTCGACGTTTTCCCAACGCAGGGTTCTTGTCTTGTACAGAGGTGTGCACGTGAGTGTCATCCTCCTTCTTGCATCGATTTTATGCATTTTTTCTGACCGGATGCCACAGTGGGTAGCACTCTCTTTGTGTGCAGGTTTGTTCGTAACAACCTACGGAACTGCGAGTAAAACCTCGGCAGGATACGGTGTTCAATTTCGCCGTCAATGGGATGCAGCATCGTATCTCAATCTTAATCCCAAGCGTCGCCATGAGTGGAAGATTCTTAATGCAAAACCAAGCAATGGACTCATGGCTTTATCTCGAACAAAACACCAACTTGCAGTAGTGTATTGCCAATTTGATGAAGAAGGTTGCTGGTTGCATTTGGATGTCTTTTCAGGCCAAATTTTTGATCTTGAGCAATTCTTGCTTGAAGAAGAGTGAAGGGTCATCTAAAAGAACTACCCGCGATGGGAAATGGTCATGGATGTATCTATCTTACTTGGTTCGAAGTCTGACATGCCGATTGCTGAAAAGTGCACAAAGGTGCTTGACAAATTTGGTGTAAATTATCAATTGCGCGTTGCCTCCGCTCACCGCTCTCCTAAATTTGTTGAAGATATTATTCACAAAGCAGAGGAAGATGGGTGCAAGGTCTTCATTGCAATGGCAGGACTTGCCGCTGCACTGCCCGGTGCTGTCGCAGCTCTAACCACGAAGCCTGTCATTGGTGTTCCATGCGGTGGTCGCGTTCCGTACGATTCCCTTCTCTCAATCGTTCAACTACCTCCTGGTGTTCCAGCAGCTACCGTTGGTGTTGACCGTGGTGATAATGCAGGACATCTTGCAGTGCAAATGCTCGCTCTCGTCAACGATGATATGGCACAACGCCTCGTTCAAGACAAACTCGACCAAGTTGAGCGCGTTCTCCAAATGGATCGGGAAGTGAACGGCGGGGTTTGAGATGTTCGATGCACCTGAGTTCATCGAAGAATCGATTCAGCATTTGAAAGCAACCATCGATGATGTTGCAATCATTGCGTGCTCAGGTGGTGTTGATTCAACTGTGGCTGCAGTCATTGCAAACAAAGCCGTTGGCAATCTTCTGCATTGTGTCTATGTTGATACAGGATTCATGCGAAAGAATGAGACGGAAGAGATCGAGGCAATGCTTGCTCAGCAGGGCATCAATCTGATCACGGTCAAAGCAGCAGATCGTTACTTTGAAGCACTCAAAGGTGTAACTGAACCCGAGCAAAAGCGCAAAGTTATCGGCGAATTGTTCATCCGAATTTTCGAGGATGAACAGAAGAAATGTGGTGCCAAATACCTCGTGCAAGGCACCATTGCTCCAGACTGGATCGAGTCAGGAGGTGGTGTCCGTGACACCATCAAATCGCATCACAATGTTGGTGGATTGCCAGAGGATATGACGCTTGAAGTTGTTGAACCACTACGAGAATTGTACAAGGACGAGGTTCGAGAACTTGCCCGAGAACTCGAAATCATTGTCGCAGAGCGCCAACCATTCCCTGGGCCTGGATTAGCGGTTCGAACCCTCGGTGAACTCACGCCAGAGCGTGTCGAAGTGGTTCGTGAAGCATGCGCCATCGTCGAGGAAGAATTTGAAGCAGGTGCAGAAGCGGGTGAAATGGAATTACCATGGCAATATTTCGCTGCACTGTTACCTGTTCGATCCGTTGGTGTTCATGGCGATGTTCGGGCGTATGGCGAAACAATTGTTGTTCGTGCGGTCCGAAGCATGGATGGAATGTCGGCTCGCTATTCAGAAATTCCACATCATATTCTGCAAAAGATCAGTACCCGAATCACTAACACAGTCAAGGGTGCAGTCAATCGGGTTGTCTACGATATTACCCACAAACCACCAGGTACGATTGAGTGGGAGTAAGACGTCAGTCTTCGTTTTGCGATTCACGAATGAGTTTGACTTTTTGGTTGTGCTTGAAATACGTATACCAATGCCAAAAGCGGGCTGCAACAGCAAGTGGAAGAAAGAAACAGAACAGGACGCCGAGAACTGTTTCGGAAACCATTGGCTCATCTCGCTTATGTTTGATATTGAATTACGCCGATTGTGGGGCTCGAACCCACGACCTTGGGATTAACAGTCCCACGCTCCACCAGCTAAGCTAAATCGGC
>JBMTJI010000033.1:0-14261 GCA_049438185.1 Candidatus Poseidoniaceae archaeon
CCATACGGACCTGCTGCGAGAAGAACTGCAAGAACGGCTGCGCCGCCCATTCGTAGTGGATCGACGCCGCCTTCGGACATGTTTTGTCCAGCATAAAGCGCTCCGATTCCGATGACAAGAACGCTGAGAACGACGATAAGACCCCAAGAACCACCTTGGAGAGAGAGAAGTCCACCAACAACGATGACAGCCCAACCGACCGAAGTAAGGATGGTCGACATATCCGGTCCATCGCCGGAGGGATTACCTGTTGCAAGAAGGCCTGCTTCGGTCTTGACTTCTTGTTCAATGGGTTCAGGTTGGGTTGCTTCTTCTGCTGCAGTCGCTTTACTCAAGAGTCCACTCATCTTCTCAACTCAACAAACCCTCGCATGGATAGGTTAAGAACCCAACCCCAACAGGAGTGGGTTTGCATTCATTTTACAAGTTACAGACCAGGAGCGGCTTCACGCCATTCTTCCTCTTCATCTTCGGCATTGATGAAACGCCGACCTGCGACAGCTGCTGCTAGAGCGACCATCGACAGAGCAGGGATGATTTCGAAGCCTGGGAGATAGATACCACGGACGTAGATCGTAATCATCTGAGATTCACGGTCACAGCCGCCGTTCTTACAGGAGAAGTCTGACTCAGCATAGAAGTCGAGGGTGTGGTAAGCATCCGTCCATCCTTGAGTCTTTGGTGTTCGAAGTTGAATTCGTACCTTTGCTGGAGCAACCATTGGCTCGACGTTGACCTTGCTGATTGGAATGTTGATGTTGAATCCAGCGTCTTCAAGGGCTTCACGGGAGTTCTCGGAGATACCGACCTTCATGAAGTCGAATTGGTTACCGAGGTTGTAAACCTTGAACTCAAAGTCCTTGTCAGTCTTTGGCATCAATTGAACGAATGGCTCAACTGCTTCGACTTGGAGGAGGGCGAATTGCGTGATGGAGACGATCATCGATGCACCTGATGTTGCTTGATTGGCAGGTGGCAATCCGCTTATTTCCTGAACGCTGCCTTGAACGACCAGGCTTCTTGCTTGCATGGTCATGAACGGTTGTGCACGAACAACGACTTGGAAATCCTCATCGCTGTTTGCGCCGACGTAAATGTCACCCGGTGCCGCAGCGGCAAGACCATCAGAGGTCACTGAAAGTGCAATCTTTTCGATGTAAGCTGTTGGGTTGGATGCCGTACAGGTTGTGAATCCAACAAGTGTAGAACCTGGCTTGACATCGACCTTGATTTCAGCAGGTTGGCATGTAATCGATACCGCTGCAGTTGGAACTTGTGCCTGTGCAGGAACTGCAACCAATAACAAAGATGCAAGGTAAATCACTAGGACGGTGAAGGTACTCTTTCGGGTAGACATCGTGCTCACTAACTAAAGCCACCCTATCGACCCTCATAACCATTGTGTCGCAAAGTGTCCCTCGGATGGACGAATGGTGTGGGCCTGAAGGGATTTGAACCCTTGACCGCCCGGTTATGAGCCGGGTGCTCTAACCAACTAAGCTACAGGCCCTAGGCCACCCTGAGAAGAGGACCTTCATGAGTTTGCCGAATCAAACATTGCCAGAGAGGATTGTAATGGTTTTGTTTTGGCTCGAACCATGGCTTCGCATGAATCACGTATTTGTTCTGGCACAAACACAAGAATACGTTCTTCAGATTGGGTCAGTGAACGAATTAGCGGTGAATGTTCAGCGGCATCACGACCATCTTCGAGAATGATTCCTTGCTCATACGGCATGTAGCCTCGTTTCCGGATCGAAGCGGTGATGAGATCGTGTTCAGGATCGAATCCTTGTTGCTCCAAATAATGAGCAACATCTTCAGCAACCATGGCAAACATTTCAGTTGTTAACGACGGAATTCGTAGCGACTTGTGATAATCTCGACGGGCTAACAATCGAGATGCATAACCAGAGAGAATCGCATCGCTATGTTGGGCAAATCGACCCATGGCCACCTTGATGTGTGAATCATGAAGTGATGCGTACTGGTCAGGCGTGAGCGAATCGTTGAGAAGCATTTCTTTGATTTCACCATCCAATTTGAGTGAGCCGTTGTTGGCCAATTCTCGTGCTCGAGCAAGCATTCGAACCAAATAGGATTGCGTCAGCATGTTGACCTTGTGGAAATAGACCTGATTGTACATGTGGTATCGTGTCACCAAATATGCTTCGATGGCGGGTAAACCCCATGATTTGACATAGAGACGACCGTCATCGTTCACACGAAGTGCACGTATGACACGGGCGCTATCAAATCCACCAATCTGAGCTCCTGTGTTGGCTTGATCTCGAATCATGTAGTCCATCCGGTCTACATCAAGTTGACTGCTGATGATCTCTTTAAGAAATGGAGCAATCGGCACCCCATTGCAT
This sequence comes from Candidatus Poseidoniaceae archaeon, assembly GCA_049438185.1. GTDB lineage: Archaea > Thermoplasmatota > Poseidoniia > Poseidoniales > Poseidoniaceae > MGIIa-L2. The sequence goes on from JBMTJI010000033.1 coordinate 2,376, forward strand.
TCGTGCTGTCCGTCAAGAAGCGCAAAGAGTCGTTGTTTGCGCTCCTCGCCAAGCACATCCGAGAGCACCTGACCGATTTCTGATTCTTCGCTCTCAAGCAAAATTCGACCCCAATGTTCGTGCGAGTGGAACGTTGCAAAGACCTCGGGTGTTTCCAAGAGATGCGAGTACGGTGGATGGCCAATGTCATGCAACAATGCGCCGATTTGAACCAATTCTGCATCTGAATCCGAAAGAATTCCTGGTTGAACCTCCCTGAGTGAAGAGGTCAGTTCGCCTGCGAGGAAATATGCTCCAAGTGAATGTGCAAAGCGAGTGTGCGTCGCAGATGGAAAGACGAATTCACAGGTGGAGAGTTGCTGAACGTTTCTCAAGCGTTGAAATTCGTGTGTATCAATGATTCGAGCATGATGGGCTGGAACCAAGACGTCGCGATGGATTTCATCACGAATCACACGGTCTCGCATGGTAAATCCTGTTCTTGCCTTCCATTTCAAAGCATCTCTTTTCACAATGGTGGATGGGAAGAGATATGATTCTTAAGCAAGCAGGGCATTTCATGGCAGATGGTCTCAAAGGCTTCCTTGCTCGATTATCAACCGATGACCCTGAAACAAACGGCCCACGTTTGTGGGTGATGTTTGCCATTTCTTTGTTCTTGGTTGCAACTCTCAATTGGTACGCAATGGTGCGAGAACCTTCAATTGTTGATGTTGATGAACTTACCGATTATATCAACGAAGTCGTTAAGGTCGAAGGCCAACTTATCTCATGGGTGGAAGACCCATACAACTCAGGTGATGATCGACTCGACGCCATCATCAACGATGGCACTGGAGTCGTCGAGTTGCGATGGTATCGACCAGCGGAACTTCCACCGATTGGCACCAATGTTACCGTTATGGGTGACGTCATCGAATACGAAGGTCGCATGTGGTTGCAAGCTGTTGGAGCAGGAGCGATGAGTTGGGACAAAGAGGACATTCCAGACGCTCCAATGTTGGCAATTTCTGATGTTGCGCTTGACCCAGAAGCCTATGATGGTAAAGTCATCCAGTTGGAAGGGTTCCTTTCCAAGTCCATAGCTCCAGATGTCACCTTTGGTACTGCAAGACTCGGTGATCATCCGAACTACGGAAATTCGAATCATCAAATTGGAATGACAATTCATTCCGCCACAGGAGAATGGATTGAAGCAGGTTCCAAGGTCACGGTTCAAGGCGTCCTTTCGTACCAGCAACGAGAACTTCGATGGAATTTGGCTGTTCAAGGGCCCGAAATTGGCATTGATAGGACGCACCCAATTGAGATCCCACTTCTCGACTGGTCATCACAATCCACATGGATGTATTCCTCCGGAAGAACAGTTGATGTTGCAGGCGTCTTGTCGATTGTAGACAACAAATGGGAACTATCAGGCTCATCGGGATCGCCGCTTTGTGTACTTCCAAGCGAGGAGGATTTGACAATGGCAGATACGTGGAACGGGAAGGCCATTCAAATGCGCGGCAGGTTGGTTTGGAACACAGCTGTTTCCTCTTGGTGTTTGGATAAAGCAGAACAATCCAATCCCGCTCTTGTAGCCACATCATCCATCGATGATGTCTTGATCATGCTCAGTGCGAATCCATCTGCAGTTTTTGATTCTCCAGGACAGCATTACATCGTATCTGCCTACATGAAGTACGCCCTTGAACCAAGCGTCGAGGATGAATCGGGATACTTCGCAGATTCTGCGGGTTACACTCCAGGTTGGACGAGTATCGCAGTCACCATTCCTGGACCACGTTCGACTTGGCTTGAAGCAGGACAAGCCGTCATTGCGAATGTTACCGTTGCATGGGATGACGAAAACATGCGAGCAGAATTGCTGGTTCACGAACTTACCGAGGGTGAGAAAGCATCTCCAATGAATCTTCTTTGGAGCGACGGAGCCATCGACTGGGGATACGATAAGAACAAAATTGTCCGAATCAATGGCCTTGCAGTCGAAGAAAACGGAACCTGGTTCTTGAGCGAACCAGGAAGCGACAAACGAATCCTCCTTGAGGCTGTGAACAATTGCATCGGGTTGGATGAAATCCACGTCGGAACGGCCATGACGTGGGAAGGTCGTTTGCTCCAAGTAGAAGATTCAGAATCACTGACCATGGTCTATTCCTTAAGCAGCGCAGATGTTGATGACAACGACAATGATGGATTGAGCGATGCTCTTGAATCCGCCTTTGGAACGAGTTCAAACAATGAAGATACGGACGGGGATGGTGTGAGCGATCGCCAGGAATACATCGACCAATCGTAGGTGATGAGATGATTGAAGCATACTTCTACGAACTTTGGTGGCTCCTTGGCGCCTTGTTCTTCGGGGTCTTGCTTGGCTCATTAACCGGATTGATTCCAGGTTTTCACGTCAACAATGTCGCATTGATTCTCCTTGCGCTTTCACCAGGATTGCTTGAATTAGGCATACCATTGTCTGCTGTTGCAGCGATTATTGTATCCACAGGAACGGTTCACACGTTCTTGAATTACATCCCCTCTGCCTTGATTGGAGCACCAGACGGAGATACTGCACTCTCCCTGTTACCTGGGCATCGAATGTTGCTTGCTGGAAATGCCGCTCGAGGTGTTGCTTGGTCGGCGCGTGGCTCTCAACTTGGGCTCTTCCTCTCCCTTCCACTCATTGTCGTAGCTCGGATTGCCTTTGGACCTGAACTGAATTGGTACAATGGTTTGAGGGATTGGCTTCCTGTTATTCTACTCGTCATTTCTCTTCTCTTGCTCGCAACAGAAACAACACGACTCGATTGGCCTAAATGGGTTCAAAAAGTGACTGGGAAGCGCCTTGGCAACGACAGTCGATTGGCGGGATTCGTGGCTGCAACGGTGTTCTTCTTGCTTGCAGGCCTCTATGGCTGGGCTGTGTTTGAACTTCCAGTTGATAGCCCGGTTGGTATGCCGTCTCCATCGCTGTTGCTTCCGAGTCTTGCTGGATTGTTCGGTATCGCAAATCTGCTTGACATTTATGCCACGACGAGCCATCTCCCTCCACAAAAAGAAAATTGGGATCTCCCTCCAGTCAAGCCACTCATCGCACCGTGTTTCTGGTCCGCTGTCGCTGGAGCGAGCATGGGTGTCTTGCCTGGTATGACCGCTTCTCAAGCAACCGTCCTTGTGATGGGTGGACGAAACGTTGCTGCGAAAGTCCAAGGAAAGGAAGGCTATGGCATGGACTGGGAAACACGCCGATTAACGGAACTCAGTGATGAAGAACTGCTCGAAATCGCTGTCGCTGAGGCTGAAGAAGGATATGAAGGACCACAAACCAAGCAAGATTTAGAAGTCATTGCGATTCTTTCAGCAGTAAACACAGCAGTTACAGTCATGGTTCTTGGGTTCCTGTACATTATTGGACGATCACGTTCAGGTGCAACACTTGCGCTGAAAATGATGTACCCCATTGAAACATGGAATTCCACCCAACCGACGGCCGATTTCGTACGGTTGCTTGCTGTCACACTTGCAGCAGGAATCATGGCAATGCCGATCATGAAAATCGTTGGAAAGGGCATGCTGCGACTTCACGCAGCCATTCCACTCCAATCGATGGTCATGGGTGTCATCATCTTCGTTACCGCTTTGGTTTGGTTGTCAACGGGATTCGTTGGCATCGGTGTCTTGATCGTTGGAACAATTCTAGGTTTGATGCCTCCTCGAATTGGAATTCGACGAAGCCACGGAATGGGAATCATCCTCGTTCCAATCATGATTTACACGTTCGCACAGATGGCTGACAGCTTCGGTTTCATCTGAACATAAGAGGATTCGTCGTACCAAAAGATATGAGGGGGAAGGCGTTGGCATGAACGTCGATGCTGTATGCGAATTGAATCCGTTTTTCTTCTTGCGCTGATGCTGTTGGTCCCTCTTACACCCCTCGTTGAACCTACAGAAGCCGTTGCTGCACGTAGCCAGCCATGTGGAGGTTCAATATGCATCAATGAAGTCATGCCCAATCCAAACGGTTACGATGATGCTGCATGGCCAAATGGTGAATGGTTGGAATTGTACAACTCTGGAACTTCTTCGGTTGATGTTCGAAATTGGTATTTCTCAAACAAGGCCTCCAAGACTCTGTACCTTGATTCCTCTTCAATCGTTGGCTATGATGCTACGAATGCGTCTACCTACACATTGGCGCCTGGTGATTACATGATTGTTGCCCGCAATGGCGCCACCAACTTCTATGTTGCAAATTCAAACGATTTTATGACGTTGTACGATTCCTTGAATGGGTGGGTTGACGAGGCTACATGGAATTCAAGTTCGAGCGGCGTTAGTTTGGAGGAAGACCCTGCGAATGCTTACAACGATTGGATACCTACTTCCAACCCGACTCCAGGTTCATCCAATTCTGGAGGAGGCACTGGTGGTCCAACCTATGCCCAAAGTGACGTTATCATCAACGAGGTCATGGCAGACCCATGGCCGAGTTTCGACAACAGCACATGGCCGGGTGGCGAATGGGTTGAAGTCTACAACAATGGTTCATTTCCTGTCAATCTCACAGGCTACTGGTTGCAAGACCTTGCAGGCAACATGATCCTGTTTGATGAAAATCATCTCGTCGGGGCGACATCAGATAACGATACACTTCTCATCCATCCACAAGAAACGAGAGTGGTTGCGGTCAATGCTACAACAAACAGTGGAGTGCTAAACAACGGTCAAGAAACGCTGAGATTGTATTTGCCAAATGGAAGCATTGGTGATGAAGTCCTGTGGAATTCCAATCAACCTGGATTCTCCATCGAGGCCTCCCCACTGGGTGGCTTGTGGCAATACTCAACGTACCCAACGCCAAACGCCACAAATGCACCCAAGTTGAGCGAAATCACATCGAATGGAGACGTCCAGTTGAACGAAATTCTACCCGTTAGCACCATGGATGGTAGTTCTGCCCCAGATGGTGAGTGGGTTGAGTTCTACAATTCTGGAACAACCGCAATCGACCTCAATGGTTGGTCCATCATCGATGGAATGGGGAACATCACCTATCTTGATCCCGGAACCATTGTGGCGAACAGTTCGCAAGGCAGTACCATGATCGATGCAGGAGAACGTCGCCTCGTAGAGTTCACCAGCGACACTCGACTCTGGGACAACCACAATCATCTCGTTGTACGAGATTCAACGGGTGCAATCGTCGATATGGGCTATTACGCTACCAATTATGGCCCTGATGTTTCCTTGCTGCGTGGACAAAACTATCACGATCCTTGGACACCTTCGATTTCTCCATCGCCGGGTCAACCAGAACCAACACCAACGCCAACGACAGGCGATGTCCGTATCACTGAAGTTCTACCCGATGCGATTGGAAGCGATTCTGCATCCTACCCGAACGGAGAATGGATTGAGATTCAAAACATGGGGACGGAAGAAGTCGATGTTGCAGGATGGCGCTTCACTGCCGCAGGTCGCACACTCATTCTCCATCAATACAACATGCCATCAAAATCCGATACCGTCCTCCAAGCTGGAGAGACCACATTGATTGCTCTTAACGGAACATCACAATTCTACCTTAAGCACACAACGCCAGACCAGATTTTCCTCTACGATGGAAACGGCGTTGCTGTCCATTCCGCCCAGTGGAGTCATACCCTTGAAGGAATATCACTCATTAACAACACGGAAACACATGCAGGAGCTGGCCCCTCTGGAACGAATGCGCCATCCTCTTCAACAACGTGGGGCATGGATGATTGGCTCAACAGTGCTTGGGCAACGCCCGGCGAGGAAAACCCGATTTGGTCCGCTTACACGGGTAGTGAAAGCATCGTTGTTACCGAAATTGTGACCTCTTGTGACTTACCATCCTTCCAACCGGCCGCTGACTGGATTGAGTTGTACAATGATGGAAACAGCGACGTCAATTTGAGTCGATGGATTCTGGGTGCAGATTACACCTCGAACCCACTCATGGGACGTCAATTCATCGACGCAAGCATGCTTTGGGATACGACGTCAATTGACACAATTCTTTCACCGATGAATCGAATTGTTGTTGAACTTCAACACGATATCTTCGGACCTGATTTGGACGATGTCAGTTCGATGAATTTACTCAATCCTGACGGTGAACTTGTACTGACCATAGCACCTCCTGCTTCATCCTTGAGCACAACCTGTGGCTCATACGGGTACAACGCAACAAACGACGAATGGGTCGACTTCTTGTGGCCTACGCCCGGAACACCCGAACCAGATGCTACGATGATGGCATCTCTCGACGATATTAAATTCAGTTCGATCATGTGGGATGGTGTTTCGTCAATTTCAACAGAAATGGAATTCTTCGAACTTACGAACATTGGAACAGAAGCTGCCGTTCTCAACGGGTGGAAAGTCAAGCGAATTGCTTCCGATGGAACTTCGTTTGAATCCGAGATAACCAATTTGCAGATCAACGCATCATCGTCAGTAAAGCTCTCGAACGATGTATCCGCTTTGGAACTGTTTGAAGACGGTGAAATCATCGACATGGGTATCGCCATGGAGAACCCAATCTATCTCCTTGATAGCGGTATGGCGTTGCAACTCATTCATCCAACAGGCATGGTGGCTGATACGATTGTCTACAAGAACGGCCCAGTCGACAGTGAAGGATGGAGTGGTGTCTCGCTCTCTGAACCTGTCAGTGGAATCGACAACCTGATTCTCTACCGGGGAGATGGTTGTGGAATTATGACCGACACAAATCAATCGATTGATTGGCACCAACGTTGGGGTCGATTGGGCGCGAGTGATTTCTGTGGAGATCTTGCGTTCAATGATGCAACCTCGGTCACACCTCTCATCGCTCCAGGATACGGTTTGATGGATCTCCTCAACTGGATTGATGGCGCCCAAACTTCACTCCATGTTCACCTTTACATCTTGCAATCGAGTGAACTGATGCAATCGCTCATCGATGCTCACGACCGTGGAGTCAGTGTAGTTGTCGTCTTGAACGAACCTGAGGATTGGTGGAATTCTAACGATAAGCAAGCGCAGGAGGCATATGCACATGCGCTCAAGGATGCAGGCTTGAGCGTGCATTGGTTTGGTGGATCAGGTGATGACCCTTACCTCTACCTCCATTCAAAGGTCGCAGTCAGAGATGATGCTTCGGTCTGGATCGGTTCAGGAAATTGGAAACCATCATCGCTTCCATACGACGGAGATCGAGGAAATCGTGACTGGGGTATTCTCGTCGATAGCGTCCAGTTAGCAAACAGCGTTCGAGCAAAGATGGCTTACGATGAAGGTTCGATGTACGTGCAATCAGTTTCACCGATTCCTCCAACCAACTCATACTCGATTCCACAAGCCCAGACCATCACTCAAGAGACTTCCACAGCCTTCACGGGTACCTATGGCGGGCAATTGTTGACATGTCCAGACGATTGTGTTGATGGACTGACTGAAATGATTCAGTCCGCTGACGATGAGATTCTACTTTCACTGCAATACCTTGACCTTGATTGGAAGTGGGGCTGGGGTGAAAACCCTGTCGTATCGGCTCTTGAGCAAGCAGCCTTTGACGGTGTATCGATTCGTCTGATCATCAATGGTGCTTACCTCGACGAAGACATCCAAGATGTTGTCGACACAATCAACAATGATTGGAACATTTCCAACGGATGGGATACTTCTGCCATCATCATGAGTGAAGACGATGATGTGATGAAACTTCACAACAAGGGCGCAATCGTTGATGGTGAATCTGTTCTTATTTCGAGCATTAACTGGGGCGACTCAGCCATGGTTCGTAATCGCGAAATGGGTCTGATCATCACCTCTTCAGAGGTTGCTGCACCCTACATTGAATCATGGTACGCAGATTGGAACCGTCTTGACAATGTCACCGATACCGACAACGATGGTATGCCCGACATCTTCGAAGTTCAGTTTGGACTCAATCGAACCGTTTCGATGTTTGGAGGCGTCTTGGAAGCGAATATCGACAACGATAATGATGGCTTATCCAACCTGGACGAGTACACCCTTGGTGGTGACCCAGTCAATCCAGACACTGATGGCGATTGTATCCTCGATGCTGTCGAAGTGAGTTGGGCTCAAGCAACAGCTCTTGACCCATCCGTCGATGCTGTCTCACCTTCTGATGCCATCAACATGGCAGACGCAGACGGGGATGGCGTCAACGAAGCTGACGCACTTGGTTGTGACCTTGGAGGCATTGAACCAGTCGACCCCGGAAACAACGAAACGGATGAACCCAGCGTCGATGATGACCAAGACGGTGTTCTGAATTCCGCCGATGAATGTCCAGATACGCCGCTAAGCACACCAACCGATGTGAACGGCTGTTCTACAGCACAACGCAATGAACAGGCTGGCGATGCAAGCGGTGAGGCTGAGGAAGGATTTGGTGAGACGTTCATGCTTCTTCTGATGATCGGTGGCCTCTTGCTGTTGATTGGTGCCGTCTATGGTATCGTTCAATCTCGAAAGGAAACCGAAGCACGGAAGGATTGGGTGACCGATCAGCATATCGATGATGTAGTTGGAACAGACGCGCAGTGGGAGCAACCTGTTTTGGATGGACGTGGCGATGAGCCATCATCACCCTTGGCAAATGAATTGAAGCGATTCCCTGGCTGGGACGAGGCTATGCTTCAACAATACCTCGACCTTGGATGGACGTTAGACCAGCTGGAAGAATACTACCAGCAACAAGTCTCCGAACAGGGCTGAGTCGCGTAACCTTGACAAAGGAGCGACGCCAAGATAGACCATGGCATACAATTCGACGAACCCTGTCTTCCAACCAAAATTCTGGAATTCAATTCAGGGAAATGACAGAATGACCCTTGAAGGTACACTGCAGAAGACTGGCATATTGTTTGGATTAGCAACCGTCAGTGCCGTTGGATCAATTGCGCTGGGTTTTATTATGCCTGCGCTTCTCTATCCGATGATGTTGCTTGGAATGTTTGGAACTGCTGGAATGGGTCTTTTCCTTTGGTTCTCTCGACCCGCTGAACCTACTGCGTTTGTCATCGTTTATGCAACGCTTGAGGGGCTTTTCATCGGACCCCTTACACTCTTCTTTGAAATTATGTATCCAGGGATTGCTATTCAAGCAGGACTTGCTACATTCGGAGTAGTAGCGTGCATGCTCACAATATACTCGGTTGGTATTCTACGACCAACACCAACATTCAACAAAATTGTCTTCACGCTTGCAGGTTCGATTTTCCTCATTTACCTCATCAATGTCTTCTTCGTGTTCCTGACACCATGGAGTATTCCATTCCTCCATTCATCAGGACCCATCGGCATTGGAATTAGCGTGTTCATCATTATCGTCGCATCGATGATGTTGATATCGAATTTCGGTATGATCGATGCAGGAGTTCGCATGGGCGCCCCAAAGAAGCAAGAATGGTGGGGCGCATTCGGAATCCTCGTTACGGTCATTTGGTTGTACTTCGAAATGCTGCGACTTATCGCAAAACTACGAGACTCTAGGTGATCCGTTGCCACGACCGTTACCAATCGCTGATCTCAGTGATTTTCTATCCGGTGATGAGCATCGCGTTCAATCCTTTATTCAGGCAGTAGGCGACTCACTCGCAGACATTGGCTTCTTTGCGCTTACCAATCACGGCATTGATCTCTCCTTGATTGAGGATACATACCATGAGGCTGAGTCGTTTTTCATGCTTGACGAATCGGTGAAACGATTGTATGCAAAGCCAGAGATTTCGCATCAACGAGGTTACACTGCCTTTGGTGTTGAACATGCGAAAGACAATCCTGCTCCTGATCTGAAAGAATTCTGGCAAACAGGACGCGGTCAGCAAGGTAGCGAAACGGACAACAAATATCCAATGAATATATGGCCAAATGAACATATTCCAAAATTTGAGGAAAAGGTTGATGACCTCTACAACCAAATGGAAGCGATTTCAAATCAACTCCTTTCTGCCTGTAGCATCTATCTTGGAAAAGATTCCAACTGGCTTCCTTCTATGGCTGAAAAAGGCAATACCATTATGCGAATTATTCACTACCCACCACTCGATTCTTCGACACCTGAAGGCGCTGTTCGCTCTGCTGCACATGAGGATATCAATTTCATCACCTTGTTGATGACTGCAACTGCAGCCGGACTTCAAGTCATGGATCATGATGGCACATGGATTGATGTTGAAGGCAACCATGAGCAAATTATTGTTGATTCTGGAGACATGATTCAAAACCTGACGAATGGATTGTTCAAGTCAACGACGCATCGCGTTGTCAACCCAGGCGACCCTACACAACGTCGGTTCTCCATGCCGATGTTCGTGCATCCACGAAACGAAATCGACCTCACACCGCTTCCTGAATACATCGATCGGACAAGTGGAACTGCAGATTTCCCCTCCATTACAGCTGGTGAGTATCTCCATCAACGCCTCGCTGAGATTGGTTTGGCCTCTGCTGACGAGAGTTGAGTGCAATGCATATCCCAAGTCTGCTTGCAAAGAAACGAGATGGACATGCTCTTGAGCAGAATGAGATTGAATGGTTCATTCAACATCTCCAGGACATTCCGAACGAACAGATTGGTGCATTTCTCATGGCATGCCAAATCAACGGCTTGAATCCTCAGGAAACAACCTATCTAACCAAGGCCATGCTCGAGCAGGGTGAGCGTTTACCTCCACAAGAAGGTGCAGTCGACAAGCATTCGACCGGAGGCGTAGGGGATAAGATGAGCCTTATCCTTGCACCTGCACTACGAGCCTGTGGAGCGGTGGTACCAATGCTTGCCGGAAGAGGATTGGCACACACGGGAGGAACCATTGACAAGTTGGAATCCATACCAGGATTCAACACGGGATTATCAATTCAAGAAATGATTGAAAATCCATGCTTTATTTCAAGACAAACTGCTGAGATTGCCCCCACAGATTCCATTCTCTATGCCATACGAGATGTTACGGCAACAGTACCATGCATTGGATTGATCACTGCATCAATTCTTTCAAAAAAGGCAGCAGAAGGAATCCAATCGCTTGTTCTTGATGTGAAATTTGGAAGGGCTGCATTCATGCAACATTCCGAGGATGCGCGTGCACTTGCTCAATCCATGGTTCGAGTTGGTACGGAACTTGGCATCGAAGTAACGGCTCAACTCACGGATATGGATCATCCAATCGGGCGAATGTTGGGTAACGGCCATGAAATTGCAGAGTGCATCGATTGCCTCAAAGGCGTTGGCCCGGATGATACAATGGAATTGGTTCATGCCCAAGCCAATGCATTGGGTTTTGAAATTACAGATGCTCTTTCAAACGGTTCTGCCCTCAACGAATTCAAAGCAATGATTGAACGCCAAGGAGTTGATTCATCCACTGCTCAACAACTCATCGAAGATCCTTGGAGCGTCTTGCAACGCGCCCCACAGCAATACGTGCTCCAAGCAGAACAATCAGGATTTGTTGCTGATCTTGATGCACTTCTGATTGGTCAAGTTCTCTGTGAAGCAGGTGCTGGGCGCTCCGTACAAGGTTCAGATATCGACCATGGAATAGGTATCGAAATTCACAAACACATTGGGTCAAAAGTCGAGGAAGGCGATGTGATTCTTACCTTGGATGGCCCATTTGGCATCGATATACAATTGATTCAACGACTCAAGAACTCGATTACCATTTCTGATTATCAAGTCGCTGTTGGTTCAAGGATTCTAGAAACGTTGACAATATCTGATTGTTCGACGACTTGAAACGATGGAAGCCATGATAAAGGAGATGTTAGTGGCCAAACTCGCCGATTTAGCTTAGCTGGTGGAGCGTGGGACTGTTAATCCCAAGGTCGTGGGTT
>JBMTJI010000034.1:0-12341 GCA_049438185.1 Candidatus Poseidoniaceae archaeon
ACCACTGATTACGAGGCAGCGATGCAACTGAAGCATCCGGTTCTCGAACGAGTTGATGTTGCCCGTCATCCAACAAACCCACTCTTGTTCATGACAGGTCCATATCAAGCGAGCACGGTCGGCTCATCTGGTCGAGCTGTCGTTGTAACACGTTCTCCATTGACCGATTTGTACATTGATACCTACATTGGTGGAAACATCGGTCATATCCTTCGTCAAGCGGGTTGGGATGGACTGTTCATCACAGGCGCCTCAGAACATCTCTGTCGACTTGAGATTGTGGACGGCCATGCTGAATTACACGATGCCGCTGAATTGGGCGGTATGACAACGTGGCAAGTTGAGCAAGCACTTGATGGGAAAGGCGAATGCCTCTCCATCGGTCCTGCAGGCGAGAGTGGAGTTCGCATTGCAAGTCCACTCACTGCTGGACGCAGAGCGGCTGGTCGAGGTGGAACGGGTGCAGCTTTTGGATTCAAGAATCTCAAGGCGGTAACCGTCAAATCCACGACGAAAGAAAACGTTCGATTTGCAAGTGAAGCAAGTCTCAAATCTGCAGTGAAGATTCAACGGCAAGAAATGGGATTACGGCGCCGTTCAGGAGATCCATTCTATGCATTTGGAACAAGCCGTGGCCCACTTTATGCCTCAGAAAATGGACGTATGCCGACTGCAAATTACAGTTCGACCAATGCCATGATTCCTGAATTTTCCGAGTTGAAGGTTCGTGGCGGTCAAGGCGGAGTCGTGCCTTCAGAAGGCAATCAAGTAACCATCACCACCAAACTCGATGCTCATGAATTGTCTGGTGAACATTGGCATGAATCCTTGTCAGATGCAAAGCAATCCGCTTGTTGCGCACCATGTCCAATCGCCTGTGAGGCCGCAGATCGACCAACCATTGATGGCGAGAAAATCCGCAAGCGCCCCGTACACATGAATCGCGTTGACCGTCCAGAATACGAGACGCTCGCCATGCTTGGGTCAAACTTAGGTCTAACCAGTTCACTCGATGTTATGGATGGAAACGATGCATGCAATCGTCTCGGAATCGATACAATCTCGGGTGGTGCTGCCTTATCCATTGTTTGTGAATTGGTTGAGCATGGTTGGCTTCCAGAAGATTGGCCAGACCATTTTCATGCCCCGTTTGATTTTGGTCGATACAAGCAAGGCGATGTTGTTCCGTGGCAATTTGGAATACCTGAGTTGCCCCCTCTTGCGCTTGCAATGCTTGCCAATGCTCAACTTGGAACTGATGATTTGTTTTCCGTTCTCGCATCAGGAGCAGTCGCTTTCTCCGAAGTTGTTGAACAAAAAACTGGACACCCTGCCACACGATTGACGGCGCACTGCAAAGGGCTCGATCTTCCTGCTTGGGATCCTCGTGGAAAACGAGGTAATGCGATGGCCTACATGACGGCGAATGTTGGCGCATCGCACATGCGCGCTGGTTACAAAGAACCCACAGGATTACCAAATGCATCCGCAGTCGATTTGATGGAAGAGTTGATTGAAAGTCAGAACAGCATCGTTATTCGCGACTCGATGATTCTCTGTGCTTTTGCAAAAGGCGCGACTCCTGATGATGTGATGCTTGATGCTTGGAATGCCATTACTGGTGACAATGCTGGTTGGGACGATTTGATGCATCGGGCGAGTAATCAATGGAATCTGGCTCGGAAATGGAATGTTGAACATTGGAACCGAACTGGCGTGAAACCGATGGATGCAGATCTGCTTTCATGGCGTTTGCGAAAGGAACCTATTCCTGCTGGAGTCGCAGCAGGCATGGTCTCGTTCGTTGATGATGATGATGAGAAAGCATGCATGGAGAAATACTACGCATTAAGAGGATGGCAGAGTGATGGGTCACCATAAACGGGGAATTCCATGCATCCGACGTTGAGCAAGGCTGTGTTGTTGTTCCTGCTTCTTGCATCCCCTTGGCTTCTTGTTCAAGGATGGATTTTTGTCGGCGCTCAAGACGAATCCATCTCATCCATGGAAGTCTGCCCGGAAGGGAGTGCGAACTGCGCTCATCTTGGTGGAAATGCAGACTATCGAATGGATGCAAGTTCAACAACCATCGACCGTTCAATGGATGAAATTCGCTCTGAATTAAACGATTATATCGCAGAATACGATTGCGAAATTCTTGTTGAGGATGCCTCAGAATCAGTATACTATGTCCACTTTGTTGAGAAGACACCGTTTTGGCTCTTCCCAGACGACGTCTTGGTTTCCATTGAGCAAATCGATGAAGATACTGTGGAAATTGAACTTCACTCTCAATCACGTATCGGCGTTGGTGACATGGGCGTGAACCCTGAACGATTGGAGCGAATCTACGTTCAACTCGTAGGTTGAATCAAGTCATCCCATCCGTATGGATAGCCGCTTTCGTCAATGAGAAGAACATTGACACCCAATCCAGTTTTGTGGAAAGCAATCAACTGGATGTCATGGATGGAATGTCCTGTTGGTGCTACACCAAGGACTGGTAATTCCTTTCGAGAAAACCAAGACCGTTTGGTTTCCACCGCATGTTCAGTTCCAAGGCTTCGACGTGTTCCATCAACATCATCAAACCACGGGAGTGGGCCTTCGGGAGAAAAGCGCAAACCGAGAATCATGTCGACACCTGTTGTTTCTTGCGCTGCATCTGTATCTGCTCCACTCGGGATGGCTGGTGCGTTCGGGTGAGTGTGCAGCCAATGCGTGAATCGCCCTGCACGTGAGCCCCTCTGACCTGAGAACAGATCGTCCGTCCATTCTTCTGGAAGATGATGAACGGAATAGGAATCGCCACGATTAACGACATGAGCTTCCTTGATGACAAATCCTTGGCCGCCAAAGAGGTTTGAGACGTGCTCTTGACCTTCAAACGCAATCTCGACTTCCTCGATGTGTTTTCTTTCAGCATCAACATCAAGGCCAACCAGAATTTCATCCGGAAGAGACTGCAATGCCCAAACGACGAGCTCACGAAAAATTGGCCCGGGAAGGTGCAATTGTGCTGCATAAGCATGCCTCATCGAGTACGACTCAGCGTTGTAGGAACGCATCGCATCAACCAACCACGTTTCGACCACGGTAGACCCACTGCATCATCCTTCATCAAGGGACGCTTGTAGGAGAATCCTTGAAAACACTGGAGCGTATGCACATCTCATGGCGAAGAAACGAGGGGGGTTTGGCCGTTTCCTCGGGGCGCTCACGGGGACACCGTATGAACGTCTTCTCAAGCAAGTAGAAAAACTCGCCAATGAGCACGCTGATGACGAGCGAAAACTCGGAAAGGCACTCAAAAAACTCGTCGATGTTGTTGGAACGGCATACGAAGAAGAAGAGATCGATGAAGATGAGCATGACCTCGTTATTGAGGCCATTGAGGAAGTCGATCCAAAGGGTCGTTCGTTTCCAAAATTTGCAGAAGAGGACGCTTTTTACGCCAACGATGCCCCAGATGCACCAGACTTGAAACTTGGCAAGCGCAAGAACCTGGATGAATTGATGACCGCTTCAGGAAAAGAATTCACTGGAAGTTTTGGCCGTGATGAATTCGATGAATTCAAGGCTCGAATGACTGAAGATTTCTACGCAGATTCAGATGAAGCAATCCAAGCCGGCGACCATCATGCAACGATTCGAACTGAGAATCGAGTATTTGCAGACGAGGAAGATGAACTTCAAAACGTTAAGGCGATGATTTCACAAGAATCTGGACTTGTTGATCCTACCGCAGAAGAAGAGGAAGAGTCGTTTGATGACGACGAGAACTACTCCATCGATGAAGATGGAACGGAATGGTTCCAAGACGATGACGGCTATTGGTGGTATCGTCCTGAAGGTGAACCTGATTGGTTGCCTTGGGAAGAAGATGAAGACTGATCACGACGGAATCGATTGTTGATCCCACCAAGGTGGTGCAAGGAACCATGCTTCATGACCTACAGGTCGTTCGATGAGTGGCAGACCAATTGTTCCACCATCGATGGAGAGTCCACCCAATGGATTGGTTGCGCATGGGCCAGGAAGATAATCCTCCCCTGCTTCAGTCAATTCGATGCGTAGTGTATGTCCAGCAGGAACGATGACATCGAGAGGGTTGAATTCCATGAGCATGGTGTACGATGAGAACGGTGCAACTGGATTTGCATCGTATCCGCCATCTCTGTAACGCAAATCCATCGTTGCATGACCGAGCCGGAGATTGAGTGTATCATCGTACAGTGTTGCAAAGAGTTGGCCTCCGTTGCAGGCTTGTGTTGACACATCGATGTGCAACGTCGGTAATCCAGAGATGTGCAAGCCATTTTCATAGATTTGGCTTGTCAATGTGACAGAACTTCCTAAGCCTGAGACGACACCATCGCCACTCCATTCCGTCCCGATGGATTCCATTTGCCATGTCATGTCTTCAGGAGGCCAGGTCTCTTCGACATGCCATTGACCATCATGGGTTTGGATTTGCACCATCGGTTCTGGTTCGTCTCCAATGCCTTTGAGATAGTATTGGAACCATCCATACAATTCAACAGCCCAATCCATTCGACTCATGTTAGGATAGGCTTCTCTTCCATAGCCACTCCCAAGTTCACTGTGTCGATCTGGCTGGTCAGGATAGTTGTGTGCCCATTGGCCTGCGATTGCTCGAGCATTGATACCAGCATCGCGCATCAATTGATAGGTTGGGAAAGCATGGTATGGGTCGACGTTCCAATCCTGTAGCCCCCACACGAGGTACACGCTTCCACGGTAATTTTCGAGAACATCAGGTAAATGTCGACGTTCGTCCCAATAATCGTTCCACTCTGCTCCGCCAAATTCAGCAAATGCATACGTCGACCATGGATTCAATGGGCCGATGAGATCATCAGAACAAACTCGCATATCATCTGTCGTCAAATCTGCAGTTGCAGCTTGGTAAGCAGCATCGTACCCCATGGCTCGGGCTTCAGACGAACCATTCCGATAGAACATTTCTTGCACACCGATGGAACCTGAAATTGGAACGATGGTTTTGAGATGTTCACTCGGTTGTTGAGCAGCCTCCCAATTGGTCGTTCCTGCGTAGGATTTACCCATCAATCCAACGTTTCCATTCGACCAGTTTTGTTGCCCAAGCCAATCGACAACCGCTTGAATACCGACCTGTTCTCCAAGACCTTTGACATCTTGACAGTGCGTTGATTTTCCAGTGCCGAATGTACTTGCTTGTGCAAGGGCGTACCCATGAGGGACGAACGTCTCATAAACCCACTGACCTACACCTCCATCTGGGATGGTGTTTGGATTCGAATCCGCACCAACGCCTGGCATACCTTCTCCACCAAAGTCGTAGTACGGATGGATGGTCATGATCACGGGAATCTTGGTTCCTTCCTCGACATCAGGTAACCACAATGCGACGTGCATCTTTGCCTCGTCTGGATAGCCGATATCTTGTTCCGATGCTGGCAGTTCGACGGTGATGAAGTGTTCCGTGAAGGGTAGAACGTCATAGGTTCCATTTTCTGGCAGTTGAGCCCGCATCGTATCCATTGGAAGATCCATTTCGTAGCGTTCATGCAAAGGAACATCCCACCAATCGTAGGTACGTTCCACTTTGTTCTCATCAGAGAGGGCTTCACCAAACGACATTGAAAGAAACAAGAACACAATGCAAACAGCGATTGTTACGGAGAGCGAGATGTTCAACTGTGTTTTGTTACGGTCTGTTGACGAATCGAAGATTTCCGCTTCGAGGATGTCCTCAGCCATGTCACGTCCAAACGCTGGACATAGAAGAGGATGGCGATTCTATGGTAGCCTAAACGTGGTTGGAACTGCTTGATGCCATTCATAATCCGCTTGAGCGTTGAGTCCGAGTTGATCAAAGATTTTCGCCGTACTGTGCACACCATCAACACCTTTCATGACTGCACGTGGTGCGAGCGTTGCCAATCGAATGAGGCCTTTCTCCCATAACGCAAGGGCTGTAATCGCATCCTGACCCGTAGGGACTGTTCGCTTCAATCGCGAACCAAACGGCGGAGGATGCGGATAATCCGCATCCAGAAATGTCCTGCCTTGACGTAGCTTCCGAACCTTCGTGTATCGAGGCTTCATGAAGCGCCTCCGAATAGCTCTCCAATCCTTGTCTCCATACGCAACGCCATCCAAATAGAGGCGTTCGTATTCATAGAGTGTGTCTTTGATTTGGTCCCATACTTCAACATCAATGCAGTATGTGTAGAAGTGCTCATGCGTTGGAACGACGACGTCGAGGTCACTTTCAGAGACGGGGCGATCTGGTAAATTCCAAACTTGAACCAGACCGATATCGTCGTAATTTCGTGCCCAATCAGCAACTGCAAGCGTGGTTTTAACAAAATTTGGCCCTGGAATTAAGTCATCCTCGATGAGAATCACACGTTCATACCCATGAACGTCGAACAAATCTCTGCGTGCGCCGATGAGGTTTCGTCCTACCCCAAAATTTTCTTCACGTTGAACGATTGATGTGTAAGGAACGCCGGATTTGTCGATGATATTCTTGATCTCCTCCTGCTTCGAACGGGATCCACCGTCGATGTAGTGGTAAATGTCAATCCCATTGAGATCCTCGATGTTCTTGGCAAGTCCATTGAGCAACTCCTCCATCAAATCTGGACGATTGAAACTTGCAGTGAAGATTGCGGTTTTCATTTCATCCTCTCCTTAGCAAGCGCTGTTTGAGATAATACAACCGTTCTCTCATCGAGTTCGGAGGATGCCGTATATTGATTGGAAGCATGACGATATCTTTGTAATTCATGCTCCGAAATACTTCGCAGATAACGGTTGTATCGCAATCGATTTCATTGGTTCGGGGATTGATTCCAGCAAATCGAGCACCTTCATGGAATGCTTTTCCAACATACACGCAAATTCCGTTAAATGTTGACCAGACCTCAATTTTCTCTGACGGAATCCCATGGTTCCACCATGTCTCATCCGACGTTTTTCGTGTCGCCCAAGCATCGTAAAATTGACCCATCGCATTCGTTGTGTATCCCGATACAATGTCTCCATCGTGATGGATGATTTTCAAAGCATCATTCGGTCTGTACAAGACATCGGTTTCGATGAAAACGACCTTATCGAACGCTTCGATTGATGAGGCTTGTTCGAGACAGGCATTCCGGGCGTTTGCGATGTTTTTGACACGCGCTCCTTCTTGGCCTACCAAGTGTTCTGTTCCCAAGTCTGTGGAGGTAAACGTTGTCATGCATCGTTTTGAGAGCCGATCCGTGTACTGTTTGAGCAGTTTTTTGGTACCATCCGTTGAATCGTTCTCATAGACTGAAATCTCCACTTCATGCTCCTTCATCAGCAAATTGAGCAAACCGTCGAGTTGATTGTACCATGACTTCAATCGTTTTACGTTGTTACGAGAAATGGTACAGAGAAGAAGTTTCAACGCGCTTCACCGACCATAGAGAACCCAACAAAGTGGATGAAATTCCCTATGGACATTCCTATTTAAGGCCGAGGTTGTGGCGTGACATATGGCCACTGTTCTCGTTACTGGGGCTTCTGGAATGTTGGGGCAACATCTCGTTCCAATGCTCGAGGACAAGGGTCATCGTGTCCTTGCTCCATCTCGTGAGGATGTTGATTTGACCGATGCGGATGCCATTCAAGCATACATACAATCCACGACGATCGATGCAGTTGTTCATTGTGCAGCCTATGTTGCTGGAATTGCCTCCAGCAGAGCCTCGAAACACCACTCCTTTGATGCAAACGTTTCGATGGGTATGAATCTCATTCGCTCCTGTTTGGAAAGTGGTATCACAACATTGCTCAATGTCGGTAGTGCAACGGTCTACCCAAGCGAAGCGCCTCAACCTCTTTCCGAGTCTTCACTCGGACAAGGTGCATTCGAAGGTCCAATCGAAGGCTATGCGCTTTCGAAGTACGTCGTTTATCGAGCATGTGCGATGGCAAATGAACAACACAATGTTTCCTACAAGACCCTTCTTCCTTGCAATTTGTTTGGCCCCTACGATAACTTTTCACTCGAAACGGGTCATATGTTGCCTGCAATCTTGCATCGAATGCATCAAGCCAAAGAACAGAACAATTCGCCAATCGTCATCTGGGGAGATGGCTCAGCGAAACGTGAATTCCTTTATGCTCCTGATTTGGCGGACTTCATTTGTTTTGCACTGGACAACTTTGAATCCTTACCAGAAGTAATGAACGTTGGTTCCGGAGTTGAAGTCAGCGTCAATGAAATGCATGAGCATATGGCGAAGATTACCGGCTATACAGGTGAACTCAAGCATGATTTCGACAAACCAGTCGGTCGATTACGCCGCTATCTCAATCTCCATCATCAGCAACAATTGGGTTGGTCACCAAAAACGCCATTTGAAGAAGCATTAGCCATCACCTATGATTATCTGAGGGGGATATTGGATTGAGTTTACCACTTGCAACGAGTACCTGGGACGAGGATGAATATGCTGCGATTCAGCGCGTGATTGACAGCGATCGCTTCAGCATGGGTCCTGAAGTTGAGGCCTTTGAGAAGCAGTTCGCTGAATTCTTTGGTGCAAAATACGCCCTGATGTCGAACTCTGGATCATCTGCGAATCTGCTTGCAGTTGCAGGAATGATTTACGCCAAAGGGATTGATCTCAACCCCGGGGACGAGGTTCTCGTCCCAGCTGTTTCATGGTCGACCACGTATTTTCCAGTCCATCAATACGGATTGTCGATGCGCTTTGTTGACATTGATGAAGAAACACTGAACATCGACATCGATGCGATTGAAGATGCCGTCACAGAGAAAACAAAGATGATATTCTGCGTTAACCTTCTCGGCAACTCAGTTGATTATCCACGATTGTTGGCACTTGCTGAAAAGCACAACCTCTACGTCATCGAGGACAATTGCGAATCGCTTGGAGCAACCATTGATGGAAAACAAGCAGGAACGTTTGGACTTGCAGGCACATTCAGCTCCTTCTTCAGCCATCACATTTCCACAATGGAAGGTGGAGTTACGGTTACCGACAATGAAGAATTATACCACGTCATGTTGTCACTACGTGCCCACGGTTGGACACGTAATTTGCCAAAGGAGAATCATGTCGTCGAAAAATCCGATGACCCATTCATGGAATCCTTCCGTTTCGTTCTCCCTGGCTACAATCTTCGGCCATTGGAAATGTCGGGCGCTATTGGGCAAGCCCAACTTCGAAAGGTCAACGCAATCATCGAAGGCCGACGTGCCAACGCAGCCATTTTCCAAGAGGTCATGAGTGAACTTCCAGAAATTCTGATTCAGAAGGAAGTTGGCGAATCGTCTTGGTTCGGTTTTTCAATCGTATTACCAGATTGGTGCGACCGAGGGCCGGTTCTTGATGCACTGCGGGAGGCTGGCGTTGAAACGCGACCAATTGTTGCTGGAAACTTTACACTGAATCCGGTGATTCAACACCTTGACCACTCCATTCATGGAGACCTACCAGCAGCGAATCGTATTCACAATCAGGGCTTCTTTGTTGGCAACCATCATTACGACGTGAAAAATCAACTGAATCAATTCAAATCGATTCTCCAAAAGTGTCTCGATGACCAACGCCCCTCGTCAAATGATTGATGAACAGGCATACCATCGTTCGCTCATGGGCAAGGCATCCAGACAACGGATTCTCTTGTCTTGTCTGGTCATCTTCTTGCTCCTCCCATTCTCGGTATCGGGTGAAGAAGAACCTACTTGGGAAAGCAATGGAATTGATCCCTCAACATGGACGGATGGCCCCGTTGTTGAAGACACACCGATGCAATATTCCTACTTTGGTGACCCTGTTTTCGCTATCGATGTCACGTATTCACCAGGGCATTTCCAAGATCGAGTTTCTGGAACAATCGTGATCGAGATGTTTCCGCAGTGGGCTCCAATTACAGTAGAGAACATGATTGAACACATCGAAGACGATCTTTATGATGGCATCTTCTTCCATCGAGTGATCAATGACTTTGTTACACAATCCGGTGATCCTGAGTGCAAGTCCTCGTTTCCTGGTTATCCATCAACAAGTTTGCAATGTGGTAGCGGGGGTACTGGAGAGACCATTCCACTTGAGCACAATGAGAACTTGAGTCACGTCGATGGTGCTCTAGGCATGGCTCGAGGAACCGAAGAGGACTCAGCAGACTCACAATGGTACATTGCTGAAACGGAAGCACATGGACTCGACCCTGAAAATCGTGATGATGGAGGATATGCAACGTTCGGAATTGTCCGTGATGGGATGAGCCATGTCCGTGCAATTGCCGAAGTTCCAACATCGGATGATCCAACAGGTACAGATTTGGATAATCCATTCTCATCAGCAGGACGACCCGTCTATGAAGTCAAAATCAACAGCATCACGATGATTGGCGTTGCAGATCCTGAAGGCAAACTCTCTGGTATGAGTTCTGGTGAAGAAACCGAATCTGGGATTGGAACAACCATCGTTTTCGCTGGCCTCTTTGTTGTTTTAGCACTCGGCATTGCCTACGTCGTAGTACAAAACAACGCTAAACAGGATGCTCCTGTTTACGATGCAGAACTCATTGAAGAAAATGAGACGTCCAAGACCACGTGACGGATTCGAGGTGCGTACCACTTGACTTTCTCAAGGTGATGAGATACAACCTCCCAGTTCCGTCCTGCATCTTTTGCATATTGCACACATTTCTGCATTGTTTCTTCACACCACGATTCGATTCGTTCTTCCTCGACATTCATGTGGATGTGGAGTGTACCTCCTGTTGCTTTCAGGGCTCGAGTTGCAGGTTCCCAGGCCGCTTCAGAACTTGGTAGATAACCAAGAAGAACACGATCAACAGTCCCTTCAAATTCCTTTAATGTGATTTGATTGTCTTGAGGATGTACCGTTAATCTTGATTGAACCTGGTTGTGTTTCGCCGTCCATTCAAGTGCATGAATGCTGTTTGGATTAATTTCACAAGCGTGAACATGCTTCACCTTCGCATGAACAAGGAGTTGCATCGTGTAATAGCCAATTCCTGCGTAAGCATCGATGACGACTTCACCTTCTGCAGGCATTGAAGCCATGCGATGGCGCTCTGTCACATTGCCAGACGAATACATCACCTTGGTAGCATCAAAACCGTAGACGAGTCCATTGTCCTTGACTTCGACCCAACCGCTCTCCCCATACAGCAACTCGACTTGAGCAGTACGCATTTGATCAGCAGCAATCGGTTGCTGTCGACCGATTCGATTAGCATTGAGGGCTTTCGCAACAATGTGGAAGAAATCTTCTTGTTCTTCTACAACCGATGTCCATTCGTCACCAAGAAATGCATCCTTTTGGAATAAGATGAGATCATCAAGTCGCTCCCATTTTTTGGGAATGGTTTGAATCAATCTTTGATTTGAATCCAACATCGAGAGAAGTGCATTTTGCAATCGGCTATGGGGGTCAATGGAGGGTGGTGCTTGCTCGACCTCGTATCGCTCAAACCGATGTTCAAATTCGATGTCGTCAATCTCGACGCCTTCCACAAGAGGCAGTGCCAATTCGTTCTCGATGCGTTTTGGACTGTAAGCGCGGTCAAGAACATCTTGTTCTATCAGGACGTGTCGAGCCTCTTCTCCAACATTGAGCGGAACAAGCAGACAGAGTTTCATTGCCATGAGGACGCCAACAGCCTTCCTAAGGGGAAGTCCTTTGAAGGTCTTCGGTCTGTTGGAGCATCATGGAAGAACGTGCAGTATGGAAAAATCGATTTCTGACACTGTGTTTCACATTGTTTTTTGCAACACCAATCCTTGCACCTTTCGCTTCCGCAGACGGAATGTCAACATGCGATGGCGTTCCCGGATTCAGTGATTGTGATGACTATGATTCAAACGATGATGGAACCCCGTTCCAACAAGATTGGATTCGAGGAACGTATGATTTCGATTTGCAAGATACATCAACCATTCATATGACCCTGAGTTGGGCGGTTCGTGAATTCGACCGTAGTAAGGTTGGGCTTGATGATTCTACGACCCAATCTGCACTTGCTGCTGATGGATTGGATGCAGATGACGGCATTCCTGCAGACATGATTCGGACGTACTTCGCATATGACGATGGTTCAGGAAGCGTCGGCGACAAGATGTTGCTTGAGGTCGAGAATACGATCGATGAACTCCTCTCTAGTGGTTTTGGAACCGTTACTGCCATCAACACGCAATACGATGGAATATACACTGAAGGAACCTCCACCGAAGTTTGTACAACGGATGCAACTCAAGATTCCGTGTATGATTCAGGTTCAGGTGTTACCGAGAACAA
>JBMTJI010000035.1:0-12230 GCA_049438185.1 Candidatus Poseidoniaceae archaeon
ATTCAATTGGAACTCCGCCGGCAACCCCTCAAGGCGAATCGCGTTGCGTTGGGCTCCTTGTTCACCGCCATAGGTAATGGTTCCAATGGGTTCACTCGCAGTATACACCAACTTCGCAGGATCTTGGACAACGCTCAACAGTCCGGGGCGATTTGAAATCATGGCTGACTGAGCTGTAACATCTGAGAAGTCAGTGCCTGAGTGACGTATGTGCCCGACAAGAAGCGCACCAGATTGTTGACCTCCCAATTCCAGGGAACGGATGCTCGTTACGGGATCATAGGATTGGAAGACCCGAGTGATGTTCGATATCCGTAGACTCATCGCAACAGGGACAAGTGGTTCAATCGGTCCATCTCTTCCATCGACTTGTTCGATTTCCGTATCTTGTGAAAGCAAAATGTGATCCAAATCTGTTACCCATGGGTGATCACTGCTTCCAATGGCCATCGAGATTTGGCCTAATCCACTGGGACTACGTACAGCTCCGTTGTTCCACGTTTGCCGCACTTGGCTCAAGCAGAGAACCTCAAGTTCTCCGCCGGAACTCCCTGCAGTTCCAACAATCAAATCGGGGAGCGTGTTCAAGATTGAACCCAAATCGAGTACAACTTCAACGAGTGTCAATAAGGCGTTATCGAGCAATTGCGCAATGGTGTTGAGATCTGGGTTGTTGAAATTGACTCGAGACAACCCGGTCGATGATAATTGGAAGCTTCCTTTCAGAATGAGAACTTCTGGTAAATTTTCGACATTGATTGAGAGTGAACTGACATCGCTTGCAAACCCACCTCGCATCAATGTTGAGTCGTATGTGAGCGATTTGATTCGCTCCGTCCCTGCGACCATGATGAGCGTTGCAGGAGGTGCTGCAGGGTTAACTGGAAGTGTCAAGTCGTTTTCATTGGCCGTAGAATCACCAGAGAAGTTCTTGATTGCAAGAATAAACGAGAGACGGTCAGGGACTTCTCCAGGTAGATTTGAACTTCCTGGAGCTTCCCCAATCATTGTGAAGATGGCATTGATTTCCTCTTGAGGAAGCGTTCCTGATGGAATGCCTCGAATCCATAATCGAGAGTCCGTAACGTTTCCAAACGTACCACCTTCGAGCGTATTGCTACGATCCTCAAAGTAGTGAAGCCAAAGATCAGCACCAACATCGCTGTACAATTCGACCGTATCGAATGTGTTGTCACCAAGATTATCGTTCCGCAAGACGAGATCAACTTCCTCCGGCAACACGTTCGAACCGACCTCAGGATGAAATCCTACATCGATGTAACCCATGTCAATGATGTTTGCTTGACCTTGTTGGTCGACTTGATCGAATTGGATGAATCCGATGCCAATTCCGTAACCACATTTGTGTGTTTCACTTACAGAAGCATGATCGTTGAACACATCGTAGTAGGTT
Organism: Candidatus Poseidoniaceae archaeon; assembly: GCA_049438185.1. Classification (GTDB taxonomy): domain Archaea; phylum Thermoplasmatota; class Poseidoniia; order Poseidoniales; family Poseidoniaceae; genus MGIIa-L2. Next base: position 1,415 of record JBMTJI010000035.1, read on the forward strand.
TCATCGCATTCTGTTTGTTTGTTCTCAGAATCTGCGTTGGAATTCCGTATCGCGATAGAATAGGGCGCTGATACGCTTGTCAAGGAAAGCGCATTGGCTGGTAGAGCCCCTCCTGTGAGGAAATCGGTGAGAAGTCCGAAGATGTTGCCAATTGTGTTGGAGATACTAAATCGGAATTCCTGAATTCCAACCTCGACACGAAAATTGTTTGGGGGTTGCGTCAAGCGCGTATCAAGAACCAAAGCATAGGATTCTGATTCTTGAATCGCAGAGTCAAAAGCGAGACCTTTGAGCAACGAGACCTCCATATGAGCCAATTCATCCCAAATCGGATCGTTCTCATTCAGATAATCAATTTTCCACTGGAAGGTTGGACGTAACCATAGCGTGTTTGGAACGTTGAGTGGATTGAGTGGGTTCAACGGTGGTTCGAAGCCAAATCCTTCGTTGAGCGTGAGAAGGCCGAGTACTGTAAGGGAGATGGACACATCATCAACCGAATCGCCATCGATATCGATGTAGTTCTCAAACAAAACGAGATCGGTTCCGACAAACAATTCGCCCGTGAAAGTTCCATACTCCCAAGCCTCGTATTGTGGGCCATTGTCTCTACTCGAGAAATTGATGTATAATGCGTAGGTGTTGATTCCTACCGCAAGTGGATCGGCGATGTTCCATGATTCGAGTGAAAAGAGTGTTTGAACAAGATTGTTTGGCCACCCATCTGGTTGTGTGCTTGTATCGAGAAGAACCTCGTACGGCCGTGGATGATCAGGCTCAAACGGCGTCGTATCCCGTAATTGGGCTTGACTGAGGTACTCGGTAGAATCATTGAGAGGATCGCCTTCACGGCTTTCACGTTTAGCAGCCTCCACCAATGCTAATGATGAGGTGGAAGAACCAGCGGCAATAACCGCATCATCGCTTGATTCTTGAAGTTCCATAAGGTCAGAAAGCTTCTGCATTAAATCGAAGTCGTCCTGTTCAACTGAAACATCCGCTTGTACCGGTTGGAAAATTGGAACGAGAAGAACAAGGACGAGAAAGGCGGCCAATCTTCCGCGTTTTGGTTGGTGGAGTCCAGGCCGAATCAACCGAATCGCTTCCTCGACCATGATTAGAGGTTGAGGAACTCATATCTGAACCCATCCCCGTCTTGTTTGAACAAAACGAAGTTCTTCCTTACGATGTCAGCGCTGGAACAATTGTTCTGAGGAACATGAAGGACAGATGACAATGGCTTCCTTAACATCGATTGGCATAGGAACTTGGAACTCAAGTGAGCAGTTAGAACATGCCCCTCTAAGCAAATTCACGTTCGCTTCGGGCGCTTCGGGAGCCTTCTCTTGTTCCAACTCTGGTATTTCATTTGTTGGAGGAACGAATTGTTCAGGTAATTCAATTCCGGAGGAAGAGGGTTTAGGCGATGATTGCGGTTCCATCAAATCGTCAACTTCGCTCATAGCAGATTGTTTCGATTCGGTTTGGGGTTCATCGTCAAAGAACAACGCAGCTGCTTCATTTGCGGCTTGACTTGATGCTTGTGACATTTGCATCCTTGGAGCGAATTGCGCCTGTGGAGTTGCTTCAATTTCATTGGATGAACCATAAATTGACTGAAGTTCAGCTTCCTTCCGGGCGATTTCTTGTTCTTGTTGTGAGACGACATCTGCGCCACTCTCGAGGCCAGCGATTTGCGTCGCCTTGGCAAACAACGGAAGTCGCTGTGTTTGTCTCACCATCGAAAGATGTGCCCTTGCTTCGTTCTCAGGCAAGCCTCGATCGGTCAGGAGTTTGAGAGCAATCTTGCCTTGCCAACGTCGGTAACCGATGAGAGCGATGGACATGGTAACAACACCTGCAAACAGAATCACGGCGAAAATTGCATAATCCGTCTCAACGACCTCTGCTTCGCTTACAATCACTGAGAACGTGTGGCTATCGCTGTTGTTTGAAGCATCAAACACCGTCACAATCACCGTATTTGTTCCAATTGATTCAAAGATAATGTCCACTCGGGAGCCGATGTAGTCAGGATCATCGAGGGCATCTCCATTCTGGTCTGAATCGACGAGTGAATTCAAATCCCAATGGAAGCGTAAATCTGTATTTTCATCATAACCATCCGATGCTGTCACAAAGAAACTTGTAATCTCTCCTTCAACAGCTTGATTCGTCAATGCATCGATTAGTGGTTGATCGAGACTTGGCTTGGTTGAATCAGTAACAAGGATTTGAACGGAGGTGGACTGACTGTTTCCACTTGGATCCAGTACAATCAATGCAACGTCATGCGACCCAATCTCCGACCAATTAAACGAAGCCGTCGTTTGTTGACCGTAGGGCGTACCATCCACCGACCAGGAACACGCTGTAATCTGATGATTGTCTGTACTCGTCGCACAAGAGAGCGTGATTGTCTCACCATGTTCGATGCGCCACCCCCCAGGAATTGGGATTGCTGAGGAACTTGAAGACCCGGTGATTCGAGCAACTGGATTGGTGACATCCAACACTGTGATGTTGGTTTGGGAACGGTCAAAACCCAATTGGCCTGAGACAGTCAAGGTCACCGTCTTTTCGCCGGGTGTCGTCCAAAGATTGGATGCAGAAACACCGACTGCGTCGACATCATTGATGGCATCACCGTCGTTATTTGAGTCGACTGAGGCATCAAAATCCCAAACGTACTGAGCAATTTGTTGAAGATTGTTGGGCGAGGATGATGCATCAAAATTCAACAGTGTATCAAGTTCAACAGATTGATTTTCTGCGACGAAGGATGCTCTCATGACAGGAACCAATTCAACTCGAATGGTTATGCGAAGATTGGTTGAGCCGTCGCCTTGACCATCTGGATCGTTGGTGTTGTCAACAACCAACTTCAGGGGTTGGTTTGCAAACGCAGCAGAAACAATCCAATTGAACGAAGCGGTTCCATCAACACCAACAAGAGAAGCTCCGGTTAATGCCACATTGGATTGACCAGAAAGATAGTTTGCATTCATCGATTCTGTCTGAAGATAGACATCACCGACTCCTTCCAGCGACCAAGCCGTAACGGATACTGCTGTTCCTTCTTCAAGTCGAAGGTCATCATCCTCAAGCAGCGTTAGGTGGCCATCAGGAATGATGCCAACAAGGTCGTGAAAGGAGGTCCACTGTCCATCGTTTAGTTTCGTGACGGTGATGGAAACACGTCCCAAATCACCGCCTTGGTCACCGTTCCCTTGATCGCCATCATGGGCAAGGTTATCGACGATAATCGTCCATGTTTTTTCGGAAATGGAGAGTGGAACCTTCCAGTGGAATTCGTATGAACCGTTGGCAAACTCAGTCGAAGGGACTTGTTGGTAGGCGGATCGATACGATTGACCAAGAAGGTAGGGTTGCAAACCTGCATCATCAAACACAAGAACATCAAGCGCATCATCGATTACAAGAACGGTAATCTCGTAAACGTCACCAGGCGTAAGCAATCCAAGAGAAAGTTCGACACACTCTCCATCGTCAACAGGCACTTGCGAAGCAAAGGTTGTTGAAGATTCAGAGGAGCAAGAAGGTGCCGCCCGAGCCGATGTGCTTGAGGCAAGCGGGGCAAGTGATACACAGAGCATCAAGACAAGAACCACAGCGACTTTCCTCGAATGCATATGCTACCCTTCTTTTCCTACTCTTTCAATGATGCGACAGATTGTGTTGAACCCAACCGTTGTCGGCTCGCTTGAGGATGGTGACAACGCCTTCATCATCGATTTGAACTCTGTCACCATCGTTGGCTGAAGCGAGACCAAGAGAATCTCCGAGGACTTCTTTTGCCTCTGATTTCGCCTCTTCAGCATCTCGTATACGGGCTGAAAAGTGTGTAAGGATGAGATGCTCGGCGTTGCATTCCAATGCAGTTCGGGCTGCTCCCGATGCCGTGCTGTGAAGGTGTTCTGCAGCCTTGTCACTCGCATCGTTGAGGAACGTTGCTTCGTGAACAAGAACGGTAACTGGCGAGGTTGTTTGTATCGACTGTTCGGCTGTATCGCCTGAGACAACGATGTTTACGGCTGGTTTTGTTGGCCCTCGAAATTGCGATGCTTGCAGTTCATCACCGTTTTCTCTCTTCAGGTCAATGCCTTCGGAAAGTTGCTTTCGTTCTTCTTGATTCAAGCCAGCCAGTGTTGCTTTGTCTCGATCAAATGCACCTTTTCGCTCCTTTCGAGAGAGTTGCCATGCACAAGATGGGACGCTATGTGAGGTCGGAATCGAATCCAATCGGAAGGTAGTGAAAGCCTTAGGTTGCGGCATTGATTCATGCAAAACAAGTCTTGTCGCATTGTCAACAAATTCGACCCATCGACCCGAGTGAGGTTCTCCAAGGAACCATTGAATGGGAAAACCAAGGTTCTGTTCTGTACCTCCCAGCGAAAACCACGATCGGTATTGGTTGAGAAGTTCAGCGGATGGCGTATCTTCGGAGAGCTTCGCATCAACCCCATCCGAAAGAAGGGCGTCGAGAATAACTTCAGATGTCGGACCGTAGACCATGAGAGGTTGCTGACGTCCATCGAGTGAGAGTGTTTGGAGGAACGGTAACAGCCCCCACGTGTGGTCGAGGTGACCGTGCGTTAATGCTACTGCTACGATTCGATTCGGTCGAAGGAGAGCCGGTTCGTTTTCTCGCTTCAACCGGCTTCGTTGCTTTGCATATCGCATCTGGAATCCCTCACCAGCATCGATGATCACGAGACCTTCTTCGCAAGAAAAGACACTTCCACTTACACTTCGAGTCGATGTTGGTCGCGCAGAGGCTGTCCCAAGGATGTGCAATTCCATCAAACAATCACCTCAATTACGCGGAATCTGTGATGGCGGAAACCATCGGAGAAGAACCACGTCACCGATCGAGCGCACCCAACGCCAAGGGATAGCAACATGAATGGAAGCTTCCACAAGATCATCTGGCGTGTCCGTAACGAACAAGTGCGTACAGGAAAGGCTTGCATGCTCCACGACTGCGTCGTGGACAACACCGAGCAAACGGCCGTTTGGAAGGTAAACCTGGAGCCCCGACAGTTGCGATAAATTTCGCTCTCCCTTACGCATAGGTTGCCCTCCTTGGTACAGGCAAGAAGAACAAGAACATCAAACAAACGCTTGATTTCACTTGCCACGGTTGAGGTTGGCCTTGAGGGAAGGTCGCAACTTTTCTGCACCCTTACCCTTGTTGAAGAGACCACGTCCACGCTTTCCAGCGGAGGTCTTACCACGGTAAGCACGGCCACGGTGGCTGTTGTTTCCGTTGGCTTGACAGAAGACACCAAGCTGCTTGTCGTTGATGATAGCAGGGTGATGTGTGTCGATCATGATGACCTCGAAGTACTTGTGCTTACCATCTTCGCCAACCCAGTACGAGTTGAGAACCTCAAGGTTCGGGAAGTGACGTGCAACACGCTCCTCAGCGATTCGCTGCGTGTTCTTGGCCATGGTAATCTTGGAAATACCAGCCTTGGAAGGCTTACGCTTCATGTGAATCTTACCCTTACGAAGCCCACCACGGCGGACACGGGTGCGGATCAGAACAACACCTTGCTTGGCTTTGTATCCCAATCGGCGAGCAGCATCGAGACGTGTCGGACGCTCGATGCGGCAGTTAACAGGTTCACGGCGCCATTGTGCCATGCGCGTCTGTCGGAACATGTGCGGGAGAGCCTCTTTTGGCTTCTTCCAAGTTTCACGAACATAGTGGTGGAGTCCTTTTGCCATGGTATCACCTCAATGGGAGCAACTTGCCGACTTTGAACCCCTTTATGAGTCTGTCCATTACGAACAGTTCACGAAAAGGCCTGAATCACTTGAAGGATTCTGAGACGCCTAAGTGAAAAAGTAAGGCGTAAACCGACCAGACGGTCATCGGTATCAGTATCATCAATCCAAGGGTCGTTACCGGATCCATGAACGGTGATTGTCGTCTTGGATATCTGTTCTTCTTGTCGAAACTATAGGTTTCATCATAATCTATTGATTTGGAGATGCAAGATCTGCAGCAACAAGGCTTCTCCAACCACCCCAAAGCGAGTAGACGTTTGTATAACCCATTCGAGTCAGCGATTCTGCTGCGATGGCCGAACGGAAACCGCCGCCGCAATACAAGACGATGCGAGCGCCTTCGGAAATGGGATGCTTTTCGATATCACGCTCGATTACACCTTTGCTCAAATGGAGCGCTCCTTTGAAACAGCCTGCATCGTATTCATGCTGCTCTCGCACATCGATGACGGTGAGTTCTTGTCCATCATTCAACATGGATGAAAATCGCTCAATGTCGCATTCTTGAATCACGGCTCGAGACTGTTCAACTGTTGCGAGGAATCGTGGACTGTGCTTCTTTCCCATGCAACGAAAAAGAGGTCTTTGCATTTCAAAATATGCGTTGTTATCTAAACAGGCCTTCAAATAGTGAGCGCTTGATATATCAGCATGGAGTGCAACATTGACCAGAAAGGCAGACTCGCCCGCCTCTACACGGGTATCGCTGCGATTGTTTTCGGAATTGTCGTTGCGCTCTTGACATTCATCGGTGTTGCACCAGCAATGTTCGGTTGGTTGACAGTTGCAGGAAGTATCTTTGGTGGAGCGTTCGCTATCTTTGAAGCTCGCAAAGGTTGGTGTATCGTTCGTGCGGTTGGAATCCAAACCCCACTATGAAGTCTCAACGTTCGAGACCTCCGCCTTCTTTGGAATGAATCTCTCGATATGATGCATTGCAAAAAGGATCAATGCAATGAGTCCATACAAGAGAATATCCCAAGAGATTTTGAAAACCAATCTTGGTAGATTTGGTGAAACAGACAGATGAATCGAGAGAAAAGCAACGCGTAGTATACAAAACCAAACAGTCAGATGGAGTGGCCAATCGATCGATTTGAACAGATGGAAGATCAACAACGTCATCAAAATCATCGGGCCACCACCCATGAAGCCAACCCAGGCATTGCTCGGAGAATCCCGATCACCGATGTATCCGCCTGTAAGGTATAGATTTCCTGGATCGATGTCACGTGGATGCGTGTAGCCATCCAATTGTCCCATCGCTGCCCACCATGTGAACCAAAGGCAAATAGGAAGAACGGCCAAGAGAAGGTAGCGAGCGCCTTCAACAACGGGTTTTTGTTGCTCAACGAAGAGGAACTTGAACTCACGCTGACTCAGGAAGTAGAATCCTGAATAGAGAATCATGGTTGCAGCACCTGCATACGCCCCCCAACTGATGGTCACCCACGCAAAGCCCACAAATCGAAGTGGGGCGATGGATGCTGTTTGTTTCCTTTTGATAATCTCAAGGATCCACGCAACAACGAACATCATCAAAATCGAAAGAACAATCCAATCGATGACATTGTTCTTGAACCACATTGCCACAGGTAGAAGGCCAAACATTGCAGAGGTTGTAGCCACAACAGGGCGTGATTGTATACCTTCGACGTAAATCAGGTAGAGGAGCGATGATCCAACAACAAGGAGCATTGAAAGAAGAACCATCGAAATGTCTTCCTTTTGAAGCGTGACGATGTAATAACGGGCAAGAGATCTTCCTAAAACTCGGTGTTCACTGAGGAAGAAGGTTACAATACAAACAACAACAAACGGCAAGAGAAGGTGTGTTGGAATTGTCTGTGTTGAAGATTTCAAGTAAAATCGATCGTACAATACGTAACCAAATATACACAGGCCAAGAATGGACAATCTCGTTTCAGGAAACATCATTGTTCCGACCAACAGACCGCTCAAAGCGACGATGTGTGCACCCGTGTGTTCCTTTGAATTCCATTTCTCGGACTTCAAAAGCATCAATCCTATCACAAAAGCTGTGACGGGCAAGAAAATACCGACTGGGTAATACAAGGTGGCAAGTGAATCTCTATTGAAGGACAGGCTCATGGATAGGGCGGAAATGCCAAGGAAAGACAGTGATGCCCAGACCATGTGTTTTCTCGAACACTTGATTTGATTCATGGCATAGAGGAGAATGCATGTGATTGCAAGAAATGCGATTCCACTGAGAATCAAATCCGATTGTCGTAGCCCAATTTGATCAACATTCAATCGTTCCCATTCGATTTCGGAAGAGCTTAATCCCTCGATATGTGGGTGGCCTTCTTCGATGAGCCAGTCGTTTCTCGCTACTGCTGCATCCCAGTTCCATTGATCAAGCACTTGACGCTTCTCATCGCTGATATCGAAAGCATCGAGGGGTATTCGTCCGTGGACGGCATGAGGCATTGGCAGAGAGAACAGGGCTGACGGTAGGGTGGCGAGATCACGTTGCTGAACGCCCTCAACCACGACACCTTGTTTGATGTTTGGGCCCCACATGAAGGCAGGAACATTGCGCAAGATTTCAAGATCTGAACCGTGTTGTCCAGAATCGGTCAATCCATGATCGGATGTGACAACGACCGTCCAGTCCTCGGATAATTCCTGAAACACTTCCTCTAAATTCGTGTCAAGCCAACGTAATTTCTTATCGTATTCTGGTGAGTCTGCTGCACTGTATCGATGACCAACGCTGTCGAGTCCTGAAAGGTGAGCAACAATGAGATTACGTGATTGCGAAAAGCCCTCAGGAGGCGCCCCTCGTGCCCATCGTTTCAATTCTTCAAACGCTTCTTCATCGCCCTGATAATAGTCAGCATGGCCGTAGCGTGCCTTGTAAAACGGAACGAGATCTCGATCTGGAATCAATTCCTTCCAAACATAATCTCCAATGATTCCAACGTGATTATCCGGTTCTCCATCATTATCTCCGTCAAACGTCGTTGCTAGATTGAATCCATCGATACTCCCAGGATGTTTTGGGCGGAAGTTCTGCAGTGCTTCATTTGGCCTCGATGGTACACCCGTTGCCATTTCCTTAACACACATCGCCGTCATTGTGAGAGGGTTCGTCCGCACCTCGAGGTAAGCACCATCTTGGACGCGCCGATTCAAATTTGGCATCAAATCAGGGTCACTCATCAAGTCGATGCGCCCTCCGTCGAGGACAACGAAGAGAAAACCCTCTGTAAGGGGTTCATTCGGGTAGGGAGACGGTTCAACACCCTCCATCGGTATTGGCGCATCCGATACGATGTAGGAGCCCGTGTAGATGAGCGATGGCAAACAGAACAGTGCGACCAAAGTAAATGCGACTATGGATAAACGTGGAAGTCGCATTCGATATTTGACCAGTACACATCGCTTATGATGCTTTCACCAACGATTCTGATTTCAACCCAATTCCCCATTAAAGTCAAACCTCACAGCCACTCCCATAACCCATGGCACATCAGGTGCAAGGCTCGGAAACGATTCTTTCCATGCTCGAAGGCGAGCACGAGATTCGGCTTGTTCTTGTCGACAGGGAAAAGGATACTGAACTTCTGCGTCAAGAGTGTCTAAAACAAAATATTCCACTCGAAGAAGGTTCAACCAATGATCTTTGGAGAATGTCTGCCACCGGCAACACAGACGCCTTGGCTCTGATCGGGAGAGAACCACATGGCAAGTTGGAAGAAGTGTTTGAACGAGGAGGCTCGATTTGGCTTCTCGATGGCGTTCAATATCCAACAAATCTTGGATTTGGAATCCGAACCATCGAAGTCAGCGGTGCAGATGCAGTTGTTCTCAACATTTCGAGAACACACCAAGATCGAAGGACCATCCGTCGTTCAAGCATGCGTGCAGATCGCTTCATTCCCGTCGTTTACAGCGATACGACATCCATCATCAACGAAGCGAAGAAGAACAATTTCAGGATTATTGCAGCCGAAGATGTTGGAACCGTTGAACCTTGGAACGCAGACCTTACTGGGAACGTGTTGTTCGTAGTTGGAGCAGAACGAGAAGGCGTTTCAAAGGAAGTACTCGAAGCATGCGATGATGTTGTTCGACTTCCGATGGATGGATTTGTTCCTTCCTACAATCTCCAAGTTGCAATCAGTGTTCTTGCAGTTGAAGCATTAAGGCAAAAAAGGGCAATTGAAGACTGTTCACATGGGTAGCGTTCCGACAGACCCCCTGAATCCCCTTTGTATCTGAAAATGAAATGCAAAGGGGTTTCGGATTCCACCTTCCAACTAAACCTAATCAATTTGTTGTTAGATGGAATTTTATTTGTCAATCAAAACAAATAAGTTTAGATATGACTAAACATGTAACAGGGTTATGAGAGAACTGCCTAGCGGAGAACAATGGACTGACTGTGATTTCCCCGATGCTGAATGGAATGTTGGTGATGAATACAATCCACTAGCCAACAATCCAGGCCTTAGGCCGAATAGCAATTCAAATTGTTATCCCGGAGTACCCGGAGAATGCCATGAGGAATGCTATATATTCACAAACTCTGTAAACGATGCTTGGGCTTGTGCAGTGCATCAAATCATGTCATGTGAAGATACTCGGATCATCGTTTTCGTGGGGACTTCTCGAGCAAACAAAAGGCAGAAAACTAATGGAGATGGGGCATTCAAACGCTTCATTAATACACTCCGAAATCTATCAAACCGACAGATATTCATTGGTGTAAAAAATTCCGAACACTACGCAATTGATTGGTTTTGATAGGTAAAACCCATTCGCCCACACCATTGATTTGATGGTTACATGAGATTTCTATTTTCACCCCTTCAACACCCATCCAACACCCTTGCGTGAGAAACTCATGGTAGGGTACCCATCCTTTCAATTTTCACGCGTGGGTGTTGGTTGGGTGCCTACTTGGTTAAATAAGAAAGCACAATGTCGAGACATGGGCAAACGCCTGACTCCGACGATGATTTCAATT
>JBMTJI010000036.1:0-11612 GCA_049438185.1 Candidatus Poseidoniaceae archaeon
CCACCAGGACCTTCCAAAGGCGGACCGCCAGGACCAAAGAAAGGTGGACCTCCAAAAGGTGGACCTTCAGGCCCAAAACGTGGCCCTCCTAAGTGATGAGGCGTTCAAGTGTCAAACCATCTCCCTGAATTTGGGAACATCCATTTTAGTGGCAAACTGCGACCATCTCAGGTTGCAGCCGTATCAATCATCAAGCCTCAACTCGAACTGAACGAGAAAAGGCTGCACATTGTTGCACCACCCGGTTCAGGAAAAACTGTTCTCGGACTCTATGTTTGGTCTGACCTAGTTCGTGTTCCTACGCTCGTTCTATCCCCAAACTCGGCCATTCAAGCCCAATGGGCTGCTCGAACATCCTTGTTCGACCTTGATGGAAAAGAGGATCAAATCAGCACAGATGGGAAGAACCCTGGGCTCTTGACATCGCTCACCTACCAAGCTGTTACCATGCCAAAAAAAGGTGGGGAAGATCTCGATGTGACAGCCATTGAGTTATGGGCAGAAACCCTTGTCACCAAGGCTGAAGCGGATACGAACGAATCTGCCATGCTGTGGATTGCTGATCTGAAACGAACCAATCCCGATTACTTCAATGAGCGACTTTCCGTCTATAGAAAGAAGGTTCGTGATGATTTTTCGGAAAATGGTAACGCTCTGTGGACCCTTCATGAATCAGCAAGAACGACACTGATGAAACTCAAAGAGAAGGGTATAGGCATGATCATTCTTGATGAATGTCATCACATGTTGCATCACTGGGGAAGAGTCCTTACTGAACTGAAAGAATTCTTTGAGGATCCAATCGTTCTTGGTCTAACTGCGACACCACCTGACTTCTCAACGGTTAAGGAAAAAGACGCAGATCGTTACTTTGAGTTCTTCGGCGAAATCGACTATGAGGTGCCGATCCCCGCTCTTGTTCGCGATTCAAATCTTGCACCATACCAAGATTTGTGCTACTTTGTACGCCCTGCGGAACATGAAATAGAATACATCTCAAAAGTTGATGATGAGTTCGATGAAATACTTGCAGAATTGGAACGACCACCTACCTATGAAAACGGTGTTCCTCGATTGCAAGATTGGGTCTATGCACAATTGAGCGAAAAAATCCTTCCGGGAGGCAGATCTGTTACGTGGGAAACTTATGCAAAACGAAACGAAGTATTCTGTATCGCTGCTCGAATCTACCTCAAAAACTGTGACATAGCACTCCCACCAGACGTTCCTAAATACATAGGCACAAGCTGGGGCAGGATGGCCTACCTGCGTCCCGTTTTGGACAGATATGTTCGCCATGGACTTCGTCGGTCGGAATTGAAAGAAGACCACGAAAAAGGCGAGAAACTCACTAACCGACTTCGCCTTCTCGGCATGCAGATTACCGAGACTGGAATTCGTCCCTGTGCCTCTCCAGTAGGCCGTATCATGGCGTATGCAGCAACCAAGATACAGGCACTATCAGACATCATCTCGACCGAAATGCAATCACTTGGGCAAGACATTCGTGCAGTTGTTGTCACCGACTTTGAGAAAACCTCGGCGACAACACTCGTTGAGGGAGTTATGGATGAAGAAGCAGGAGGTGCAATTGCTGCATTTCGAGCACTCGTTCAATGCGACTCAGGAGATATTCTGGATCCTATTCTTATGACTGGAAGTACTGTTTTGGTCGATGACGATCTTTCTGAACGATTCATGGAAACTGCGCAAGCATGGATTGCTGAACGAGATCTCGACATTGAACTTCGGGCACGACCTGAGGATACATATCACGTTATTCTTGGGCGAGGCAAGGATTGGATTCCAAGATATTATTCGATTATGATTACTGAATTCTTTCAACAAGGGCTGACGAAGTGTCTGATAGGAACCCGTGGACTACTTGGCGAGGGATGGGATGCTTCAAAGATCAACGTTCTCGTTGATTTGACAACTGTTACAACAAGCATGAGCATCAATCAACTTCGTGGTCGTTCAATGCGATTGGACAAAGATTGGCCTGAAAAAGTTGCCAATAATTGGGACATCGTTTGTTTTGCTGATGAATTTACGAACGGATTCAAGGACTATGCTCGATTTGAAAAGAAACACAAACAGCTCTACGGTGTGTGTGATGATGGAGCCATCGAGAAGGGGGTTGGACACGTTCATGCAGCCTTTACAGAAGCCGAACCAGAAGGCATAAGCGAAGGCATGAATTTGTTCAATGATGAAATGCTCATGCGTTCCAGGAATCGGGATAAGGCACGTCAATTATGGGGCATTGGACAGCCGTTCAGCGCTCACCCAAGAGCGGCAGTTGAAACCAAGTCGAACGATGACAATTTTGCACTGGGATCTGGGTTCAGATTTGGTTCCAATCAAGTTTGGAGTCAGCAATCGCTTGTTCAAGCTATGGCACTCGTTGTTTCAAATAGCCTGATCCACACAGGACACATTTCGAACACGTGTCGAGCATCAGGAGGTGAACGTGGAGGTGGTTGGTTAAGGATGCACCTCACCAACAGTACTGAAGAGGAGTCGAAAATTTTCTCAGAGGCTCTTCGTGAAGTGCTTGGACCTCTGGAAAAGCCGCGCTACGTTATTTCTCGCTATTCCCGATTCCTCACAGATAATTGGTTAACAAAACTACTCCCAGAGGTTCTTGCAAAATATCTACGTCCTGTTGAATCAAGACTTGTGATGTATCATTCTGTTCCAAAAATCTTAGCTGGTAAGCGAGAGGAAGCAGATATTTTCCTACGATATTGGCAAGAGTTCATCAGTCCTGCAGAATTATTCTACGCACATAGTGCAGACGGCAAACAACGACTTGAAGCGATCCGACAACAAGACCTGGGCCCGAAAAATTCAACCCACAAGAAGCAGATTTTCCTATGAGCATTGTTGGCAAGTTACACCAGAGCCTTTGCAACCGCTACAAAACCGATTCCTACATTTGAAACATCGAAAGTCAAACACTGTAACAGGTGTTGAACAGGTTGGATTTGCACATACCTCAATGGCTTCAGTCGATGATTCAGGCATTGAAGACCAAAATGCACCGCTTGAGCTCGATGTTGCTGGAGAATTGGAAGAGCCTGACCCCGCAATAGCCTGTGCACTCACTTGGGTAGCACCGATGTTGAGAACTTCTTTCACGTAAGGATTTGAGAAGAACGGTTCGGCTGATACTGCTGGATATTTGAAGAACGATGCATAGGTAGAAGCTGCTTGAGCAACACTCATCCCACTCAAATCACTTACCTGCATTTTCCGAATGAGTTGATCGTAACTTGGATTCCCTCTTGGGCGCTGCGAACTGAACATAGGTCGCCTTGCTTGTTGATGGTTTACTGGACTTCCAGCAGTGAACCCCTCCTGCAATGTAACAATCTTGACAATCAGATGTGCTAAACTGGTAAAGAAGATGGTGAACATTCCAAGAAAAACCAATATTTCGAGATCTCCACCAAAAAAAAACATGGCTAATCCAAGAAAATACAGAGGTGCAAACTTGGATTTTTTTTCGTCTGTCAATGTTTCACCTCAAGATGGCCATGGCGCCGTCTCCAAGCGCCATGGCCGATTGTGTCTAACCATACCTGCGTAGCGAGGTGCATGTCATTGTCCAAAGACTCCATTGGAGACATGAATACGCTTGCTTCCGAAGTATAAAGACTCATTCCCGAACAGTGATGCGTAACGATGGTTCTGGCTTCCCAGAAAACGTTGCAGAAGGTTCAACTTCACGGTAAATTCCCATTCTCCTCTCGAGTTCAAGATGAGAAGCTGAAAAAGACGTGTTTGAATGAATTTCATCTCCATAGAGGCCAATTGGTTGAAGTTCATCTTGCCAAACTGCATCCTCATCCATGGTATTCGTGATTCGTATCCAATCATGCTCACGTTCCTTCAGAACCGCTGCTCGTTTGCTCATTTTGTTCGACATGTAGAGTTTCACAACTTGAGATCGTGGGAAAGCGATTGGACAAAGCATGAGGATGCGATCACCTTGTTGCCAAAAGGAACACTTCCCCAACTTTTCTTGATTGATCATCTCCAATGCCGTTTCCATCGCCTCTTGGCCAGAACCCCATGCATGAGGTAACCACAACAAGATGACGGATCGATCTTTTGTTCCAGGAACGTGCGTACTTGCTTCGACCATGTACTGTTGGACTGAACGAGTTTCTACCCTTTGCTTTCGTTGTTTTTGCTTCTTTTTGGCCTTCTTTTTCAGCCTTCGAGCACGTTTGGGGATTTTTTGAGCAGTATGAACGCGTGTAATCTCCTCAAGCAACGTTTTCAATGGTTTATTCAATTGATTTAGCGTAATCGCCGTGCATTGATAACCAGTCGTTCCGTGAACAGAGCCCGGTAACCGTATGATACGTCGCGTATCAGCAGTCACGCGCTCATCAACATTGAAACCCTTCTCTAATACTTTAGTAAGCAACTGCCTACGTGAGTCTCTCACAGTTTCTTCTCGTTGCTTTGGGTCTTCAATTGCAAACTTTTCTCTTTCCAAATCCAAGTAAAAAAGATGAAATCCTTTACTCCCCGAGAACGAACAACTCAGAAATTCAATCGATGAATCGTCGGCGAGATAATTGTGGAGTTCAAGTGCAATAGACCTCGCGCTCTCAAGATTCTTTAGACTCAATGGCGCTACATCGATGTCGAAAACTATCAGATGATCGAGAAGGATTGGATGTGGTCGTTCTTTGTCTCGAAGTCGGGGCAAATCGATTGGATCGAGCCATCTTGATGTTGAGAAGTAAAGGTCACTTACAACATCCTTACCGATTGCTTTTGCCAATGTTTCATGGTTTCTGATTCTTCGACGAGCAGTGACCCATTTTCCTTCAAAGGTTCTCCATCGGTAGGAATGTTGATTTGGAAATGGAATCCATGAGAAATCAATTGGATTCTGGGTATAGTGAGCGAGAAGTTCCTTGCTTCTTTCTTCGCTCATATCACTCGTTTCTCAATCCGGCTTTCTTCAAGGCTTCGAGGAGAACTGCACCAAGTTCAGATGGATCCTTTGCACAAGCGATTCCTGCAGCTTCAAATGCTTCGAATTTCTCCTCGGCAGTCCCTTTACCGCCAGAAATAATGGCGCCTGCGTGCCCCATTCGCTTCCCTGGAGGAGCAGTAGCACCTGCTACGAATCCAACGATTGGCTTCGTAACGTTCTCTTTTGCCCATGCAGCAGCTTCTTGCTCAGCATTTCCTCCAATCTCACCAATCATGACGATGGCTTCTGTTTGTGAATCGGCTTCGAAAGCTGCAAGACAATCAATGAAGCCAGTTCCATTGACTGGATCGCCTCCAATTCCAACACAGGTTGATTGTCCCTCGCCAATACTCATGGTTTGAGCAACTGCTTCGTACGTGAGTGTGCCTGATTTTGAAACAATTCCAATTCGCCCTTTGGCGTGGATATGACCTGGCATAATTCCAATCTTTGCGCCACCATCATCGCCTGGAGTAATGATTCCCGGACAGTTAGGACCGATGAGGCGAACGCCTGGCCGATTCTCTACGAAAGCAACTGCCTTGACCATGTCAAGAGTTGGAATTCCTTCTGTAATGCAGACGACTACGCCTTCACCTTTGACTTGATCAAACGCATCTGCTGCTTCCATAATGGCTTCACCGGCGAATGGAGGAGGTACATAGATGACCGTTGCATCAGCATCGGTTGCTTCAATGGCTTCAAACATCGAGTTCCAAACAGGGAAGTCCTTTCCTTGCAATTCAACGGTTTGACCACCCTTACCAGGAGTACACCCTCCAACGATGTTGGTGCCATATTCGACCATCTTATCAGCGTGGAACATACCTTGCTTTCCGGTGATTCCCTGCACCAATACCTTCGCATTTTCTTCAATCCAGATACCCATCAAGCCTCACCTCCAATCAACTCAACAATCTTCTGAGCACCCTCAGCCAAATCGTCTGCAGGATGAATATTGAGGGTTGAAGCAGCAAGAATGGCCTTTCCTTCGTCCACGTTGGTTCCTGCCAATCGAACGACAAGTGGGACGTTGAGATCCAAGGCTTCAGTAGCCGCTATTACACCGCGGGCAATGATGTCACAACGCATGATTCCACCAAAGATGTTGACAAGGATTCCTTTGACATTTGGATCTTCAAGGATAATTGAGAACGCTGTTTTTACTTGCTCTTCGTTCGCACCACCTCCAACATCAAGGAAGTTCGCAGGCTCACCACCGTACAACTTGATGACATCCATGGTCGCCATGGCAAGACCTGCCCCGTTGACCAAACATCCAATGTTTCCATCAAGTTTGACGTAAGAAAGACCGGTTTCTTTCGCTCGAATTTCAACATCTTCCTCTTCAGAGAGGTCGCGAAGTTCGTCCCAGTTCTTATGACGGAATTCTGCATTTTCATCAAAGCTGACCTTCGCATCCAATGCCACCATCTCATCACCACCTGTACGGACGAGTGGATTGATTTCGACCATTGCACAGTCCTCTTGGACGAACAATGCATACAAGGAACGAAGCATCTTTGCAAATGATTTGTGAGCAGCACCTGATAGACCAAGTGCAAGACCAAGATCACGGACCTGATATCCCATCAATCCTGCATTTGGATCGACGTTGACCTTGTGTAGTAATTCTGGTGTTTCTTCTGCAACTTCTTCAATGTCCATGCCTCCTTCGGTGGATGCCATGATGAGAACGGATTTTTGCTCACGGTCAACAAGCAACGCAAGGTAGTATTCATGAGCGATATCACAACCTGATTCAACGTACAGGTGATTGACAAGTTTTCCTTCCTCGCCGGTTTGCTTCGTCACAAGAATGTGGCCTAGAATGTTGGTTGAATAGGTTTCAACATCTTCACGAGAAAAAGCAATTTTTACTCCACCTTCCATCAGAAGATCACCTGTATTTGGGCAATACAGATTCCCTTTTCCTCGCCCACCTGCATGGATTTGGGATTTGACGGCGACAACCTTGGATTGGAGTGTGTCGTAGGCGTTGAGAGCATCTTCTACGTTCGTGCAGTGAACCCCGTCCAAAACCTTCACGCCATGAGCCTTGAACAGTGCTTTCCCTTGGTATTCATGGATGTTCATTGTATCACTAACCTCTGCGAGCAAAAGACCGCCTTTGAACTGTGCGGCAGGGTTCTCTCAATCCTTCAGACCATCAACACTACAAGTTGAAAAACGAAAACGATGCGCCTCAGGCATGCAGGTTGTCGTGTTGGCCGGCGGTTTTGGTACACGGCTACGTCCTTGGACCTATGAAATACCAAAGCCAATCCTTCCAATGCTGGACAAAACACTCCTCGAACATGTCGTTGAAGTTGTGCCCAGTGACCAAGTCGACGAGGTCGTTGTTGCAGGAGGTTACAAGGTCAACGACATCGAGGAATATTTCAAGCAAGTCGATGTCCCATACGATGTTCGAATCGTCAAAGAGACGGAACCTCTGGGTACAGGAGGAGCGTTGGGGAATTGTCGTGACGTTGTTTCCGATCGCTTCGTATGCTTGAATGGAGACATTATCTCTTCTTTGGATATGCAAGTCGGACTCGATCTCCACCAAAGGAACGGTGGAGTAGGCACATTGGCGCTATGGGAAGTCGAGGATCCTACTCGATTTGGAATTGTTGGCCTTGATGAAAATCATCGAGTTACGCAATTCAAGGAAAAACCAAAACCAGAAGAGGTATTTTCCAATTTAATCAATGCAGGTTCTTATCTCTTTGAAGATTCCATCTTCGATTATATCCCCGAAGGACGAAGTTCGCTAGAAAGAGATGTGTTTCCCATTCTTGCCAACGAGGGGCGATTAAATGGGTTCTCGTTTGAAGGCTATTTTATTGATGCTGGAACACCAAAGAGCTGGTCGTTGGGCGTTCAAGCATGCATCGCAAATGAACGCTGGAAACATGGAAAACGAATTGATTCAAATTGGTATGCAGATGATTCAGTGGAAATTGATGCAAAAAGCAACGTCGAAGATAGCATGCTCTCAACTGGCACTACCATCGATTCAGCCCATCTCTCAAAATGCAGTTTACTCAACAACGTCAAGGTTGGAGCTCACTCCATCTTGAATGAAACCTTGGTTGGTAGGAACACCACAATTGGCAGAAATTGTTCTTTGGACAATGTTGTCATCGATCATGGCTCAATCATTCCCGACAACACAATTCTTTCGGATGAACAATGGCCTCATATCGAGTGATTGGAAGGAAGATATCAAGAAGAATCAGTGTGTGGGATTATCATGCAGCCTCTTATTGTTGTCAACTTCAAAACCTATGCAACGGCTATGGGTCAAAAAGC
Organism: Candidatus Poseidoniaceae archaeon; assembly: GCA_049438185.1. Taxonomy (GTDB): domain Archaea; phylum Thermoplasmatota; class Poseidoniia; order Poseidoniales; family Poseidoniaceae; genus MGIIa-L2. The sequence goes on from JBMTJI010000036.1 coordinate 8,321, forward strand.
AGTGGAACTGGCACAAGCAATGGAACGTGCATCGAGAGACCATGTCCGAATGGTTGCCGTCGTTTCCGCTTTTGACCTGCATGCCGTCAACAAAGCAGCACCCTCGTTGGAGGTGTGGAGCCAACATCTTGACCCTGTTGGCCAAGGTTCATTCACTGGCTGGCTTCAACCTGAGAACGCTATAGAACGTGGCGCTCAAGGAACAATCATTAACCATGCTGAGCACAAAGTCAACATCGACCACGTTCAACGCCTCATGGAACAACTTCCCGATGATTTTCCGATGTGTGCTTGTGCAGCAGATGTTGAGGAAGCCCATCGATTAGCTGAGTTAGGCCCTACATTCATCGCAGTCGAGCCACCCGAACTTATTGGCGGTGAAATTTCGGTAACAACGGCAGATCCGGCTATTGTTTCCGATACAGTCAATGCTGTTCATAACATCAATCCAGATGTGCGCGTACTTTGCGGAGCAGGAGTAAAAGACGGAAAAGACGTCAAGACTGCTGTTGAACTCGGCGCACATGGCGTCCTTCTTGCATCAGGCGTGACCAAAGCGAGTGATATCGATGCGGTGCTTGCCGATCTTGTCTCCGGACTCGAAAATTGAGGTGTTGAACAAATGGCTCGCAAAACGAAGCGTAAGCCCGTTCGTATTGCTCATGAACTTTCACGGACACGGCGAAAAGCCATCCAAAAAGCTCTTGAGGAACACCAAGTCGAGGATCGTGTCGAATGGGACAGGAATTCAGAATGGAGTGATTATCGATTCTATCGCAAGCTTGTCAAAAGAGGAACCATTCGTACAATCGATCTTCCTCTGCTTGAAGTGACCATTGGCGACCCTTGGTCGACTTCTGTAACCGTCATTCATGGTAAGCGACCAGGCCCTACAATTACCATTCTTGGTGGAATGCATGGTGATGAACTGACAGGACCTTCTGCTTGCACGCATCTGTTGAGTACAGCATTTACAGATCCAGACAAACCACTCGATCCAGAAACGCTTGCAGGAACAATTCGAATTGTTCCCGTTGTCAATATGCCGGGGTATCGATCGAAATCGAGATACTTCCCCGATGGTCGAGATTTGAATCGAAACTTTCCTGGCAACTCAAAAGGGTCATCAACTCGCAGAGTAGCAGCACAAGTATGGAAGTATCTTGTCGAAGATTCTGATGCAATCATTGACTTACATAGTGCAGGAAAAGGCCGCTCAAACATGCCCCAACTCCGTGTTGATCTCGCTCACGCAGGTTCAAACATTCTTGCAAAGGCGTTTGGAATTGAAATTCTTCTTGATTCGAAACCACCCAAAGGATCGCTACGGTTCAACGCAAATGAGGAAGATATTCCCTCAATCACATACGAAGGAGGAGGCGCAAATTGGCTCGATCAAGCATCTGTCAAGGTCGCAGTTCACGGTGTCATGAACGTCCTTCGAAAGCTTAAGATGGTTCCAGGAAAGCCTCACAGGCCACGATTCAGAATGCTTGCAAGTGGATCAACATGGTTGAGAGCAGGTGAAGGAGGTCTGCTTGATTTGTTCGTTGATAGTGGTTCAATCATGAAAGAAGGGGATGTTGTAGCCCGTATTTCAGATCCGGCTACGCCAGGCCTCTCCGTCGACATTCTCGCCCCTGAAGACGGTTTGATGATCTGCATCGCCACCAACCCGTTCGTAGCCGCAGGCATGCCTGTTGGGCACTTCTTACCAGTCTCAAAGCACATGTCGCTCCTTGAAGAACAAGTAGACGGCTTTGGCCGGTTCATCACCCAAGGCTCACTCGACGAGCCTGTTTGGAGAGAAGAAGAAGAAATCGAAGTCGAAGTTCGTGGCGAGTGGGATGGCGGTAGTGTTGATAGTGGATGGATTGAAGCCACCCTCGAAGAAGCAAACCAAGACGATAACGAAGAGGAAGAAGAAACCTGAGCAAAGGGTAGGCTATGACAAAGCCCACTGCGAGCCCTTTGATTGAGCTAAAACAAATCAGTGGGTTTGTGCTTAGACCCATTGATTCGTTAGAATAACGATTGAATCAACGCTTGACTTAAGAAAATAAAATTTCACGCACTATCATGAGAAAAGACAAAATTTTTGTGTTGCTGCTTGTTGTTTTATTGCCAATGTCTGGATGTTTTGATGGTGGAAGTATAGGTGTTGCAGAAGGAACTGAAAATGATGAAAACACCAACGAAATGGTGAACCAAACCATAGTCAATCATCACTATTACAACCAAAGTTACAATTCTGCTCCAGTGTTCCATGTTGCAGGTATCGGATTAGACGAGGATGAATATGGGAGAGTATCAACTTATGACCCCAATAGTGGAGAAGAACTGACACGTATGTATCATGCTACGTTGCAAATGTGGTTCTCAGTTACTGATGTTGATAGCAACATTTCTGTCGTTGGTATAGACATGGATTTGGATCAAATCATCGACCATCCATTCACTGGCGTGTCTACTTGGAATAATTTGAGTTATTACTAAAGCCCTGGAATTGCTCAGTCAAATGGAACATTAGCGAACAAAGGTGCTGGAGAATGGGGTCATGAGCCATAGATGTGTTATGCTAGAGTAAACCTCGTTGCTGTAGATGAGCATCAAGGAATAGCGGTGCATCCAATAACAATCAGAATTGATAGGGCTCTACCTCATGATTCGCAAGGATGCCAAAACGATTACACTGGCGATGAAGACTACTCCTAATCAGAGGGCTGCCCTCTGATTAGACGGGTCATCAGTCCGTACCCTCTGACAAGACGCCTGAGCTGAGGGGGCCCTTTGCAAATGTCTAAGTTTAGTACATATAGGTAAGGAAATCTGGCTTATTCTTCCTCAATAACAGTTTCCCCATGATCGTACAAGGGTTCAATGATGCCACGGTGTTCCGAAAAGGATGAAATCCATGCCACAGAAATAAATAGAATCAAACAGCATAAACCAGTCTTTTGACCCGAAGGAGTACGTTCTACCCAGTACCACAACCCTGTCAATAAAAGAAGGAGTATGAATAAGAGTATGAAGCCAATAATTCCCTCTGTCCAGTAAGCAACATATCGCTTTATGCGCCCCATTATTGTACCCTCTCGTTGTTAAGAAATAAATGTGACACCTTCTGAAAAACCATTCCCCACATCTTGTTTTAGGCGTTTATCAAAGGGCTTCTCCAAATACCCATTGCTTAGGTCTTGACAAATCAAAGGGCTCGCAGTGGGTCTTGTCAGCCCCTAGGCATTGAAAAGACCGATTGCGAACCCTACGATTGGGTCAAAACAAATCAAAG
>JBMTJI010000037.1:0-11519 GCA_049438185.1 Candidatus Poseidoniaceae archaeon
GGTATCCAAGAATTAGGTACGTTTCGTTGTAGAGGTTTACTCCGTTGTTGTACCCAGGATCATCAATAGTCAATGTAACCGATTGCGTTGAGGAAGTTGGAGTAAAATCAACTGTAAATTCATTTACGAAACCGTCCAATATATCTTGACATGAATGTGTGTAGAATTGTTCTCCGTTTTCATCATAGTCATTATTCCAATCGACAGAACAGTATGATCCATTGACACTGTAAGTTGTGCCAATATAGAGATTTTCAATATCAAAGGTGACTTGGATTTGGACGGTATTGGTTGCATCGGTTCGTTCGAAATGCAAAGGAAGAACTCCATTTTGCTGAATATGTTCATTGCCAGTGTAGTCTTCATCAATGACCTGGATGCTATCACTAGTCCATGTTCCCATCGATTGTGAGTTGGATTCCCGAATCAAATCGCAAGTGAGGTAGTGGGTTCCTGCTGTGGTTGGGCTCGGGATACTGATGTCGAAGTACTTGGTATTCTGCCAAGAGGGGCCATGACTGGTTCCATCGACAGTTGTGATTGCTGTGGTGCTTCCATCGGCATAAATTGAACATGTTACGTGGTATGCGTCAACGTACCTATCTGTGGTTCTGAACTGCACATCACCGAAGAGGGTGAGGCTGCTGCCGAGCAATACATTGCTAACACCGTTCACGTTCCAGTTATGAGCCTCTCCTCCCATCACAAACGCATTTGTTACATTGGAGGTTACCGGTGCTCCTTGAATTCTTAGGTATCCAAGAATTAGGTACGTTTCGTTGTAGAGGTTTACTCCGTTGTTGTACCCGGGATCATCAATAGTTTCTATTACCGTCGTGAACGAGTTACCAGAGCCAATGTCGATAAGACTAAACGTGTGCTTGATATTATTGCAAGTATGTGTGTAGAATTGTTCTCCGTTTTCATCATAGTCATTATTCCAATCGACAGTGCATAACGATAGTTCGACTTCGTATTCTGATGCTGGGTCAAGGTTTGTGGCAAGAATTGTTACAGCGAATGACGAATCTCTCTCGATGTGTTTTGTACCGGAAGGAAGAGAAACAGACAATTCTTCATTACCAGTAGTTCGTCCATTTGTTTCTTCTGCATTCGTTGAACTCGATAGTGCAATGGTTGAGAGTGCAAGTACGATGGTCAAAAAGAGGGCGAGCGGCTTTCGACGTTGTGTCATAGGTTACTCATTACGAAGGACCGTATAATTGCTTCGTAATGAAAAAAACGTGGTGCGGGGGGCAGGATTCGAACCTGCGAACCAATAAGGAATGGGACCTAAACCCACCGCCGTTGACCAAGCTGGGCGACCCCCGCGCAAACTGAGGGCGGTCAACCTTGGTTTTGAAGATTAGGCTGAAACGCCGAAACCAGTCGAAGCGACAATTGCCATGACTTGCTCTTTCGAAAGATCAGGTGTAGTGACAACGATTCCAGCATGACTCTGCCATGAGATATCTGCTTGAATGACTCCCGGTGTGGCTTCGAGAACTCGCTTAACACGACCGGAGCAACAACCGCATGTCATTCCTGTGATTTTGAGGGCATGGGCGACTTGACTCATGTCTCGCCTATCATGAGGGACTATTTGGGGTTAAGCCTCTATCTGCTTCGGCCGCCACCATTTCAATGTCAATGAATTTGCAACGACACTGATCGATGAGAGGGACATCGCAGCCGCTGCGAAGGCAGGAGGTAGGAGCCATCCTGTCCATGGAAGAAGCAAACCCATTGCTAATGGGATTCCGATGATGTTGTAGATGAATGCCCACCACAAATTGGTACGGATTTTCTTAACAGTTACTCGACCAAGTTCAAGTGCGCTCATGGCATCCATCAAGTCGTTTCGCAAAAGCACAATGTCAGCAGATTCGAGTGCAATGTCGCTTCCTGCGCCCATGGCAATACCAACATCTGCAACAGCGAGTGCAGCAGCATCGTTGATTCCATCACCGATCATGGCAACGTGTTTGCCTTGTTCCTTCAACGAGGAAATAAAGGCGGCTTTCTGGTCAGGACGAACGTTGGCAACCACCTCTTGAATACCGCATTCTTTCGCAATCTGTTCAGCAGCCTCGATACGATCCCCCGTGAGCATAATGACTTCCAGATTGTTTCGCCTTGCATGCTTTAGGGCACTCTTTGTTGTAGGCCGAAGGGCATCGGAGACCTCGATCCATCCGAGTAATTGTTGACCTTTGGAGACGAAAGAAATGGTGACACCTTTCGCTGCTGCTCGTTGAATATTCTCAATATGCGATGATAAATCAACATCGTATTTCTCCATCAATGGTTCATTTCCTATGGCAACAACAGTGTCGTCCAATTCTCCGATAATGCCCATGCCTCCAACGTTCTGAACGTTGGAAACTTCTGGTCGCTCACTTGTGACATTTGACCAAGCTGTGGTGATAGCATCTGCGAGAGGATGTGTGCTTCCGTGTTCCAATGAGGCAGCGATACTGAGAATTTCTCGAACTTCTCCTTCAATGAATTCAATATGGGACACTTTCGGTTTCCCTGTCGTCAATGTTCCCGTCTTATCCAAGACTAGAGTTGTCGTAGCATGAGAACGTTCCAGAGCTTCGATTCCTTTGACCAGCAATCCGTAACGAGCACCAGTTCCAGTTCCAACCATGAGTGCGGTAGGAGTCGCTAATCCCAAGGCGCATGGGCAGGCAATGACCAGTGTTGAAACCAAGGCTAGGATGGCTATTTCTCCACCCGAACGTGAACCAAAACCATCGGAAAAAAGGCTCCAGTATCCAACGGAAAGAAGCGCACAAACAATGACGATGGGGACAAAGATAGCGGCGATTCGATCCACATAGCGCTGTATAGGAGCTTTGCCCATTTGTGCCTCATCGACCAATTGTATGACGTTGGAGAGAACCGTTTGGTGGTAAGGCTGAGTTGTTGCAATCGTCAATGGAGCATCAATGAGAATGGTTCCTCCAATGACCTCATCTCCAACCCGAGCCCGCACAGGATACGTTTCTCCTGTCATCATGGACATGTCAATAAGTGCTGAGCCATCCAAAACACGTCCATCGAGAGGAATTGTTTGACCGGTCTTTACCAGAATCTTCGTACCGGGTTCAATCTCTTCGACAGAGGTTTTTGTCGTACTCTCGTCATCGTTGAGAACGTGAGCCGTTTTTGGTTGAAGATCCATCAATGAAAAGATGGCATCGGTTGCTTGCAATTTTGCTCGTCCTTCAAGATAATTGCCGAGCAGTACGAAAGCTATAATCAACGCTGCACCGTCGAAATAGACGTGTTCTGTTGTAGCAAAAATTTCTGGAAGGAAGGATAGCATGGGTTCAAACATCACCAATGTTGACCAAAGAAACGCTGTCGTTGTTCCCAAGTGAACAAGAACGTCCATGTTTGCGCGACCATTTCGGATTGCGTTCCATGCACCGAAATGGAATTGTTGGCCCATGTAGAGGTAGACAGGTAGTGTGAGCAAGAAGGCAATCAACCAATTTGAATTCATTCCATTGCTGCTTCCCAAATCGGATACGAACATGGAAACGATCAATGTAGGAATGGCCAACAGGAGTGCAACGCTTGCTTTCCAGCCTTGTTGGCGAACTGCATCAATTCGTTCTTGTCGGATTTGTTGGGGTGATGGCATAGAACTTGCCATGAAGCCTCCGCGAGTCACGGCTTCTTCGACAGCCGAGTGGTTCTGGCTTGAACCCTCTCTCCAACGGACAACGGCTTTTTCCAATGCAAGGTTCACGCGCACATGTTCAACATCGTTGACTTTACTGATGATTGAATCAACTGAGGCAACGCAAGCAGCACAGGACATGCCCTCGATGCGATAGGTTGACTCGATACCCATAGGTCTCAACCTGTGCTCGATGTTGGCTGTAAAAAGGTTTGATGTTAGAGAGGAGCAAGGTCGAGTCGCCCTGACCAAAGGTCTAATCCGCGAATTCGACAAGAGAACAGTTGACCCAATTCAAGAAGCACGGATTCGCTTTGTCCATCTCGCGCTTCTTCCAATAAGGATAAACCATAATCGTCGACATAGAGATTTTTCTTGTTTGAGAGTTGCTTGAGATGCATTCGACCATGCATAGAACCGTCATCGTTGAGATCGAGGAAAATCCACGGTGTTTTCAAGCCGACGACTCGAGCATTCCAATTCTGTGATTCAGAAGACATGAGGTGATAATTCAACGTCATAGCAACCAGTTCCCATTCCAACAATTGAGCCATGCGTCCTTGTTGAGAGCAATGCTCGCTGAGCGAAGTCATTTCTTCTTGATTGTAGACCCAATCCTTGTTGTGCAACATGGCCTTCAATTGTCGATGAACAATGAGATCTGGATAACGTCGAATTGGACTTGTAAAGTGGGCGTATGCATCGAGGTTGAGGCCAAAATGTCCGATGTTGGTCGCATCGTATCGGGCACGATTCATCAGTTGGAACAAACCTTGGTCAACAACTCGTCGTAACGATGAGCGAAGGGCACTGGCCTGCTCCTGAGCCTGTCGCAATCCATCCAACATCTCATCCCGTGCATCCTGCGCAGAAACATGAGCGAGATACTCCGCAACCTCGACTTTATCATCGCTGGATGAAAGGCCACTCAAATCGATGTTTTGTCCAGCCCATGCGCCAAGCAATCCTGCTAATTCATCCGTGTCGTCCTGACCTTTTGATTTTGAACGAGGCTCAGGGAGTTGGATTCGAATATCGAGGGCTTCAAGTTGCTTGTTCAAATCCCGAACATCAATGGAATCGGGCATAGGGTGGCATCTCCAAGGCACTTCCGCACCTGCTTTCCCGAGGATTTCACCAACGATGTTGTTGGTTTTGACCATGAACGTTTCAATCATCTTGGTTGCCTTATTCGGCCATTTGACTTCGATGGAGACTTCGTTTTCACCGTGAAGACGCGGCCGTTGTTCACCTTGTTGAATGTTCAAACGCAGTTCATCTTGTTGCCATGATTCTGCCAGCATGAACAATCCATTCCAACGTGTATCATCCAATGTGTCTTCGTATGCAAGATTCTCTTTGACAAGGACGACAGCTTCGTGTGCGTTCGAGGAAACAACATTGTTCTCATCATCCAGCACCATTTCAATCACCATGGCAAGTCGTGGGACATTTGCCCTCAAAGAACAGAGATCGTCTGCAAGCCGGAAAGGCAGCATCGGAAGAACAGCATGAGGAAGGTAAACGGACGTTGCTCTGGCTTGAGCTGTTGCATCAAGAGAGGAATCTTTGTTCACATAATGCGCTACATCAGCAATGGCCACCCACAACGTACGCCCATGTTCGTGTTCTTCAAGACACACGGCATCATCGAAATCCTTCGCATCAGGTGGGTCGATTGTTACAAAATGCAAGTGTCGTAGGTCGGTTCGTCCATCCTCCAACGCGCTGGTTGCATCAACATCGGGTAATTGTTCAGCCCATTGTTCAAGACTCGATTCGTACGTTGATGGGAATGGGTTGTCGTTGTTCTTTCGTCTCCATTCCAAACGGTGTTTCAAAAGTTCAAGAATCGACCAACGTCCTGATTGAACCAACATCATGGCAAGGGCGGGTTCAAATTCCGGAAATCGTAACCCTGATTTCCGGGCAGCAAGGCGTTTGAGTTCAAGTTTGAGATCGAACTTCTTCCAGGTTAGGGCAATCTCAGGATGGATGTGGATATGTTCGGGCAATGACGTACTGAGAATCAAGGATTCCCAGGCATCGATGATGTCGCTCCAGAGGTCGAGATTGGAAAGCGGTTCTTTTTCAAGCCGAGAAAGTCGAGCAGACCAATCAGCAACAGATTGCTCAATTTGGATGATTGAATCTTGAGTTCGCGCCGAGATGGTGTTGTTTCCTTCCCATTTGAAATGTTGACCGCGCTGACGGGAGGAACGAACCAATTCTTGGAACTCCCCAAGAATTCGTTTTCTGTAGGTCTTGAGGTCTTCCCTGCTTGGAGGCCTCGCTTCATTTTCGATGAGAAAATCAACCATTTCATCGGCGTTCCAGCACTTCTTCCAATGATCATCAGATTTGAACAACGACGTGAAGCGCCGCCAAAGCCGTTCTGAATCAGGGTCTTGCTTCGAAGCAGTTCGACTCGGCCGACCCATATCTTCACAGCCCATGATCTCGCAATGCTTCAATTGCAGATTTTTGTTCAGGTGTAAGTTCCTCGAGTTCGACAAGAACGAATTCAAGGTCGAGATCTCCACCGTTGTATCCCGCTCCGGCCATCCGTCGTCGGTCACCAGGTTGGCTGTTCTCAGCGACTGTGAGGAAGCCTGACTTTCCATTGAGCAATTCAATCTTGACTTTTCCACCGAGCATCATCGTTGAGTACGGAATCGCAATTTCTTGAATGAGAAGGCCATTTTCCCATCGACGCCCCTCGCCCGCATCGATTCGAAGCGTGACATGAAGATCCCCTGCTATCCCTTGCGGATGTTCGTTACCTTGTTGTTTGAGACGTTTGACCGTCCCATGCTGAACGTTTGGCTTAAGTTTGAGTTTGAAATTTTGGTGAACTTTTGATGCCACATTGTTTGCTCCAACTTTGAGTCGTTGCGCTTGAAACTGAATCTCTCCACCATTTTCAGCTGTTTCGAGATCGATGTCAACCGAGACGTGAACATCCGTTCCTTTTGGTTGCTGTTGTGGTGAACGACGGCGTTGCTGGAATGGATTTTGTTGCTGGCCTCCAAACATTTGTCCAATCAAATCCTCAAATCCACCTCCCATGCCACCGCCGAAAGGTGAGCGTCCACCTCCTCCGAACATATTTTCCATACGCCGTTTTTGGTCGTATTCTTGTCGCTTTGAAGCGTCACCGATGGTTTCGTAAGCCGCTTGAACCTCTTTGAATTTAGCCTCGGCAGCATCGTCATCTGGGTTTCGATCTGGATGGTATTTGCGTGCTAGTTTGCGAAAAGCACGCTTGATTTCGGCATCCGATGCATCGCGAGAAACACCCAGTGTCGAATACGGGTCCGATGAAGCCATACACACATTGGATGTGTTCACCCCTCATCAACTCTTGCCGAGATTTCGAACAAAAATTGACTCCGTCTTCGATGGAAGCGGTTATAATGGGTGGTTAGGTCGGTAGGAAAGCACGAGGTTGTACCATGTCTGATGAAAAAAGCGAATCCCGCTCATTTGAGGATGTTGTCCAAGACCGCCAAGATTGGATTGAAGCCCAATTTCGCAAGATTTCTCGCGGCTCGTGGGCTCGAATCATTCGAATGGCTCGAAAGCCAACTCCCCAGGAGTTCAAGCAAACAAGTATTGTTTGCGGCATCGGCCTTTTCGTTCTTGGTGCGATTGGATTTATTCTTCTTGTCATCATGGACAATTTCATTCCTTGGCTCATTCACGATGTATTCGGAATCTAAGGTAACGGCGGTGGGATCATGACTGAAGCATTTATCGCGTTTGTACGATTTGAAGAGAAACTTTTGCTCCTGAATAGAAGCAAAGAAGACAACGATTTCCCTGGACTATGGGATGGTGTTTGGGGCGTTGCTGAAACAGAAGGGGAGGTACTTTCCCGAGTGTCTGAAGCAACCGGACTCCCTCTCGAAACGCTTGACTACGTCCGAGATGATGACCCAATCGGGATTGAGATAGGACGAAGCTTTGTTGATGTAAGGCCAATTCTTGTTGCAACCAGTTCTGAAGAAGTCACACCAACTGGTCGATACGTTGCATACGAGTGGATTGACCCGGGTACACTCCACGAGAAGAACTGTCTCTTCTCCAACATGGATATGGAAGGTGCAGACAAGTTGTTCCGTGAAATGTACGGTTCCGTTGGCTCGTTCGTTTACATTGTGAAGACAGCCATTGGCTCCGAACCTCGAGTTGCAGATGAAATGTATGCTCGACTGCATGGTAGCGGTTCTCTTACATCCTTGCAAGGCGAAATCTTCTCGGTTCTCCATCCAACCACCATGCGTGGTTATCTGTTCGTTGAGTCAAGTGCTCTACATCACGTCGAGAAGTTGATCGGTCGTTCCGGTGGCAGAGATCCAACCGCACGCCGTGGAATTTCCCAAACACCGCTCAAGAACGCTAAGCAAGTACTTCCTGGCGAGTCTCCATTTTCAGCAGTCATGCCATACCTTGAGCCAAAGGCCGTTACTTCTGGTATCGAAGTTGGTTGCATTGTCGAGATTATCTCTGGTGCATTCAAGGGCGAGAAAGCTCGTGTTACGAGTGTCTCTGAAACCAAGGAAGAGGTCAGTATGGAGTTGTACGAACAGCCAATTCCAATGACACTCAACATGCGTGGTGACCACGTACGTGTCATCGAACGTGTTGGTTGAAGTTCCATCATTGGTGTTAGTCAATGGCGACCTATGACGCGAAACGCATTCAATTGATTGGACGCATTCTCGTTCTCGTATCGATCATGGTCTGGTTCTATCGTCAAGATTTGATGTCATTGAACGTCATCATCGTTCTCAATTTCATCATGAAATTCATCATCAATTTGGTTGCAAAGACATCTCTGTTTACCAAAAAGGAAGCAGATGTATCCATTGTATCGTTCAAGCGAAAAGCGAAGATTTTCTCGTTGCTCGTATCCATCCTCATGGCTGTGATCATCCTCTCAGCTACGGCATTCCTAACCATGTCGGATCAAGTCGGAGGAGACGTTGGCGCATACGATTCTCCAAACTATTACGATGGGAAATTCAACAATGTTCGACCAACGGACGTTGAAACTGGCTCGTTCATGGGCGTACTCATGGATTACATGGTCGGTAACGCTGACCGTTCACCCGGTGAAACAGTACCAACCCAACCCTACCAACAAGCCAATGTCGAGGAGGGAACTGTACGTGTCACGTGGTTTGGTCACTCAACAATCCTCGTTGAAACGCATGATACAACGCTCCTCTTCGATCCTGTGTTTGGTTCGGACAATCTCAATCCATTGGTCTTCGGTCCAGCACCATTTGACTATGAGCACATCTACCAAGTCGAACAATTACCAGATATCGATTACGTCTTCATTTCTCATGATCACTACGATCATCTTGATATGACAACAATCCAATCACTGGAAAAATCGATGTTTTTCGTTCCTCTTGGTGTTGATGAACACCTCAAAGTCTGGGATATTCCTTCCAACCAAATCATGTCCTTTGATTGGTACGATGAAGCCAACATTACAGAAGACTTCCAAATCGCTCTTACACCTTCCCAACACTTTTCTGGGCGTGGTCTAACAAGAGACGCTGCTCTTTGGGGCTCATGGGTTGTCGAGATTGAAGGCCACTCGATTTACTTCAGTGGGGACAGTGGCTACAGTGAGGAATTCATAGAAATCAACAACCGCTACGGGCCGTTTGATGTTGCCATCTGCGAAGCTGGACAGTACAACGAGGCTTGGGATCAAATCCACATGTATCCTGAACAAGCAGTCCAAGCAGCCATCGATCTCAATGCAACTACCATGCTTCCCATTCACAATACGAAATACATCCTTGCGCTACACGAATGGGACGACCCGCTTGAACGCGTCTATCAGGAAGGCAAGCGAACAAATCAACACATTTCCACGCCGATGATTGGTGAATCTTTCCTTCTCGGAGAACCGATGGAAGATAATCCATGGTGGAGAGAGGTCTCTCAACACAATCCATGGTTCATCAAAACAAGTGCCATTGTTGGATGGATGTTACCGATTCTCCTCTTGATTGGAGTCGGCATGATCCTTCATGAGCGCTTTACGCATCAGTTTGAAGAAGAGTGAGTTGAGAAAGAAACTATTTTCTGAGTTTCTTTTCTATTCATTTTGCTTGCATCTCAGCCAAACGATCACTCAAGAGAAGCAGTGCTGATGCCCAAAGCCCAACAAAAATTCCTAAGTTTTCGTCATGAGCAAAGTAAATTGCAATGCTCCCAAGAATAGAGACAAGGCTTGCTCCGAAGCCTAATTTTTTCCAATCCATATTTATTTCACCTCCGTAAATACTGAATTCGACCGTCGGTTAATAAACAGGAGCAAAAGAATAATCAGAGGGTACCCTTGTGGTTATGGGCGTACACAAGGGGTCCCGTTGAATATAGTCCCGTTGAATATAGCCTCTGAATATATGTAGAAATAATTCAAATGTTGATTTCTCCATGAGTTATGTTTATCTCAATCATTCATTAGCACAAACCATGCCTTCAGTGGATATTTCTGATATAGAAGTCGTTGCATTAGGCAGTTTGTCCTCCTCAAATAATCCATATCAATTGTTAATCGATTTTGGTTGTGATTTAAACGATATGTTAACCCAAATTATTGGCCATTATTCATGGCAGGACACTGATGCGCCACAAGCTAGACTTGCTAAGATGATCGAGGAAAAAGCAGAAGAATACTTTCAATCAGTGAACCTATACGCTACTAAGGAACAAACCCATCAATTGGTTCGCTATTCTACGAAGGTTAATTACAAGGCAGATGTAATTGCACATCTTCCAGATCAAACAGAACCCCGCATTTTCTTAGAGGTTGAAATGCGTCCAAATTTCGAAAAAGATATGGTTAAATTTCACATCGGTCAAAAGAATTCATTGTTAAAACTAGCCATTCTCGTTGTAGTCAAGGATAGAAATCAAATCAATCCTAATTACGGCACAATGCCTGAATTTAATCTTGTAAAAACAAAAATCGAAGAATATTCTCCAGATTTCCCGATATTATTATTTGGTCTTGAATTGCAAAATCTATCGGATTAATGAAAGAAATATCTACACAATCAAATATCCATGCTAATTCTTTTCAAACTAAAAAGGAGTATATTTGTTTTAACATTGCCTTCATGGGTTTGTGCAACCAACCCTTGTGTATGAGGCGGGTGCCTACGAGGATTTGCAGTGGGTCATATACATCGCTACCCTTGCATTCAATTTAGGGCATCTAAGTACTTTGGACGCAAGACGTCGACTAGTTTCCACCCGTCTTGTTGTTTCTCAAAAAGTGCTGTAGCAGCAGTTGGCATCACTTCAAAACGATTTGATAAACGATGAACGAGAATCTCACTTCCGGGGTTGTGGCTCAACACCATTGTCGTCTTTCCGTCTTCGATCTCCTCAACAATTTGAAGCAATGTGCTTATGCTTGAATGGTAGAGATTTGGCTCCACATCTACGACTGCAGCGTTTGAAATCGCCTCCATTAATTCAAGTGTTTGAATTGTTCTTTTGGAGGAGCTTACTCGGATACGATCGGGAATCCATCCACGATGATGCAACTCATGTCCAATCCGTGGCGCATCTCGACGACCACGCTTGTTGAGTGGACGATCATGATCATCTAAACTTGCATCAGACCAACTGCTTTTTGCATGGCGCATGACGATAAGGCGGGTGCGCATATATCCAACTCAAGAATCTCTCCAACGTCGCTTTTGAACTGAACGGAGGAAGACATCTTCGTAGGATTCTGCTTGGCCTTCGAGGGTGAAGTTTTCGAGAACGCGCTTTCGTCCTGCTT
>JBMTJI010000038.1:0-10691 GCA_049438185.1 Candidatus Poseidoniaceae archaeon
AATCTTGCTCACGTTCAGGCTCCTATGGTGCAAGTCGGTGATATCTTACATCCACAATTGGACGAGTATGGAGGCCTTCGCCCCATTGTCGTTCCTGTTGGTGTCGACCAAGATCCACATCTTCGATTGACACGTGGGTTGGCTGGTAAGACCAACTGGTTCAACGTTGGCCCAGGGAAGCGCAGTGGTGCTCAGGTTCGTCTTTCTGTTCAGGATGAGAACGCAGAAGCATTGGGTCAAGCACCCAACGGCCGAGTCGATCGTACCCGACGTCAAGCGTTCTTTGATGGTATTGTTTCCAATCTTGAGGGCATGGGCTTCTCCGACATTATGTCCAATCCAAAGGAAGGTATGGTCAATGTTCCAAGTGCGACATCGCAAGACATTCATCGTATCCGAATGCAGATGCTTTCCTATGAGCGCTCGCTTGGTGGTCAAGGTCTCCTTGCTCCATCATCGACCTATCACCACTTCGCTGTTGGTTTGACCGGAGATAAGATGTCGAGCAGTCAGCCAAAGACGACCATCTTCCTCGATGATGACATCGCTGCAGTCGAGAAGAAAATCAAGCGAGCCTTTTCTGGTGGTCAACCAACCATTGAGGAGCATCGCCGTATTGGTGGGAATCCTGACATCGATGTTGCCTATCAGTACATGATGTATTTCTTTGAGGATGATGATGCGTATTTGCAAGAGATCAATCAACAATACCGGGCAGGTTCACTCCTCGCAGGTGAGATGAAGCAACTGTGCATTGACCGTGCAACGGCATGGTTATCGAATCATCAAGAGATGAAAGATCAAACCGCTCACTTGGTTGATGAGTTCTTTGCCGCAGACCTAAGCTGAGAAGACAGCAGGATCAGGTCCCACTGGTAGCGAGTCGATTTCCGCTTGGGTCAAGTCACGGTCAATGGCTCTGTCATGGAGGATCTGTGAAAGGCCGTGTGGGTCGAGAAGTTCGATCTTGAGTGCCTTCCCTTCTTTACCGGCGTTCTGTAATCTGTGAAGCATATGCAAGAGGATTTGTTGATTCTCGGGTTCATCATCACCAATATCGTTTGAGACCATTTTGACGATGTCAATAAAACGTACCAAGAGTCCTTCCATGTTGGTCACAAATCCAGTTGCTGCACTTCCTGGATTGACTTCAAGGTCAAGTTCTGGGATACAGACAGTGCATGATGAAGAGCGAACAACTCGAACAGACAAATCATCTTCTGACTCGATCTCGAACGTCCAACCGCCTGGCTTGCGTCCCTCTGCAGGGATGAAATCCGTTTGTCGCCAGCCACATGAGTGGCATAGAACAGTGACTTGGGTGTGCTCTCCAAAATAGGGGATCTCATCCACGTGAGCAATCATGCGCAGATTGTCTTCATCGTGACACATCGGACACGGCATTTCGATAACTTGTTCTTCCATTAGACTCCACCTGACCAACTCGCTTCATCGTTGAAGGCTTCGTCTTCAAGGCCACCAATTCCAACACATCCTGGTGGCAAGAGCATGACTCGAGTTCCAGTAATTTGTACGATTTGACCGCCCATGTCCATTTCTATAAATCGGTGAAGGCGGGCAAGGACGGTCTCGACTTCATGCTCTCGATTCATCAAACGAGCCATTTCAACAAGGGCGGCATCACCATCACTGACCCAGTCGAGTAGTGTGTCGATACCTGTCATGTCGTAGAGTGTTGCTCGATGAAGAACCAATCCCGTATTGTTCATGGGAATGGGTGGATTGGGGTACATCTTGCCGAGATCGTGGTAAATTCCGGTTCTTGGCTGAGGGATTGGTTGCTGCGTACTTGTCGCCGCAGCGCTTGGCATCGTGAATGTACGCAACGGTTTCGATTCTGATGGTTTTTCTTCCACTGGTTCTGGTTGAGGTGAGAGGTCAATCATTTCTGGAACACTCTCGGCATCAGCAGGCTCTTGGTTGATGAAATCATCAAGAGAGAACTGTCCCTCATCGCGTTGCGAGGAACGTTTGCGTGCCATGAGCGAGGCTACCCTCGATGGCTCAAGAAGGCTTTCTTTCTTGAACGCACCAAATCATCGTTTTCAATCGTCGAGTTGATAAGGGGGCTTCACTAGGGCGGACTGCTTACCCCACGGTTCATATGGGGTGGCGAGTTGGTGATATCATGGAAGCGCAAGATGGTGTATTGAAGACTGGAACCAGTACCGTAGGAATCACATTCAATGGCGGAGTCGTTGTTGGAGCCGATCACCGAGCCACCATGGGACACTTCATCGCCAACAAAAGCGTCCAGAAGTTGTTCAAGATTGGAGA
Source organism: Candidatus Poseidoniaceae archaeon (assembly GCA_049438185.1). Taxonomy (GTDB): domain Archaea; phylum Thermoplasmatota; class Poseidoniia; order Poseidoniales; family Poseidoniaceae; genus MGIIa-L2. The sequence goes on from JBMTJI010000038.1 coordinate 2,299, forward strand.
CAATCTTGCGCTAACCACAGCAGGTCTTGTTGGACACGCCCAATCCCTTTCACGAACCCTCGCTGCAGAGGTTTCTCTGTTCGAGCTCCGTCGAGGACAAAACATGACTGTGAAGGGTGCTGCAACATTTACTGCAAACATCCTCTCTGGACGTCCACACTGGGTTCAACTCCTCATCGTTGGCGTTGATCCAGACGGTTCTCACGTCTACTCCATCGATTCGGCAGGTGGATCCATTCCTGATGTCTACTGTGCGACAGGATCTGGTTCCCCGTACATGTACGGTGTCCTTGAAGATGGATTCTCAGAAGGCATGAGCCGAAACGATGCTGTCGCATTGGCAGCACGTGCCCTCAACGCCTCCGGTCAGCGTGATGCTGCATCCGGAAACGGCATGGATCTTGCCGTCATTACTGCTAAAGACGGATATGTTCCCGTGGAACAATCCGAAATTGATGCTATTCTCAAGAAAAAGTGAGCATCGTTTTACTCCCGCGGCGTCGCCGTATTCCTTTGGATATGCGTAGCGTGCGATGTCGCGGTAGGAGATGAGATAATGCGATTGACGTTTAAGGAAATCAAAGATGAAATTAGTAAGATTGTACCTCGTAACATCGAGTACAACGTTGACCTCGAAGCTGGTGACATTGCCATCTTTACGAAAGACTTCGAACCGTTCATTTCGAACGATGGATTGGCAGGAAAAATTTCGAAGAAAATCAAGCGACGAATTGTCATGCGTCCTGAACCTGATATGGTCATGGACAAAGAGGATGCAACTGCAGTCATCATGGATCTTGTACCCGAATCTGCGAACATCTCTGAATTGTTCTTCGATCCTTGCATTTGGAAGGTCATCATTCAGTGCGAGAACCCATCAGACGCTGTTGGCCGCCGTGGTTCAATCGCCAAGGAGATTCGAACATCAACGGGATGGGAAGTCTCTGTTGAGCGCACGCCTCCGATTCTGTCTAAGACTGTGAGAGACATCCGAGGCTATCGAGAAGCGAACGCTGATGAGCGACGTAAACTCTTGCGGGACTTCGGATTGAACATCCACAGGCCAAAGCGACCAGGTTCGACCTGGGCTCGAGTCACTGCTCTCGGTTCCTATCAAGAAGTCGGTCGTGCTTGCCACTTCGTGACAACGAACGAATCCCGAATCATGATCGATGTTGGGGTCAACATTGCATCGGATACCGATCCAATGCCGTACTTCACTGCTCCTGAGGCTCTTCCACTTGAGCAAATTGATGCTGTTGTCTTGACCCACGCTCACCTCGATCATGCGGGAATGCTTCCTGTCTTGTTCAAGTATGGTTACCGTGGACCGGTCTTCTGCACACCTCCAACCCGTGATTTGATGCTTCTCCTGCAGACCGACTATCTCAAAGTTGGTGGTGCAGAAGGAAAGCGTGCACCATACGATATGGAAGACATTCGCATGTGCATGCGCCACGTTGTTGATGTCGATTGGAACCAAACCACCGACATCGCACCAGATGTGAAGATGACCTTTTCGAACGCAGGGCATATTCTTGGTTCATCGGCCGTTCACCTCAACATTGCAGATGGAAAGCACAACATCGTGTTCTCTGGCGATCAAAAGTTCGAGAAATCGTGGTTGTTTGATGCTGCAAATACGCGATTCCCTCGCTGTGAAACATTGGTTATCGAATCAACATATGGCGCTGCTGGCGATTATCAACCGTCTCGAGAAGAAGCCAATCAGGAATTGCAAGACATTGTGACAAGAACACTTCAACGAAATGGAAAGCTCATTTGTCCTGTGTTTGCTGTTGGTCGTTCACAAGAAGTGATGATCGCTATCGACGACTTGTTCCGCTCTGGGGCTGTCAAGCCTGTGCCAGTATGGCTCGATGGAATGATTCAGGAAGCGACAGCCATTCACGCCAGCCACCCGAATTACCTAACATCTTCATTGAGGAAGTCGTTGCAACAGAACGATGGTGAAAATCCATTCACAAGTCCATGGTTCCGCAGTGTTGAGGGCGCTGAACGACGTGAAAGCATTGTCATGGATACAAGCCCATGCATTGTTCTCGCAACATCAGGAATGCTCAACGGAGGGCCGGTCATGAATTACTTCCAGAATTGGGCACATGAAGAACGCAATTCGCTTTGTTTCGTAGGATATCAGGCTGAAGGTACGCTTGGTCGACGTCTCCAGAAAGGATTCGGTGAAGTTCCCATGCAGATCGACGGCCGCACTGAAATCGTCAAGATCGGTTGTGAAATGGCGACCATTGATGGATTCAGTGGCCATTCAGATCGACGCCAATTGCTTGCATTCGTAGATTCAATGAATCCAAAACCTCGGAACATCATCTGTCACCACGGAGATTACTACAAATGCAGTGAGTTAGGAAAAGAACTTCGTGACAAGTATCGTTGTCGAACCTATGCCCCAAAGAACTTGGAAACGGTTCGAATTCTCTAATCAGAGAATCGGGATATCGTATTCGCTCTGCGTTATGTCGGGTAGGTCGTCCTTGTCCAATGCTTCATGATGATAGGCATGATTCTGTTGAATCGCTCCTGGTGTACTGTTTGGCTTTGATGTTGGTTCTGCATCAAACATCATGTATCCAAATCCGGCAAGAACGGAAATGCCGATTAAAGGAATAGCCATCAACTCTGAATCACTGTTTAGTAGCATGATGATGGCCAAGATAAACAACCCAACGGTTGCGAGCAGCAAGAGCATCCTTGACGCCTTGGCCATGAACGCTCGATAGCTTCTATTCTGATAGCGTTTCGTGTTTTTTGTGTAAATGTTACCATGTTGTTCAAGAACCGTATGGCATTGTTAGGGATTATGGCAGGTGCTGAGGGAAGTTCAAAATCCTCTCGTGGTTGGTTGATGACAGCGGTCTCACCGTGGGGTGAAAATGCAGAGGATGCCTTCGACCAAGGTTTGGTCGAATTGGGTTTGGGTGACGCTCGACTCATTCAAGTTCAAGGTGCTATGCTTCCACTCGGATTCAACATCGTTCCTCCAGAACCACTTCCAATGGGTTCACTTGTCGAATGTCACTTGGCTACGGCCTTTGCCTGGAATGGATCAACAGCATGTGCAGGTGTTGGATATGCGATGTGTCAGACTCCAGAAGGAGACGAATGTGCGATTGTGGCCAGTATCACAACGGAAGCCGATTACGAGGAAACGGTTCTTTTGCTTCGTCGCAACATTCAGCGTCGACTTGCCTCACGTGACCTCGAAGTTCTTTCGTTCGATGTTGCTGTGGATGAGGTTACTGCAGGTCAAGATCACCACGGTGTCGCGATCGCAGCGTTGATTCTCCCTGATTCACTTCGGATGGCAGGTCGTGGCCGAACCGGTCCAATCCGTGGTGGACTCACTCGCTCAGCCGAACCGGAAAAGAAGCGTGTTGATACCAAGGCACCTGCAGCACCAGCACTGCGTCCTGGTGCTCGTCGTGGTAATGATGGTCCAGATTTCAGTTTGTGAATCTTCATAATCTGTTGACAGAAAGTTAACCCATGGCAGGAACATGGTCGGTTGTTCGGTGTCCTGCCTGTCGTAATTGTCACGGAACTCGTGGACAACCTCGTCAATGTCCTCATTGTGGTCAGTCACTTCCATCGACAACACCGATCCTTGCAACAGCAGAAACCTCGGCTCAACTTAGGATTGAGGTAGCATTAGCCAACACGCCTGAGGAATTGCGGGATGAACTTCGAAAGAAGCTTGAAAAGATGGACGAACCGCTTATCGCATCCTCCTCATCCTCTCCACGAGCCATTTATGCAGCTATTCAAAAAGCGGTAGGAGTGGATCTGATTCTCCGCAGAGAAGATGTCCAATCTGTCTTGGAAAAACTCGGTTCAGAACTCCTTGTCGACGACCTGCTTGAAAAGATGGAATTGGATGGAACACTCGTTCGTCAGCGTGATGGAACGTGGCTTCTTCTTGAGTGAAGTTCATAGGGAGAACCACGTCCCCCAACTCAAGGGCGTATGGGTTAGTTTGGCCTATACTCGGGGCTTTGGGAGCCTTGGACCCAAGTTCAAATCTTGGTACGCCCACCAACCATTCGACGCATAGCAAGGCGGTCAAGCCTGTGTGCAATCCACCAGGCGAAGGGAAGTCCGAGCAAAGCAATTGGTTGTTGAATTGCGACGATGGCGAGCGCATATCCCGAGATGTAGAACAAGAACGAGAGCAGCATCCATGTTGAACCAAACAGGTGCTTGAACGCTCTTCGATGGTGCTCAACGGTCATCATGGCTCCAACAGAAAGAAAGAATCGAAGGGGCTGAATTCCCGACTGTTCCTGAGCATAGACGGCCTTGACAGGAACATCCGTTACTCTCCATCCTTGACTTGAAAGATGAATAAGCCAGTAATTTGGATAACCATAACCCTTCCAAGAATGCTCCCAGTTCCACTGGCGAAGGAGTTGCGATGAGGTGGCTGTGAATCCACATTGAGGGTCAGTCACAACACGTCCGCTGGCGAGTGTGGTTAGCCAACCGAGGATTCGAGATGCACGTCTTCTTTTCCTTGGCATTTGTTCAATATCCGAGAATGTTGACATCCGGTTCCCTTTGACATGATCAGCCTCATCGGCGAGAATCGGTTGCAGAACCGCTGAAAGATCGTTCGGATCCATCTGTCCATCACCAGCCATTACCACACTCACGAATGGATGTTCAATCGTTTTCAGTAGATGTTGATGGCCAAGATCAATCGCTGCACCGACGCCAAGGCCTATTGTCTGTAGAATGGTCACTTTGGCTCCTGAAGAAGCACTGCTTGCTCTCTCGTAGGTCGCATCACTCGAACCGTCATCAATGACGATAGCGTGATCAACAAAGGATGGAAGTGTTTCCAACACTCGTCCAATATGCGCTTCTTCGTTTCGTGCTGGGATGACGATACCGATCGTATGCCCTCCCATCATGTCCCAATGCAAATCTCCTCAGCAAAAAGGCGTTGTGAGGCGAACAGGTGAGGGAGAATTGAAAGCCAAGACGTTGAGCAGCAATCGTGGCGAACATCCCTCTTCGCATCGTTGGCATCGGTTGCAACATCGAACTGCGTGTTGTTTCCTTTCTCACGCGTGCTCGACAAGCAACAAATGATGTCGTTTTCATTGACCTTGGGTCTGATGATGAGACCGCAATTCTGGTTGAAGAAGTAGGATGCAAAGTACTCACTTCTGAGAATTCTGACATTCTCGCCGTATCCCAATGTCTCAAAGAATCGGGTCTTGAGCCAGCTGAGAATTACCTCTTCATCCACATCAATAAACAGTGGTCATTACGGGAGTTTCCACTTCATTTGAATCGTTCTCGAGAAAACTGGGATGTCTACATAGGACTCGTTACAACAGCGGAAGGTGAAGTAAACCGACCCAGCAAAAGCCTCCTTGGAACGTCGAACTTCCAACATGCTTCGGTAAGCCATCAAGGGTTGGAAGAGTTGATTTCTGCAGATGAGGATGCAACAGCACATGACCTGTCGGATCAATTGCGTGTACGTGTCATCGAGTCAACAACACTACCTTCGTTGCCACAAAGGGAGTCCCTTGCAACAGCATCACGTTTTGCACAATTGTTCATCTGGATGATCGAATCAAGGCACCCTCTGTTCCTGTTCGGAATTCCAGGCATTGTACTCTTCGTTCTGGGGTATCGTCTCTCAGGTGGCGTCGTCAGTACGTTCACGGAACTTTCCACTGAATCGATTGGCGTCACGTTGCTGACAATTGCCATGACATTGTTTGGACTCTTTGCCATGATGATTGCCGTCATTCTCTACATCATGGGGAAGCAAGTCGAACAGGTTCAAGCACAGTATGATGAGCCAAGAGGAGGTCTGTGAATGCGTGGACTTGTTTGTCTTGATATGGATCGTGTTCTTGTTGACCACCTCTCAACATGGCAATTCGTTTACGATCGTCTTGGTATCAACAACGATGAATCGTTCAGTCTTTACAACCAAGGATTACTGGATGAATGGGATTGGATCAAACTCGATATTGCACTCATCAAGAACAGTTGGAGAGAACAACATGGAACTGAGATTACAGATGCTGATTTACGAGCCTGTATGGAAGGTATGCCGATGATGAAGAACTATCAGCATCTCATTCAATCACTTCTCGATGATGGCCATCACGTAGCCATAGTAAGTGGTGGCTTACAACAAACTGCACGCGATATATCTTGCCTGTTTCCAAGCGAAAAGAAATGGCAACGACGGTGGGGTGGAATCGATCGCCATACATCAGCAAAACTTGCCAACGGATACGATACTCGTCTCCATGTGTTCACCAACGGATGGACCACGGATTCAGGTCAAACCGACGGTTCCTTACTCGTCCAAGATTACGGCCGATATCAGGTACAGATGGATGGTAAAGGTGCATTGGTTCGAATGCTACGTCGTCGTCTTGATGTTGATGAAAAGCATGTGATCGCTGTTGGTGATTCAGCAGGCGATATTGGAATGTTTGAAGAGGCGGCTCACGCCATTTGCTTCAACCCATGGGATGACCGGCCCCTGGCGTACGCAAATGAAGTGATTCGAGAGAAGGATCTTGCCATCGTTCTTGCATCATGTCAATCGTTTTTCTCTTCATTGCAATAATCGGTGAAATGTTTTTATTTCTCCATGAAATGTTACACACATGACAAGACGCCTTGTTAGTCTCATTCTTGTCTTTAGTTTATTCCTCTTGTCGTTTCCGCTCTCAATTCAAGCACAACAGCCCGTTGCTTCTGTGAACCTCGATTGTGAGGGCCCTCTGGATATTCCGGTCTTTCCCGGATCAACCAAAACAGGATCAATAACTTGCACGGTTGAGAATCCTACTGCCTTCTCAGAAAAGATTGAGATTGAGGTAGACTCTGGCGACTTGGCACATTCAGCCCCTGGTTCGATCACTGTAGCTGCAGGTGAATCTGAAGAGTTTCAAGTTAGTGTTCAGGCGGATGAAGGTATGCTCGCTCAATCTCTCTCGTTGACTGTAAAAGCAACCGTTGTTGAGTTGAACGGAGCACCACCCCCTAATCTTGCAGAGGATGAGGAAGAAGAAGTGATCAACATCTTGCAATATGCAGGCGTTTCTATCTCTGCAGATTTGGCTCTATTCAGCGTGGAAGTCGGTGATGAGCTTTCGATAGAATTTACGATCAAGAACCATGGAAACGCCGAGGATACACTCAAACTATCAGCAGTTGGTCCATTTGATGAGGAATCGAATTCTGCTGATTTTACAGTATCCTTCCCATCAAACAACATCCGTATCGGACCGGGTCAAAGTCAAACGGTCTCGGTGTTCCTCAAGGCCCCGAATCAAGTGTCTTCAAATGCAATGCCTCATCCAATGAGTTCCAGACTGATGGAATTATTTGCTCTCGAATTGATTGTCACGTCTGAATTTTCATGCTCAGATTCGACAGGATGCATTTCGAGTTCTCTCGATACCGTCATCAACTTAGAAGATGAATTCGTTGAATCAGATGAAGATGGTCAAAGCGGTTCAGGTGACTCTTCGAATTTACTCGGTGATGGTGGATTGATAAACGTCATCGCTCTTGTCTCTGTTTTTGCTCTCGTTGCCCTCCTTCGCCCGGTCGGACCTCGTGAACGAAATCTTGAGTAATCTGATTCACTAGCCAACCTATGGGTGAGCAGGGATTTACCGAGCGAATTCGAGAGCATCCCCTTTTCCGTTCATTCTTGCTTTACTCGGCTTTTCGAGCTGTTTACGGCTTTGGAATTCTCTTGTTTGCATACTTCTTTGCAATCTCTACAGAGGCTCCATGGTGGGCAACAGTTCTCATTTTCATTGCTTCTATGATTTTCTCGAGAGTCCTGTTTCGATTCATTAAATCGAAGAAAGGTTCTTCTGAATCACCTTCAGAATAATATACGAGCCCGTTGATTGTAAATCATGAGCAACATCGACGACTTTCTAACGAGCATCTGCACCAATTGTGGCTTCCTCCTTGGTGAATTTATCCCTGGTATGCCATGTCCACATTGCGATGAACCAATGTTATGAGACAGAAATACCGTGCTTTTGAAAAACATTGAGGACGAACTCCAATGTTGTTTCATTAACCAATTCGGGTGAATGAATTCCGGGTCCAAGGCCACAATGTTCTGGGCCTTTTGTCGCAAACAAAGAAGCGAGTGCGTACGTGACAAGGCCCGTGGTTCGTGCCATTGAACCATCCCCGTCTTGTCCATAATCGACAATGGTCCACTCTCTTACCTCGTTCTTGGCTTGACATCGTACTTTCATCCATGTGAATTCTGGACGGTTCGTATCGAATGTCCAAGCTTCAAGGAGTTCCTCCTCCGGGGTGTCCTCTCCCTCAGACAACCAGCGATC
>JBMTJI010000039.1:0-10597 GCA_049438185.1 Candidatus Poseidoniaceae archaeon
TGAACAGGTTCAATCGGTTTACTTACGGCGAAGAAATCGAAACGAGCGAACCAAGATTCAAGTGCTTTATTCTAAAAACTCAATTCAGTGAGAAGAATGACGTCTGGATTTGAAGACATCGCCAAAGGAAACAGCGAGTTCGTAGCCGGCTTTACGCATGGAGAGGTTCTTGGTAAACCCGCTCGAAACATGTTGTTGATCACCTGTATGGATTGTCGAATCGTTCCCCATCAAGCACTAGGTTTGACCTTTGGTGACATGAAAGTCATCCGAAATGGAGGAGGCCAAGTCAATCCAGAAGTTGAGAAAGATGTTGTTATCGCTAACAACATTCTTGAGTGCGATCGAATCTTAATCATGCAACATACACGATGTGGAATGGCAGCGGCTACACTTGAGAAGGTTCGAGAAGTGGTACATACGAATACTGGGGCTGATGTCAGCGAGTACTATCCTGATGTCATCTCGGATCAGAAAGCCAAACTCGTTCAAGACGTTAAAACCCTGAAGAACAATCCCATGCTGAAATCGGATGTTGTTATTGAAGGGGCCATCTACGATGTAGATACGGGCCGAGTTGAATTCATTGCGTGAATTCATTCCGTGTATCGAAGAGCAACAACGTGTTCGATGTTGAGCTCATCCTGCCCCTCATGAATCGTCATCTCGATTTCATGCATGTCAACAGGGGCAAAATGAAGCGTATTCCATGTTATACTGTCTCCATTTTCGACAATCTCTCGATTGCCCATGCATGGGCCATCAACATTGATGACTGCCCATTCGAGATCAACATCTCTTCCATTGATTTCGAAAATAGGGGATGGGTTGGTAGCCGTAGAGTTGAGAATGAGGTATGAGGGAGGCAAACCATCGTTTCCTGGAGATGCATCAAAGAAGAGGGATTGAGGGTTTCCACTCCCTTCTTCCGTCCAGGTAATGACTTGTTCAACAACAATCGTCTTGGTCGTCGTCACATTGTTCTCGCTGGAATCAATAGCAAACAATTCGATTGTATATGCTCCATGATGTTCGAAACCAATCGATATCGTCTGCTCCTTGGTTGCATCAATACTGAATGACCGACCGTCATCTGTGGTGAGTCCGAAGGTCTGAATCGATCCATCAGAAGTTGAACCTGAGAAATCAAAGCGAACCGTTTCAGTGGACGAGGAGATTCGTTCTCCCTGTTCGTAAACGGTTTCAATGGTCAAGCGTTCCTCACTTACTTCGACGTTTAATTTCGTTTCAATCTTCTCATCGAAGACAGAGCCAAGGCAGCCTGAGAGGAAAAGAAGGCAGACCATTCCCGAGAAGAGAACAGGCTTGCGCATACCATCACATTCAGTTGTTCCAGTTGGTAATCAAGTGGTACATGGTGCGGACGTGAATACCGGTTGCACCGTTGCCAACCATGGTGTTGGTCTTGGCACCCCAGTAGGTTCCAGCAATGTCCATGTGAGCCCATGTGATTTGTTCACCATCCTCATCGTAGTTTCGATTTGGAACGAATTGCTTGAGGAACGCTGCTGCAGTGTTTGCACCGCCCCAGCGACCAGCACCGAGGTTGCGTGTATCAGCAATCTTCGAGTCGGTCATTTCTTTCTCAAAGGCAGGTAGGAGAGGCATTGGCCACGCCAATTCATCAACAGCGTTTCCTGCTTCGTGAATCTTGGTACGGAAGTCATCATCGTTCGACCAGAGGCCTGTTGCTTCATGACCGAGTGCAACAACACAAGCACCGGTAAGCGTTGCGAAGTCAATGATAAATTCAGGATCGAATTCACCAGCCTTCCAAAGACCGTCCGAGAGGACGAGCCTACCTTCTGCGTCCGTGTTGAGAACTTCGATGGTCTTGCCAGAGAGTGTTGTGATAACGTCCCCTGGACGTTGTGCGTTCGCTGCAGGCATGTTCTCAGCCATACAGGTAATGCCGACCACTTTACCATCGTATCCCGTTGATGCGAGAGCTTGCATGGTTCCGAAAACAGTGGCAGATCCACCCATGTCGTACTTCATTTCGTCCATGTTCGCACCTGGCTTGAGCGAGATGCCACCGGTATCGAAGGTGATTCCCTTTCCAACGAGAAGAGGACAGCGACCGGGCTTTTCCTTGTTCATTTCAAAGATGACCATGCATGGCTTTCGAGATGACCCCATTCCGACAGCAACGAGACCACCCATACCCGCCTTCATGGCGTGCTCGTAGTTGATGATGGTCACATCGACATTGTTGTATTGTTTTGCCCATTCCCAAGCCATGTCAGAAAACGCCTCAGGATACATGTCGTTTGGTGGACAGTTGCCGAGATCTCTGGAGAGGTGGACACCGGATGCAACTCCACTGTGGATGTTGACGAGTGCTTGTAAAGCCTCTTCTTGACCTTCATCACAGGTGATGCGTACACTGCGCTCTGCTTCCTTGTCCTCCTCCTTCTGCATCTTGTACTCGTCGTAGGAGTAATCGCGAAGCAGCATGCCTTCAGCAAATGCTCCCATGCATTCGATGCTTGCACCGGCGAAACGTACTGTAAGGTCAGTACCGTGCGTTTTCTTTCGAGCGGCGACAACGGCAGCTCCTGCCTTTCGGTAGGCGTGGACATCAGCATCGTCTTCTTTTCCAAGACCAACGAGCATGGCCTTGCCACCTTCGCTTCCAACGAGCGACATGGTAGACTTGGCTTTCCCTTTGAAATCACCATCAGCGAGAACTCGGTTGATTTGTCCCTTCAGAGCAACGTGCATTCCAGTAGCATGTGCTTCTGGCACGATATCCGTTCCTTCAAAGAGAGGTAGAATGAGGGTTCCATCGATGTTGTGACTTGAACTTACGTTGATTTGCATGGTTTCACCGGTATTGCCCAACCCCTTGAGGCACTTGAAACCTTGCGAATGATTTTCAGCGATTTAAGCCAAATCTTCGTCCTCTTTTCGAAGAAGTGAGATGACAGCCAGACCAGCAAGAATCGTTGTTGGGCTGAACAATCCATAGCCAACGAGGAAATTCGAATCATCGTCGTCATCGATCATCGTCGCATTAATCTCAAGAGGTTCCGTTACCCATTTCGCTGCATCAATCACACGCTTTTGATAATACAACTGCCACGTTCCGTCGCTGGAATAAGAAAGATTGGTTGCGTCCAACTGCGCCACTGTTGAATTGCTTTGATTGACCGAGAAAAGTGATGAAGTCCACGCAACTTCCCCACTTGAATCGACGAATTGCAAACTTGCGTTGGTTGTGGATGCCATACCCAGGTTGTCGACATCAAGAACGACGTGATCGTCTGAAACCTGGATCGACTGTACGTCAAGTCGTGCGCGCCAATACCACACATTGGAGATGAGGTATCGCATGACATCCAATTCTTCAGCAAGGCGCTCGTTCAGCGCTTCAATAGAGCCTGGGACGAATTGCTCGTCATCCGTCTCAAAGGTAAAGGTCGGGAAGCCCATTACGCCGTAACCATAATCTCGGCTTGTTCCACAATTTGGATAGAGCCCCTGATTCGCATTTTGGATGGGGATTTCAGAGATGTTGGCTTGAACTTCTTCTCGAATGCCGTAGAACAATTCCCAATCCGAGGGTTGACTTGCCCACTTCCCCCAAGGATAGAGCATAATCCAAACACCCGTATGCATAGTCACGTAGAGGTCTGCATCGGAGACGTAGTCGTTCATGTATTGTGAATTCGCAGCGGTTTCAGATTCACTAAATGCGGCACTTCCTGGCTGTGTTGTTGGGCAGGTATTCCAAAAATGGTCGTAATTTCGATTCAAATCGACCTGATTGATGTTCCATCGAGTGTCGATATCGTTTCCATCGGGATTGAGCATGATCAGAACATGAATTTCGGTATTTTGAAGGACATTGACAGCTTCCTCATTGCCTTGATTCCAGCTCTCAATGTACCATTGTGCGGACAACCAAGCAAGGGATGTTCCGAGATACTCATTTCCATGATGTCCACCGTCAATGTAGACGATTTCTTTCGTTTTACCGTTGGCTTTGGTCTCCATCGACCAATCCGAGATTTGAACGACCCAGAGTGTTTTTCCAAGTTCAGAACTTCCTGCATCGACCAAGCGTACGATGTCTGGGTTGTCATCAGCCCATTCATTGACTTCCATGGTCAAAGCAGCCCATGTCATGTGAACGTGATTGTCGATCGGTTCTCCCGGCCATGCTTCTTGGCTTTCGGATGAGGCACCTGCGAGGGGTGGAATCCCTGCCAGCAACAGGCACAAGACGAGGCCAACTGCGACACGCATGGTAACCCCTCGCAACGGTGCAACAAAAACGCTTGCTAGGTTCCTTCACCAATCGCTGGTAAAGGCGTTTGGATTCTGAACTTTTTCCGACTCCCGTGTCCAAATGGACTGACCATCAGTACCATAAATGTCCGCGAAAGGGTCAATGTCCTCTGGCTTGCGCTGTCGCTGCATGTACGATTCAACACGCTCCTTGAGATCTGGCTTGAATTTCCAATAATGGATGCGCCATTCACGACCGTCCCAAAGCGTTGTCTCTTCAGATTCCGTGGTCAGCAAGTCGTAATCCTGGAACATGTAGAACAGGTTTCGATCGGTTGGTTCAAGCGCATTATCAATGATTCGATTGTAAAATCCAAAAAATCCGAGTGCGTGCTCGGCCATGCCTGCAGCCACCTCAGCATCCATCTCTGTGTCGATATGTTGTTGTATTGCTTGCGTCAACGATTGTAGTGTCATTCCCATCTTCATCACCCCGCCCCCGGTTTTCTCCCGAGAACACTATTGTATATTGGTCGTCGAGGTATATTAACACATCGTCCGATTTTCTTGAAATCCAGTGTTCGGAAGAGATTTCCACCCAAATTTGGGAATGCTTAGAAGCGCAAAGAGGTCGCCACAACCATGGAGGACGAGGGTATGCCAACCTTCCTTGGGCTTGAACAAGGTATTGGCAATGTTGATGTTGCCATCCTCTCCCTACCTTACGAATTGACAACATCGTACGGGCAAGGGACTGCTCAGGGGCCACGAGCCTGTCTTGAAGCATCAGCGCAAGTGGAATTGTATGATGCACAACTGGGTGATGATCTTCCTGCCGGACTTTCGATTCAGACGATACAACCTTGGAATGGTGAAGAACCAACTCTTCTCCAACAACTGGATTCGATGGTGGGTTACCTCCTACCATGGTTCAAGGGTGATTGCTTTCCGCTTTGCTTGGGCGGAGAGCATGGAATTTTGCCCCCCATTATGGAAGCTGCTCGCCACCATCCCCTCGTCGTAGATGATCTTTCCAACCTGACCGTCGTTCAAATCGATGCCCACGGCGATCTTCGTGAAGAGTTGGATGGAGAGAAGTATTCCCATGCCTGTGCTGCTGCCCGCGCTCTTGATGCCGGAGTTGGCAGGTTACTTCAAGTTGGAATTCGAGCGTTCAGTCGAGAAGAGCACCAACGCATGACCGGTGATGAGCGAATTACGACCTTCTTTGCAAAAGATACGCAGTCACCTTGTCATGGCGGCCATCATTGGACTCAATGGTTGGAAACGCTGTCTTCGATTGAAGGACCTGTTCACCTCACCATCGATATCGATGGGCTTGACGGAGCATTGGTTCCTGCCACAGGAACACCAGTGCCTGGAGGCTTGACGTATTGGCAAGTGCATGAAACGATTCAGACCTTGTTTAACGCTCCAAACGCCGTTGTTGTGAGTGCTGATGTCAATGAAATTGGGGTTCAAAACGATTCTCCGCTCACACAATTTACAGCAGCCATGCTTGCAACAAATGTTGTTGCTAGCCATGCGCATGCACGGTCGAAAGGATTGTGGAAAGCGACTGCGGAACCACTGCATGCACAACGTCCACAAGTCGTTCATCGTTCATTCTCGGACATCTAATAAAAGAAGAGGATAAATACTCGTTCAGGATGCGAGGGCAAAGAAGTCATTCGACTTTCTATGGCGACGCCAGAGTGGAGAATACCCGGAAAACCACGTGCCAAGAATGGAACGCTACAACAAACAAGGAGTGGATACGTTGAACAAATCAGCCCATGGTAAACACATTTTTCTCGATTACACTGGATTCTTCCCGTCTTCAGCATTTGACGGTCATGCTATGCTTGCCATCATGAAACAAGCAGTCGACAATAGTGGCGCAAGAGAAGTCCATGCCCATGTCGATGTGTTTGATGGCTCTGTTTCCCCTCCAGGATTCGCATCCGTCGTTCTTCTCGATGAAAGTCATGTCAGTGCACATTGTTACTCGGATCGAGGTCTTCTTGCCATTGACGCATTTACGTGCGGAAGAACCGATCCCAACTCGATCATCGTCCAAATCAAAGAAGCGCTTTTGGAACGTTGCCCGAGTATCGAACTCATGCAAGAGAAGAGCACTGAACGATTCCTGCTTCCTGAGGTGTGAACATGAGTATCCGAAGTACGATTGAATCCTACTTCCAACATTTCAACGCTGGCGAACTTGCTAAGATGTCCGCTTCCCTCTTGAAGCATCTTGAATCCGGGGGAAAACTGTTCATTACACTTGCAGGCGCAATGAGTACGGCTGGAATAGGCAAACTCCTCGCTCCAATGATTCGTGAAGGCCACGTTGCTGCAATCAGTTGTACTGGGGCAAATCTCGAAGAAGACGTCTTTCGAATGATGGCCTTCCCTCACTACACGTCGATTGAGAATTGGAGAACGCTTTCGCTTGAGGATGAGGTGGATCTCTTGAACAACAAAATGAATCGTGTGACCGATGTTTGTATTCCAGAAGCGGAGGCGATTCGTGAAATGGAATCGCAACTTTTGCAAGCATGGAAACAGGCATCGAACGAAGGACGGCGTCAGTTACCTCATCGCTACTTCTTTGATGTGCTTCAATCAGAATCAATGTTAGGTTCATGCGAGGGAGATGAGGATGCATCATGGGTTCTTGCAGCATGCAAGGCCAACCTGCCACTGTTCGTACCTGGCTGGGAGGATTCAACAATGGGGAACATCTTCGCTGCTCGTTCATTGGAAGGTGAAGTAAACGCTGATTGCGTTCTTTCAGGAATTGAATACATGAAACAACTTGCTGGATGGTACGAGGTACAAGCGTCACCCTTGGCCTTCCTGCAAATTGGGGGTGGAATCGCTGGTGATTTTCCCATTTGTGTTGTACCCATGCTCAATCAGGATCTCGAACGAGATGTGCCATTGTGGTCATGGTTCGGGCAGATCTCCGAATCTCGTCCATCCTATGGAGGATATTCTGGTGCACCTCCAAGCGAGAAGATTACATGGGGAAAAATCGATGCAACAACGCCAATGTTTGTCGTTGAAAGCGATGCTACAATTGTTGCACCGCTCTTGTTTGCTTACATCTTGAACCTTTGATTCTTGAAACAATGCCCCCAAACCCTTAGAGATGAGCGGTGGCAAGAATACATCATGAGCGGCAACCGTAGCATTGTTCTCGTTTTGCTTTTGCTGCTGACGCCTCTGTCATCCCTCGTCTCTGCAGAAGAGGTGCCAACGGTTGAGATCACAACGGATTGGAACAGTTCTTCGGCATTAACAAACGAACATGCGTACATCCTTACGTTCGGAGATTCGTCTTCCCACGATTACGACGTGACCATCGAACATCTTCGTGATTCATTCGACTTGAGTCCGTCCATTCAAACAACCTTCCTCGAGAACACACCAAGCCTAACCGCTCGTCTTGTTCTCGATACAGCGGTCGCTTGGAACGATACAATCAGCATTCAGGTGACCATCAATGGGCACGATGGTTCACCACTCTCATCACCAATTGTCGACGAACGAACCTTCATTGTCGGTTCATGGAACCAACCAATGGCCGATCACGAAGTCACGACAACAACGTCCTGGTCGCTTGAACAGAACTATCAGACGAGCGATGGAAATCAATCGTTCATGTTGCTGTTTGAAGGAAATGGTTGGCAACAGCGAATCGGCGAGGTTCTCAACGCTTACGAACTCGGAAATGGGACGTTGTTTACATCAGAGACGACGGGTAATTCAACGACGGAACTCAACCTTGATTTCGAATCGTTCTGGAAAAACGAAACTGTGACGTCGGGTGTCCTCACGTCCCAGGTCATTCAAGCAAAAGGAAGTGGAGACATTCTCTTGCAACTTGAAGAAGATGGTCTTGTGACCACCATCAATGCCACCGTTGTCGATGCACTCCTCAACCGTTCGAACATTGATAACGTGGTCTCCGAGCGTTTGCGCTTGGAAGCATTTGGCGCCCTTCTTGTCAACGGAGAGGAAGATGGTGGCCAATTCAATGTTGATGGTGATATCAGTTTGCTCCTCCTCGAAACAACCGATGTGAATGGTGTTCGAGTCCTCCAACACACCCAAATTGAGGCAACGGCTGATATGCTTCTCAGGGATGAAGGCTCTGAGTTCAATCTTCAACTCGATCAATTTGAAACGCTCGAGCGTTGGGAAGATGGCGTTCGAGTTGACCAGTTAGACCTCATCCGTGGTGATGGAACGTTTGGATTCACAGATCAGGAAGAGAATGCCTCCATGGTCGTCAATGGTACCGTGTACAATTTCCATACCCGAGTCGAAGATGGTATCACGTTGGTCGACGATGTCCATGTTGATGGAACGTTATCAGGCGATGTTCAAGGAACGTTTGGTGTTGTTCAAACCATCGAGCAGACGGGTAAACAACGCAATCACACGTTGGTTGAACATGATGTGAACGTTATTCACAGTGAGACGTGGTTTAACGTCACAGGCATTGGAGGGAGCAGTTTCTTTGGTGGCAGTGGTGCTGGTTCCTATTACAACGATTCGTACATCTATCAAGCAACGAATGCGGACTGGGACAATCGAACGGTGCGCCTCGTTTGGACAGAAACAGGTCCCGACCCTTCAAGCGGAGATGAGCGCCCAGAGCGTAGTCCAATTAAACAAGACCCGACACCTCCTGAGGTCGAGGAAGCCCTCGGCAACATCTCAGTCGGAAGAGAAGCTGGATTTGCACCAGTTCCTATGGAAACGGGTGATGTTGTTCGCCTCCTTGCCCAAGATGGCATCGTATTGACCGTGACCGCAGGACAAGAAGCCATTGAGCCACGGGATGCCAAAAATTTGAGTGTGATTCAATGGACTGGAGTCTACAGTGATGGCGTTACAGGGACAGCCTCAGGTTCCATCGTCCATCAGGGGCCATTAACTGGTTTGCTGGCAAGTACGATCCGCTCGTTTGAAATTGAATTTGGTGAAGATGGGGAAACGGCTCTTCTCAATGAATCACAAACCGTTGATGCTATTCTCTCACCGAGCATCGTTTCAGCGGATGACAACAATGCGCCACAGGTTCTCGACTTGTCTCTCATGGAAGGCTTGGTGTTTGGCGAAGGTGCGTCTTCAGCGCACCTTGTGGCAACCATCGATGATCCTGATTGGAACATTGTCAGCGTTCAAGTCGATCTTTCCTCGATTGACCTAGGAATGGTTTCGATGAACGACCGAGGTTTGAATGGCGATCAGAGCATCGGTGACAACAAATGGACGACGACGGTATCAGTTCAAGGGACTCAGGTAGGCGAATTGCCAATCAGTGTCGAAGTTGTTGATGAATGGGGTGAATCCGATACGCTTTCAACAAACATTACTGTTGAAAATCAAGCTCCACGGATCTTAAGCGCAACCATTGAACCAGGAACCGTGGTTCGTGGAGGTGCCACGCTAATGACCCTTGATGTTCTCGATTACCATGGGGTCGATTCCATCGTGGTCGACCTTCGAGAGTACGGCGGAGAAGAAACACCCTGTCTCAAAGTTGAGATATGGGCTTGTGAATTGGTTATTCCTCAAGGCATGACGCCAGGTGTACGACCTTTCAAGGTTCGCCTCACGGACAATTTGGGCGCCAGTATCCTCGTCAGCAAAACACAGACTTCAGAACATCACTTCCAACCGAGTTCAACCGATGAGGAATTGGTTGTTACTATCGAAAACACGGCACCAACACTCATACTCTCGACAACAGAACCACTCCAACGAAGTGATTCAGATTCCGAACAGGCGATTGAAATCCAAGTTGATGATGCAGATGGAATACTCTTGGTTCGCGCCGATTTAGGCGTTCTCAAACCACTTGGTCAAACGGCTCGTTGGGTCACACTTTACGACAATGGGCAAGGACTCGATCGAGAAGCAAACGATGGAATCTATACCGCTGCTGCTTCGATTCGTACATCAACACCACTTAGCGCACACGAGATTTTTGTCCAAGCATCGGATTCCTTTGGTGATGCAACAGCGCCGACATCCTTCGTCGTCTTTGTTGAGGAAACGGATGATGGAACCGTCGGTTCTGGTGGGGATGAAACATCGTTGACGTTGATCGCTATCGTGGTTGGTATTGCCGCCCTGTTGGCCGGTTTGGTGGTGTATTTCCGGCAACGACAACCGCCCAAAGAAGGTCAGGACCGATTTGGATTCCAGTGAGCATCCAATTGCGCCGACAATCGTTTATACCCCTGCTCGGTGGGTTGGTTGCTACCTGCGAGCGTAGTGTAGTGGTTATCACCGGGCGTTGCCAACGCCTGAACCCGGGTTC
>JBMTJI010000040.1:0-7707 GCA_049438185.1 Candidatus Poseidoniaceae archaeon
TCACCATACGACATTGAAACTAAAACTCCAACAATGTTCTTTGCCTTATCTTCTGAACTCAAATCCATTGTGTTGAGATCGAGTGTGAAGGGCGTTCCGTCTTGAACATCAGCATCGCCACTTGCAAGATCGATGTACGAAAACTCACCAGTGACTGTATACGTGCCAACTCCACCCATTCCTGCTGGGTCATCGGTTGCAGCGGCTTTGAGGAAGAAATACGAAGGGAAGGCAAGCAGGAAAAAGACGACACATAACGCCTGAACTTGCAATTTCTGGTCTTCTTTGATATCATCCATGAAGCCCATATGATTCTCCTCCTGTTATGCCCGAAGAGGTGGAACCCTCTATGTATTTCGGTGGATTATTCTTCTTCATTTTGATTCATCCATTCTGAAGTTGGAACGTATGGCCATGCGTTTTTGTCGGTATTGAAACCTAGTGATTCAAAGGAACGTCGTGATTTCTTCCACGTTGGAAGGAGGAATCCAATCTTGGACCGCTCTCCGAATGTCCATCGCCATGGACATCTTGGGAGACTGGCAACCCAATGCTGCAACAAATGCTGAATCTTTGGATGTTGAGGTCCACCAGGAAGAATCCATGAACAGATGTGGACGGCTCCTGCTGAACCTCGAACTTCAGACCATGTTGTCAATTCAAGTCCCATCAAAGGGCCATCAAGGACTTTCAATCCAAGCGTTCGTGCGGATTGGGCCATCGGCATGATGATGGCAAACCGATCGACAAGGCGTGCGCCTTCATGTCGTTCGAGTGACCAGTTTTTCTCTTCACAGAGTTTCCGAAGCGATCGGATGCAATCGACCGGTGCGACGCTCAGTTCGATATCGAGACTGTTTCGTCGCACCATGTCCATCGTACCTATCACTATGGCAAGAACCATGCGATGCTGGAGTTACGCTGCGCGAATCTCATCCAAGGATGAGATGACCTCCACAGGTTGAGTTCACGCAACGCTTTGGAATCAGAAGATGCCTTCGGCACCAATGATCGTGAGCGATGTGTTTCTGGGTTTGAACTCAACCAAAGAGAGAGCCAAGACCTTCGAAACCGCCAGCTTCCTCTTCTTCCTCTTCCTCTTCCTCTTCGGCAGCGGCAGGGGCGTCACCGCCAGCGGCAGCAGGAGCTGCAGCAGCGGCAGGAGCAGCGACGGCTTGGGTCATTGCTTCAGCGATGTCGACACCAGCGAGTGAAGCAACAAGTGCCTTTACTCGGGATGCATCAACATCTACACCAGCAGCCTTGAGAACGGCTGTGATGTTGTCTTCGGTCATTTCTTTTTCAGCAGCGTGCAGTAGCATAGCAGCATAAACGTATTCCATTTCATTTCACCTCAATGTTTTGTGTTTGTTTCAGCCGAAGAGATCTCCGAGACCGGCAAAGCCGCCCTCTTCTTCCTCTTCCTCTTCTTCCTCTTCTGCCTCGGCTGGGGCATCAGACGCACTCTCGACGGTGGCTGCAGCGGATGCTGCTGAAGCAGCAGCACCGAGCATAGCAGCCAGTTCGTCATCAAGGGCGGAGGAGTCAAGCGAGCCTGCAATACCCATGGCACTGCGGTGGGCTCGTCCAAGTAGATGAGGTAGCGTTTCAGCGGTTGTGATCGCTGCCTCAAGTGCAACAGCAAGCGCTTCTCCGCTTGCCTTTGCGAGCAATGTTGGCATGGTTTGTGATGTAAACCACGTGATGTTGCAAGCGAGATTGAATCCGCCAGCAGCCATACCAATGAGATCTTGTTCGAATTGCTCAAAGTCGATGTCGAGTGTGGACGGTGAGAAAACAACGCCATCTTCGTAGGTACCGCAAAGGCGCAGACCTGTGACGATTGGCTTGATTCCGATTTGTCCAAGGAGCATACCGAGGTCGCCCTCGAAGACTTCTCCAGCTTGGAGAGCAACGTGCTTCTTCTGAATGTGGACGGAACCACCCATGATCTTTGCAGGGATTCCGACAGAGTTCAACTCACCAACAATTGGACCAGGTGGCATGCCAGTGTCTTGCTTCTCGACGATAATGTCGACTGGAGCAACGTCACCAGGCTTTGCAGCACGGCCAGCTTCGGTCTTCTTCAATTCGGAGAAGACTTCGAAGGAGTTGTAATCTGAGGTTGATACGACGGCTGGTTGTACAGCACCATCGAAAAGCTCCTCAAGAACGTCCAGATCCTTGCCAGCTTGTTCCCAAGCAAGGCGCATCAAGCGCTTCTTAGCAACACGGATAGCCATGTTGTCACGAAGGTTCGCACGCATACCGATCATGGTGTCAGCAGGGACGCCGTGAATGTCGATAACAGCAAGCGTTTCTCCGCTGCTGATGACATCGTAGAGATCCTTGACGGTGTCACGCTTCCATGACATGACCTTTGGAATCAAACGATCACCTCGACTCGGGTTGCTGGACCCATCGTCGTCTTGACGAAGAGGGAACGAATGTTACCTGAGCCACGCTCAAGACGTCCGACAACACGGTTGTAGACTTCCATAGCGTTGGCAAGGAGTTCTTCTTGCGATTGGTCGACGGTTCCGATGACAGCGTGGAAGGTCATCTTGTCACCGGACTTGACAACAACAGTTGTGCGTAGTCCAGTTGCAAGTACACCTGGGTCAAGTGTTGGAGGAACCGGACGAGGCATCTTTCCTCGTGGCCCGAGAACGGTACCGAGGTAACGACCGATCAGTCCCATGTGTGGGACTTCGGAAAGGAAGAAATCGAATTGGTTGGCAATCTTCTTTGCACGACCCTTGTTTCCACCGAGTTCTTCGATTTCTGGAGGAGTAATGACGTGGATTCCAGCGTCACGAGCACGTGTCGCTGCCTCACCAGCTGCAAACATAGCAACCTTGACTTCACGGCCACGACCAGAAGGAAGACGGATTTCTTCCTTGATACGGTTGGTTGGGTTCTTCAAATCGACATCCTTGATGGTAAAGGCAATGTCAACCGATTGTACGAATTTGCGCTCTGGCGCGTCTTCGATGGCTTGCTTGATGGCGGTGTTGATGTTTTCTTCCATATCGTCTCACCTCTGCAGTCAGCGAGGCTTTCACCTCTCCTGCGGTTCGTGATGTTTGTTCAGTTAAAGCGCTCGTCCCATTCTCCTTTGCTAATGATTTCGAGGGCTTCGTTAGCCCAGTGACCTTCGACCTTGACTCTCATGGAGACACAGGTTCCGATGACTTCTCGGGTCTGTGCCTTGAGGTCGGCTCCGGTCAGGTGGCCGAGATCTGCCTTTTCACGAGCAACGTTCATTGCTTGCTCAAGGGTCAGATTTTCGACTGCGGCGTCGAGACTCCCATTGCACTTTTGTACACCGAGTTGCTTGATAATCAGCTTCGAAGTCCATGGCTTTGGCATCGTGTCTCAACTCCTTCCATACGAACGTAGGCATCCCTCCGACCAAACTCCCCTATTTAATCGCGACGCGGCGATTGACAATCCCATTTGTTCGAAAATTTCGAGTTTTTGTGTCAAAACAATGTACCACTTTTCTTATACCGAAGAGACGGGCCGTTAAAAATATGAATCTCTTCGCCCGCAGCATTATTGTCATCTTCATCGCCGCAGCAGTGCTTACACTCCCAACGATGGAAGGGAAGCAAAACGGCATCCACAATCAAGCAGGATCGGGATGTACCTGCCACTACAGCGGCAGTGGACCAACAATTAACCACAATTTCCCTTCGACGTACAACGCTGGACAAACCTACAACATCCAAATTTCTTCGACTGGAGGCGTTTCTGGAAGCAACGGTGGATTCAACGTCGTTGTTGACAAAGGTGTTCTTTCACTCCCTGGTGCAGGAATCATGTCCGTCAAAATCGACACTGCTGGACTCTCTGCAACCCACACAACCAACTCCTACCGTTCATGGTCGTTTGACTGGACGGCTCCAACAACCGGAAGCGGCGTTGTTGACATCGACATCGGTGTTCTGACTGCAAACGGCAACAGTGCGACTTCAGGAGACGGATGGTCGACAACCTCACTCACTGTTCCAGAAGCTGGTCCTTCAAACACTGCACCTACCGCTTCCAGTGTCTACATCAGCGACATGCCGGGATCTGCAACAGCCATTACCCAAGCATACTATGACGTGGATCTCTTTGGAAACTACAATTTCAATGATGCAGATGGTGATGCAGAGTCAGGAACACAAATTCGATGGCTGAAGGGTGGCGTCGAAGTAACCCAATACAACGACATGAACTTGTTGAATCAAGGTGCAACCTCAATCGGCGACATCTGGACAATGACGGTCACCCCAAGCGACGGAACCGATTTTGGAACGAAAGTCACTTCATCCAACTCCGTTGAAATCATTGATTACGATGCTGACGGCGATGGCTATGGAGATCAATCCGATGCATTCCCGAACGATGCCAACGAGTGGGCTGATTCTGACAGTGATGGTGTTGGTGACAACGCAGACGCCTTCGATGACGACAACACCCAAACAACGGATAGCGACGGTGATGGATACGGAGACAATGCTTCGGGGAACAATCCTGACGCGTTCCCGAACGATGCCAACGAGTGGCTTGACAGTGACAACGATGGTGTTGGTGACAACGCTGATGCATTCCCGAACGATCCAACCGAGACCGTTGACTCAGACAACGATGGCGTTGGTGACAATACCGATGCATTCCCGAACGATGCATCTGAAACCACAGATACGGATGGCGACAATGTCGGAGATAATGCTGATGCTTTCGATAACGATAACACCCAAACGACGGATACGGATGGGGATGGATACGGAGACAACGCATCAGGCAACAATGCGGATGCGTTCCCGAACGATGCTAATGAGTGGCTTGACAGTGATGGTGATGGCGTCGGTGATAACGCAGATGTATTCCCGAATGATGCAACAGAAACCATGGATTCCGATGGAGATAATGTCGGCGACAATGCTGACGCATTCCCGAACGATCCAAGCGAAACAATGGACACTGACGGAGACATGGTCGGCGACAATGCTGATGCATTCCCGAACGATGCAACTGAAACGAGTGATGTGGATGAAGATATGATTGGTGACAATGCGGATACAGACGATGACAACGATGGTCTTCTGGATACTGAAGAAGCAACCCTTGGAACCGATCCACTCGATGAGGATACTGACGGTGATGAAGTCAACGATAAGGACGATGCTCTGCCGCTCGATGCGAGTGAAACCATGGATACCGATGGAGACGGTATTGGTGATAACACAGACACAGATGATGATGGTGACGGCCTTTACGATCTCGATGAATTAACGAAAGGAACCGACCGACTCGACCCAGATTCCGATGATGACGGTGTTCTCGATGGTGTGGATGTTTTCCCATTGGATGTAACAGAAACGCTCGACTCCGACAATGATGGTGTTGGCGATAACGCCGATGCCTTCCCGAACGACCCACTCGAAACACTCGATACCGACGAAGATGGTGTGGGGGACAACGCCGATGCTTTCCCAGAGGACTCCAGTGAAACCATGGACAGCGATGGGGATGGTATGGGTGACAACGAACAAAAGGCATTGGAAGAGGAAGAAGCTGCACGAATGCAACTGATGATCATCGTTGGTGTCATCCTTGTTCTTGCCGCAGTTGGAGGTCTTCTCTTCATGCGACGAAAGGGCAATGATTCCGTGGAACCAAAAATGACAACTCCACTTCCGGAGATGGATGCAATCCAACCTTCGCAACCGATGTATACAACGCCGACGCCTGAGCCCGTTCAACCGATGGTTGCTGAACCAACCGTTGAAAATCAATGGACGGATGAGAACGGCCATACCTGGAGAAGGATGAGCGACGGATCGACCTTGTGGTGGAACGGAACCGATTGGCAACAGGTATAGGCCTATCTAGATAACATCTAAATCAGACCTGTTCAAGCATTTCACATGCCTCTCATTCAACTTAGCGACTTGAGTCGTCACTATGGCGAAGATGAAACGCTGGTCAAAGCCCTCGACAACATATCGCTCTCAATCAACGAAGGGGAGATTGTTGCACTCTTGGGCCCTTCAGGCTCCGGAAAGACCACATTGCTCAACACCATCGCTGCTTTGGACGTCCCCACAAATGGGTCCTACCAATTCAACGGCGACAACGTTCCATTGGGCCATATCGAACAAATGACGACATTTCGTCGTGAAAACATTGGTTACATCTTTCAATTTTTCAACCTCCTCGCAGACCTTACAGCGCTTGAGAACGTCCTCTTAGTCCAGGATCTATCTGGTTCGAGAGACAAACAGAAGGCATTGGATTTGCTCGATTCTGTTGGCCTCAAGGGCCTTGAAGATCGGTTTCCTTCGCAAATGTCAGGAGGTCAACGGCAACGTGTTGCGATCGCACGCGCTCTAGCGAAAAGTCCACGAATTATTCTTGGTGATGAGTTGACTGGAAATCTCGACTCTGAGACTTCGAACATGGTCATGGAAGCCCTGATCAAAACTTGTCGAAAAGAAAAGATGACAACCATCTTCGTTACCCACGACCAATCGCTTACTCGATTTGCGACACGCATTGTTCATCTCGATAGTGGCAAGATTGTCGAGGATGAGTCTGGTGGACTCAAGAACATCGCCATGACCGCTAAGCATACCGCTGAATCGGTTGTCGATAACACGGTTGATGGTGTCAAGAAAATAGGCTCGAAAATCAAAGATATGGCTCAATCAATGTTGGAGTGAAGAAGTTGAACACACTGTTGTTACGACGTTTGTCGCGCAGTTTAATGCGTACAAAACTGCGTGTTTTGACCGTTATTCTCCTCATCACCATCTCGGTGTATGCAGGGATCGTGTTTTCTGAACATTCCAGAAACGCTGATCGAGTCTACGACGATTTCTATTCAGAAACCAACTTCGCTGATTTGATGGCAACAAGTTACGACATCGAACACAAAGACAACCTAACCAACGCATGTTCATCCATCGAACACACCAGTTGTGAGTCAAGTTTAGTTCTCACCGGACAGTCAAAAACTGATGTGGATTGGATCGCATCGAAATTCTATGGTA
The DNA here is from genome assembly GCA_049438185.1 of Candidatus Poseidoniaceae archaeon. GTDB lineage: Archaea > Thermoplasmatota > Poseidoniia > Poseidoniales > Poseidoniaceae > MGIIa-L2. The sequence continues at coordinate 7,047 of JBMTJI010000040.1, forward strand.
TCGAGCAAGGACAAGTCAATACCTTGTGGAATGTAGATGGTTCGACAGCGCCATCCGATGGCGAGATTGTTATCGATGCACACTTCGCATTGAACGATGAAATCAACATGGAACTTGGTGATACAATCAACATCATCGTTGGAGAGGGAAGCGTCCAGACCTTCACCGTCATTGGTTTTGCCAACAGTCCACTGGAGTTGTTCTATGCCAACCCAGAATCGATTCTTCCTCAAGAGTCGAGCTACGTTGTTGCCTACATGGATGCTGAAGTCCTCGCCGAAATTTCAGGAAATGAACCGTTTGCTCGAAACACCCTCAACATCGATTTGGAAGGAACACCAGTCTTTGACTTGAGTGATACCGATGAGAACGAAGGCATCGAATTGCAAACGACCAAAGATACGCTCACACAGGCTATGAACGAATCAGGTACCGATGGATACGTCCTCGATCGTGGCCAGTTGAGCGCTGAATTACTACGACTTGACAAGGACAGTTTATCGAAATCGATTCCATTCATTCTCGGAATTCTGTTGTTCATCAGTGGACTTGTTATCGCCGTCTCTCTTGATCGATTGATTCGAACGCAATCGAGAGAAATCGCAGTCTTGCGTACGATTGGAGCATCAACAAGCGATGTCATGACCGGATACTTGCTGGT
>JBMTJI010000041.1:0-5006 GCA_049438185.1 Candidatus Poseidoniaceae archaeon
CACCGATATCTCGGTTGAAGTTCTCGTGAGCGACGTAGAATGGTGTTGCACCTTCTTCTTGGTAGCCGTTGAGTTTCTCGACTTCTCGAACGATTTCGTCGTGGTAGTGGCCACGAGCTTCCTGGTTGAGGACTTCCTTGTCAACGTCGATTTCAGCATCCTGCTTCTTTCGCTCGTCCCAGCGTCCCTTAATTCCCCAAACGTATGCCCAGTGAGCGGAGGAAGAAGAGTCGACACCGAACAGATCGTGTGCAGTGGAGACCCACTTGTTCATGTAGCGCTGGAGCATGTCTTGAGGAATGACTCCAGCCTTGATGATTCGACGTAGACCGTTGGATCCAGTTCCCAAGTGGAAGGACTCTTCCTTGAGCATTGGACCCATGCTTGCAGCCAGTGGCTTGAATGCAGAGGTTGAGAGCATGCCAAGTTGGAACTTACCGTCACGGTCAACGAACATGGTGTAGTTGAAGAAATCCAACCAGTGCGGCATTGGTCGATTGAATGCACCAAGGAGTCGATCTCCGTCCTGTGCGTTACGTTCGAGAAGTTTCTGTGCCTCACGTCGTCCTTGCTGACCGAAGTAGGTCATGAGCAGGTATGCCATTTGCCAGCCGTGGCGCTGTTCTTCAGCCATGATACGAGCAGCAGCGTAGCGGTCGTAGTCGGTTGGTGCGGTTGCGAGAAGGTGGCGTTGTTGTTCAACAGATGCGAATTCTGTGTCACCTTGGACGGTAATCATCGTAACAAGAGCGTCACGCATGCTCTGGTGAGGGACTTGAAGCGAGCGTTCCCACTTCTTTCGTCCTGCATAGTCGCCGAACTCGATTTCGTCACCTGCACGGTCCCAATCGAATTGAATCGAGAGGTCAAAGTCGCCGAGCCATTCTCGGTCAAATCCAACACGATCTTGCCAATCGTTGAAGTTTGCAATCCAGTCGTCCCATGTCTTCGGTAGGTTGTCCATGTCAGGCACACGGGTGGGTCTACCTTGAATACATTGCGAACATGTTCGTACGAACATGTGCGCTTACGGTGATTTTCGTCGAATTTCCTCAGCCATATCGTTCATGATACGGCTTTCAATGCGTTGAAGCATAGCGGAAAGCGTCGATTTTGCCATGTCCAACGCTGCTGCGAGTTTGCTCAAAGACGTTCTTCTTGGAACGTCGTAGTATCCTTCCCGCAATGCAGCATCAAAAATTTGGCGTTGTCGAGAGGTGAGCAGTGTTGCGCCACTGTTTCGTGTGGATGTTAATCGATAGGGGATGTTCTCTTTGGTCAGTTCTGAAAGCAACTGTCGAGCTTGTTCAGGCGTACATACGAAGGTCCAGTCAACCCATCCATCATGCACTTCGAATGGTGATCTTGGCACAACACCGACGATACGTAACGGTCGAACGAAGCCCCCACCGCCACTTGCGATGTCAACAGCAAAGCGTTGGTTTCCTAATGATCGGACTTCGTCAATTCCAGGATGAGCCTCGAGCGCAAGTTGAACATCGTCGCTTGCTGAAAGTGTTGCCGTTCCTCTTCCTTTGCCAAGTGGCATTGTCTCTTCAATGCGTAAGACAAGAGAAGGGAGGGAACGCGAGACATCACCAGACCAATGTCCCTCAGGAAGACGAACTTGGATACGGACGTGTTGAGACATGGAATCACAATGGTCGACGAGTCGAGAAGCGTTCAACAGTTTTTGCTTGAACGTCAATGATTTCGCTGTGTGCGATGGCAAAACCGTCGCCAAGTTCTGCTGCTGGTAAATAGCCGTCACAAACACCAGAGGCAGCAAAGATGGCATCCTCGGACTGACAGAGGTCGTGTGCCTTCCAAAGGCGTGTGAGATCATCATCGATCATTTCTCCTGCCCGTGCCTCTTCTTCAGGGGAACGGAACACAAGTGTTCCTTCAAACACGCCACCAAGTCCACGAATAGCCGTAGCAGAAATCACGCCTTCGGGCGCGGCACCGATACCCATGAGAAGGTCGAATGGGCCATCATCTTTCGCAGCCCAGATGGCTCCAGAGACATCACCATCTCCAAGCAATTCGAGCTGCGCCCCTGATGCTCGAATTTCCTTGAACAAGTCAGCATGACGATCTCGGTCGAGAGCGACCACCTTGACTTCGCTGATCGGCTTGTCCAAGGCATGAGCGGTTTGTTCGAGGTTGTAGGTAACCGTCCCTTCAAGAGAAATGTGGCCAGCAAGTTGAGGTCCTGCTGCGATTTTGTTCATGTAACAATCCGGCGCATGAAGCAATGTTCCCCGAGGCGCTGCTGCAAGAACGGCGATGGAGTTTGGTTTGTCATAAGCACAATTGTTGGTGCATTCGAGTGGATCAACAGCGATGTCAATGCAAGGTACGCCTTCGACTCCAACAGCGCTACCCAACTGCTCACCGATGAAGAGCATCGGTGCTTCGTCACGTTCGCCTTCTCCAATGGCGACACGGCCATCGAATGGAACAGCATCGAAGGTACGCCGCATGGCTTCGACCGCAGCATCGTCTGCAGCGTTTTTGTCACCCTTACCTCGCCATGCGGCACTGGCAATCGCAGCTTGGTCAACGGCCTCAAGAAAGTGCTTAGCAAGGTCTGCGGTACTGCTCATGTTCTGGCCAATCCAAGAGCGAACATATGCCTTTTCGCTTGTTTTGATGCTCAACGTCGACGGTTCGGACGTCCAGATCGACCCTTGCCTCGCGAGTTGTGTCGTCCGCCGGGGCCTTTTCGGCCACCGCCTTGTCGACCTCCGCCACCATGACGACGCTGGCTTGGATGACGTCCTTCTGGTTGGAAGGTCCAATCATCGCTACGTCGAGGGCGGACGTATCGTCGGCCAACGCGTTCTTGATCCAAATCTTCGACCAACTGATCGATGAATTGCTCTGGCAATTCAACTGCAGTAATTTTGTCGAGCATTTCGATGCGACCAACCGATGCGTCGGGAAGATTTCCGACACGATAGACCATTCCAGTGATAGCTCCTCGGTCGATACCATCCATAGCACCGAGGCCAAGCACCAAAGCGGGTTTTGGTCCGTTGTCGCTCTTGTTCACTTGTGGAGTGCTTGTTGTCTCGCTCTCAGGAGTTGAACCCAGAAGTTTTGAAAGAGCTGCAAGGGCGATGTTTTCAGCAGTCATGCCCGACTCTTTTGCTGCGTTGAATGCATCAAATGCGTTCTGTTGAGGTTCAGCCTCGTTGAACCCTTCTACCAATTGCAAGCGTTGAAGATCGTCGATGTCCTGTTGGGTAGGAATTTCCATTCGCTCAAGTTCTCCAGCTTTCTTTTCAATGCGTTTGATATGGCGTACTGCACGATTGCCGACCATGAGAACACTTCGCCCGGTTCGTCCTGCTCGACCAGTTCGGCCGACACGATGGATGTAGGTGTCATCGTCTGTGGGAAGGTCGTCCTGCAAGACCAAGTCGACTCGGTCAACATCAATTCCTCTGGCAGCGACGTCGGTTGCAACCAACACATTGGTTCGTCCTTCTCGGAATCGGTTCATGACACGGGTTCGTTCTGCTTGGGACATGCCACCGTGCAGTGCTTCAGCGCCTTTTGGCCGGAGAATATCAGCAACGGTCTCAACTCTGTTCCGTGTCTTGCAGAAGATGATAGCAGCGCTCGGTTGCCAGGCAAGAAGAAGTTTCTCTATCGCATCAACACGCTGTCGAAGTGTACAAATCATGACGTATTGTTTGACAAGGCTCGGAGGACGATCCTCTTTTCCTGAAGCACGGATTTCTTCTGGGTTCTCAAGAATCTTGTTCGCGAGTTTCTGAACGTGTTTTGGCATGGTCGCTGAGAAGAGTAGAGTCTGATGGTCAGGATTCATCTGGTCGACGATGTATTCAAGATCATCTGCGAATCCCATACTCAACATTTCATCAGCCTCATCCAGAACGAGAACGTCGTACTGATTGAGATCAACGTTTCCTCGCTCCATATGATCGCAAATACGTCCTGGGGTGGCAACGAGGATGGCATCCGGCCATTCGGTAAGTTGCTGAATCTGTTTCTTCATGGACGCTCCACCGATCAGGGCGGTAGCAATGTTGTCCAATCCGCTCAAGCGTTCAATTTCATTAACGACCTGCAAGGCAAGTTCTCGAGTAGGGCAAATGATGACACCTGGTCGATGTGTCTGTAGGATAGGAAGTACGAATGCTGCCGTTTTACCAGTTCCTGTACGTGCTGTTGCAAGTACGTCACGTCCCGCAATTGCAGGCGGGATTGCCATGGCCTGGACAGGTGTTGCAAACTCATACCCTAGGGCATCCAATCGGTCGAGGAGATGAGCCTCGAGATCAAGGCTCTCAAAAGTGGTTGATTCGGACATCTTGCACACCGCTAGGCGTGCCCCAGCAGTTGACCCTGCTGCCCTCCCTCGTTTAAGCGCGCCCTATGGATTGAACCCTAAGTACGAGTTTTGAACAAAGGATTGGCACTTGCAATAATCCGTAGCGTTCAATATGATCCACTGCAAGCCCTTGTAAACAGAATCGTTGAACACAAGGGATGCCCTTCGCAAACTACAATTGGGAAATTGGTATCCCACAAGCAAGAAGTGCCACCAATGGATGAAGAGTCAACCAAGAACACAGCGAAGATTGCACTTGTGGTTGGCATAACTTTGTTCACTATGGGTTTACCGCTTCTCATCATTGGATCCATTTCCACGGCCGAGGATAGACTCGCAATGTTAATTCCAGGTGCGGTAATGTTTTGCATTGGCATATTCGTGGTAATTGTTACCGCCACGAAAAGACTGGGGTTTGGGAAACGGGCAACTACTTCGGAGCAGGACCCGGCGAGCAAAATCGTAAGTCAGCGCACGGTTGGCAACATCAACCCTTTTGAAACGAACGATACCACATATCTCATCAAAGATGAAGATTTAACAGATGATGGCGACATCAACGAACCTTTCTGGGAAATTAATTGAAATGTTACCAAACACAACGTCCCCCCTTGGAGTCCTATGCGACATAGAGGGTACC
>JBMTJI010000042.1:0-4814 GCA_049438185.1 Candidatus Poseidoniaceae archaeon
AGCATCATTGCAGCGATGCCATCGCCGAGAATGTGTGTCTTCATCCCCACGTCCCACCTTGATTCTTGTAGGATGCAAGAGACGTGTGGAGGTTGGTGTTGTGCGGTTTACGGGGATGAGGGAATCGACGGAACAGACTCATTGATGCTCGTACTGTGCAGAAGACCTTGCTCATCTTTGACGTGACCTGTCGTTGACCATGCCAGGAGTCTTTTGATCTCAAAAGTTGAATGCCAATTTGTCTATAGACCTTAGCAGCAACACCGATTGAGAAGTGTGCTCGTGCAGGAAGGTAGGCCAATCCACGACGTCCACTTGCATAGTATTCCTCTGCAAGTGAAAGCAATCGATGAACCGCTTCTGTGATGAGAAGTGCTTCATGCGAATACGGGTTCTTTGAAGCCTCGATAATCTGAGGTGGCGTCATGTTGTCTACCCACGAGCCAGGGAGATATCGTCGTCCCATCTTTGCGTCTTCCAAGACATCTCGTGCAATGTTTGTTAGTTGCATTCCAATGCCAAGATCGATTGCATGTGGCTTTGCTCGAGTCTCATCGGTGTTGAGCACGTCACACATGAGCAATCCGACCGTACCTGCAACCTTGTAGGCATACTGAATCAACTCTGCTTCATCTGCAATCAGAACTTCATCGGCTTGATCGTCGAGAAGCCCTTCAACGAGCGAAGAAACAACACTGGTAGAGAGGCCATATTCATCGACCATGTCTGAAAATTGATCAAGGAGTGGATGATTGCCCCATTGGCCTTGCACCAATTTTGCTTGAATCTCAACGAGGTGTTCTGGTCCGTTCTGAATGTCACCATCCGCCATGTCGTCAAGGACACGACAGAACGAGTACAATCGAGCAGCATCGTGACCCATTTTAGCGCCAAGGAATCGGCGTGCCCAATGAAAACTTTCACCACTGGTAGCGAGGATAAGTTCAGGGTTGTCAATGTTAATTGATTGAACCATGGCCTCCACCACGATGAAATGGTGTTGAATTGGTTATAAGCGGTTGTTTTTTTGAGCGATATTTCTCACAGAAAAAAGCGAACATTATCAAGTAATGACATCGACCTAACATCATGGCTGGCTCGGACAAATCCAACAAGAAGGCAGCAGTCATTGGCAGTGGTTTTGGTGGACTGGGAGCTGCTATCCGTCTCCAAAGTGCAGGCATCCAAACCGTGCTTTACGAAGCGAGAGACCTGCCTGGTGGACGAGCCTATGTCTATCATGACGATGGCTTCACGTTCGATGCTGGCCCAACTGTGATTACAGCACCACACGTTCTTACCGACTTGTTCGAACTCACAGATCGAAAACTGGAGGATTACATCAAGCTCATGGAAGTTCAACCCATGTATCGTTTGATTTGGAGCGACGGTGACCGATTCGATTACGTTCGAGATGAAGCCACAATGGTCAGGCAAATCGCAGAGCGAAGCCAATCCGATGCTGCGGGTTACCAGAAGTTCTTCGAGTATGCAAAGAAGGTCTTTCATAAAGGCTACACGGAACTTGCAGATCGTCCCTTCCTCAAGTTTTCAGACATGATGGCGGTATCACCATCACTGATCAAACTCAGAGCCGATCGTTCCGTTTACAAGACCATCTCGAAGTATGTCAAAGACGACCATCTCCGACAAGCACTCAGTTTCCATTCCTTGCTCGTTGGAGGCAATCCGTTCCAGACCTCTTCCATTTACACGCTCATCCACTATCTTGAACGTGAATGGGGTGTGTTCTTCCCTGAGGGTGGAACCCACGCATTGGTACGAACACTCGTCAAGTTGTTCGAGGAACTTGGAGGAGAAATCCGTCTCTCAACACCCGTCAAATCCGTTGATGTCATCAAGAATGGAAAGGCCACAATTCATCGCATTACGGATGGACACGATGTCCAGCAAGACTACGACATGGTCATCTCCAATGCTGATGTTCATCACACCTACAAGAACCTCTACGCGAATTCCAAGGTTGCTCAGAAACGTGCCAAGAAACTCGAAAAGATGGATTGGTCCATGTCCTTGTTCGTACTTTACTTTGGAACGGACATTGAATACAACGATGTTGCCCATCATACAATTCTGTTTGGACCCCGCTACAAGGGACTTCTTGATGACATCTTCAAAGGAAGCAAACTTCCAGACGACTTTAGTTTGTACCTTCACGTTCCAACCGTGACCGACAAGAGTCTGGCTCCAGAAGGATGCAGTGCAGCATATGTCCTTGCTCCAGTTCCTCATCTTGGACGAGCCGATGTTGACTGGGATTCCATTGCAGACGAGTATGGCGATCGTATCATTAAAGCCCTCGAAGTCGAGATGCCTGAATTGAGTAAGCACATTGTTACTCGAAGACACATCACACCAAAGACGTTTGAAAACGAATTGGCCGCATTCAAAGGTTCAGCATTCTCAGTCGCTCCAAAACTCACCCAGAGCGCTTACTTCCGACCATCGAACAAGGATTCAGGCATTGATGGCCTCTACATCGTAGGCGCTGGAACGCATCCTGGTGCTGGCTTACCAGGCGTCCTCAATTCTGCTAAAGCGACCGTTGATCTCATTTTGTCCGAACTCGAATAGGTTTGAAACGCCCTATTCTTCGAGTGAGGAAGTAAACGAGAATACATCGACATGGAGTGTAATCTCCTCGTCATCATCAATCAAACCAACGCCTTGTCCAGCATAAGATTGAACATCGAGATTTATTTTAATCGATAATTCACCAAGACCCCAGCCATTCTCTGTCCAAGGAATCAGTGCTTGGAACGCATTTTTTGCAAAGATTGTGGTCGAAGTATCGTTGTAAAATTCAGGGTATGCTTGGATGAACAACGGGATTTCTTCGCAATCAGCATCGTTGCCTTGCAAGATGTTCCGTTCGTCGCTCCATTGAGCAAGAAGTGTTGAATTGTCAGAAACAACAGATACACCAATCGAATCACAACCAACATCAGGTTCGCTCGGTGAAACACCGGTATTTTCTTCGGGAATGATTGAAACGGCAATGTAGGCTACCCTCGTTTCATCATTTGGTAAAATGTTTGTCAAGTCAAAATCAATGACTTTTTCCTCGCCATCGCCCCAAATTTCAGTATGTGTGTATGTGTGTCCATCGCCAGCAAGATCGATGATTTGTGTATCGAAAAGAACAGTCCATTCTGGTGTCTCAGCATTGAACACTGCTGTATCTTCAAGTTCACTCATAAAATCGAGGGTTGTTGACATGAGCAAAAGCAACGTCAATCCAATGGCAACTGAGGTCGGTATCAAAGAATCCCTCGAATAGAGGAGATCCAAGGTTCCAAAGTTTGTATCTGATCGCATTAATTCACCTCACAACCCCAATCCTGAATGCAATGCCGATAGGATAAGGATGAATCCCAATACCCCACTCATTGCAATATGGAACGCTTTCGTATTGACCTCGCCCTCACCTTTGTTTGCTTCAGCGATAGGAATTCCACTTGTAATTGGTTCTGCTGATTCAATTAACCTGTTGACTATTTTTTCTTCCCATCCAATAAAAATAGCAACAAGAATAGCTAAGATTGCGGCGGATACCATCTCTGGTATCGGTAGGAAGGATTGGACCAGTTCAAGGACCACAGATGATACAATGAGTAGCATCATAATGACGATGATACGCGTGAGCCACCGATTCTCTCCACTCTTTGTCTCGATGATGTTGAAATTCAAAAGAACGTACATGAAGATGATTGGGGTGTACAAAAACAACAGTGAGTTTGAGGTAAATTCGTACCATATATTGAATGCTTCTGGAAATTCTTGACACGTTCCCTCATAGCAACTTCGAACAACATCTAGGACCATGTAATGTGCAATTCCAGCGATCATTCCAACCATGAGAATGATGAATACCAACACTGAAAATGGGCTCGTTCCTAATTTCAACGAGCGCCAAGTTTCACCCGACGCAAGAATCAAAATTGCGGCTGGTCCAAGGGTGAACCAAACATTGGCTCCAAACCATGCTGCAAAGTTTGGTTCCCAATTGAAATCGATAAAGAATCGTTGTTGGAAATCATCGAAAATTGACAATACCTGTGTCAACCAATACGTCATTGTCTCGCCATGTATCGCAATAAGAATGAGTCCTGCTGCGATCGAGATTTTTCTGAAATTCTGTTGATCTTCCTTGACCTCAGCAATCGTGAAGCGAATGTACAAGGCGATAAGAATGATGTATCCCGGGATGAGAATAACGTTTTCAAAGTTAAAGTATACGAAATCCGTCATAAGGTAAAACGAAGCCATCAAGACAGAGATGGAACAGGATGCTCCGAGCATCATCTTCCCATCCCATTCTTTCGGTAACAACCGGAATGGGAATACGAAAGGTAGGAAACACATCAGCACAAATCCAGCAATGCGAGCCATCCTGTACGATGATGAAAGGAAGGTGTTCTCAAGTGTTGAAGCATCAATGTTCCAAAAAATTACTTCAACATCGTATTCAAACTGGAGTGTAGCCATCAGTAAATATTCCACGCCTTTGAATACGAGAATCCACCCGAGAAACAATCCAGCCAACTGACTCGAAGTGGATGCGTCGGTAGAACGTGACAACAGTATGAGCGTGACCATCCCCAGCATTAAGTCAGTGATGGCAGCCACCATCATCATCGAGCCAAAGTCAGACACACACACAAACTCATGGCATTAGAAATTAATATTTCTCCGATACAACAACAAACAACACGAGAATAGCTTTGTCGGTCAAGAGAACCAAGAATGGCGACCAAAGTGGTTTCGCGGAACAGGTTCTCCTGTTCGAGCAA
>JBMTJI010000043.1:0-4366 GCA_049438185.1 Candidatus Poseidoniaceae archaeon
TACCCTCTGAGTTGCATGGAAGGGAGCCCTTGGACATCCCGATAGTGCGTTATTAGAGTCCCGACAGATATTCTCTACATGAGAATCTTAGCGAGCATGTTCTGTGGCTGGATGGTATGGGCAAGTTTCGTGACATGGCGCTTAGCGCATCCTGAAGTCGCTGTACTTGCTGGTATAGTCAGCGTCTTTGTTTGTGAGGCGACGATCCATCGTGCCGAGCGAAAAGGATTGCAACGAGAACGGATGCAACTTCGTCAACAATTGAATCTCTCCGCTCACAGCATAAACCAGCTCCAGGAATCACTGTCGAATGTCCAAGCTGAACTCCATCGTAGGGATATCATCGGCACACCTGCTGCACGAGAACTTCTCAAGCGCCAGGAAGAAGCCATGAACGCTCAATCGTCAGCGCTGGAGGATCGAACCAGTCGTCAGGATCGGATGTTCGTTGCAATGGAACGGCTTCTTGCACTCCAGACGGAACAAACTGCTTCCATTCAGCAGAATCTTGCTGAATTGCTCACCCAGCTCGCTTCTGAGCCGCGTCAACATGTTACCATGACAGACAGTGTTCTGGTACAAAATCGGGAAGAGGAACGCATGAGGAGACAATACAGAAGAATGAGTGATGAATTCATTGCTGAATTGTTTGACTAGCGGTATCTTGAGAACCTTGGATTCCTTGGAAGGTTCATGGCGACCAAACGTGAACACGCTGTTGCCATTCTCGATGCAATCGATTCCAAAGGTCGATTGAAATCAAGGACAATCCTTGGAGCAGGTATTGCTGCTGTCTTTCTTCTCGCTGTTGTCTATCTCACGATTTGGCAGTATGCAGTTGGAGCAGGTTTGCTGATTGCTCTTCTGTTGCAGATGACACATGAGCGATTGACTGTTGCTGCTGATGCCATGATTGCAAGCAACATGGAAAAACTCGGCTGGGAACTTGAAGCGCTTGATGATGAGGCATCCATGGCCAAACTGAGGGAACTTGCTAAACGAGCCGAGGGATGAGAATGGGTTCCATTCCTCGTGGCATCTATTCGTACCAAGAATTACGAAATCGATGGATGATTTCGGTTCTCTTTCTTGGAGGGTTAAGTGGTGTTGTTGCCTTTTTCTTGACTGCATCATGGTTGATTGCGATGATGTGCTTTCTGCTAGGACAAACGATTTCCTTTGCTGATTTTTTCAGACTCCGAAAAGCAACTGACGTTTGGATCGAAGAAATGCTCAGTGATCTGCACATCGATATGGATGATTTCGGTTCTCAACTTACACCGGCTTTGGTCTTGGAACAATGGGAATTGCAAATGAAAAAGGAACGGTCAAACCCGTTGATGACCCGAGGGAAAGATGAGCGAGGATTCACATCTGGTATTCTCGAATCCGATTTGGATTCACAAAAAGAGTTGACACCAGCCCAAGAGCATGAAGAGTATCAAGGCCTTGAAGATGAGTTGACCGTTGCTCAACAAGTCAAAGCTGAAGCCGACCAACGTTACGCAGAGCATGCTCAGCAACGATGGGAAGAGGCTGAACGAAATGATCCTGACTTAATCGAAGCAGGCGTGAAACGGCTAGGCGACCTTGTTGCCACGGATTACTTCGAAAAGAATCACGATCCAAGTGCAGTATCGAAATTGATGGAAGATCAGTCTTCCAACGATGACAATTGAACAAGTAATTCATCGACTGCATCGCGAAGTCCTCGCATGCTATCGGATTCAACAACAATTTCGAGTTGGGTTGTATCCTCAGCTTTCACCGCGAATTGGTAGCCCAAACGATTGAGAATCTCGATGAGAGGTTTGGATTCATCTTCGCTGCCCGACCAGGATACAAGGACATGATGCTCGGACGACATAGTTCTGCCTTCAGCCGTACCCATATGAGGATAATGCATGAAATCAAATGTAGTGCATTCAAGCCATGTGCATGGCGGATTCCAAGGCAGACCTTCTTGCTGGTGCAGGAGGTTTGGTCACGGATGAAGCACAATCCGACCACCAAGGTCGTAAGGCGCTGCTGCTCGTTCGGAACAATGAGGATTGTGAGGAGTTCATTGCTTTAGCGAAAACAATGGGCATCAACATTGTTGACAGAGTTGACCAACGTGGCCGGAGTGATGCGAAATGGTTCATGGGTCAAGGGAAACTTCAGGATGTAACTGAAGAACTTCGCTCAGCAGCTCTAGGACATCCTTGGAATGGTGTGGACTTACTTCTGCTCCACACCAATGCAACCCCTCGTCAACTCGTAGGCGTAAACGATGCTGTTGGCATTGAGGTGTGGGATCGCGTTCGATTGCTTCTCTCACTCTTTACCGCTCATGCCTCAAGTGTTGAGGCTCGAACACAAGTTCGGATCGCCCGATTACAATCGGATCGAACCGTCCTCAGGGAAGTTGTGAAACAACAAACAACAGGTGAACGTGCGGGTTATGGTGGTGCTGGACAAACCGCAGCAGGTTCTGTTCTGACGAATGTTAATCGTGAATTAGCCGCACTCCGCAAACGTCAACGAAAGCATGTCAAGTCTGCAGCAGAGCGACGAAGACAACGGAAAGAACATGCGAAGACCGTTGGTCTTGCAGGATATACAAACGCTGGAAAGTCGAGCCTGTTTCGACGTCTTTCAGGCAAAGAAGTTCTCGTCGAAGACCGCTTATTTTCAACGCTTGAATCAACACTGGGGCGCCTTGAGGCAAGCCCACGTGTTCTCGTAGCAGATACCATTGGATTCATCGATGGCTTGCCGAATGCAACACTGGAAGCGTTTCGAGCAACACTTGCAGAGGCGATTGAATGCGACCTGCTTCTTCTCCTTGTCGATGCAAGCGATGCGCTTGATGAAATGGAACGTAAACTCATGACATCCATTCGTGAATTAACAGAACGAGCCTTGGAAGTTGAGGAGACATCGATTATGGAACGAATCCAACTCGTTCTCACAAAACGAGATACAGCGAATACGAACGTGTTGGAGGAGATGCGAGCGATGATTACTGAACATGGATTCTCAAACCCTCTCTTCATCTCTTCCCATTCTGGTGAAGGTATCGAAGAATTGCAAGCCATTGTTCTGGACAGACTTTTCGGCCCAAAACGAACGCTCCTTATCCACAATCCAAAACCCAACCAGATGGCATCTGAAGCGATTTTATCTCGAATTTTCGATACCGTATATGTCCACGAACACGAACGTAATGCGAACGGTATTGAAGTTCGAATCAGTGCATCTGATGAGACAATTGCTATCCTTGTTTCCAACTACGGTCAACGCATTGAACTCAAGTAGAGCAAAGGGTTGGGGAAACCATGAGCGAAGACGATGGTTCGGACTGGGTAGGCATTGAAGGCCTACCAGAATCCGAACCGTCAACGATGTTCGCTACATCCAACGCAACTTTCACCATCCCCGATACAACATTGCATCCAATTACCAAGTCGATTGCCATCTTCGTATTGTTCATCGCAGCATCGGGATTCCTCAACGGTCTCGATTACGCATCACCTGATTCTGGACTGGTTCAGCCTGATGAGTTTGTGTACCAATTGTCGCAGACTGCTCCGCCAAATTCAGCGATGTTTGATGGGATGGTTTACGATCATCAAGGAGAACCAATCGAAGGTGCTGAGATTGTTCTTGAATGGGAAGAAAGACCAGGATGGTTCAACTCAAGCGTAACCACTACGGACGCGAATGGTTCTTTTTCCTACGAGTACGTTAAGCCGGGTCTTGCCAGAATTGACATCATTGTTGAGCGAGGAAATTACACCGATACATTGGTCGAACGTTTGCTGTTATCGCCCCCTGCACTGATTGAACCGTATGGGTTTACACGTCTCGATTTCAACGTCCCTTCCGCTGAAGATTTTGCTAACGAGCCGTGCCCATTTGAACAGGAGACATGTACAAAACGACTTATCGATCGAAATGAGGAGCAAAAGGAAAATCCTCGGATGGATCCAAGTGCAGCAGGTATCTACATCATGATTGGATACGGTTTCATGGGCGTTTCGGTCATCGCAGTCGGCTTTGTCGTCTGGTCTCTACGAACAGGCTCAGTCGCCGTTCTTCGAATGAGTACCATCTTCGCGTTCTTTGGAATGGGTCACTATTACGCAGCCTGTATTCTCGGCTTGACTGCGTTTTTACTCACGTTTGCGATTCCAAAACGGAATAAAATTCTGAATACAGACATGTTTGATGCAAATACGCAAACTCCCTTATGAGGCGAAATGCATCGGAAGTCATGGACCTGAGCACATGCACGTGGATGGTTCGCGAGTTGGGAGAAGCTGTGAGTTGCACCGCTCTTCTCGATGATGACTCCCTGCTCGTTGGAGGATGGGATGGTACC
>JBMTJI010000044.1:0-4035 GCA_049438185.1 Candidatus Poseidoniaceae archaeon
CCATCATCGTTTTCGGTACTAAACGAGTAAGGAATTTTTCCGAAGAAGACTCGATGACCGAGAATTGCCATCAAGGCAGGAAGAACGATGACCGAGAAAATCATGGCAACCGTTACTGCTAGCGTACCTCCGATACCAAGACTGGGCAGTCCAGTATTCTCAAAGAACAGCATGCCCATGAGGCCAATGGCAACAGTGACACCACTGAAAAAGACAGCTTTACCGGCTGTTGCGACCGTCATTGCCGTTGACGTTCGAATGTCTCTGCCACGATTCAACTCTTCTCGGAACCGATTGACAAGGAACAACGAGTAATCAACAGAGACACCGATTCCAATCAATGTGATGATGTTGATGGCGTATTGTGTGACATCCATCGTGTTGGATAGCCAGATGGTTAACCCCATTGCCGAAAGAACCGTAAGTACAGCCACTCCAAACGGTAGGAGTGCGGAAATGATTGTTCCAAAAACAATTCCCAAAATGATGACTGTCAGTGGCCCTGAGATCAATTCAGCTTTAATCAAATCCTCCTGAATTCGAGAATCAAACGTTACATCAATCGCAATTTCACCCGTTCGCCATGATTCGAAATCAGCATCCATTTCGATTGAGTCCTTGTTGTCAGCGAACAGTTGTTTGGCCTCTTTGCGATCTTGATTGATAGTGACACGATTCTTTGCCCAGAACCCGTCCTCTCCTTGGTAAACGTATTCTTCACGCTCATCACCAGTGATATCCCAGGAGTATTCGATTGTTACATCATCCAACGTCGAAAACTTGCTTAGTGCTTCTTCAACGGCGGATTGCCAGACCTGCGAGGAATCATTCAAGGATTCATGGTGAACAAGGAGGATAAAACTCTGCGAACCCTCATCCTCTGAAATGAATGCACTGTCCCGCAAATCAGCGGCTTCGATGGATTCGAGATCCCCTTCGCCCCATGACTCTGCCCAATCCGCACCCATGCCGATGAGGGAGGCCATACCGATACAAGCAATCAGACCAACCGCCAAAACCATCTTTCGGCGGTCGTAGGTGAATTCCCCGAGTTTGTAGAAGAGGCGATCCTCCAAGAGTTTTGGATCTGTTACAGATTCCATGTTTTTCCCGAAGGAAATCAGTTTATCAACTCATGTATTCGATGTCCCTTACTTTCCACCTGTAGCACGACTCGTTGGTCCAGGCAACGGGAGTGAAACAGCTCGATTGTCAATTTTCTTGATGACGAAATGCTCTTCTCCATCGTTGTCCGTTGGTTCAGTTGAAGCATCAACTTCCAATCCAAAGTCAAGCAATGTGGTTTGGTCTTGTGGCAGGCCTATCTCATCGTTCTCCTCGAACAGTTCGGCATCCACAGCATGCGCGTACGCTACTTCATCCAGCGCCTCAACTGCAATGAACATTTGACTTGGAAGGCCACCACTCAGAGGAACAACATGAATCATCTCTGACGGGAGGCGTCCATCGAAGTTTGAGTAGTACGCCATCGATTCATCCTGCATGACAAAATCAATCTGATACCAACGGTCATCGTTTGGTTTTGGACGCAGTCGAATATGTACCAGAAGTCCTACCTCTTCAGCATCATCAACAATCCCCGCCTGTTCGGTCATAGACTCAAAAACAGGACCGAGGAAGGTCTTTCCATCGTTTTTCAACTCTTTCGCATGGCGACCGTAGGTGTAAAGAATACGGTTTTCAGCAAAGTCTTGGCGGCAAACAATAACAGTGGTATCGGCGTCTTCTCTCATGCAAGTATAGAGGGATGTCGAGAGTACTTAATCATAGTCAAATTGTGAGGATTCACTCACTCAATACAAGCGTTCATCAATGCTATCTTCCAGCATGAATACATGGAGCAGGCAATTCTCGGAGGCGGCTGTTTTTGGTGTGTCGAAGGTGCTTACAAGAGAATCAGAGGAGTTCATTCTGCTCTGCCCGGCTATGCAGGTGGACATCGGTTGAATCCAACCTACGAAGAAGTCTGTAGTGGAACGACAGGTCATGCCGAAATCGTCATCATCGATTTCGACCCTGTGATCATATCGTTTGAAACCGTTCTCGAAGTGTTTTTCACAGTTCACGACCCAACGCAACTCAACCGACAAGGCAACGATATCGGAACACAGTATAGGAGTTGCATCATGCCGACAAGCCATGAACAAAAAGAAACGGCTGCGGCTTCAATTGAAGCCTTTGGTTCAATGTTCGACAAACCAATCGTTACAACGATCGAAGAAGCCAAACACTTGACCATTGCAGAAGCGTATCATCACGATTACTACGCAAGAAATCCAACCCAAGGATACTGTGCTATGGTGGTTGGCCCGAAGCTTTCCAAAGTGCGAAAGAAGCTTGCTCATTTGTACGAGTAAGCATCAGAAGACGCCTACGCGAAGTTGAAAGAGTGATTTCTTGTCGTCGAATCATGGTCAATGGAATCTTTCAACCACCCACCCCTCACAACGAGCCTGTGAAAGGATACGTTCGCGGGTCACCAGAACGTGCAGAACTGGAAGCAGAACTCGCTCGACAAATGTCGGAAGTTATCGAAATCCCATGCATCATCAATGGCGAAGAGGTTTGGACGAACAATGTCGTCGAGCAAGTCATGCCACACAATCACGGCCACGTCCTCGCACGCGTTCACCTTGCTGGGGAAACTGAAGTCGAGAATGCTATACAAGCTTCTCTCGATGCTCATAACGCTTGGTCCACGATGCCATGGGAGGCTCGTGGTGCTATTTTCCTCAAGGCATCCACCATGCTTGCTGGTAGCCGAAGGCAAGAGATCAACGCATCAACCATGTTGAATCAATCCAAAACCTGTCATCAGGCAGAGATTGATTCGGCGTGCGAGTTGATCGATTTTTGGCGATTCAACGTCGATTATGCACGTCAAATTTACGAAGACCTTCAACCACCAATCTCTCCCGAAGGTGTTTGGAATCAGAGTGAAATCCGCCCACTGGAAGGTTTCGTTTTCTCTGTAACGCCATTCAACTTTACCAGCATCGCAGGGAACCTTCCATCCTGCGCAGCCATCATGGGCAACACTGGCGTTTGGAAACCAAGCCGCAACTCCTATGTTTCAAATTATAGAATTATGAAACTCATGATGGATGCAGGACTCCCCCCCGGCGTCATCAATTTCATTCCCGGACGTGCTTCCGTGGTTGGTGACATCTGCATGTCTCATCCAGACCTTGCAGGCATCCACTTCACAGGTTCAACGGCTGTTTTCAGGAAGTTGTGGCGAGACGTTGCCAACAATTTGGAGAACCTTCGAAGTTACCCAAGAATCGTCGGGGAAACTGGTGGAAAGGATTTCATTGTTGCACATCCAAATTGCGATGAAGATGCATTGATTGTTGCGCTTCTACGCGGTGCATTTGAATTCCAAGGACAGAAGTGTTCGGCTGCAAGTCGTGCCTACATTCCTGAATCTGTATGGTCTCGAATCGAAGCAAAGTACGTCGATGAGGTCGGGAAAATTACGATGGGAGATGTCTCAGATTTCAGCAACTTCATTGGAGCTGTCATCGACAAGAAATCCTTTGACAACATCACTGGGTACATCGATCGTGCTCATGCAGATCCTGGATGCTCCATCGTAACGGGCGGATCGTACGATGGCTCAACAGGCTACTTCGTCGAACCAACAACAATTGTTTGCTCCGACCCAATGTACGAATCCATGCAGGAGGAGATCTTCGGCCCTATCCTCTCTATCCACATCTATGAGGACAATAAATTCGAAGACATTCTCAAGGTATGTGACTCCACATCAGAATATGCCCTTACAGGTTCGATCTTTGCAACCAATCGTGAGGACATTGAAACAGCAAAAGATGCCCTTCGGTTCAGTGCAGGAAACTTCTACATCAACGACAAACCGACAGGCGCAGTGGTTGGACAACAACCGTTTGGTGGAGCCCGTGGAAGCGGCACCAACGACAAGGCAGGAAGTCCACTGAACTTGCTTCGATGGGTTTCACCTCGATCGATTAAGGAGACATTCACGCCACCAAG
>JBMTJI010000045.1:0-2854 GCA_049438185.1 Candidatus Poseidoniaceae archaeon
TCAAACGTCAAATCTGTCAGCGTTCATGACCTTGTTCCAAGCAGCAATGAAGTCACCAACGAACTTGTCGTGGTTGTCGTTTTGAGCATAGACTTCAGCAATTGCACGGAGTTGGGAATTGCTTCCAAAGACGAGATCGTAACGAGTTGCTGTTCGAACATCCGCTCCGGTCTTTCGGTCACGAGCGACGTAACTGTTGCTTCCAGTAGCCGTCCAAGCGACGTTCATGTCGAGGAGCGTTGAGAAGAACGAAGGGTCGAGTTTGTCGCCAGTACTCCACAATCCGCGGTCGTCTGAACTCACACCAAGGGATCGCATTCCACCAACAAGAACAGTCATTTCTGGTGCACTTAGGCCGAGAAGTTGAGCCTTATCGAGCATCATTTCTTCTGGCATAACTGCATAGTTTTGCTTGAGGTAGTTGCGGAAACCACAGGATACGGGTTCAAAGTAGCTGAATGATGCAGCATCGGTTTGCTCTTCGCTTGCATCGCCACGACCAGGTGTGAATGGAACTTCAACACCGGATGCCATTTCGATACCAACATTTCCGGCAAGAACGATTGTGTCAGCAATGCTTGCACCGTGAGCCGCTGCAAGAGGTTCAAGTGTTGACAAAACCTTTGCAAGTTGTGCTGGCTTGTTGCCTTCCCAGTCCTTCTGTGGTGCCAAACGAATACGTGCGCCATTGGCGCCACCACGCTTGTCAGAGCCTCGGAAGGTGGATGCACTTGCCCAAGCTGTTTCGACCATCTCTGCGATCGAGAGTCCACTGGACATGATGGCGTTCTTGAGTGCGCTAACATCGTAGGAAGTGGAGCCGGCTGGTACTGGGTCTTGCCAGATGAAGTCTTCTTCAGGAACATCAGGGCCGAGGTAGCGTACCTTTGGACCCATGTCACGGTGAAGGAGCTTGAACCAAGCACGGGAGAACGCATCAGCAAAGGCTTCTGGGTTCTCATGGAAATGCTTGGAAATCTTGCGGTACTCAGGATCACGAATCATAGCCATGTCGGCTGTTGTCATCATGGTTGGAACCTTAATCGAAGCGTCTTCTGCATCAGGAGCCATGTCCACCTCTTCTTGGTTGGATGGTGTCCACTGGTGAGCACCTGCAGGGCTCTTGGTCAATTCCCAGGTATCTTCGTACTTGAAGAGCATGTCAAAATAACCGTTGTCCCAAACAATCGGGTTGGCAGTCCATGCACCTTCGATTCCGCTGGTGATGGTATCTCGGCCAACGCCCGACTTGTAGTCGCTGGTCCAACCGAAGCCTTGTTCTTCAAGTGATGCGCCTTCAGGTTCTGGGCCTTTGTGGTCTTCAGGACCTGCACCGTGAGCCTTTCCGAAGGTGTGGCCACCTGCTGTGAGCGCAACGGTTTCTTCATCGTTCATGGCCATTCGGCTGAATGTTTCGCGAATGTCTTGAGCACTGAGGAGTGGGTCTGGGTTTGCGTTTGGCCCTTGTGGGTTGACGTAAATGAGACCCATCTGGACAGCAGCGAGAGGGTTTTCGAGATCTTGACGGGTGTCACCGTATCGGTCGTCTCCGAGCCACTCGTCTTCGCTACCCCAATAGATATCGTCCTCAGGATGCCAAATGTCTGGTCGGCCACCGCCGAAACCGAGGACAGGTCCGCCCATGGATTCGATAGCGATTTGACCAGTAAGGATGAGCAAGTCGGCCCAACTGATAGCGTTACCATACTTCTGCTTGATTGGCCATAGCAAACGGCGAGCCTTGTCGAGGTTGCCGTTGTCCGGCCAGCTGTTCAGAGGTGCGAATCGCTGTGCACCTGTTCCACCACCGCCACGACCATCGCCGGTTCGGTAGGTTCCAGCAGCGTGCCAAGTCATTCGAATGAAGAAAGGACCGTAGTGTCCGTAATCAGCAGGCCACCAGTCTTGGCTGTCGGTCATCAATGCGTGGAGATCTTTCTTGAGACTCTCGTAATCGAGACTCTTGAAGGCTTCAGCGTAATCAAAATCAGTACCCATAGGGTTGGATTTGACATCGTGCTGATGGAGGATGTTGAGGTTGAGGTTCTTTGGCCACCAATCTTGGTTTGAACGCATGTCTGATGTCGAGTGTGTCATTCCGCCACCGTGCATGACTGGGCATTTTCCTTCGCTGTTGCTGTTCTTCATAAATCACCCAAGGTCGTTGAGTATTTAGTTTTGATTTTCAGAAGTACTTTAGAAAAATATCAGAATGCTCTTTTTGGAGCAGAATGTGGGTGTTCAGGGCTGAGTCAACGCTCATGCCGAGCAACAACTTCAAGCAAGTTCATGCGTCCGATTCGATACACACCAACGGGAGTTGTCAACAATGCAGCAAACAAAACGAAGCCAATAATTTGTGAGAATACGGTGTAATCAATGACCACAGGAATGTGGAACACCCACGTCGAGGAAACATTGGCAACGCCTGTGTAAAACCCAACACTTGCTAGTGCTCCAGCAAGACCTCCAACGAGACCGATGAACAAGTGTTCTACCGTGAGAATAATCGCCAATCTTGTACGGCTTGCACCAAGAACACGGAGTGTAGCCAATTCTGCATCCCGTTCACTCAGATTGATGAGAAGTGTATTGAAGAGGATAGCAATAGCCATCAGTGCACCAAGAACGTAAATCGATTGCATGACTGCTTTTTGTTGCTCAATGAGTTCTTCGAACGTTGCGACCATGGTTTCTTTCTCAACGATTGAAACGGTTGAAAATCGTATATCCTCGATATCAACGTCATCCTTAGTGACGAGCAATGCACCGTTGGCTTCTTGTCCAGTAATGTATTCAGCATCACCTCGATGCATGTAGATTGAACGACTTAACTCGCGAGCGATACCGACGA
>JBMTJI010000046.1:0-2063 GCA_049438185.1 Candidatus Poseidoniaceae archaeon
ATGTTCTGGAGCCATTTCATCAAGTTGAGCGAAGACCTTCGCTTTGAGTTCAGGAATTTCAGGAACGGCTTCGATGACGAGATCAACATCGTGGACTGCAGTATTCATGTCGCTTTCAGCACGGAGATTGTTTGCCCATGCTTCCTTTTGCTCTTGAGTGGTTTTTCCACGAGCAATACCTTTGTCCCAGAATGCATCAATACGTTGCATACCTCGTTCAAGTCCTTCTGGAAACGCATCGTAGAGGGCTGTTGACCAACCTGCTTGAGCACAGACTTGGGCAATACCTGCGCCCATGGTTCCTGCACCGATGACTGCTACACGTTCAATCGCCATGGATTGTCCCAGATGCTTGGGCTTCATCATGCTTATCGCTCTGGGCGATGGCGACACCACCGACGATGAGGACGAAGGCGATGAGGAGTGAAAGGCCGAGTTTTTCTCCGATGAGAACAACGCCTCCAAGGATTCCAAAAGGTGGTACGAGGTAGACATAGAGTGCAGATTTCGCTGCTCCAATGGTTCGGATCCCTTCTGCAAACCAAACATAGGCGATGACTGTTGAAAAGACGGCAAGGAAGACGATGCCAGTGATGACTTCCCAGTTGAATTGAGGCCATCCCTCATCGACGATTTCGTAGCCTGCCCACGGTGTGAGAATGAACAGTCCAACGACAGATGCCCAAACGGTGAGTTCCAAAGGAGAAAGTGGTTCGTTTGAATCTGAGGTTGTTGTTGTCATGGCTTTCTTCATGAAGATGGTTGATGATGCCCATGCTCCTGCTGAAAGAATGATGAGGATGTTTCCAAGGATGCGTTCATCGACAGGAATGTCGACGTTGGGTGAATAAACGAAGAGAATAGCAACACCAGAGAGGGCGATGATGAGTCCTGCTCCAAGTCGCTTGGTCATCTTCTCGCCGAGGAATGGAATGGCAAGAAGTGCTGTAATGATGGGATTGAAGGTGATCATAAGCGATGCATCACCTGCTGCGGTGTAGCGCATTCCATACATGAAAAACGCTTGATAGAGAAAAGTCGAGAAGAAGCCGATGTAGAACAACCGCTTCCATTCTTCCTCGGTTGGAATTCGGAATTTCCCTGTCATTTTGAGCCAAACAAGGAACATGGCCACGGCAATGATGTAACGGATCCATGCTGCTGTGATTGGTGGGAAATCTGTTGCAACGACGCGTCCAGCCGTCCAACCAAGTCCCCAGATGATGGCAACGATGAGCAATCGTGTATGCAACCAAAACAGGTTCATTCAAATCGCTCCAAGCCGAGCTGGAGGATTCGGGCTCGTGGAAGACCGATCTCCGGCAGGCCATGGGCGGGAGCATACTGTTTGAGTCCTTCTAAGCGTTGGACGTACAATCCATACGATGCGATGTCGTTTTGATCGAACGGCGTAGGTACGCCCATTCGAGTTAGGGTTTCACATGCTTTTTGTGAATAGATTGGATAGACGTTGGTCGAAAAGTGCATCCACTGTGACAATCGAACTGTATCGATATTGTCGAGTGAAAGGATGTGCTCAAGCAAGTTGACCTTCGGATAAGCGATGGTTCGTAGCGCCATCAAGACCTCGTTTTCGAGGTCTTCGTTCCAAACCAAAGGCGTGTTGTTGGCCCATCCATCTGCGATGTTCAGATGTTCGAGAGAACGATCCGATTCGATCGCAAACAGTGCATCAACGTAGGCTTTGTCTTCATAAGCATCCTCGACAAGTCCAGGTAACTCATCGTAGAAACGCTCGACCATATCGGCATTGATGCCGAACAACTCGACTGGAATCATATCGATCCCACTCAAGCGGTTGCGCCAATTCCGGATTCGAGTTGACGAGCCGTCAACGGCTTGTTTTCGATCCATTCAAGTTTGAAGTACTCCTTGAGAGCTTCTTCATCTTCAGCGGTTGGAAGGATGGCACGGATGTACTCGTTCCATTCGTCGTCACTGCCTTCGAATTTCTCACCGTGGACGGTGTAACGCATTCCCTTGCAGTCACCGATATCTCGGTTGAAGTTCTCGTGAGCGACGTAGAATGGTGTTGCACCTTC
>JBMTJI010000047.1:0-2003 GCA_049438185.1 Candidatus Poseidoniaceae archaeon
GGCATTTATCTCTTCATCGATAAATGATATATCGCCGTTGATGATTGATACAACAATCAATACAGCAGCAGGTAATGTGATGATTCCAAGCAACGGGAAGATGACAGTGAATCCTGTCATAAGACCAATTGATGAAAAGAAAAGGGGCATTGGAATGTCTCGATCCTCGTATTCAAGTATGCTCATTTTCACTAACCTCCGAGGCCGTGGAGCATACGAGGCCGTTCCCTGACCGCTTTGCTAATTCTCTTCGTCAGAACCGGGCTCAGACTCTGATTCGGTTTTAATTTCAACCATCTTGTTTTCGACAACTTGTGGTGCAACCATCATATTCGTGTTCATTGAAGTCTGTGCATCACGTTCCAACTTCATTGTAGCAATTTCCAACCACTTTGTTCTGAGGATCTCATATTCCTTCATTTGAGTGTCATACAATTGTTCTGCTTTCTTCTTCGCTGTTAATTCCAAGCGAACAACAACAAGCCACAAAACCGCTGTTGTCGCAATGAAGAAGTACTTGATGAAATCATATTCGTCTTGCGAGGTGATATCAAAAACCGAAGCACGAATCATGACTCCTACGAGACCTGCAGTACCCAATAATGCCAATGTCGTAATCATGAGTTCGGTCGTGTCTCGACCAATTCTACGTCGCATCTTTGGCAACTCGGGGGCTCTGTCAAACGTTTTTGGCATGTTGTGCTTACAACAAGAACAGATATAATCATTTTGTGGATTCAGAATCAATACTCAACAGGAATTGGGTCAAGTGTTCTCCACAGATACCAACACGCCATGGTACGGTAAGGAGCCCAGCGTTTTGCGACCTCTTCTGCTTCCTCCATCGTTTCGACTTCCGGAAACAATCGTTTGATGGCATTGACCAATCCGATATCTTTCGGACTGTAGACATCAGGCAGAAGCAGTGCGAAGATCATCACCATTTCGGCCGTCCAAGGGCCAACTCCTTTGAATTGAATGAGATGTTTTCGAACTTCGTCCACTGTTGATGTTGAATATGGATAATTCAGAAGTAATTCGGAATCTATGGCTAATCCAAGGATGTAACCGCTTTTTGGACGAGTGATCCCACATGATGCAATCTCTTCTTTCGTGAACTTGCGAACGTTGTTGGGGGTAACGCTTCCAACCATCGCCTCAAAGCGGTTCCAGATGCTTTCGGCTGCGATCACACTGATTTGTTGACCGATGATGGAACGAACAATCGTGTAGAACAGATCTCCACGTCCTTTGAGTCCGTCTGTTCCGTACGTTTTGATGCAATCAGCCATGATCGTGTCATTTCTGAAGTGATGAAGTGCGTCGTTCCACCAGGTCGGTTCACCCTTCTCCATGGTTGCTCCAACAGCACAGGGGTTTTGAGTACTCGTCCATTGCCTTGGACATGCGAGAAGAACTTCTTACACTCTTGAAGTTGAAAGATATCGATCGAGCTGGCTGGGTTCGAGCAGGTGTATCAAACCCAGAATCGGTCGCAGCACATTCTTGGGGAATGGCGATTCTCGCTCTTCGATTATGCCCAGCCCATCTTAATTTATCCAAAGTATTGCAGCTCTGTCTTGTTCATGATGTTGCCGAGATTGTCGTTGGTGATTTAACACCGCATGACACCATCAAAGGTCAAGAGAAACATGACCTTGAGCGAGAAGGTATGCTCAAGGTTGCACCACAATGGATCGACTTGTTTGATGAATACGAACAAGCGGAAACTCAAGAGGCTCAATTCGTCAAGGCCATGGACAAACTCGACATGGGTTTGCAAGCCATGAATTACGCAAAGCAAGGTATTGATTTGTATGAATTCATAGCCAGCGCTCGTATGAAGACAGATGGAACGGAATTCGCATCCTTGCTTGAATGAGGCCCACAAGCCGACAAGGACAAAAACAAGAACATCCGCCCACAGTTCACAGCCCGATGGTGTAGTGGTCCATCATGGTGGGTTTTGGTCCCGCCGACCTCGGTTCGAATCCGAGTCGGGC